>NZ_LMCF01000212.1 GCF_001623075.1 Pseudovibrio sp. Ad37
ACTGACCGACCGGACACTTCGACCATCCCGTAAAACAAGACGGCGGATCTTGGCTGCACTTTCCATCAATATCACCCGTTCATGCCCCGCGCTAAATGCACGGATCCTAACAAACAGGTGGGTCAATCTTAAACGCTCATAACCCACCTAACCGGGTCAATTTTGCATGCCGATTCACAATTTTAAGGTTTAGCGCCATACGCCTTACAACAAAAAATTGTAGATCCTATCTAGCTGTTGCTAATGCTCTCTGCATCGCACGCCGGAAGTTGCGTTTCATCCGGGCATCCGCAGTCTTTCGCGCACCCTCTTCAAAACGCAGGCGCGGTTGATAGTCTGCGCTCTTCTCATAGGCAATCAGCAGCTTTAAACCCGTGCGGCCCTTAGTGCCCCGCGATCCGTTGCGCCGCTTGCCGCGCTTAGGCCGCTGCCAGATCCCCTCAACACCGTTGATCTCACCTTGAAACACATCCGGTCGCTTCAACAACCGGTCAATGCTACGCCGTGGCAGGTTGCCATACTTGTTGAGCCGCTGAGAGAATGGCACCGCCAGCGCCTTGCGCTTTGGCCTTCTGGTTCCACCTTTCTCCTGCAGCTCCAAATAATCCGCTTGCCTATCCTTGAAGAAGACAACAGCCGAGAGGTTACGCTTGCTTGCCCGCTTCAGTGCAAGGCCGCGCTTGGTGAAGGGTGTAGGACGGTCCAGCCGCCTACTCAGAGCTTTCTCACTATTGGCTTTGATATCCTGCGCAGTCTCATTCAGCGCCAAGCTGATCGCATAGGGCACCTGCCGCTCTTCCGCTTTGGTCAGCCCCTTGGCGACCTCACTAAAGTTTGCGGTGTAGCGGATCATAGCGCCCTCAACGAAAAAGCGCCCCAAGCCGTGCAGGCTTGAAGGCGCTAAATTCCAATGTAGAGGAGTATTGTGCTTTGAGTGCGCACACGTCAACCCCACCCGCTCACAACAACATCGGCTCAGCTATGTAATCTTTAAGATCCAGCCCGAAATAGAACTTCCTACGCCTATGAAATATCGTCGGTTTCTGGTTCTGAGCATCAAACCTGAACCAAGCTGAATTTCCTTTCTCATCATCTGGGGTTCCCTCAACCCAGCGCATCTTACCAATGGGAACAACATCAGAACAACAGCCCATAAACCTTTGAGATTGCAGAGAAAACAACCAATCCGAATCGAAAAGCAGCCATGTTGGAGCCAATTGGCACAAATGCAGTATCAGAGCGTGCAATAGTCGCCGGGTCCAAGGCGGGTTTGTGATGATCGCCTGCGCTCCCTGCAGGTCCTCTTTTGTCAGCCTGAAAGCGTTTTTCTTTATTATCCCCCGCCGCTTTGGGTCCAGATCATAGGCAGCCAGACACTCAAGCCCTAAAGCGTCCAGCTGCCCTATCAGATCCCCACGCCCCGCGCATGGCTCACAGTATGTCTCAACGCCCTCAAGAAAGGGCGCAAGCGCCTGCCCCGCCCGTGTATCCCAAGTGAAATACTGATCAAACTTGCGGCGCGGAAAATCTGAGTGCTTGCCCATGCAACACCTCTAAGCATCAACTAACACTAGCCATCGCCCCAGCAATCCAGCTCTTCATCAGCTAAATATTCAGCATCCGACTTGCCCCAGTGGTGATTTTCAGAGCCAAAGTCACACTTTTCAGCATCACAGAATGCATCTAGCGTAATGCGGGCATGCTTCTCAGCTTCCGCCTCACTCAACCCTGCCCGCAGCATAAATCGTGCAGCCATGCAGCTCACAAATTCGCTTTCAGAAAGGATATTCTGCAGGTCTTCCATGGGTTCACCTCCCAGGTTTCGCCAGATCCGCAGGCGCTTGCCAACAAGGGTATCCGGCGCGGTTACTGCCAAACCCAGGTGGAAGGCCGCACGGGTTAAACCATCCCGTAAAAGCTGCCTCACATAGTCCTGAGTTTTGCGAAGTGGTTTTGCGCTCTCCCGGTGCTCCCTGCTTTCCTCAAACAGCAAGGCCACCTCATTGGTGGACATGGAACGCCCGGCGATGGAGAACACGACAACGGCTTGATCTGGTCCAAGCGCCTTTGCAATTTCCTTGATTTTCCGGGTGGCATCGCTGGTACTCACAAACAGCCAATCACGGTCTGCACCGCCCCCGTCAACAACCGGCTGAGCATAGTCGATGGATCTTGTCTGCCCGCCTTGCTCAATCATCAAAGCGCTGATCTGGCACGCAACCCGGTATTGCAAATCAGAGAGCAATCCTTTGCTGCGCATGTGCTCCAATGCGCTTGCACGTGTGTAGCTGCGCTTGTCCTGCGCTGGCTTCCTCTTCTTCCGGCTTGGCTTACAACTGGTCATCTGCCACCTCTTCACGTGCCTCAATCTCTTTTGCGATCATTACGGCAAGCCTGTTCCTGCGGTTCGCAATCGAACTCGCCATGATTTGAACGCGATGATTTGCCGGTAGTTTTTCAAGCTTGCTGTTGTACTCACCTCTGAGAACGTCCAGCGCTTCTTCCATCTGCTTTGCTATGCGGGCATCACGCTGCATGGTGGCCACCACAAACGGTTCAACCTCCTCCATGGAAGGCACCCGTTTTTCTCTGCGCACAAAATCAATCAGATCAGCATGCCAACCAGCCAACGCCGCAGACGTGGCAAGCTTTGCATCCTGATTAATCAAAACCCGCACCGCCACATCCTCCGGCCACGGATACCCAGCCCGCACCGGGTTAGATTGCCCGGAATCCCTGGCTCTCAATCGCTCTTGTGCTGATTTGCAAGCTGCTGTGATTGTTCCCACATAAGGCCATGTTGAAGAGGTTGCCCGCTCAATCAGACTGGACGCCGCCGCCTTCAACACATCCTCAGAAAACCCCGAGAGCTTTGTCGAGAGGCTGGAAAAATACGCCTCCGGGTTGGTGCCGGGTGTTTTCTTAAAGCTGCCCTGCATCGGCTCAACAAAGCAGGTTTTCACAAGATCGCCGGGCGCTGCCATGGCTTCACCCTCCAAAAACGCGATCTATAGCGGCATTGGTTGCCCGCTCATCTGCAGCACATTTCCGCGCCCGCATTTGCGCCGCTTTGCGACCATCTGGAATGAACTTTGGATTGAGCTGACCCTGCGCTAAACGGCTGTTTTTGGCGGCTAACACAGCCCGCGTGAAATAATTTAAGCTTCTCACAGGGTCAGGCGCGGCCCCAAGAACCATGTGCAAGGTGGGCTTCACGTCTAACTCAAGGTCGCACCCATTCACGGCCCAGCCCCAGGCAGGCTCAAGGCCGCCACGCAAGCGCCCTGCAGCCGGATCTAGCCCAATTTTGCGTAAAAACGCCCGCAAAGGCACGATAAAGCGCTGCCCTATGCCCTCCACATCCTCAGTCGGGTGTTGGGTGTCCTCAGCATTTCTGCAAAAAGACCTACTCGCAGCCGCTTGTTCTTCTTCATCTTTAGTTATTAAAGACTCGTTCTTATAGGTGTCTAATTTTGGAGGCACCCCCTGCCTATTTTTGCATAGTTTTTGTTCCCCTCGGGCAGTCACATGTTCACCAATCGGGCCGCTCTCCATCAAATCCGGCTCTTCGCAGTCAATCAGATCCTTATTGATGACTTTGTAGGTGTGGGAGCAGTCACCGCCATCAGGCCGCTCACCGCGTAAAATCTTCAACCAGCCTGCAGCCACCAGATTGCTGATCGCCTTTTGAATTGTGTAACGCACAACCCCAAGCTGGCGGGCCATCTTCACTTGGCTGCGATACGTCAAACCATTGCCATCAGTGGAGCAGCACAGGACGCCCAACACCTGAATATCGCGCGGCCGCAAAGTTAAATCCCCAAACACACCGGCCGGGATAATAGACAAACGGGAACCGTCTCCGGGACTAGGCATTTTAAAACCTCCTGAGCAGTGCGGATAATTGGATAAGTGAGAACTAGAAAATCAGTGGCGGAATACGCGCTCTGATTACGCAGGGATTGAAGCTAACAAGGTGACTTGTAACTATACCCTCAGAACAGCCCTAGCGGCTTGTGGCGGTCACGGTCCCATAGCTTTCCGTCTCCCCTTACCACGTCTCCAATGAAAGAGATGGCGTGGCAGTTCTATATTGGCGGCAAGCGCCAACTGTTCCATCTCATGAAACCACGAAGCAGGAAATTGCCCTCGCACAACGGCAGCGCTTACAGCGCCCGACTTAACCCCGAGAGCATCTTGAATATTCTTCCTGCCAAGCGTTTGAGCGATTTCGCGTGCGTTACACATGTGATAAAAATCAACGTTTCATAGATTATAGTCAACACCATAAATACAACATAGTCTACATTTATTGGATTATGATAGAATGCGATCCATGACTAGAAGAGTGATTTCAGGACGTTACGCGGATTCCGCAATACGACTTAGAGCTGTGAGAAAATACTTCGGTATGAACCAGAAGGATTTCGCGGCAAATGCCGACATTCAATACAAATCCTACAATCAATGGGAAACCGGAGACTTCCGCGTCTCAATACCCGGCGCAATAAAGCTGCGTGAGCGATATGGGATCTCAATGGACTTCATATATTTAGGCAACATTGATGCATTGCCCACCAAAATGGCCAATGAACTCATGTCCATATTACGAGACAATACCTCTAATAAATCGAACGATAATGGGGACGATTGAGCCCCTTTTAACAACAACTGGAAGCGTTCTTCTTGGTCCAAAACGACCTCCCACATCCCCTAAGTGTCCGATATTTAACAACGATGATTCGTTTACTTGGCGTTAATAAACCAATTAGAATTGCAATGCACACAAGACCCTCGTTGAGCAATTCCAACGCATCAGTGAACTCTTTTCACCCTTCATCAGAACACTCTGAATTTTCTCAACACTAAAGATTCTTTCCATACAAAGAGCAGCTATTTAAGTGCGCAGCTCTATACCCCTGAGTGCGTCAAATATTTGCATCAATCAAAAGAAGGTCAACTAATAAATCTACGTTTCGTGGATTACATTGATTGACAATCCACATTTCATAGATTTATGCTTTCTGTATGTTCTGCATTTTGTGGATAATCTGCTTCGCAAAGCAAGAACCTGATTACGAGATTAATCTCTGCCATCAATGACAGGAGTAGTCATGCGTACTTTTGATTTGACGAATACCCATTGCCCTCAAAGCGAGCACAGCCTTTCAAGCTATTATGGCTTACTTCAGCCAGAAATATTCAGCCTCGAACGGTTGGTTGAGGCTGCGCCCCTCTCTTTGAGCGAGCGCGGCGAACTTGCGCAAATTATCGCCATCCGCTTTTCCAGCGGGGCAAACCGCGCCCTTTCCATTGCTCCAACTCAGTGAGGTTCAACATGGCACCTCGCAAAACCACCCCAGAAGCGGAAACAGCATCCGAAGATACCAAGCAAGCACAAACCACCAAAGCTGCAACCACCAAACCTAAGGCCAAGACCACCCCGGCAAAGACTGCCCCGAAAAAGGCAACACCAGCCAAAACACAAACCGGGTCTAACAGCTCCGGCATTGCCGCCGATCATCTGCAAAGTTTCTTTGATCGCATTGAGCGGCTGGAAGGCGAGAAGAAGGGCATTGCCGACGACATCAAAGACGTATTTGCGGAAGCTAAGGGTAACGGGTTTGATGTGCCGACCATGCGGGCAATTCTGAAAATCAAAAAGCAGAAGCCATCAGAGCGCGAAGAGAAGGAGTCCATGCTGGACCTCTACATGCACGCCCTTGGCATGCTGGAAGGCGATCTGGACGAAGCCCAACAACTTGGCATAGACGCAGCAAGCTCAGGCAAAGCAGTCACGGACAATCTCTATATGACCGAAGATCCACGCTTCAAAAAATGGGAACAAGGCTGGCAAATGCAAACCGCCTTTCTGGCAGCACAAGACAACCAGTAAGCCTCAGCGATCAAAGCCACGGGAGCGGCGCAGGTCATGCAGCCCAACAACCAAAATCAAATAAAGCTGCCTGCGGCCCCTCCTCTCCCCACACGGGAAGACCTAGAAACCGCCCTCAACCTCTTCGCCAAACTCGTCGACAAATACGGCACCGATTACCTCCCCTTCTTCTTACGCATAGAGCGGGAACTCACCGCACTGGAAGAAGAAAAAGACGCACTTTCACGCGCAAGAGCGCGGGCGCGTTTGCAGGGCTCTACAAGGCGAGCCTAAATTGGGTCAACTGGAAAGCAGCCGGACTGCGGACTTTGCTGACCTTCGCTGCGGCGCGAAAGCTCAGGCAACTGAGAAGCCTTTGCCAGCATCCAGGGCCATTAGCTGCCGTTCAGATCATTCTATCAGGAGTTGAGGTGGGCGACCATATGTTCGCTCATGAGTTAAATGCACAAGGCAATAATAGTCATCTTTATCCAACTTCTCACGGCTCTTGTATCAGTAGTTCGAGCATACTCTTACAGATAGCTGCGTTGTATCATAGAAGATCAAAATGAAATCTAGTTGCGTTTCGAAAAGGCTGCATAGAGGGATGTCTTGAAAGAGTGAAGGCGACACTATCGTGAGTTAAGAACTGTGTAGCTGCCATACAAAGTCAAAGACCTCCACCGGAGGTGGAGGTCTTTGACTACAACTAAAGCACAGCGAGAAAATCGTCGGGCTGTTTTACTCGCACCAAACCTTTAAACAAAGGCAAAATCGTCTTGATGTAGATCGGAAAGCGTAACACCACCAAGAGTGACGGAAGTACCTTCAGCAATCGTTATCATGGTATTAGCACCACTTTGAGCAGCTGCAGCTAATACCGCATCGAAATCAGAGAACAAAGATGCCTCAAATCTAATCACATCTGACGGCCCACTCCCGGCGGCAAAGTCGCCAATGAGATCATGACCAGTATCGCCAGAATTGAATACAAAGGTGTCATTGCCTTCCCCACCATAGATACTGTCATCCCCCATTCCTCCATCAATCGTATCATCGCCACCATTACCCAAAAGCCTATCAGCCAGATCTCCGCCCTGTAGAGTTTCACTTGCCTCACTCCCTCTAATCTCCACAGGAGACAAGCCAACATAACCAGTTTCTACAGTTCCTTGGGCCTCAAACACAGTGCCATCAGGACCAGTGTAAGAGCCATCGGCGTTCTGAGTGAAGATATAAACTGCGCCAGCATCATAAGCTTTGTCATCGTCATGATCTTCGCCAACGATAATAGTACCGTCCGCTGCGATGGACACACATGTGGTATACCCGTCAAATTCTTCCCCGTTAATGGGGGACAGATCATAACGGGTGTAAGCATTTGGCCCGTCTGGCACATAGACAGTAACAAACTCCTTTTTACCTGATGAATGTTGTCCAATTGCGATCACGCCCTTAGAGTTCATGGCAAGTGATCGAGCAGTATCATCTTCAAATTTTGAAATAGAGTAATTGCCCTCACCATCAGGTTTATAAACGAAAATTGCATCTGTGCCGCCCACAACAAAGCTACCATCGCTTTCAACTACTACTCGGCCGCCAAAATTGTTACTCATATCAGGATCTTTGAACACCTGCTCACGATATCCTCCCTCGCCGTCCTCTGTAAATATGCTCAATCGGCCTCGGCCTCCTACAGTTATTACTCCCTCATCATTTACTTGGACACCTATGTCATATGGATAACCAAAGTTTGGAATCCCCCGAATAGGAAGGCTAATTTGCGAATACTCACCCATCTCATCGGGCGTAAATATTACTATCCGGTTTTTGGAATTTCCAAAGGCCGAAGCAACGATAACTCCATCATCGTTGATTGCGAGAGTTCTACCGAGAAAGTCCTCTTTTCGCCCATCTGACGCGGTCAGCTTAAGTTGCTTAAAGCCAGTTTCACCAATCGGAGTTACAACATAAACTGAACCAGAATCTTCTCCCATATCGTCATCTTTATATGCACTTATCGCCATAATACCTGAATTGTTGATCGCAGTAGAACTGCCGAATAAATCACCTGCCGATCCGCGATAGGCCTGAAGTTTAGTCTCACTCAAACCACCCTCCTCATCTGGTGTGTAAACGTAGGCCGAACCAGAAAGATCACCCTTGACATCATCTCCGAAAGCCCCAACAACAATTGTGCCGTGATCATTTATCTGCGCTGAATGACCGAAATAATCCTGCGCCGCCCCGTCAGAGGCTATAATCTTAACTGGCTGAATGAGTGCTTTACTTTCCCCATTTACAGTCACAGTCACCGTCTCTGAAGAGGTGGCTCCAGCTTCGTCTTCTACCGTGTATGAAAAAGTGTCGATTGCACTCTCATTCCGATCTAGATCGTCGAAGGCCCCATTGGTATCATAAGTAAAGGTGCCATCTTCGTTTATGGTCACAGTGCCTTTGGTCGTGCTTGTTTGCACGGTTATTGTGTGAGTGTCGTTGGTGTCCGGATCCATAAAGTCTGGCGTGATCACAAGTGAGCTGCTTTCACTGGTGCTCACATTCATCGCGGAGGCAATTGGCCCATCATTTTCACCAGTGACGGTGATTGTAATCGTGGAGGTATGGCTTGCCCCAAAACTATCAGTGACCGTGTAAGTAAAGGTCTCAAGCTCGGTTTCACCTTCAGCCAAATAGTCAAGGGCTGCCCCGGGCACATAATCGAACACACCACTCTCAGTTTCGGTCAGTGTGCCTTTCAGCCCATCTGTATTAACCGTCCATGTATGG
The DNA here is from genome assembly GCF_001623075.1 of Pseudovibrio sp. Ad37. Taxonomy (GTDB): domain Bacteria; phylum Pseudomonadota; class Alphaproteobacteria; order Rhizobiales; family Stappiaceae; genus Pseudovibrio. Next base: position 8,663 of record NZ_LMCF01000212.1, read on the forward strand.
CTATCTCCCGCATCCGGATCATGATAGATCGCACGAAAGATGATCTTGCCGTCTTCCTTAGCAGAAAAAGCGAATGGAAAGGTGACCGGAGCGGTATTAGGATCCATCCCCGTCACAGTAACTGTTACGGTCTCAGTAGAGCTGTCTCCTGCGGCATCCGTTACCGTGTATGTGAAGGTGTCAGTTGCTGTTTCACCAGCATTAAGATGATCGAACTTTCCATCGGGATCATATGAAAAAGTGCCATCAGCGTTGAGGGTTACAGAGCCTACAGTACCAGTAGTATCAATAGTAACCCCATGGCTGTCAGATGCATCCTGATCTGTAAATTCAGGAGCAATCACAATTGCAGTCCGCTCATCCGTTTGCTGTTCCAATGCGGCTGCAACAGGAGCATCATTTTGGCCTGTGATGGTAAGCGTGACAGTCGATGTGGTGCTTTCCCCGGCACTATCAGTGATGGTATAGGAAAACGTATCAGTCGCTGTTTCACCTGCCTTTAGATAATCGAAAGCAGTTCCCGGATCGTAATGAAATTTATAATCGCTCATAACGGTTCCGGTACCGATCATTTCATCAGTATTCAGCGTAAGAGTATGAGTATCCAGGAGATCTGCGTCCTGGAAAATGACCCGGATCGCGATCACTCCATTTTCGTTTGTATTCATCTGAACTGGATAGGAAATTGGTGCGGTATTAGGCATTTGAATCAGTGTCCTCATAGAAATACACACTGATGTTGACAAATCCTTCCAAAGCTTACAATTGCACAATGAATACATTTCCACCCTAAATTGTGCAGAGCTCTAAGTTACCAGCGAGCAATTCAAGCAAGTGTGGCCTGCTTATGGTGAGAATGAATAAGGCAGCGAATACAGATTTTTGTATGAACCGATCATCAAACGCAAGCATGAGGCATAACTGCGATCAAGGTTAGAGCTGGTGTCGAATATCGAAAAACGAATTTTGGATGAGTGGTTGGTATGATCACTCGGTGACCAGCAAACCAAATCGACCTATGGTTGAAGGTCACGCGCAGACCGGAACCACTTGGATTTGCATGAATGTCAGCAATTGGTCACGAGCGGCTTGCTGCACCCGCGAAGGCAAATCGTGTGGCGTATGACTGCAATGGGCTCAAACAAGCAATTCTCGCGACTTAATCCGGCCAGCAAGAACTGGCACTATTTCCCCCTCAACCTCTCAAACACCTCCATAGAAAACCCAAGCTGTATCTTCCGCAGCTCCCCGGCACGATACGCCATTGACCCACCATCGCCATATTCCGGCCGGTCAATAGCGTGCCCCATCAACAGGCAGCGCAGCTCATAATCCAGCTTAGCTTCCTTCATACGGGTTTCAAAGGCATGGCGCAGCGAATAAATCCGGTGGTTCTCAGAGGGCAGTAACCCTGCCCGCCGGAAAGCCTTCATAGCCGTTGCGGAAAAGTTATTTTCCTTGTCCACGTAGCGCGGAAAGCCCTCAGGTGCCCGCCGCATTGCCTCATAAGACACGCCGATCAGAGGAATATCACGCACGCTGGATTCCGTTTTAATGGCGCGATCCGGCTTAAACTTGATGGAGATATAAGGCACCTTGGCATCAAGATAGATCTGCTGTGCGGAAATATTGCAAAGCTCGGAAGGGCGGCAACCGGTTTCAATACACGCCAGCACAATCAGGGCTGCATCTCTATTCAGCGAAGCTAGCGCCCCAGGTTCAAGAATTTTCTGCTGTATCCAGGAGGCAGGGAAAGGCGGCACATCCTGCCGCAAGGCTTTGGGACTGCGGAAATTGAGATTCCTAAAGGGATTCTCTCGCTCTTCCTCCCCGACCCTCTCAAAGTAAGAGCTATAGAGCTTGCGCATGTTGCCAACATCGCGATTGGCGGAATTACCGGAAAGCGGCTTTTCCCCGCCCTTGCCGGTCACACGATCTTGCCACCAGTTGAAAAACTGCAAGGCATCCTCACGGGTCACCTCTTCCAGATCTATATCGCCAACAATCTTGATAAAATTGCTCACAGCCCGGTTTTTGACTTTTTCATAACTTTTCTTCTGAGCTGCACTCATGCCCTTTTGCTCATCCGGTGCAATCTCAGCTAAATAAACGTCCATAGCCTTAGAAACCGTCACAGAAGGGCGTTTGGCAGTACCAAGCAATGCTTGCGCATCAGATTGCAAACCAGCCTCAGGCCGCCGTACCAACGCCAATGCACGCGCCACCACATCCACCACGGGGGCCGCTTCCAGCTCGTAGGCAGGCTTAAACACAAAACCAAGCGCAAGCGCACGATGTTGCGCCGCCTTGTAGTTTGCATCAGCAACATCCAGCACAGCTTCACCACCGCCATGCAGAGACAACCAGTAAAGCCGGTCAGCTTCTGCAAGTGCATCACGCCGCGCACAGGCCTCTTCTAAGGATGATGTTTCGAGAGAGAGTTCAATTTTGCCGCGTTGGTCTAAATGCGCAACCTTTTTAGGCACGCGCCTGATGTAGTACCAGCGACGACCCCGCAACTTTAGGTATTTGTCTGACCCCTGCATAAAACCCCCAATTTGCAAATGTAGGGCAGTTTGTAGGGCAATTTGTAGGGCAAAAAGTGCGGCTTAGTAAACCCGCAAAAACAAAAACGGCGCTTTGCTAAGTAATATCAATCACTTAGCAAAGCGCCGGTTGGTGCGGCCGAGAAGACTCGAACTTCCACGGGTGTTACCCCACAGCGACCTCAACGCTGCGCGTCTACCAATTCCGCCACGGCCGCAAAACCTTGGCTTGCCTCCGGTTTGTTTGGCTCGTTGGCCTCGCCCCGTCGGCTGGTGAGCGGTGATATAGCCAACCCCTCGAACCTGCGCAAGTACCCTTTTTCAAAAATTCACAGCGCAGAGGAAAAAAATCGAAAAAACCTCTTTTAGACGGGCACTTATCCACTGCACGAGATATTTCAGATCCGATCTTCCATGTTTACAGGCCGCATATCCACAGCACGCTGCAATACCTTTGTGATGACAATGCCAACTTTATCGCCAACCACAGTCACCTGCCCTTCAGCAACAGGTGTACTGTTTGCCAAAATCGTAACATCATCAGCTTCATGGGTGTCCAGCTCAATCACCGCACCACGCCCCATGCGCAATAATTGATGCACTGGCATTTCAGATTTGCCCAGCACCACTGATATGTCGACGGAGATATCATCGAACCTGTTCATCTCTGCCTGCCTCCATCTGAGGGAATAAAATGCACCCGTCTCATCTCTGTGAGTTGGTGCCCTGTTATTTTTAGTGTAGACGCTTACATCTCATTAGGGCAAACCAACTAACCGAAATCCGCAGATCATTTTGGGATAACAACATGGCCGATCGTCAAACCCTTAAAACAGACTTCTTCCCCCTGGAGGGATCTCCCCCTGTTGAGTGGGTGATCGACGACGATCTCGTGCCTTACGAAGTTGCCCAGAAGGAAATGAAAGAGCGTGTTGCCGCAATCGCAGCTGGCGAAGCGAACGAACGCGTCTGGCTTTTGGAACACCCGCCCCTTTACACAGCAGGCACAAGCGCCGATCCAGTCGACCTGATCGCCAAAGATCGCTTCCCGGTTTATGAAACAGGCCGCGGAGGGCAGTATACTTATCACGGTCCCGGACAACGTGTTGCTTATGTTATGCTCGATTTGAAGCGACGCCAGCAAGACGTCCGCGCCTTCGTCGCAGCATTGGAAAAATGGCTCATCGACACCCTATGGCAGCATCACGTCCGCGGAGAACGACGCGAAGATCGCGTTGGTGTCTGGGTTCAGCGCCCTGAAAAAGGCAAAGACGTAGAAGACAAGATTGCCGCCATCGGCATTCGCCTGCGCAAGTGGGTAACGTTCCACGGCATCTCACTGAATGTAGACCCAGACCTGGAGCACTTCACAGGCATTGTCCCCTGCGGCGTGCAAAAGCATGGCGTCACCAGCTTTGTAGATCTTGGCCTTCCGCTCACAATGCCAGAGGTGGATATCATCCTGCGCGAACAGTTCGAAGAGATCTTTGGCGCAACGGAATCCTTTGGCCCGTCCGGCCTCGTTCAAAAAACTGAGAGCGAATAACTAGTACTCAATGCGGAAAGCCCCCTTCTCCTCAGGGGCATCCGCCAGCAGTGTTACCGCTTCAACTTGTGCCCCGACTGGCCCTTGCTGAACAGCCATCAGCAAGGCATCCACTTTCTCCGGATCACCGGTGACAACTGCCTCCACCGACCCATCTTCATTGTTCTTGCACCAACCGGAAACACCGAGCATTCCGGCCTTTTTATAAAGCCACGCACGATACCCAACACCCTGCACCAATCCCGTGATGGAACAGTGTTTGGTTTTCATTGGTATCTCCCGGTGCGCTTAAGGGCTTCACAGATAAAGCTTTTCTCGATTCAGAGGGCGAAATTGGCAACACTGCCCAGTCTCACCACAGCCCTAGATTGCAAGCCATAAAAAAAACATCAACTCCTATATCTAATAGGCAGACCTTTAGGAGAGACTTTATGAATTTTCTCAAATCTCGCCTGACTGCTCCTTCATTCTCCGCAGTCATGATTTTTCTACCAGCTCAAGCCTTTGCTCAGGCCGATTTCACCAGTCAGTTCAACGAGATCATAGAAAAGGCTGATTATGAAACCGACATCATATCTTTTGTAAGCAACACTAAGCAGAACCCGGAAAACAATCAGGCAAAGCTCGCATTGGGTGCCCTGCAGTTCCTCAATGCTCTCCAAGGCATTCAACAGGACCTATACAAATACGGCGCCGGAAACACATCCCCGAACAGAAGCCTGAAATCGGTCCTCCCCATTTTCAGAATCCCGGTTGCCCTAAACCCAACGCCAGAACCCGTTACCTACAACAAGACAAGGGAAATGCTGGAGAAATTCGTGTCTCAGCTGGAACAGGCAAACGAAACTTTGAACGGGATATCAGAGCAGCCTGTGAAGCTTACGGTAGACCTGTTGAAGATCGGCCTAGATGCAGACAACAGCGGAACCGTGGAACCCCACGAAAACCTCGCCACAATTCTCTCAGGCCTTTCCAGAAGAAGCCCGTTTCAGCTTGAGGATGATACAACAACGTTTCCTATCAGCTTTGACAAGGCGGACGCAAAGTGGCTACAGGGATATTCTAACCTACTCATGTCAATGGGTAATTTCCTACTCGCCTTTGACTATGAGAACACCTACGACCTGACCTTTCATAGCGTCTTCGGCCCATCAGCAACCACTTACGGCCAGCAGCTGGAGGAAAGGGGCAAAGCAGACAACGGGCGCGGCTTTGGTTCCTTCGCTACCCCAATCAACTTTCTGCATTCCATTAACTGGACTTTAGAGAACCCCTATCGTCTCAAGGCAACACGCCAAAACCTCTTGAAGGTAATGCAACTGAACTACGAGACATTGGATCTCATTCAGCAAGAATCCGATGACGACAATGAATGGTTACCAAACCCCAATCAGACCAGCCCGTTTCAGGCCCTCCCTGTCACACAAGAGACCATCGACAGCTGGTTGGAAGCCGTCAAAGCCTCCGAACAGGTACTGAACGGAGAGCTTTTGATTCCGTCTATGGTGTTTGAAGGCGGGATCAATATGAAGACCTTCTTCGAAACCGCAAAGACCTTCGATCTTGTGCTCTTCATCACCGGACCAAACTCCGTTGACTATGTGCAACAAGGCCCTGTTTGGGAAGGAAATTTCATGCGCACAATCACACGCCCAATGGGACGCAACTTTGGCTCTTTTGCGGTCTGGTTCAACTGATTGCTCACACAAAGAAAAAGCCCGGCAACTTGGCCGGGCTTTTCAATTAGTTCTGCTTGCGCTCCACATGCACCGTATAAAGCGATGCGCCAATGATCAGCGCAGCCCCAAGCCACAAGTTGCCCGGTGGTACCCAGCCAAAAATAAGGAATCCACAAAGCACATTAAGCGGCAACTTGAGATGATCAAACGGCTGCAGATAAGCTGCATCGACCTTCTCATAGGCCATAGCCAATGAGCCTTGCGCAATCGCCCCCAAAAGCCCCGCCAGAATAATCAACCACCACATACTCATGCCAACTGGCATTGCCAAACCACCTGGAGCCAGGAAAGCCAGGACGAAATTAACTGGTGTCAGCAGTAGAAGAAGATAGAGCGTAACAGATTGCGGGCTCTCACGCTCTTCCAGCTTCTTCATACAAAGAATAGAAGAACCCCACAGCAGAGCAGCGATAATCGGCAGGAAAGCAACCAGCTGAAAGGCATCATCCCAAGGACTCAGAATAATCATGCCACCCATAAAGCCGACAGCTGTCGCCGCCCAGCGCTGCCTGCTTGCAGTCTCACGCAAGAACAACGCCGCTCCAATAGTCACGAAGAACGGAGACGTCATCAGAAGTGCAATCGCCTGCCAGATCGGCACGCCATTCGCCAAACCAGCCACCCAAAACTGAACGCCCAGTGCCGCCAGAAAGACGCGGAAGATATGCAGCGCCAGCTGTTCTGTGTGCAGTCCGTCAACACCAATGCGCCAGATCACTGGCAGCATCGCAACAAGCGAGATCAGGTATTGCCAGAAGGTTGCGCTGGTAGAACTCAACCCCTGCACCATCGTCAGATACTGCATGGCGGAGTTGGTGATAGCAAAAGCCGCACCAGCAAACACCATCCAGCTTGCGCCCACAACAGCTGCGGACGCACGAGTAGAACTGCGTGTTGAGCTCATGCACGCACCTCAAATTCAGTCGGTAAAAACGGATTAAACATAAGAAATCTTTCTGATCCAAAGGGCCAACAACAGCCACGTTTCATTGAATCAGGACGCGCAAGCCAACAGTGCTCTTCTAAGCACCCTTCACCTACATTCTCTTTCATCCGGACTATAACCGTCGGTTCCGGGTTCTCACCGGATCTGCTGACCCTTCCTGAATATGGAAGGCGCTCGCGGACTTATGGCACGAAGGCCCATCACCACCGGTAGGGAATTACACCCCGCCCTGAGAATTATCTCCCATCATTGGGAGACCTGTTTTCTAACAGATTCTCAGGAAATTGCGAGTTGTCTTTCAGTCTAACTGAAAACACGTTTGTGAACGGACTGTCACCCCAATACTGCCTCGCAACCTGATGCCAGGAGAGCTGCTATCGCAGATCCCATTGGCGCAGTTCCTCACGGTATGTTTCGGGAAAATCCCAGTGTTCTGCAGCTTCTAAAACACCTTCCCACGCTTTTACGTGAGGCTTACCCGTCCGCACAGTGCGGCTCATATACATAATGGCAGATTTATTCTGCCCACCGCTGCGAACCGGAAGAAAGACCTTGTCCAGACCCTTGCGGAAAAGCGCCTCTGCGCCATCCACAATTGTAATTTCTCCAATGCGGCAATCCCACAGAACACCGTGAACACGCTTCCCCGGCGCTTTCACCATGGAAGGAACGCCTTCAGACGTCACGATAAAGCGATAGCCATCCATGGAAGCTGGCCCCAGCGCTTTGGCTTGCGGGCAACGACTTGCCATGGTTTTCGGGTTCATCAAGCGGCCATAAGCGAAATAAATCGGCATCAATTCAACTCATTACAAAGAAGGTCAGGCGACAAGACTGTCAGCAAGGTGAGCGGCAAGCTCTTCACGCGAAGCAACCACTATATCAGCTCCGCAATCTGCAAGCTCACTTTCAGAGCCATAGCCCCAAAGCACACCAACGGAGCGGACGCCATTTTCCTTCGCTGCGATAATGTCGTGCTTGCGATCACCAATCATAAGACACTGAGAGGCGTCCAGATTTTCTTGTTCCAACAGATAGGCCAAAAGGTCCACCTTGTTGCCACGGGTCATGTCCAACTCGCAGCCATAGGTTTTCTCAAAAAAACCATCCATCTCAAAGTGCGCGACAATCTTTTCCGCATAAACCCAAGGTTTGGATGTGCAAACAAACAAGCGATCTCCGCGATCCTTAGCAGCCTGCAGCAGCTCAATGATCCCATCGTAACGCACGTTTTCATAAAGCCCAACGGTGGTGAAACGCTCACGATAAAGGCGAATACCCTCAAGGATCAGCTCTTCATCTTCCGTATTCAGAAGTTGGCGATAGGTTTCTGTGAGAGGCGGCCCGATGACGAAAGCAAGATCTTCAGCGGGAGGAACGTCGAGGCCAAGCTTTTCAAGCGCGTATTGAACGCTCGTTACAATGCCGACAAAAGGGTCTGTCAGCGTTCCATCTAGATCAAAAAGCAGAGTGCGCAAAGCCAAATCCTCAACATAGGAATTGGCTTCGCACCAACTCCTTATTCAAATTCCATGATAACAGCATCAACTGCCAGACTGTCACCCGGTGCAGCCTTGATAGCGCTTACCACACAATCGCGTTCGGCCCGAAGCACATTTTCCATTTTCATGGCTTCAACAATGGCCAGCTGCTCTCCAGCTTTCACTTCCTGCCCTTCTTCTACATGAAGAGAAACAACAAGGCCCGGCATTGGGCAAAGCAACAGGTTGGATGTATCCGGTGCAACTTTCTCAGGCATCAGTGCTGCAAGCTCAGCATTGCGAGGCGTCATCACCTTGGCAACAACAGAATAGCCTTGCCAGTCCAGCTGGTAACCATTCTCAACAGACCGCACTTGGGCACTTACAGCACGATCACCAACGTGACCTTTCCAAAGCATATCGCCCGGAACCCAGGAGGACGCAACGCGTTCGCGAGCACCACCCTCAACACACACATCAATATCAAGTGGTGTTGCCGCCATGCCTTCAATCAATTCAGCATCCAGCTTCTCACCATTGATGAGAACGCCCCACTCACGGCGCACACCGCCATGATGCGGACGCAGGCGACCCGGCAAGTGATCCAGACGCTCACGCTCGATCAGATGCATGGAAAGAGCAACTGACGCCAACACATTACGAGCCTCAGCATCAGGAGTAGCTGGCTCAAACCCATCAGGATATTCATCAGCAATAAAGCCGGTTGCCAATTGACCCGAACGCCAGCGCGGATGCTTCATGAGAGATGCAAGAAACGGCACGTTGTGCTGGATGCCATCCACCTGAAACTCATCAAGTGCAGTGCTCATGCCTTCGATCGCTTCAGCTCGTGTCGGCGCATAGGTCACCAGTTTTGCGATCATCGGATCGTAGAACATGGAGATTTCAGAGCCTTCCACCACGCCAGTATCATTACGCACCACATAAGCACCGTGATCACCTTCTGCAGGCGGACGATAGCGCGTCAGGCGGCCAATGGATGGCAGGAAGTTGCGGTACGGATCCTCAGCATAGATACGACTTTCAACAGACCAACCATTCAGCTTGACCTCTTCCTGCTTCAAAGAAAGCTCTTCACCAGCTGCAACACGGATCATCTGCTCAACCAGATCCACACCAGTGATCAGTTCAGTCACCGGATGTTCCACCTGAAGGCGGGTGTTCATCTCAAGAAAGAAGAAGCTCTTATCCTGTCCAGCAACAAACTCAACAGTACCCGCACTGTCATAGTCAACAGCCTTGGCAAGCGCGACTGCCTGCTCACCCATCTTGCGGCGAGTTTCTTCGTCCAGCAAAGGAGACGGCGCTTCTTCAATCACCTTCTGGTTACGACGCTGAATGGAACATTCGCGTTCACCCAGATAAACCGCATTGCCGTGTTTATCGCCCAGCACCTGAATTTCAATATGGCGCGGGTTCTCAATAAACTTCTCGATGAAGATACGATCATCGCCAAAGGAGCTGATAGCTTCAGACTTTGCGCGCTCGAAGCCATCCATGGCCTCTTCATCATTCCAGGCAATACGCATGCCTTTACCACCGCCACCAGCGGAGGCCTTAATCATCACCGGGTAACCAACCTCAGAGGCAATCCGCTTGGCATCTTCAGGGCTTTCAATCAGCCCCATATATCCAGGTACAGTGGAAACATCAGCTTCCGCCGCAAATCGCTTGGAGGTGATCTTATCTCCCATCACCTCAATCGCTTTTGGATTGGGGCCGATAAAGACAATGCCTTCCTGCTTCAAACGCTCACAGAATTCTGCGCGTTCGGAAAGAAAGCCATAACCTGGATGAACAGCCTCAGCACCGGTCTGCTTACATGCTTCAATAATCTTGTCGATCACAAGGTATGATTTCGCTGCAGCCGGCTCACCAATGTGAACGGCCTCATCAGCCATCTCCACATGAAGCGCATCCCGGTCCGCATCGGAGTAAACAGCAACCGTTTTGATCCCCATCGTTTTTGCCGTTTTGATAACACGGCAAGCGATTTCCCCACGGTTTGCGATCAGAATCTTTGAAAACATGCCCATCCCACATACACACCTTCTTTATTTACAGTGCAGGGTTGTAGGCATCTCTACGCACTTCCGCAACCTCACAATAGGGCGAAGAACCATCGCACTTTCGTAGGGGCAATGGATGCGCAGAGCATCTAAATTTTGACGGACTTTCACCCGAATAAAGAGCATTACCTTCTAAAATGCGTTGAGTTTCTCTCTCACCTCTGGCAACACAGTTTTCCAACAGTCAGAAAGTCCTCAGGAGCCAAACAATGAATGAAAACAAGATTTTTCTGGAAGGCCTGTCTTTCTATGCATTCCATGGTCTCCATGATGAAGAAGCCAAATTGGGTCAACGCTTTATCATTGATCTGACCTGTTGGGCCGATTTTGAAAAGGCAACTGTTTCAGATGACTACGAAGACACCATCTGCTACGGCACCCTTGCGAAAACTGTCGAGGATGTTGTGACCAACTCCCGCTTCAATCTGCTGGAACGTCTTGCCGGAGCTATCTGTGAGGCCGTTTTCGCAATGGATCAGCAAATCTCCAAGATCACTGTGAGAGTGAATAAACCCTCTGCGCCAGTGCCGGTTCATACAGGCGGGTTTGGCGTAGAAGTCACACGTACACGGCCAGCAGCAAAAAGTTAAATCAACGGCATCTTCTTTAGAACCGACTAACCACCGCTCACCTTGATACTCGCACTTTTGGGCTATTGCCTTCAAAACATATGGAACTGCGGCGTTCACGCCTGCATCAACATCTGCTTTGTAAGGCAACTGATCCCATGCGTAATGCCTCCACCACCATTATTGCCAGTAGTCTCATAACTCTGTTGTGGGTAGCCTCAGCCAATGCTCAGGCGCGCCCGGATGCAAGGAGCCTGACTTGTGAACAGGCCAAGCAGCTGGTCAACAGCCGTGGAGGCGTCGTCCTGACCACAGGCCCGCGAACCTATGAGCGCTTTGTGAGCAACATCAGGTATTGCCTGCACAACGAAGTGCTTCGCAGAGAGTGGGCCCAGACCAAAGACAACAACTCCTGCCAGATCGGTTATCGCTGCTCACCACGCACACGGCAGAACCAGTAACAAAGGAGGAGACTATGCGGATATCAACATTACTCGTTCTTTCGAGCACTCTGGCCCTCATAGTTTCCACCACTGCACAGGCACGGCCTGATACTCGGCAAATGTCCTGTCTGGAAGCCCGCTCTGTCGTGCAACGCGCCGGCGGCATTGTATTGAGCACTGGCGTCCGTACCTACGATCGGTTCGTCGCAGGACTCCAGTTCTGCCAGCCTTACGAACGCTTGATGAGCCGTTGGGTTCCCACGAAAGACCAGAAGCGCTGTTTCATCGGCTATTCATGTGAACCGGGTTACAACAGCGGCGAAGGACCATTCGGCTCTGATATCTTCGACTGAGTCCTCTGAAGATCCACGTTTCGAGCAAATACACTGCAGTTGCACCACAAAACGCAGCTGCAGTTACCCACATTCGAATCCTTCATCCACATCCTGCGAAACTCACCTTGCCTGTTCAGCATGACCAACAAGCGGTTGAGAACTCCTTTCTGCACCACCATCAAGCAAAAATGTGCGCTTGATCACAGACAGGTAAGTAATCCCCAAGAACACGAACACACGAATTCGTTATCGGCCAAAATTCAGAGTTGTGAAAAGAAAATTTTGTGTTCCAAAACACATCTTACTCAAAAATTTCCAGTAAACATACAATCATCAACGAACAACAACAAACCACAAACACCAAAACACAAAGCATACAACAAAAATAAGCTTGAACAAAACAATATAACTACAAGTTACAAGATATAAGGCGGCACGGAGTTGCCTTGTATCAGTCTAAATTGAAAAGACACGCCGAAATAACAACCAACATCGGCAAAACCCCATCAGGAAGACTGCTCCTCCCGGTCTTTCGCTCTGAAAATGACTAGAACTGAAAGTAAAACAAATGAAAAAGATCGCTCTGACCCTATCCGTACTTGGCCTCGTATCTGCTGCTTCTATCGCTCAGGCTGCTCTGGTAAACACCGGTGACCTGACTGCCTCCCAGGCAAAGTCACTCGTACAGGACAAAGGCGCAATCGTCCTCGCAACTGGCCCAGGCCTCTATGACCGCTTCGTTGCAAACGCTTCTTACTGCGCCTCACACGAAGAAACACAGCGCGCTTACGTCGTAACCAAGGACTCCAACAGCTCCCTCATCGGTTACACCTGCGTCGTCGAAAACAGAGATAACTAAGCCTCTAATACGCCTCAAGTTAGAGGGCCTCCCCCATCAGCCTCTTAGGGAAAGACTGTTCCTCCCAAGTCTTTCTCTCCCCAAATAACACAAATTAAAAATTGAAAGTAAGACCAATGAAAAAGATCGCTCTGACCCTTTCCGTCCTCAGCCTCGTCTCTGTTGCTTCTGTTGCTCAGGCTATGAACGCTCCACGCACCAATACAACTGACCTCACAGGGTCTCAGGTAAAGTCTCTGGTGCAAGAAAAAGGTGCGATCGTTCTCTCCACAGGTCCAGGCCTTTATGACCGTTACGTAGCAAATGGCTCTTACTGTAGCCCAAGCGAAGAAACACAGCGCGCCTACGTTGTTACAAAAGACTCCAACCACTCCCTCATTGGTTACACCTGCGTGGTCGAAAACGACGAAAGATAAGACCTAACTCGCCCCAAGTTAGTCCCCCTTCCCATCAAAAAAACCCGGCCTTCTCACGAAGGCCGGGTTTTTTTGTTATTCAGCTCGATCAGACAACAGTCCTTAGAGCGGGATGTTGTCGTGCTTTCGCCAAGGCATCTGCTGGTTCTTGGTCCGCAACATCGCAAGCGCTCTCGAAATGCGCATCCGTGTAGACTGCGGCATGATCACCTCATCAATGTAGCCACGCTCCGCAGCAACAAATGGGTTCGCAAACCGATCTTCATAATCCTTGGTGCGCTCGGCAATCTTCTCAGAATCACCCAGCTCGTTGCGATAGAGGATCTCAACGGCACCCTTTGCACCCATCACAGCAATCTCAGCAGATGGCCATGCATAATTCATATCACCACGAATGTGTTTGGAGCTCATCACATCATACGCGCCGCCATAAGCTTTACGCGTGATCACTGTGATTTTCGGAACAGTCGCTTCACCATAAGCAAACAGCAGCTTTGCGCCATGCTTGATCAACCCACCATATTCCTGCGCAGTCCCTGGCAAAAAGCCCGGGACATCCACGAAGGTTACCAGCGGAATGTTGAAGCAGTCACAGAAACGAACAAAACGCGCAGCCTTCCGGCTTGCATCACTGTCCAGAACACCCGCAAGAACCATTGGCTGGTTGGCGACAATACCAACTGTGCGTCCTTCGACGCGGCCAAAGCCAGTGATAATGTTTCCGGCAAAGCTTTCCTGAATCTCAAAGAAATCCTGCTCATCGACAGTCTTTAGGATCAGTTCCCGCATATCATACGGTTTGTTCGGATTATCCGGAACCAGCGTATTGAGGCTCTCATCCAAACGAGATGGATCATCATAAACGGAGAGTTCAGGCAGGGGAGCCTGATTGTTCATCGGCAGATAATCCACCAAACGACGAATCTGCAGCAACGCTTCCACATCATTGTCAAACGCACCATCGGCGATGGAAGATTTGGTCGTGTGAATGCTCGCGCCGCCAAGTTCCTCAGCCGTCACAGTCTCATTGGTCACTGTTTTCACAACATCAGGACCAGTGACGAACATGTAGGAGGTATCGCGCACCATAAAGATGAAATCGGTCATGGCAGGTGAATACACATCACCACCAGCACATGGACCCATAATCACAGAAATCTGCGGAATAACACCAGATGCCTGAATGTTGCGCCAGAATACCTCACCGTATCCACCGAGCGCAGCAACACCTTCCTGAATACGAGCACCACCTGCATCAAAGATCCCGATGATCGGTGCGCGGTTCTGCAGCGCCATATCCTGGATCTTCATGATCTTCTCGGCGTGTGTCTCAGACAGCGATCCGCCAAACACAGTGAAGTCTTTCGAGAAGAGGTAAACGGTACGGCCGTTGATGGTTCCCCAACCAGCAACAACACCATCCCCAGGGAAGTGCGTTTCCTCCATACCAAACTCAGTACAGCGGTGCTGCTTGAACATATCGAATTCTTCGAAGGAACCTTCATCTAGCAGAATTTCAATGCGCTCTCGTGCGGTGAGTTTTCCGCGTTTGTGCTGCGCATCAATTCGGCGTTGTCCCCCACCAAGCCGCGCTTCATCACGTCTTTTTTCTAATTCAGCTAGAACTTCCTTCATCAGATATCTCAGCTCCCAATCTAACTGAGTTATCTCCTAGCACGCCCCTACGCACAAAAACTAGTAAGCCGTTGGATTGAGAAGCCTCATGCAATGCAACTGATTACTGCCTCAACCCAACAACCAATAACCCTTGGGAAACCAAGCATTCTTTGATGCTTTGACAGCTAAAACTCACTCTGCCTCATCAGCACTGCCAGCATTGAGCAATCCATATTTTTCTTCGCCTATTTTCTCAAGAAGCTCCAATTGAGTCTCAAGGAAATCACAATGGCCTTCTTCATCTGCCAGTAAACTGTCAAAAAGAGCCATTGTCACGAAGTCACCTTGCTGCTCACAGAACACACGAGATTCGCTGTAATACACAATCGCTTCACGCTCCCCTGCCAGATCTGCTTCCAGTACTTCCTTCACTGAGGAACCGATGCGTAAGGGCGCGATATGCTGCAGGTTTGGGTGCCCTTCCAAAAAGACAACTCTTTCCACCAACCGATCCGCATGATGCATTTCTTCAATCGATTCAGCCCGCTCTTTCTTTGCGAGTTTGGTGTAACCCCAATCTTCAAGAAGTCTGAAATGCACCCAGTATTGATTGACAGCTCCAAGTTCCATGGAAATGGCTTTGTTCAAACGTTCAATGACACCGTCTTTTGCTCTCATGAGTTCTCAGTGCAAGCACTGCTCCTTAGGGAATGCAGGTGAAACACAACTCGTTTTGAACCGACCCTAAAACGAGCTTTGATCCAGTAAACATAGATCAGCCTAACCCGCCGCCAACCCAAATCCCCTATCGTTCCTAATGAAGCGCTAGTCTGAAACAAACAACTTTAACCCAACAAAAAAGAGCTGCCCAACAGGACAGCTCTTTCTAATCAAAACAAACGGTTAGGCGAACTTATTCGCCAGCATCAGCCGAGTTTGCATTCAACGCGCCGTAGTGCTGTTCACCAATTTTCTCAAGGAGATCCAGCTGAGTTTCAAGGAAGTCAATGTGACCTTCTTCATCAGCCAATAGATCATCAAACAGCTTCATGGTGACGTAATCACCTTCAGCATCACAAATCTCACGGCTCTTCTTATAAGAGGTGCGAGCTTCATGTTCACCAGCAAGATCCGCTTCCAGAACTTCCTTAAGATTGGTGCCGATCTTCAAAGCGCCAACAGTTTGCAAATTTGGATGACCACCAAGGAAGAGAATGCGCTCAATCAGCTTGTCGGCATGTTGCATCTCTTCAACGGATTCTTCGCGCTCTTTCTGCGCCAACTTTCCAAAACCCCAGTCATCCAGCAGGCGGTAATGCAGCCAGTACTGGTTGACGGCACCAAGCTCCAGTTTCAGAGCTTCGTTAAGCCGCTCAATAACTTTCTCATTATGTTTCATCGGCGGAATTCCTCAATATTCTTGATTAGGGCAGTATTTGGCGATGTTTTCGTTATTACGAAAGCCCTGAACTCATATGTGCAGCAAGAGTGCATAGTTCAACAGATTCGATGGTAACACGGCAAATGAAATTCACTTGCCCACATACTACAAACTATTGATTTCTTTATACGATATCAGGAGAAGCCACAACACCAACAAAAAAGCACAGCCAAAAGCCGCGCCTTAAGACAACTTTGCAAAGAATAAGCCTTAGCTTTCTTCTGGTGCTCCAACGAGAATAAGCACTGCTGCGTTGAACTCGTCGTTTTTGAAACGCCGAATACGAGCAGCCTCTTCATCCTGCCCCCACTGCTCAATGTTCCAATCTTCATCAACATGAGCTGCAGACCAGACAACATCCGCCTCAAAGGCTTTTTCAGCCAGCGCCAGCGCCAGCAAAGCAGAACCGCTAATGGACGTCACTGTATGGATCGCAGTTAACTGAAGCGCATCATATTTGCCCAGTTGCGCGCGATAGGCAGTTGTCACCACCTCATCTTGAGCAACATGCATAATCCCTTCAACGAGCTTGAAGCGACCAGCAAACAACTTCTCCGCCCAATCCAAGACTGGGTCCCACTGATTTTTCTGGCGAGTGACCAGCTCTGCAGGAGAAGCTGCGCGGTAACACAAATGATCATTTCCGGCATACCGTGTGATCTCGTCTGCAACTTCCGCAAACTTGTCTTCAACGGCATCAATCGCAGAATGGGCGATGCGCGTCAGCGGCATCGTCGCCGGATCAATCTCTTCTTCCTGCAGCTCCCATTCGGCAGCCACGCCTTCAGCAATCACTTCATCCTTAAACACCAGCGCATTGCGACCAGGTGTTTTAATAGAGCGTCCATCCAGCAAAACAGCGAAGACGTCATCTTTCAGCTCAACGCTCACACGCTCATAAAAGCGTTTCGGTAAGTTCCGTTTGGTGTGCTCACGTGCAGCCTGAACAGCATCAACAGGCCCTTTTGCAATGTCATCTGCAATCTGCTCAAAAATGTCACGCATTATGCAACTTCCTTATTCCATTTGAAATGCTCACTAAGCACCGGAATGAGTTCCTTAAACTGATTGATAACATAGGTGGCTCCAGCGCTCTTCACATCTTCAGCGCTGTGATAACCCCATGTAACTCCGACAGATTTCACACCTGCATTGCGCGCCATGTGCATATCAAAAGTCGTATCACCAATCATAATCGTGTTTTCCAGATCAACACCAGTTTCGCTCATCGCCTGAAAAATCATACTTGGATTCGGCTTGGATGGCGCAACATCTGCTGTCTGCATGGTGGTGAAAAGCCCTTCCAGCTCATGCAAGCTGATCAGGTGCTTCATACCGCGGGAGTGCTTGCCTGTTGCGATACCAAGAAGCACATCCTCCCGGCTATCCAACTCTTGCAAAGCATCAATCGCCCCCTCATAAAGGGGATCATAATCACGCCCCTTGGAACGCATTTCCCAGACGATCTGCTGGTATCCCTTGACCATCTGCTCAATCAAGTCCGGGTCATTCCGCCCCAGCAATTGCTCAAACGCCACATCCAGTTTCAGGCCAACCGTTGCAAGAATTTCATCTCGCGATGGCATAGGCAGATCGACAAACCGATACGCTGCAGTAAAACCAATCATGATATTGTCTTGGCTATCCGCAAGCGTGCCGTCGCAATCAAACACAATGAGATACATGAAGATCAGCCCGTAACTTTGCTATTACTTATTCTGGTTCATTGATGTCCGGATCATAGTCCTTCACATCCATACCAAGCAAGTTCCAGGTTTGCTGCATATGCGATGGCAGCGGAGCAGAAACATCAATCACACCATTGCCTGACGGATGCGGGATCATAATCCGGCGCGCCAGCAGATGCAGCTTGTTCTGGATGCCACCGGGAAGCTCCCAGTTCTTTATATTGAAGTACTTTGGATCACCGACGATAGGGCAACCAATATGCGCTGCATGGGCACGCAGCTGGTGCGTACGGCCAGTTACAGGCTTCAGTGACACCCAGGAAAGCTTCTGACCGGACTGTTCAACCACATTGTAAAGGCTAACTGCGTGCTGTGCTTCATCATCACCATGACAGGCAACACGCATGCGCTCTTCACCCTCATCACGCGCCAGATAGGTCGAGATACGACCCTGACGCGGTTTTGGCACGCCAGCAACCATCGCCCAGTAGATTTTACGCGTGTTGCGATGACGGAATGCCTTTGTCAGCTCCTGAGCTGCACGGCGGGTCTTCGCAACCAGCAAAATACCGGAGGTCTCACGGTCAAGACGGTGCACCAGACGCGGCTTATCGCCCTTCTGGTTGGTGAAGGCATCAAGCATACCATCCACGTGACGCGTCAAACCTGAGCCACCCTGCACAGCAAGGCCAGCGGGCTTATTCAGTACCATCACATGCGCATCTTCAAAGAGCATCATCTGCTCAATGGCTTCACGGTCACTGTCAACCAACTTGCGCGGACGAGGTCTGGCATTCTTGCGGTCATCAGCAGCCAGCTCAACACCGAGCGGTGGAATGCGGACTTCTTGCCCTTTTTCCAATCGGGTGGAGCTTTCGGCACGTTTGCCATCTACGCGAACCTGCTTGGTGCGCAGCAGTTTCTGCAAGCGGCCAAAACCAAGTTCCGGGAAGTTTTCTTTAAACCAGCGATCAAGACGCATGCCTGCTTCGTCGGCATCAACGCGGCGCATCTCAATTTTAACTGGGCTGCCACCGTTGTTTTGCGGCGCTGCTTTGTTCTGGGAGCCACTCATGGGTGAAGGTCCTGACTTCTAACGCGGCGGCAGCACGAAGGGTGCGCCAGCCGTTCCTATTAAATCCGTTGGCGCTCATTTGGCAGCTGAAGGCAAAACATGCAAGTCTTTCACGCAGATTCAGCCCCTAAAAACGAAAAACCATCAAGTTTCTATGAGTTTTTGCGGGCAACTTGCAAATTAGGTGAGAACCTGCCGTGTGAGATAAAGACCGACAAACAAGGCTGAAACGGAAAGAATAAGCGAGACCAACACATAAGCGGCGGTCGCAATAGGTTCTCCGCGTTCCCACAGCACAGCAACATCCAACGAGAAGGTTGAGAAGGTGGTGAAACCACCAAGGAAACCCGTCGCGATCAGATAACGCAGCTCAGAAGAAGCGCTTAGTCGCTGAGCAAGAACCTCAACAAAGATCCCCATCAGCAATGAACCAAGAATGTTTACGGTGACAGTGCCCCACGGAAATGAAGGGCCTAGAAGACGAAGTCCGGCCATTGAAACCAGATGCCGACAAACCGCTCCTGCCCCGCCACCAAGTGCTATCAGGATGAGATTTTTCATGCATTCTCCCTATCGGATTTTGAATGGCATGTCTTGCACAAATTGCACAGTAACTAACATCCCTTAGAGAAGACCTCGTCAACCTTCTCACGGCAAGCTTCCACCAACTCTTCATGATCCTCCAGGTGCGCTTCTTCTTCATCCAGAATATCAAGGAATATCGCGCGCAGGTTCATGTCATCACCAGGAGCAATCCGCAGAGCTGACCCGTGGCACTGATGATAAACATCCCGCAGTAACCTCACCAGCCGCTCTGCAGCGTTGAGCCGCCCCCACAGATAATCATGCTCGCGCCATCCGCGGTTGAAGAAGGCACCAAACATCTGCAATTGCGCGCCTTTCAAATCAACGCCACCAGGACAAAGCAATTGCGCATCCTTTGGACTGATGCGCCCCACCTCAATCTTACGAAGTTCAAAAGCATCGAGCGCCTGCTGAACCGGAAACATACTGGTGTCGAAGAACGGAAAGCCGATATAACCTTCAAGAATACCTTGTGCCGCCTTCAGATCACCTAGCTTCCCAACTCCCTCAAACACAATGGAATCTGTCAGTTTATCAAGGTCGGCAAGGCCCATGCGAAGGCTGAGAACCCCAAGCACTTTGCGCACTGTCTCCAACTGCGGCGAAACTTCTTTCAGCAGCGTCGCAAGGTAGATGGTCTCTGTGCCATAAAACTCCTCGGACCAACGGCTCCGCAAGTTGGCAATCTGCCCATAAAGTTCACGCTTAAACACATCCAGATGGCGCGCAAACTCAACAGACCCAGCAATCTCTTCATGGTGATAGAACTTGTTGATCTGCTCGATCAAAAACCGCAGCTGACGAATGCGATAGTCAACATCAAGGCTCTTCAGCTCACGAAGTATCTTAGCCTGATCCCGCTGCGCTTCCCCCTCCTCTTCTTTGGAGAAGGTCAACGCATTCACGACCACTTCTTCCACGCTTTCCCAGGACCAGAGAGCAACCTCCTCGCCCTTTTCAACGCACCCCTCTTGCTGTGTGCCGGAAAGCTCGGAAATCAACAAGACAACCCGGTGGGCAAGATGCCCCAAACGAAGCTGAAGATAACCGGCATTGGCGAAACCAGATTGCTCCATCGCCGCCAGCTCAGCCCCTTGCCGCACAACTGAGAAGTCACCCTCAGTCTCCGGCAGGCTGCCATGCTTTTCAAGCAACAGCTGCACTTCATGGCGGACCATCGGCAATGCAGCTTCAGCCACTTCCTGAATCCGCCGCACCTTCATGTTGATCTGCTCAATCTCCTGCAGCTCATCACCAATCGGTTCATTCCGCGGAATGTGAGCTAACGATGCGAAAATGCTTTTGAAGAAGCCCGGAGGCTCTGGCTCTGCTGGCACATCACGGTGTGAGAAGGGCAACGGATCCAGATAAAGCAGACGACGCACCACTTCGCGAGCAGCAGGTCGTTGGGCAATGGAACCAATAAGCGGTTCGAAGGGCTTGTTCATCACCAACGACCCATCAATGAAGATACGCTCCCCTTCTGCATCGCAATTGGCATGAAGCACGTTGGTTAAGAACGCTTCACGCCCGCTCCACTCAAGACCCTGACGCTCAAGAACGCCATCCATCTCCTCAGCACTCATAGGCGGAAAGGCTCCAGGGAAACTAGAGGTCGCTCTCGCAGCAAAGACCAGATCAGGAATACACTCCGCACTCATCTGGCTATGCAAACCGCTGGACACCCGATGAATGGCATTGAACTTTACAATACGTCGATGATCCAACTCCTCAATAAACTCAGGATCATGCAACGCAATACGCCGCAACACACCGTGAAAATCCGTGAGTGTCACGAACAGCTCCAACCGCTGTCCGTAAGGGATCAGCGTCTCCCCGCGATCCTCTTCATCCATTGCGCGGCACGCATCCACCAGCCACCCTGAGTATCGCTCACCTGAGAACGGCGGCGTAAACCAACGCGAACTGATAAAATCTCGCAGTTTGGTGCGCGTTTCCTTGTTCTGAGGAACATCAGTCCCAAGGAAAACCAAAAGCTTATCCAATATTGGTGCCAGCACCCGCTTGGCATGTTTGCTGACCCCGGATGTTTCATTGGCCAGCTTGTCAACATCAGCAAGCGATAGCCATAGATCGCTGTGATGCTTGAGCGGTAGATCATGCGCCAGTGCCCGCGCCAGCATGATCGCATTCACACCTCCGGCAGACGCGCCAGAGATTGCATCAATCACAACCCGCAGGTCCAGCTGTGGCCCAAAACTTTCAAGAAGATCGAAATAGGATTTCGCTGAGCCTTCGAGAGTGACATCACTCTCAACACCGCGCTCACGGTCCCGCCGCAACTGATGCAACGCATGGGAAGCACGCTGAAGATTTAGGAGTTCACGGGTGACACCGTGCATGTAGATGGCGAGTGAAACCCCGCCATACAGCACCAGTCCCAATCTCAGCTCAAGTTGCCTCATGCATGCACCAGAATTCGCTTAAATAAAGAAGTCAGAGTATGATGCGCAGATATAAATGAACGCACCAAGCTCAGATGTCAGTGTGCGAATTAGGATGCCCGAATGCAATCGGGAAACCCAAACAAAGTTACGTGTAGTTTATGTGTAGTCTTGAAAAGTGACCGCCAGTTTTCAGAAAAGGCGAGACAACGAGTTCTGCTATTGCGTATCAACGAGAACCCAGACAAACGGCCCTAGGCAGTGCCACGCTCTTTTCTCAAGCGATCCCAATAGCTCAACCGTTTTTGAACATCACGCTCAAACCCACGAGCATTCGGCTCATAATACTTTTGCCGACCCATCTTCTCAGGGAAATAATCCTGACCAGAAAACGCATCTGGCTCATCATGATCGTAGCGATAACTTTCACCATACCCCATCTTCTTCATGAGCGTGGTCGGTGCGTTCAGGATGTGCTTTGGCGGCACAAGAGATCCATGTTCCCGCGCATCCATGCGAGCAGCCTTATAAGCCAGATAAGACGCATTCGATTTAGGGGCCGTTGCCAGATAGACCGCAGCCTGAGCCAGCGCATACTCCCCTTCTGGTGACCCAACCAGCTGAAACGCGTGACGTGCAGCATTCACCTGCACCAGCGCATTGGGATCAGCCATGCCAATGTCTTCAGAAGCCATCACTGTCAAACGGCGGATGATGTATAGCGGATCTTCTCCGCCCTCCAGCATCCGGCACATCCAGTAGAGCGCCGCATCCGGGTCCGACCCGCGAATGGACTTATGAAGCGCAGAGATGAGATTGTAATGCCCGTCCTTGGTCTTGTCATAGATCGGCGCACGTCGCTGCACCACTTCCGCAAGGCGTTCCGTGTCGAAAATCTCGTCATCGCCAGCCGTACGCCAAACGTCTTCCGCCAAAGTCAATGCAGACCGACCATCACCATCTGCCATACGCACGAGTGATAGACGCGCATCCTCATCCAGAGGCAAGTCACGCCCCATCACTTCTTCCGCGCGTTTGAGCAAATCAATCAGCGCATCTTCATCAAGTGAATGGAACGTCAACACATGCGAACGGGACAGCAACGCGGCATTCAGCTCAAAGCTCGGGTTCTCAGTCGTTGCTCCCACCAGAGTGATGGTGCCATCTTCCATCACAGGCAAAAAACTATCCAGCTGAGCGCGGTTGAAGCGATGGATCTCGTCAACAAACAGCAAAGTCCGTTTGCCGGAAATCTGACGTCCTCTAGCACGCTCAAAACACTTTTTGAGATCAGCAACACCGGAGAAAATGGCAGAGATCTGCTCAAATTCCAGTTCCGTAGCATCTGCAAGCAAACGGGCAACCGTGGTCTTACCGGTACCCGGAGGCCCCCAGAAGATGAGAGACCCCAGAGAGCCGGACCGCAGCATGCGGCTTAAAATACCAGCGTCACCCAAAAGGTGGCCTTGTCCGACAACATCCTCCAGAACACGAGGCCGCATGCGATCTGCAAGCGGCCTGTCTTCCAGCTGATCCATCCCATTGGCGGAAAAAAGATCACTCATGGTCTCTCAACATTCCTCTAAACTGTTCTGGAGAGTAAAACTCTCAAAACAGCATTATCGCAAACTTACCTGTCGTAGCTGACCATCACGTTTGAAAGTGATGTTCCAGGTGCGCTGCTTTTTGCCGGTCAGCTTGGAAAGGTCTTTGGTGCTTTGAACTTCAGCGCCATTGATCTCAACCACGATATCACCGGGTTTAAAGCCGACATAGGCAGCAGTACTACGAGCTTTAATATCAGCAATTACAACGCCTGAAAACTCGTTGTACATGCGCAACTCTTCAGCCACAGCAGGAGAAAGATTCATAACCCGTACACCAGTAAATGGCGAGTTCCCTTTGATCTCTCTTTCATCTCTAGCCACAGTTTCCGGCGCACGCTCAAGGCTGATCTCGACAGCAAAGGCCTCACCACCGCGCAGCATCTCAAAACGCGTGACACCACCAACTTTCTTTGTAGCAAGACGGTAGCCATAAGCATCTGGATCATCCACCTGAGTGCCACCAACAGACATGATCAGGTCGCCGACACGAATACCAGCACGGTCAGCTGGGCTTCCTTCCTGAATACGTGTCACGAGAACCCCGCTAGGACGCTCCAGCCCCAGGCTGGCAGCAATATCAGAGCTGACTGGTTGCACACTGGTTCCAACCCACGGGCGGCGCACGATACCGCCCTCATCAGCAGCTGAAGCAACCACTTCCACCATATTGGCAGGGATTGCAAAACCAATACCGTTGGAGCCACCGGAACGCGAGAAGATCGCAGTGTTCACACCAACAAGATGACCGTTTAGATCAACCAGCGCCCCACCCGAGTTACCCGGATTGATGGCGGCATCTGTCTGAATGAAGAACTGATAGTCCGAGACACCGACCTGATTTCGCGCAACAGCGGAGACAATACCCTGCGTCACGGTCTGTCCAACACCAAACGGGTTCCCAATCGCCAGCACCAGATCACCCACCTCAAGTTCATCAGAGTTGGCAAACGGCACAACAGGGAACGCCCCTTCTGCGTTGCGCACCTTCAAAACGGCAAGATCTGTGCGCTCATCCATCAAGATGATATCGGCATCAAACTCACGTCGATCAGAAAGTGCCACACGCACCTCATCAGCGCCCGCGATAACGTGATGGTTGGTAATAATCGTGCCATCAGCAGAAACGATCACACCAGAGCCCAAAGAGCTTTGAACGCGGCTGCGCGAACGAGGTGCGAACCGATCGGATTGCTCACCAAAGAAACGACGGAAGAACGGATCATCAAAGAATGGAGAAACTCTGCGGCGCTCTTGCACGGTACGACTTGCGTACACATTCACCACCGCTGGCGCGACCTTCTTCACAATAGGAGCGAAGGAAAGTGAAATCTCGGCTTGAGATGTTGGAACAGTCTTTTCACTGGCCAGTGCACCAGTGCTTTGCGTTGCCACAACGCCAGTAGTCCCAAGAACTGCACAAAAAAGCAGATGAGCAGCTGACTTCCTGATTTGACCCATTCTTAAATCCCTTCGGCAAGAGCCCCCAGTTCACAATGATTTTCTTTCAAAAAATTTGGGAGCAGCAGGTTACAGATAAGTCTGCAATATGGAAATGAAAAGGCCAATCTGTCGGTTTTAAGCAGCGAGCTCGTATCCCCGAAAACTGCATGTGGATTTCAAACTAGTAACAGTTTGAGTGCACTAAAAAGATCACACCTGCTCAAAACGCAAAACGCCGGGTCACCCCGGCGCCTTACTCATCTCGATAAAACCTGACAGAACTTAGGCTACCCGGATATTCTCAAGGTATTCTTCAACCATGCTCTTCAGCTCTTCGGACTGGTGTGTCAGTTGATTTGCAGCACCAAGAACGTTTTCCGCTTCATGGCCCGCATCACTTGCGATCATGCTCACACGGGTAATAGCCTGAGCAACCTCAGAGCTACCAGACGTTACCTGCTGAATGTTGCTGGAGATATCTGTTGCGGTTACAGCCTGTTCCTGAACAGCACCTGCAATCGCAGTCGCCGCTTCATTCACGTCACCAATAACCGTGCTGATTTCCTTGATAGCCGCAACGGCTTTCTCCGTCTCAGCCTGAACAGATTGGATCTGAACACTGATCTCGCCAGTTGCCTGACCAGTCTGGTTCGCAAGGCCCTTAACTTCGGATGCAACAACCGCAAAGCCTTTACCAGCTTCGCCTGCACGAGCAGCCTCAATCGTCGCATTCAGCGCCAACAGGTTGGTCTGATCAGCAATATCATTGATGAGAGACACAACTTCACCAATGCGCTGCGCAGCTTCCATGAGACCGTTTACAGACACCTCAGCCGCAGCAGCCTTCTCAGCCGCTTGTTTGGAGACGTCAGCAGAACGACGGACCTCGCGGTCAATTTCACCAACAGTTGCAGAAAGCTCTTCAGCAGCACCAGCAACAGCCTGAAGATTCATCAGGGACTGTTCAGAGGCAGAAGACACCGTCTGTGCCTCAGTGTTGGTCTGCTCAGAGATGCTTGCCATACTCTTCGCGGTGGTTTCCAGATTACCGCCAGCGTCAGTCACAGTGGTCAGGATGTCTCGAACGCCAATATCAAAGTTCTCGTTCAAGGCATCCACGCGTTTCACGCGCTCTTCCTGTTCATGTTGCTCACGCACCTGTTTCTCATCCAGCTCTCTTGCACGGACAAGACCAGCCTGGAAAGACTGAACAGCTCGACCAATATCGCCGATCTCATCCTTACGCTGAGCAGAGATAATCTCCACATCCAGATTACCGTTCGCAATCTTATTAAGATTGGATGACAGGCGATTAAGCGGAGTAGACAGACTACGTGCCATGAAGATGCCAATTGCAGCAACAACCGCCAACACAACCAATCCGCTGATAATGATTTCTTTGGCGAGTGCATGCACAACAGCCAGCGCTTCGCTCACATCAGTCTTTGCGACAATAACAGTCGGCAGTTTTTCAAAGCCAAGTGGCAGGGCCAGAATAAACTGTTCCTTCACTTCCGCAAAGCCAACATTGCTTTCCAGGTTCGCCTGCAGGTCTTCAACTACTTTCGCAACAACCTCTGGATCATCTTTCTTCACCAGCGCCGTTGGCACATCAGACAAAACCTGATTGGAAAGGATCGCGCCATCAATGCGTGCCAGATAGGTCTGACCAGTCTCACCCATGTTCTCACGATTTTGCAAAACGCTATCGAAGAACTCAGAGCCGAGACGAATGGCGATCACACCCTTAAAGGTGACCTGATTGAAGTCTTCAACAAACACAGGAGCCGAAATCAAAAGGGATGCAGAATTTCCATCAGGCGCATATTGAGCAATCTCAGAATAGACCACATCGCCTTCAGTGGCTTTTGCCGCCTTGTTGAATTCCTGACTGAGCAATGTACCGGATAGCTTGCCATCCTTCACGCTCTCAAGAAACTCTGAGGACTTGGTCGCAGAATAGATAACCAGACCATTTGCATCCATGATCAGGATGTCCGCATAACCTCCACCGGTTACACTCGCCACAAAGTCTGGATGAACAACAGCATGACGCCAGGAATAAAGCGTCTTGTTACCATTCCCAGTCAGCTGCAGACGATCAGCAACAGACGAGCCACTCTTTTGGAAGTAGCTAAGGATATCATCCTTATCTGCACTCAGAGAATCCATTGAGGCCAGCAGGTCAGTCATGGTGACGCGCATGGCGCTACTCTTGACCAGACGCTTGATATCGCTATCAACGCGCTCCAGTTTTTCATCGAGAGTATCCCGACGAGCCTGTGCCACGAGTACGAGCTGTGTCTTGCTCGCTTCAGTCAGCGCGCTCTCAGCACGCGTATACCCAAGGAATGCCACAACGGCACTCGCAATAATTGCAAGCCCAACCATAATGAATGGAAGACGAACAGCAATACGATTAAAATAATTTTTGACTCTAGGTGAGGATACAGAGCCGCTCTCATCAGATTTAGAACGCATATTTGCCCCCGAGTAATACGTTGGGAGTATAGTCGGGCTATAGTGTTAATCTCCGCTTAAAACAAATATTTAAAATGCTTTTCAAATCGAAGAAAAATTGAAATACCGATATGATTTAGCTGTGTTTTCTCACAAAACTCGAAGCACGCTGTACTATCATAAGTTGCGGTACCAACCTGACACGAACAATCCAGTTCCACCTGTCAAAACTCACGTAACGCGAACTATTTCATCAGATTCGTTCTGCAAAAACTGAGGGCCTCTAAGCGAATTTCATTCAGGCAACAAAAAAGGGCACCCGAAGGCACCCTTTTTCAAATCGCTTATGCGAAAAGCTTATGCAGCAGCTTCAGCTGTCTCAGCAGCTTCTTCAGCAGCAGCGCGTGCACGATCTGCAGCGCCCTTAGCTTCTACGTCGCGCTCAACCAGCTCGATAACAGCCATTGGTGCATTATCACCATGACGGAAACCAGCTTTCAGCACGCGAGAATAACCACCCTGACGGTCCGCATAACGCTCTGCAAGGGTATCAAACAGCTTTGCTACCATTGCAGTGTCACGGATCTGGGAAATTGCTTGACGACGTGCATGCAGGTCGCCGCGCTTGCCCAGAGTGATGAGCTTCTCGATGATTGGACGCATCTCTTTTGCTTTCGGAAGCGTCGTAACAATCTGCTCATGCTGGATGAGCGAAGCTGCCATGTTAGCGAACATCGCTTTACGGTGGCTTGACGTCCGATTGAGCTTGCGGCCGGAATTACCGTGGCGCATGGCCCTCTCCTTTGTTAAGTCAATTACGATCTAGTAGATCAGATCGTCGGAACCTCACGCAGCGCGCTCGGTTCCTGTTCCTTTAATATTGGTGGTCTTCGTAGCGCTTAGCGAGCTCATCGATATTTTCAGGCGGCCAGTTTGCCACTTCCATACCGAGATGCAGGCCCATTTGCGCCAGAACTTCTTTGATCTCGTTGAGAGACTTACGACCGAAGTTCGGTGTACGAAGCATTTCTGCTTCTGTCTTCTGAATGAGATCGCCAATATATACGATATTGTCGTTCTTCAGGCAGTTTGCCGAACGTACAGACAACTCAAGCTCATCAACCTTCTTCAGCAGTGCTGGGTTGAACGCAAGTTCCGCGACTGTGTCTTCCTGAACTTCACGCTGTGGCTCTTCGAAGTTCACGAAGATAGACAGCTGATCCTGCAGGATACGAGCAGCAAATGCTACTGCATCTTCAGGGATCACAGATCCGTCAGTTTCAACAGTCAAAGTCAACTTATCATAATCAAGAACCTGACCTTCACGGGTGTTCTCAACCTTATAAGAAACCTTCTTAACCGGAGAATAAAGGCTGTCAACCGGAATCAGACCGATTGGAGCGTCTTCTGGGCGGTTAGCGGCAGCTGGAACATAACCCTTGCCGGTGTTTACAGTGAATTCGATGCGAACTTCCGCACCTTCATCAAGGTTACACAGCAGCAGACCTGGGTTAAGAACCTCAACGTCACCTACAGTTTCAATATCGCCAGCGTAGACCGCACCAGGACCCTGCTTACGCAGAACCATACGCTTTGGTCCCTCGCCTTCCATGCGAAGCGCGATTTCCTTGATGTTCAGGATGATGTCAGTCACATCTTCACGAACGCCAGGAATAGACGAGAACTCATGGAGAACGCCATCAATCTGAACCGCTGTCACTGCAGCACCCTGAAGGGAGCTAAGCAGAACGCGACGCAGTGCGTTACCAAGAGTCAGGCCGTAGCCACGCTCAAGAGGTTCTGCAATCACAGAAGCCTTAAAGCGTGCATCATCGCCAGCACGAATGTCGAGTTTAGTTGGCTTGATAAGCTCTTGCCAATTTTTTTGAATAGTCACGTTCATAAACCCTCTGGCTTTCCCGTTGACCTAAAAGTCAACTAATCCTTGCCTGGGTGGAAAACTAGCCTAACGAACTGTTAGACGCGGCGACGCTTGCGTGGGCGGCAACCATTGTGCGGGATCGGAGTTACATCACGGATAGATGTAATAACGAAACCTGCAGCCTGAAGCGCACGCAGAGCGGATTCACGTCCAGAACCTGGACCACGTACTTCTACTTCGAGAGTACGCATGCCGTGTTCAGCAGCCTTACGACCAGCGTCTTCGGCAGCGACCTGTGCAGCATAAGGGGTAGACTTACGAGAACCCTTAAAGCCAAGCGCGCCGGCAGACGACCAAGAGATCGCATTGCCCTGAGCATCGGTGATGGTGATCATGGTGTTGTTGAACGTAGAGTTCACATGCGCGACACCTGAAGAAATGTTCTTCCGTTCGCGACGACGCACGCGCGTCGATTCTTTAGCCATTATATTTCCTAACTTCGATATCTACACCGCCGTATAGCCGGCGGCTCCACCGGATAACCGGCTAGTTATTTCTTCTTACCAGCGATCGCCTTAGCAGGGCCCTTACGGGTGCGAGCGTTGGTATGAGTGCGCTGACCACGGACAGGCAGACCACGACGGTGGCGCAGGCCACGGTAACAGCCAAGGTCCATGAGACGCTTAATATTCATTGCAGTTTCACGACGAAGATCACCTTCAACGGTGTAGTCAGCGTCGATTGCTTCACGGACTTTAAGAACTTCTGCATCAGAAAGTTCGTTAACGCGACGTTCTGCAGCAATACCGACTTTATCGGTGATTTCCTGCGCGAACTTCGCACCAATGCCATGAATGTACTGCAGCGCGATAACTACGCGCTTATTCGTCGGAAGGTTGACGCCAGCAATACGTGCCACGTTTATTTTCTCCAATTACGAGGGTACGTTTGTTCCCTCTCCCATTTTTTTGCCGATAACACACCTACAACCATACAGGTTGAGGGCGCACCATCACACAGCAAAAAGATCAGCCTCGGTTTCCCAAGGAAAACCGGCGCCAATCGATTATGGTGTCGATGTGCGCCGGCTATACTTTATTATAAAGGCAAGCGCAAGCGCCTGCCTTCAAAAAGCACGGATTAAACCGTGCTCAAAATCGTATCGATCTCTGAAGCAACCTCGTCAACGGACTTCATGCCATCAACGCCCATCAGCATGTTCCGCTCACCATAGTACTTGATAAGCGGGGCTGTCTGCTCGTTGTAAACTGCAAGACGTTTCTTCAAAGACTCTGCATTGTCATCGGATCGAGCTTCCGCGCTTTCACGAGCACGTGTTTCGATACGCTCAAGAAGGATACCTTCATCAACCTTCAGCTGCACAACAGCATCAAGTCTCTGGTCCTTCTTCTCAAGCAGTTCGCCAAGAGCGTCAGCCTGAGCAATGGTGCGTGGGAAACCGTCCAGAATGAAGCCTTTTGCACAATCAGCCTGATCAATACGATCAGAAATGATGGAACAAATCAGGTCATCAGAAACCAGGTCACCACGTGTCAGAACATCTTTGACCTTCAAGCCGACTTCGGATTCAGCTGCAACAGCTGCACGAAGCATGTCACCAGTAGAAAGCTGGACAATACCATGCACCGCAACAAGTCGACCTGCCTGAGTGCCTTTACCAGCACCAGGAGGGCCAAGAAGAATCAATCTCATCTACGTTTCCCCCTCAACTTCGTTTTCTTCACCAAGCCCTCGTACTGATGAGCAAGAAGGTGCCCCTGGATCTGAGAAACGGTATCCATGGTGACGCTAACAACAATGAGCAGAGACGTACCACCGAAGTAGAACGGAACACCCGTTGCTGAGATCAGGAACTCTGGCAACAAACAAATGAGAGTTATGTATATTGCACCGACAACCGTAATGCGAGTTAGCACATGGTCAATGTACTGCGCAGTACGTTCGCCTGGACGAATTCCTGGAATGAAGCCACCATGCTTCTTGAGGTTGTCTGCTGTCTCCGATGGATTGAAAACAATCGCGGTGTAGAAGAAGCAGAAAAAGATGATTAATGCTGCATAAAGAGCCATGTAGGCTGGTTGACCGTGTCCCAGCAGCGCAGTGATTGTTGTCAACCACGCCATCGAACCAGTGGAATCACCGGTTTGGAAACTGGCTACAGTCGCTGGTACCAGCAACAAGGAGCTCGCAAAAATCGGTGGAATAACACCAGCCGTATTGAGTTTGAGTGGCAGGAACGATGTGTTCCCCTCAAACATCTTATTGCCCTGTTGGCGACGTGGGTACTGAATCAGCAAACGTCGCTGTGCACGTTCCATGAAGACGATAACGCCGATAACCACCACAGACAGTATGATAACTGCCAAAATGATTGGAGTTGCGAGCGCGCCCTGACGACCAAGTTCCAAAGTGGAAGCAATCGCAGAAGGAAGCCCGGCAACAATACCGGAGAAAATGATCAAAGAAATGCCGTTACCAATACCGCGAGAGGTGATTTGCTCACCCAGCCACATCAGGAACATAGTACCACCAACAAGGGTAAGAACTGTTGCAATACGGAAGAACCAGCCCGGATCGATAACAATGTTCGCGCCAGCCTCAAGACCAACGGAAATACCGTAGGCCTGGAAGGTTGCCAGAATCACTGTACCAAAACGTGTGTACTGGTTAATTTTTTTCCGGCCTTGCTCACCCTCTTTCTTCAGCTGTTCCAAAGCAGGAACAACAGAAGTCATAAGCTGGATGATAATCGACGCAGAAATGTAAGGCATGATGCCGAGGGCAAAAATAGCCATACGCTCGACAGCACCACCGGAGAACATGTTAAACAGGCCAACAATGCCAGTTTGTACGTTTCCGAAGGCCTGTGCGAGCGCGTCAGGATTAATTCCAGGCAGAGGGATATAGGTTCCGAATCGATAAACCAAAAGCGCGCCTAGCGTGAACCAGATCCGCTTCTTCAGTTCCTCGGCTTTAGCAAAGGCAGAAAAGTTAAGGTTTGAAGCAAGTTGCTCGGCAGCAGAAGCCATTCCGCGCTCCGGTCAGTTTGGATACACCCCGAAAAAAGACAAGGCTGTTAAGCCTTGCCTTCCTTGATTACGACCTTGCCACCTGCTTTTTCAACTGCTGTAACAGCAGTTTTGGAAGCACCAGCAATTTCGAAAATTACAGCAGTTTTCAGTTCACCGTCGGACAGAAGGCGTACGCCATCCAGAACGCGGCGAACAACGCCTGCTGCAACAAGTGCTTCAACAGTCACCGTCGCGGAAGCGTCAAGCTTACCAGCGTCGATTGCTGTCTGAACACGACCCAAGGACACAATGTTCAGGTCCTTAGCAAAGATATTGGTGAAGCCGCGCTTTGGAAGACGACGATGCAATGGCATCTGCCCGCCTTCAAAGCCCTTGATAGCAACACCCGAACGGGACTTCTGACCTTTGACACCACGGCCGCCAGTCTTGCCCTTACCGGAACCGATACCGCGTCCTACGCGGGTTCGGTCCGAAACAGCACCCGGGTTATCCCGGAGTTCGTTGAGCTTCATGATAGTTCTCCCGGTCCGCTTATGCTTCGTCTAAAACGCGAACCAGATGCTGAACCTTACGGATCATGCCGCGTACTTCTGGAGTATCCTTCAGAGTACGACGACGGTGCATCTTGTTCAAGCCCAGACCAATCAACGTAGCACGCTGACTAGCAGGACGGCGAAGCGGGCTACCGATCTGTTCGACTGTTACAGTCTTTTCAGTATTAGCCATGACACTAACCCTTGTTCTCAGTCAGCAAAAGCGAGGCTTATGCCTCAGCCTTTACTGGCGCCGCATCATCGTTGTCACGACGACGAGCCTGCAAGGAAGATACCTTGAGACCACGACGTGCTGCAACAGAACGCGGGCTGTCTTCTTTTTTCAGTGCATCGAAAGTCGCACGAACCATGTTGTACGGGTTGGAAGTACCAAGGGACTTCGCAACAACGTCCTGGACACCAAGTGTCTCAAACACAGCACGCATTGGACCACCAGCGATGATACCGGTACCGGCAGGTGCTGCACGAAGTACAACTTTACCTGCGCCGTGACGGCCTTCAACATCGTGGTGAAGAGTACGACCTTCACGAAGTGGCACACGAACCATAGTACGCTTAGCAGCTTCCGTTGCTTTGCGGATGGCCTCTGGCACTTCACGAGCCTTACCGTGACCAAAGCCAACGCGGCCTTTCTGATCACCAACTACTACAAGAGCGGCGAAGCCGAAACGACGACCACCCTTTACAACTTTAGCGACGCGGTTGATGTGAACGAGCTTATCGACAAATTCGCTGTCGCGCTCGTCACGATCCCGGTTATCCTGTCTCGCCATAATAATGTTTCCCGTTCTCTAGGAGCACCAAAAGGCGCTGATCAGAAGCTCAGACCGCTATCACGTGCTGCATCTGCCAAGGCCTGAACACGGCCATGATAGATATAACCACCACGATCAAACACGACTTCTTTGATACCAGCAGCAATAGCGCGTTCAGCAATAAGCTTGCCTACAGCAGCAGCAGCATCTTTATTGCCGCCGTTTTCTACTTTTACGTCTTTCTCAATGGTAGACGCGGACGCAAGGGTTACACCCTTGGTATCGTCGATGATCTGAGCGTAAATCTGCTTGGATGAGCGGAAAACGGACAGCCGAGGACGACCATTCGCTACCTTTTTGATCGAACGGCGCACACGGGCGCGACGACGTTCGAAAGAATTTCCATTCGCCATGGTCCGTACCGTTACTTCTTCTTGCCTTCTTTACGAACGATGAACTCGTCCGCATAACGAATACCCTTGCCTTTGTATGGCTCAGGTGGGCGATATTCACGAATGTTCGCGGCAACCTGCCCTATCTGCTGCTTGTCAATGCCGTTGATGACAATTTCTGTCGGCTTCGGACATTTGATTTCTACACCCTCAGGAATGTCGAACTTGACATCATGAGAGAAACCAAGAGCAAGATTAAGGGTCTTACCTTGAACCTGTGCACGGTAACCAACACCGGTAATCGCCAGCTGCTTTTCGAAGCCGGAGGTCACACCTGTGATAAGGTTAGCGACCATGGTGCGGGACATACCCCACAAAGAACGCGCAGTCTTTGACTGGTTGCGCGGATCAAGACGGATACCATCATCCGCCATATCGACCGAAACGAGATCGTTGACCACGAAGGAGAGTTCCCCCTTCGGGCCTTTAACGATAACATTCTGGCCGTTGATCGTTGCCGTTACCCCGCTTGGCACGGGGACTGGCTTCTTGCCAATTCGAGACATAAGATCAACCTGTCTGTTATTTTAGTTAATCGTGCAATGCCGCGTCAGAAGACGCGACAAAGTACTTCACCACCCACATTTTTCTCACGTGCATCGTGGTCTGCCATTACGCCCTGAGGAGTAGACAGAATAGATACACCCAAGCCGTTTGCAACGTGTGGGATGTTCTTGACTGAAGAATACACACGACGACCAGGCTTAGATACGCGCTCAATGGTGCGAATCACTGGTTCACCGTCGAAATACTTCAACTCAATTTCAAGCTCAGACTTGCCTGCACCGAAGTCAACAGCGGTATAACCGCGGATGTAACCTTCAGAAATCAGAACGTCCAAGATGTGCGCGCGCAACTTAGAAGCAGGTGTGCTTACTTTAGATTTGCGACGCATCTGCGCATTACGGATGCGCGTGATCATATCCCCGACTGGATCGGAAATCGACATAGCAGTAACTCCTTACCAGCTCGACTTCACGAGACCCGGGATCTTGCCCAGGGAACCCAACTCACGAAGCGCAATACGCGACATCTTAAGTTTGCGGTAGTAACCGCGTGGGCGACCTGTGACTTCACACCGGTTGCGTACCCGTGTAGGCGCGGAATTGCGCGGCAGCTTTGAAAGCTTCAGCCGTGCATTGAAACGCTCCTCCAGGGACAAGCTCTCGTCCTTGGCCATGGCCTTCAGGGCAGCACGCTTGTCAGCATATTTACTAACAAGAGCTACGCGCCGCTTGTTTTTCTCGACCGCGCTTTTCTTCGCCATCGTCTGTCCTCGTTCCTTTCCCGTATACCGCTTTTATTTGCGGAACGGGAAGTTGAACGCGCGCAGCAGTTCACGCGCTTCGTCATCGGTTTTAGCATTGGTACAAACAACAATGTCCATACCCCACATTTGATCTACTTTATCGTAGTCAATTTCAGGGAAAACAATGTGTTCTTTAAGTCCCATAGCGTAGTTGCCACGTCCGTCGAAGCTTTTCGGATTCAAGCCACGAAAGTCACGTACACGCGGAAGCGCGATTGTGATCAAACGATCCATGAATTCGAACATCTGGTTACGACGAAGTGTAACTTTAGTACCCAGCGGCATATCTTCACGAACCTTGAAGGTCGCGATAGATTTTCTAGCACGGGTAATAACCGCCTTTTGACCAGCAATCAAGCTAAGATCTTCAGCAGCGATACGAGCCTTCTTGCTGTCACCAACAGCTTCACCAACACCCATGTTCAAAACGATCTTTTCGACCGAAGGGATCATCATTGGGTTGGTGTAGTTAAACTTCTCCTGAAGCTCACCACGCACCACATCATTGTAGTGCGCCTTGAGCCGTGGAGTGTAAGTAGCGTCAGCCATCAATCACGTCTCCTGAACGCTTAGCGACACGAACAGTGGCGCCTGCATCATTAGTCGTGAAACCGACGCGGGTCGGCTTGCCATCCTTAGGATCAGCAATGGCAATATTGGAAAGCTGAATTGGAGCTTCCTTTGTGATGATACCACCTTCGCTCTGTTGGGTCTGGCGCTGGTGACGTTTCACCAAGTTAACGCCACGCACGACAGCGCGGTTGTCAGATGGAATCATCTGGAGAACTTCCCCAGTCTTTCCTTTGTCACGACCGGCAATTACGACGACTTTGTCGCCCTTTTTGATCTTCGCGGGCATCAGAGCACCTCCGGCGCAAGCGAAATGATCTTCATGTGATTCTTGCCACGCAGTTCACGAGGAACTGGGCCAAAAATACGTGTTCCGATCGG
The DNA here is from genome assembly GCF_001623075.1 of Pseudovibrio sp. Ad37. Lineage (GTDB taxonomy): Bacteria > Pseudomonadota > Alphaproteobacteria > Rhizobiales > Stappiaceae > Pseudovibrio. The sequence continues at coordinate 44,907 of NZ_LMCF01000212.1, forward strand.
TTCTTTGTTGTTGTTGATCAGGACGGCAGCATTGCTGTCGAACCGGATCACACTGCCGTCAGCACGACGGATGTCTTTAGCCGTGCGTACGACGACCGCTTTCATCACGTCGCCCTTCTTTACACGACCCCGAGGAATTGCTTCTTTGACGGAGACAACAATGATGTCGCCAACGCCAGCATACTTCCGTTTGGAGCCGCCGAGCACTTTGATGCACATGACACGACGTGCGCCGGAATTATCGGCTACGTCGAGGTTAGTTTGCATCTGAATCATGACTCGTCGCCTTGTTCTTTCTCAGCACTCTAAAAGTTAGAAATGCTGGATGCGTTCACTAGCTCGCTGCTTCCGTAGAAACAACGGTCCATTTCTTATTCTTAGAGATTGGAGCACACTCTTCAATTTGAACGGTGTCGCCAACCTTGTAAGAATTATTTTCGTCATGTGCACGATACTTCTTCGTACGGCGCACAACTTTTTTCAGCAAAGGGTGGGTAAAGCGACGCTCTACCTTCACCGTTACTGTCTTTTCGTTCGCATCGCTAACAACGACACCCTGCAAAATACGCTTTGGCATCATTAGCTCCTTATGCGTTGTCAGACACGCGCTTGTCGCGCAAGACTGTCTGGATCCGCGCAATGTCCCGGCGAACCTGACGGACACGAGCGGTGTTTTCGAGCTGACCAGTTGCTCTCTGGAAACGCAGGTTGAACTGTTCTTTTTTCAGCTCTTCCAGGTTTGCCTTGAGCTCATCTGAGGTCTTAGCTCTTACGTCGCTAGCCTTCATGGCCTTTTCCTTTCGATGTCCGATTACTCACCAATGCGCTGGACGAACCGGCACTTGATTGGGAGTTTAGCAGCGGCCAGACGCATTGCTTCACGAGCAATATCTTCAGACACACCGTCCATTTCGAACATGATGCGACCAGGTTTCACCCGGCACGCCCAGTACTCAGGAGAACCTTTACCCTTACCCATCCGAACTTCAGCCGGCTTGGAGGACACAGGAACGTCCGGGAAGATTCTGATCCACACGCGACCCGCACGCTTCATGTAACGGGTCATTGCACGACGGGCAGCCTCAATCTGACGAGCGGTGATCCGCTCTGGTTCCATGGCTTTCAGGCCAAAGGCACCAAAATTGAGGTCCGTACCACCCTTGGCATTGCCATGGATGCGGCCCTTGTGCTGCTTGCGGAACTTAGTACGCTTTGGTTGCAGCATCGTTTTCTCTCGCTTTAATAGTTAAGCCGTGTGAAGGCGCTGCTTACGCAGCGCGCTCACGCCGACCGCCACCTTGGCGTTCGCTCTTGCCACCACCTTCAGTCGCACGACGTTCAGAAGCCATTGGATCATGCTCAAGGATTTCGCCCTTGAAGATCCAGACTTTAACGCCACACGCACCGTAAGCGGTGTGTGCTGTAGCAGTGCCGTAGTCGATGTCTGCACGAAGAGTGTGCAGAGGCACGCGACCTTCACGGTACCATTCGATACGTGCGATTTCCGCACCACCAAGACGACCACCGCAGTTAATACGGATGCCCTGGGCGCCAAGACGCATTGCAGACTGAACTGCACGCTTCATGGCACGGCGGAAAGCAACACGACGCTCGAGCTGCTGAGCGATAGATGCTGCAACAAGCGCTGCATCGGTCTCCGGCTTGCGCACTTCAACGATGTTGAGGTGCACTTCCGAATTTGTCATCTCGGACAGCTTCTTGCGAAGGCGTTCGATGTCTGCACCTTTTTTACCGATAACAACACCTGGACGACCAGAGTGAATAGTTACACGGCACTTTTTGTGCGGACGTTCAATGACGACCTTGGATACAGCAGCCTGCTTAAGTTCTTTAAGCAGATATTCGCGGATGCGAAAATCTTCATGAAGAAGATCGCCGTATTCGTTCTTGCTAGCAAACCAGCGAGAGTCCCAGGTACGGTTGATGCCAAGACGAAAACCGATTGGATTAATCTTCTGACCCATCAGGCAGTCTCCTCAACTTCCCGAACCACGATAGTCAGGTTGGAAAACGGCTTTAGGATCCGTCCAACACGACCACGAGCTCGCGGCTGGAAACGCTTCATGACAAGCGCTTTGCCAACATAAGCCTCGGCGACGACAAGATTGTCGACGTCGAGATCATGGTTGTTTTCCGCATTAGCAATAGCAGACATCAAGGTCTTCTTGACGTCGCCTGAAATGCGCTTACGGGAGAAAGTCAGATCAGCAAGTGCTGTACCAACCTTCTTACCGCGAATGGATGCAGCAACGAGGTTCAACTTCTGCGGGGAAACCCGCAGCATGCGGCAAACCGCCTTTGCCTCGTTGTCTGGGAGCATCCGCTCATGCTTCTGCTTGCCCATCGCTACTTCCTCTTTGACTTTTTGTCAGCGCCATGGCCGTAGTAGGTACGAGAAGGAGCGAATTCGCCCAACTTGTGCCCAACCATGTCTTCACTGATCAAAACAGGAATGTGCTTTTGACCGTTATAGACGCCAAAAGTCAACCCCACAAAGTGCGGCAGAACGGTAGAACGTCGGCTCCAGGTCTTAATGACCTCATTCCGGCCGGATTCACGAACCTTATCCGCTTTCTTCAGGAGGTAACCGTCAATAAACGGCCCTTTCCAGATCGAACGTGCCACGATCCGTTCCTCTTACTTCTTACGCGCGTGACGAGACCGAACGATAAACTTATCGCTGGACTTGTTACTGCGTGTGCGCTTGCCTTTGGTCGGCTTGCCCCAAGGGGTAACCGGATGACGTCCACCGGAGGTGCGACCTTCACCACCACCATGTGGGTGATCGACAGGGTTCATCGCAACACCACGAACGTGTGGGCGACGACCCAGCCAACGGGAACGACCAGCCTTACCAAGGTTGATGTTCGCGTGGTCCTGGTTGGATACCGCACCAACGGTAGCCATACAGGTGCCAAGAACGCGACGCTGTTCACCGGAAAGCAGACGGATGACTGTGTAACCAGCATCACGACCAACGATCTGAGCGTAAGCACCAGCTGAGCGAGCAATCTGCGCGCCTTTGCCTGGCTTCATCTCGATGTTGTGGATGATGGTACCCACTGGAATAGAAGCCAGAGGCATAGCGTTGCCTGGCTTAATATCCACAGCTTCACCAGCTACAACCTTATCGCCAGCAGCAAGACGCTGTGGTGCAAGGATGTATGCCTGCTCGCCATCATCATAAGTGATGAGAGCGATGAAAGCGGTGCGGTTTGGATCGTATTCCAGACGCTCAACAGTACCGACAACGTCGAATTTACGACGCTTGAAGTCGATCAGGCGGTAGGTACGTTTGTGACCACCACCAATGTTGTTCGCAGTCTTACGACCGTGGTTGTTACGACCACCGGACTTGGACAGACCTTCAGTCAATTTCTTGACTGGCTTGCCTTTCCAAAGATCAGAACGGTCTACCTGGACCAGCTGACGACGGCCAGGAGATGTCGGATTAAATGTCTTAAGTGCCATTTTGTCCTACCCCTTACAGACCGGTCGTCACGTCGATGGACTGACCATCTTCCAGAGTGACCACAGCTTTTTTGAAGTCGTTCTGTTTGCCGACAACACCTTTGAAGCGCTTGGTTTTACCCTTGCGAACCAGTGTGTTGACTGCTTTGACTTTTACGCCAAACAGAGCTTCAACAGCTGCTTTGATTTCCGGTTTTGTTGCAGTGAGAGCAACCTTAAAAACAACCTTATTCTCTTCAGAGGCAAAAGTAGCTTTCTCGGTGATCACCGGAGATACGATTTTGTCGTAGTGAACGAGCTTGCTCATTAGAAGCGCTCCTCCAAAGCTGCAACTGCCGCTTTGGTCAGGACCAGCGTATCACGACGAAGAATGTCGTAAACGTTGATACCCTGTACCGGCAGTACATCTACGAGTGGAATGTTACGAGTAGCCAAACCGAAGTTTGCATCTACTTCAGAACCGTCCACGAACAACGCACTGTTCAATCCGAGAGAACCGAGCTGATCCTTCAGAGCCTTGGTTTTGGCTTCTGCTGATTTCGCATCCTCAACAACAACAAGGTTGCCAGAAGCTGCTTTTGCAGACAGAGCATGCTTCAGACCCAGAACACGAACTTTTTTAGGAAGCTCATGAGCGTGCTCACGCACAACTGGACCAAATGCCCTACCACCACCACGGAACTGAGGTGCTTTACGGTTACCGTGACGTGCGCCGCCAGAACCTTTCTGGCGTACGAATTTTTTGGTGGTACCATTAACTTCGGAACGACCCAAAGTTTTATGTGTACCAGCCTGGCGCTTTGCAAGCTGCCAGCGAACAACACGCTGGATTAGGTCGATACGTGGCTCGAGACCAAAGATCTCGTCAGACACTGTGATCGAACCCGCTGCGTTACCGCCGAGGGTTTTAACCTCGAGTTCCATCACTCACCTTCCTTCCCGGCTTCAGCCGCTGCAATAGCAGAGTTCTGACGGAATGCACCTGGTACAGGAACGTTCTCTGGCAGAGCCTTCTTAATTGCATCACGAACCAGGATCCAACCGCCTTTAGAGCCAGGTACAGAACCTTCAACCATGATCAGACCACGTTCTACGTCAGTACGTACAACTTTCAGGTTCTGAGTGGTTACGCGTTCAGCACCGAGGTGTCCGGCCATTTTCTTGCCTTTAAACACCTTACCTGGATCCTGACACTGACCGGTAGAACCGTGCGCACGGTGTGAAACAGACACACCATGAGAAGCGCGACCACCACCGAAGTTGTGACGCTTCATCGCACCAGCAAAGCCCTTACCGATAGAGGTGCCGGTTACATCCACGAACTGACCGTTAAGGAAGTGGTCAGCTGTAAGCTCAGCACCAACTTCGATCAAGTTCTCTTCAGAAACACGGAACTCAGCGAGTTTGCGCTTAGGCTCAACTTTTGCAACTGCAAAGTGGCCACGCATCGCGCGGTTCGTGTTCTTAACTTTTGCCGCACCCACGCCCAACTGAAGCGCAGTGTAGCCGTTCTTGTCTGCCGTCCGGTGAGCAACAACTTGACAGTTGTCTAGACGCAGTACTGTAACGGGCACGTGTTCGCCTGCCGCGTTATAGATACGGGTCATACCCACCTTCTGTGCGATCACTCCAGAACGCATTACTGTGTCCCCTTGCCGCACTTAGAGCTTGATCTCGACATCAACGCCAGCAGCCAGGTCGAGCTTCATCAAAGCATCTACTGTCTGTGGTGTTGGGTCGACGATGTCCAAAAGACGCTTATGAGTGCGCATTTCGAACTGATCACGGCTCTTTTTATCAACATGCGGTCCGCGAAGTACTGTGTACTTCTCAATCCGCGTCGGCAACGGAACTGGTCCACGCACTTGTGCGCCGGTCCGTTTCGCCGTGTTCACGATTTCCTTAGTGGAAGCGTCAAGAACACGGTGATCAAACGCCTTCAGGCGGATCCGTATATTCTGACCGTTCATGACTAATCCTTAACTGAGCAAGGCAACTGCGGTTTAACACAAGATCAAACCGCAGTTCGAACTCAATTCTTATTCGATGATTTCAGCTACAACACCAGCGCCGACGGTACGACCGCCTTCACGGATAGCGAAGCGCAGACCATCTTCCATAGCGATTGGTACGATAAGTTCAACTGAAACAGCAACGTTATCACCAGGCATCACCATTTCTGTGCCTTCTGGCAGAGAAACAACACCAGTCACATCAGTTGTACGGAAGTAGAACTGTGGACGGTAGTTGGTGAAGAATGGAGTGTGACGTCCACCCTCTTCCTTGGTGAGGATGTATGCCTCAGCCTTAAACTTAGTGTGAGGAGTAACGGAACCTGGTTTACAAAGAACCTGGCCACGCTCAACGTCTTCACGACCAACACCACGGATCAATGCACCGATGTTATCGCCAGCTTCACCCTGATCGAGCAGCTTGCGGAACATTTCAACACCAGTAACAGTGGTCTTAGATGTATCTTTAACGCCAACGATCTCAACTTCGTCACCAACGTGAACGATGCCTCGCTCTACGCGACCGGTTACAACAGTACCACGGCCAGAGATAGAGAACACGTCTTCAATCGGCATCAGGAATGGCAGATCGCGTGGACGGTCAGGAGTTGGGATGTATTCGTCAACTGCAGCCATCAGCTCTACAATTTTGTCTTTGCCGATCGCGTCATCGCGGTCTTCAAGAGCAGCAAGTGCAGAACCAGCAATGATTGGAATATCATCGCCTGGGAATTCGTAGGAAGAAAGAAGTTCACGAACTTCCATTTCTACGAGTTCAAGCAGTTCTTCGTCGTCAACCTGGTCAACTTTGTTCATGAAGACAACCAGAGCAGGCACACCAACCTGACGAGCGAGCAGGATGTGCTCACGTGTCTGAGGCATTGGGCCGTCTGCAGCGTTAACAACGAGGATCGCGCCGTCCATCTGTGCAGCACCAGTGATCATGTTTTTCACATAATCAGCGTGGCCTGGGCAGTCAACGTGTGCGTAGTGACGAGCTTCGGTCTCATACTCAACGTGCGCAGTGGAGATAGTGATACCACGTGCGCGCTCTTCAGGAGCACCGTCAATTTCGTCGTATGCTTTAAAATCACCAAAAGATTTAGTAATCGCAGCAGTCAGCGTAGTTTTGCCGTGATCAACGTGGCCGATTGTGCCGATGTTGACGTGCGGCTTATTACGTTCAAATTTTTCCTTCGCCATGGGCGTAGCTCTCTATTTAATCGTAGTTCCGTCGATCAAGGCTTGAAGCCAATAAAAGACCCCAAGGATTCTGTTAGGATACCTTCAGCAAAGAGCGAGAAGAGATTGGAGCGGGTGAAGGGAATCGAACCCTCGTATTCAGCTTGGAAGGCTGCTGCTCTACCATTGAGCTACACCCGCATTACCAATTTCAAGTCGATGGTGGAGGAGGTTGGATTCGAACCAACGTAGGCATAGCCAGCGGATTTACAGTCCGCCCCCTTTAGCCACTCGGGCACTCCTCCGAGATCGACTAAAATTCTCTAAAAGAGAACTTTTTGAAACTCGTTTTGCCAAACACGCCGCTTAACCGCTAAGCAGTTGCGCCGCGTCCTGTGGCGCGGTTTATGCCGCTGAGAACGCCATCTGTCAACGCCTCTTTTGCATGTGCCTGTGCAAAATCAACAAGGCAGTTAGTTTTCCCCCTTTTTTGTCGGAGAACTAACCGACGGAATCTACGTATGACCTTGCTAAATCACAGCTCTTCACACCAAACCCGGCAATTTTGGTGCAAATTCTTTTTTTGGCAAAGTGAAAAGATTCCACACATGAACACCCTCTCAAATTCACTAGACCTGCTCTTTTTATATAAGCAGCAAAAAAGGAATGTTTAGTCTCCCCTCTTTATTCCCTTGAAGCGAAAACATCACCGGAGTATCGAGAGGCTATGAGCAACTTTAAAAAACAAAAGAGCGCAGGCGGCAACCGCTGGAGCCCTGAGCAAAGCCCAGAGCGAGGCAATGATCGCCCCCATGAGAAAAGCCGGCCCGATGGAAAACCGTCTGGTGGATTTTCAAAGGGCAAGCCCTGGCTGAAGAAATCAGCTGCTGAAGACGGCCCTTTCTATATATATGGACTTCACACCATTGAAGCCGCCTTTAGAAATCCAGAACGCACTCGCCACAAGCTCCTCATAACGCAAAATGCATTACGGCGGCTGGAAGAGCGTAATCTGAAGATTGACGTTCCGGTTGAAGAAGCCAGCCCCCGCAACATCGACAAGCTGGTTGGCAAAGATGCCGTCCATCAGGGCGCTGCGCTGCTGGTGGATGCCCTTCCTGAATATGGACCGGAAGAACTCCAGGACGGTCAGCTCGTTCTGGCACTCGATCAGGTCACCGATCCGCACAATGTCGGCGCCATCCTACGTTCCGCTGTCGCCTTGAGTGCTGACGCTGTTGTCACCACCCGCCGTCACGCACCTGAAGAAGGCCCGGTCCTTGCCAAAACAGCAAGTGGCGCGCTGGATATGATCAAACACGTCCGCGTCCCGAACATGTCTCGTTTTGTCGATGAAATGAGAGACAAAGGCTATCAGGCAATCGCATTGGACAGCGAAGGCCCGAACTCCGTCGAAAATACAACATTCACGGATAAGACCCTGCTGGTCCTCGGCTCAGAAGGAAAAGGTGTACGTGAAGGCGTCCGCAAAAACTGCGACGCCCTCGCCCGCTTGGACATGCCGGGAGAGATCAAATCCCTAAACGTCTCCAACGCCGCGATCCTATCCCTCTACGTCGCTCGCATGAAAATGGGGCTGTCCTAACCGACAGCCTCCGGACGCTGGACCTGTCTCCGGATGGAAGCTCAGCTACCAAAGTAAAACACAGCCAAAGTTGCTACTCGCGATAAACGCAAAATGTCAGCCTCTGATTTCCATCAGGGACTGACATTGCAATGTTTCATCAAAAAGGTCTTCAACAACTCAGACCTAGAGCATGTTTCAATCAAGAACGATGCTATCTGGCTTTGTAGGAACAGCGGGTACTGTGATGTAGGAAAAACCCTCTCGGGTATGGCACGCCATACACTCTGAGCTCATAACCGCAACAGCCTCTTCAAAAACTTCAAAGTTCTGAGTTTTAACCGCCTCGTCCAAATCTCCAAAAACGTTCTCACGAAATATATTGATGGAAGCGGCTCGTTTGGTGCGTGCCGTAGCAACTCGATCCATCATTTTTTCCATGGCCTCGATTTGATACTCTGCAAACTCCCATTTATCTTGCTTGCCTGCCCAGTACATAGTTTGGAAGCGGTAGGCAATTTCTGGCATCCAGTGTGATGTGCCCGGCGTAATTTTCACCAATGCTTCCAATTGCTCTTCTGGAGTTCCTGTTACTCTCCAATCAGGAGCCTTTTCTGCATGCGCCAGATAGCTTGAAGAATACACAGTGCCTGTCAAAAGCAATGTCAGGCTCAAAATAGGGATGCAAAGCGCAGATGCTCGTTTCATACGGACCTCGGGGGAGTGCTAAAATTGGCAGAAACCACTGAATGATGAGTTGACACCTCACCCAGCGTTGTCTTCGCAAGAAGAGTAAAAAATGATCAGTATTTACACAGACCTCACTTGCTTGAGCACTGACTACCCACCTTACTTTAAGGCAGATTTAAGCGCTCAGTTTTGTGGGATTCTGCGAAATAGCTTTCGAAAGACCGCCGCGGCTTTGGCTGGCAGCTTGGCGCTTTTTGCTTGCTGTAAATTGTTGTATTGCTTGCCGACAGCAATCAGCCCCACCATGCCCTTGCCGAAATGTGGAAGACATTTATATCCATAAACACCTTCCTTCGTCAGCGTGAGGTCATAAGTCGCCTTAAGCCTGCTCCGCCAGGGCGATACTCCTGCAGGTATCATCCCGGAAATTGAGACGGTGTTGTGAGTTCCTCTGACATTCACAAACCGCACGGTATCGCCGACTTGTGCTTCCAGATAGGCAGGGCTGAAGAAATCCCGATCCATTCTGATTGTATGGATTGCACCTGCGTTAGAACCGGTTACTGAGAGTAAAAAGGAAACGAGCGCTGGCATTAAAACAAGCGTACTTCTTTTATTCATGAAGATTGTCTCATGTTTTTTGATTTTGCATGGGGCAACGGTTTTCACCGCTATCTAACTCCTGAATTTGCTCAAGAGACCCGGCAACCGATAAAGCCCTTGTTTTAACGCAGTTTTAGGAGCGCTCCGGTTTCGCAGGCGTACGAGACCGCTGAAACCCTCCATTCAGGAGCATCGCAGCCGGCATGACGGCCTTGGATGAAATTTTATGATTATCGCTCGGTCTTCCGGTCTTAAAGCAGCGAAATTACAGAGTAAAAGACCTTCACTTCAGGAGGTTAAGGCCGTGGCAGAAGCAAAAACAACACGGAAAACACTCCCTCCACCCGGATTATCATGGATGGATATTTCTGCCCGGCAGCGCATTGCTATATCTCCGACAATTGCCAGTCCCAGACCAGTTCCCTGCACTTTGCTATCTGGCAACCGCCAAAAGCGCTGAAAAATTTTGTCTCTATAGCAAGATGGAATACCTGGCCCCTCGTCAATCACATCAAGTGTTCCTGCGGGGCTAATTCGAACGCAAATACCAGCGTTTGACGGACACACTGCAAGAGCGTTTTCAACGAGATTACGCAGCAGATCTCCAATCAGCCCTTTATCACCCTGCACCCAAAGAGGACCTGCTTCCTTTTCCAAGGAGAGCCTGACATTCTTTTTCGTCGCCAAAGGTGCAATATAGGAAAGCACAGTGACAGCTACAGCATTTAGATCACTAACCTTTTCCTGCTCTTCAGATCGCGTTTCCAATCGGGAAATTGTCAGGATTTGATCCACGGAACGAGTCATTCTATCAAGATCACCCCTTAGAGCAATCACTTGAGGCGTTTGTTGCAAGTCCTCCAAACCAGCACCCAACACCTGCAACGGCGTCCTTAGCTCATGCGCAACATTTTCGGTGAAGTGGCGCTGCGTTGTAAAACCATCTTCTATGCCAGAAAGCATGGCGTTTATCGCTTTCACCATCGGGGCTACTTCGGAAGGCAAATCTCTCACAGGGAGCCGCTGGTCAAGAGATTTCGGTTTAATCTGAGCCGTAAGACGTGAAAGATGCCGAAGAGGTTTCAAACTGCGCCTTAACGTATGTGCAGTCACAAAAATTGTTGCAAGCATCATAACCGGAACGACCCAGCCAACATTTGAAAAGAGCTCCATAAAGGCTTGCTGATGACTGCTGGCTTGTAGTGGCTCATGCAAAATAAACAAATGAACCCAGAGCCATCCGAGGATCACAGAAAACGAGCCGATAAGAATGACTGAGATTCGAACGACAAGCTTGTTCTCAAGAGACTGAAGCTTACTCATAAGCTGTCCAACATGTAGCCCAGCCCACGATAGGTATGAATCTCCAACCCCGCATCCAGTTGTTTGAACTTGCGCCGAAGATTGTGAACATGAACCGGTATAGTGTTCGACTCTGGAATCTCCAGCCCATAGACTTTGTTCAAGAGATCGTCTTTGGTCACAACGTGCCCACGGTTGCTAATCAAGCTCTCAAGAACCAGCAGTTCATGCCTTGGCAAGGGCAAGGCCACCGCGTTGACCGTAGCTGTCCGAGATTTAAAGTTGTAGGAAAGACTACCGACAGTTTCAGTTTTACCAAACACGGATCCTGGTCGGCGCAACAAAGCTCGCATTCTTGCAACAAGCTCAGACATCGCAAACGGCTTGACCAGATAATCATCTGCTCCAGCCTCCAACCCGTCAATGCGATCTTCAATTGCATCACGGGCGGTCAGCATCAGGATTGACAGATCATTACCTTCCTTCCGAATTGACGAAACAAACTCAATCGCATCTCCATCCGGCAACATTCGATCAGCAATTAACGCATCAAACATCTCAGACTTCATGAGCATTTGCGCATCTTCAACACATCCGCACTGATCTACTGAAAACGCAGCAGCCACCAAGGCCTTTTCAATTTGCTGAGCGATACGTCTTTCATCTTCCACTACTAAAATCCGCATTCAACTCTCTTGTTGACCAGGACACTTACAAACATATGCACATGGTACATCTCAAGCTTAAGCCAAAGTTAAGTCCCAAAACCTTGCGTCCTGTGCGAAGCCTTGCTCAACCCTCTACAATAGCCAACCCAGTATTCTCAACCCTTAAATAGGAACTGTAATGTGTAGGTAGGCACCATTGCTTCACTTTTCATGATGCAGATACAACTCACTTGTCCTGCAAGACCAGCAGCAACCGGGTCAGCTTACAACAGACAGTATTTTATATTGCACACGCTTCCTGGTGGCCCAGTTCAACATAGGACAGGATCCACTTTGAGGACATCACTGGTCGTTCTCATCACGACACTCAGCTTGTCACCACAACAAACAGCAAGACTATTCCGGCCATCATGAGCACAGGTAATCCAGAGAGCAGTTATAGTCGGTACCTATCGTTTTGCACCTGCGACGCCCTGAGTTTCACTAGAACACCCTTCGGCTCCCCAACAGGACACCTTTCGCGCCACGCTGCGTCTCCTCACTCAACCACCAAAGCTTCCACATTCTGGCAGACGCCCCGACTGCCGAACAAAGAACGCTGCTCAAAAGACCTGCAGCCCAAAACATCCACTCACACGAACAACCTCATCGCAGGCCCGCAAACACCACCAAAAGCAACAGCTGCCAGGACACCCAAAAAAGCAGAGCTGACATCCAGTGAACATGTATGCTTCGCACTTTCTAAATTCACCGAAGCGGAAATTCATCGGCTCCACTCCCCTTCCATCCCCCAGCTGCAGCCAAGGGGGAATAAAGCAGCTCAACTCACACCCAAACCGACACTGCCACCACTCCTTTAATCAGCCGGTGTTTTTCGGCCACCACCTCATAGGAACGCAGAAATTCCCAATACCGTTCAAACGAACGTACAAAACAACGCAGACGCGCAAACCAAGAAATTTTCTATCAATATCAATAGGCTGCATCCTACGCATGTGGAAAAGAAGCCCTAAAACAACCAGATCAACCCCGAATTCACCCAAAAAATTCGTTCCCCTGTGAATTCTTCCAAATTTTTGCATTTTTGGGATTTACAAACCCCGCCAGCGCCCGTAAATACCCCTCCAACGAAGACGACGCCGGTATAGCTCAGATGGTAGAGCACCTGACTTGTAATCAGGGGGTCGCGGGTTCGATCCCTGCTGCCGGCACCACTTCCCTCCCAATAAAATCAAATAGTTGAGCGCCGTTCTTAAATGAACGGATAAAGAACGTACGACCTTTTGCGACCGTCGCAAATCGCACGTGCGACTTTTTCTGTTCTCCACCCGTTCACTTTGGTTTCGTTCTGTGGCGCGGCGTGAGATTTTGCATAGGTGGGCGATATAACGTGCACAGCGGCCTTTTTTCTTTCCCTACAAAATATGAGCGTTAGAAGGACGACAAAACGTGACTTTCTAACGCCCGGTTTAGTG
>NZ_LMCF01000213.1 GCF_001623075.1 Pseudovibrio sp. Ad37
GCATTGGGCCGTCTGCAGCGTTAACAACGAGGATCGCGCCGTCCATCTGTGCAGCACCAGTGATCATGTTTTTCACATAATCAGCGTGGCCTGGGCAGTCAACGTGTGCGTAGTGACGAGCTTCGGTTTCATATTCAACGTGTGCTGTTGAAATAGTGATACCGCGAGCACGCTCTTCAGGAGCGCCATCGATTTCGTCGTATGCTTTAAAATCACCGAAGGATTTAGTAATCGCTGCGGTCAGTGTAGTTTTACCGTGGTCAACGTGGCCAATTGTGCCGATGTTGACGTGCGGCTTATTACGTTCAAATTTTTCTTTAGCCATCGGATCTCTCCGTTCTCTCTTGAATCCCTTTGACTGGTCTAATGAGGTTTAGGCGTATTTCGCCATAACCTCGTCAGCAACAGCCTGCGGGACTTGGTCGTAATGATCGAACACCATGGAATACTGCGCACGTCCTTGGGACATGGAACGCAAGTTGTTCACGTAACCAAACATGTTGGCCAGCGGAACCATAGCAGTGATAACGGTCACGACACCGCGGTTTTCGGTACCGGCGATTTGTCCACGACGGGAATTCAAATCACCAATCACGTCACCCATATAGTCTTCTGGAGTGACAACCTCAACCTTCATGATAGGTTCCAGAAGCTTTGGACCTGCTTTAGCCACAGCTTCGCGGAAACCAGCACGACCTGCGATCTCAAATGCGAGCACAGACGAGTCAACATCATGGTAAGCACCGTCAGTGAGGGTAGCTTTAATGTCGACCATCGGGAAGCCAGCAAGTGGACCAGAGGACATGACGGATTCGATACCTTTGGATACACCAGGGATGTATTCCTTAGGAACGTTACCGCCAACAATCGTGTTAGCAAACTCAAAACCTTCACCAACAACATTTGGCTCGATAGAGAGTTTGATGCGAGCAAACTGACCAGTACCACCGGACTGCTTCTTGTGGGTATAATCCACATCAGCAGGCTTGGTAATGGTTTCACGGTAAGCAACCTGAGGTGCACCGATGTTTGCTTCAACCTTGAATTCACGCTTCATGCGATCAACAAGGATGTCCAGGTGAAGTTCGCCCATACCAGCAATGATTGTCTGGCCGGACTCTTCATCTGTCTTCACGCGGAAGGACGGATCCTCAGCAGCCAGGCGGTTCAGGGCAAGACCCATCTTTTCCTGGTCACCTTTGGTTTTAGGCTCAACAGCGATCTCGATAACCGGATCCGGGAACTCCATGCGTTCCAGAATAACAGGCTTCAGAGGATCACAAAGCGTATCACCAGTGGTCGTGTCCTTCAGGCCTGCGATGGCCACAATGTCGCCTGCATAGGCTACATCAATGTCATCGCGGGAATTTGAGTGCATCTGCATCATGCGACCAACGCGTTCGCGCTTGCCCTTAACAGTATTCAGCACGGATGAGCCTTTATTCAGCACACCAGAGTAAATACGTGCGAAGGTCAAAGAACCAACGAACGGATCGTTCATGATTTTAAATGCGAGCATACCAAGCGGCTCTTCATCAGAAGATTCGCGAGTGGTTTCTTCTTCAGTCTTGGCGTCGATACCTTTAATCGCCGGCACTTCAACCGGGTTAGGAAGGTAATCTACAACAGCGTCAAGAAGAGGCTGAACGCCTTTGTTCTTGAATGCTGTACCGCACAATACTGGAACGAAGTTGCCAGCAATGGTACCCTTACGAATAAGCTCTTGAAGCTTTTCGTTGGATGGCATTTCGCCTTCCAAGTATGCTTCAGTAGCTTCTTCTTCTACTTCTACAGCGATCTCGATCAGTTTTTCGCGGTATTCAGCAGCCTGGTCAGCGAGATCTTCTGGAATATCCAGTTCATCCCAGCTTGCTCCAAGAGCCTCACCGTTCCAAACCAATGCTTTCATCTTGAGCAGATCGATAACACCAGCAAATTCGTTTTCAGCGCCGATCGGCAGCTGAACACATGCTGGAGTTGCGCCAAGACGTTTCTCGATCATTTCTACACAGCGGAAGAAATCAGCACCGAGTTTGTCCATCTTGTTGACGAAGATCATGCGTGGAACGTTGTACTTATCAGCCTGACGCCATACGGTCTCAGTCTGAGGTTCAACACCAGCATTCGCATCGAGAAGTGCAACTGCACCATCAAGAACACGCAGGGAGCGCTCAACTTCAATCGTGAAGTCAACGTGACCTGGAGTGTCAATGATATTCAGACGCTTACCGTTCCAGTGGGCAGTCGTAGCAGCTGAAGTAATGGTAATACCACGCTCCTGCTCCTGCTCCATCCAGTCCATGGTAGCTGCACCATCATGAACTTCACCGATCTTATGGGACTTACCAGTGTAATACAGAATACGTTCTGTAGTGGTCGTCTTACCAGCATCGATGTGAGCCATGATACCGAAGTTACGGTAGTCCTCGATTTTGTGCGTACGTGACATAGCGTCAGCCTCTATCCAGGGTGATTACCAACGGTAGTGCGAGAATGCACGGTTAGCTTCAGCCATCCGGTGAGTATCTTCGCGCTTCTTAACGGAGTTACCACGGCCATTCGCAGCATCCAGCAATTCACCGGATAGACGACCAACCATTGTGGTTTCGTTACGACCGCGAGCTGCAGAAATCAGCCAGCGGATAGCAAGTGCCTGACGACGCTCTGTACGAACTTCGACTGGAACCTGATAAGTTGCACCACCAACACGACGGGAGCGAACTTCAACCTGTGGCATAACGTTTTCGAGCGCCTGATGGAACATCTCGAGCGGGCTAGCCTTAGCTTTAGTTTCGATCGCATCGAATGCACCGTATACGATGCGTTCTGCGGTGGATTTTTTACCATCGAGCATTACTGCGTTCATGAACTTAGTAACGACGATATCTCCGAACTTAGGATCCGGAATAACTTGACGCTTTTCAGCGGCGTGACGGCGGGACATATCGGTCTATATCCTATTATTTCGGACGCTTAGCGCCATACTTGGAACGACGCTGTTTACGATCTTTAACACCCTGGGTGTCAAGAACGCCACGGATGATGTGGTAACGAACACCAGGCAAATCCTTTACACGACCACCACGGATCATGACAACGGAGTGCTCTTGGAGGTTATGACCTTCACCCGGGATATAACCAATAACTTCAAAGCCATTGGTCAAACGGATTTTTGCCACTTTACGAAGCGCTGAGTTAGGCTTCTTAGGAGTGGTTGTATATACGCGAGTACACACGCCGCGCTTCTGCGGGCACGCTTCCATCGCTGGAACTTTGTTCCGCTTCGCCGGCACTGTACGCGGCTTACGGATCAACTGGTTGATCGTTGGCATAATTTGCCCTTTAACTACTTTTGCTCTTCGACCGGACGCAGTTTCTGGTAGACATACGCATGCGCACCAAATCCACGAACGATTATTCGTGAAGGGCACCGCGAAACCAGAGGACCACGGACGGGTCCGCGGTCTTGCATTCGACTTGTATTCGCCTTTGAACCCGACAACGTTTAAGCTTCAGTACTCCGAGGCGAGGCGCCTCAGGAGAAGGACATTGCTTACTGCTTGCCATAAGGTTGCCGGAACCTACTCATCAGGACACTGTTCGTCAAGTCCCTTCCAAGAGATTCTTAGCCCCAGACTCTCAGATTCATACGGTGTATCCCAAGATTCGCGTAGATTCAGCAATTTCCTCGCGGAAGACCTCAAAATTTGGAGGCGCTTAAGTGTTCATTGCAGTTTGACTCTGAAGATTAAAAGGAAGTTAAGCACATCCCTACTCTGACTCATCGTCATTTCCGCAGGTCATTTGATTCTTGCAGCTTTAACTCAAATTCAATTACGCCCTTTAAGTGCAAATACTGCCACAGGGCGAAGGCACGTCGTCGCCTCAAGTCTCAAACACCGAACACACCTAGTTAGGGAGCAAGGCCACCGGCAACCGTCAGTGTGGTCCCACTCACAAATCCTGCCCCGGATGATCCCAGCCAGACAGCAGCCTCTGCAATATCTGAAGGCTCGGCTATACGACCAAGAGGCGTTGCAGCAGCAACAAGGGCCGGACGATCAGGGTTCCCCTCCCGCTGGTGCATGTCGGGCGCGGTTGTTCCCACACGGATCGCATTCACCCGAATACCGAGGGGCCCAAATTCTTTACCCGCACCAACCGTCAGTGTTTCCACTGCACCTTTTGAAGCGGCGTAGTGAACATACTCCCCTGGGCTCCCCATCACGGCGGCAATCGAAGACATATTTACAATCGCACCACCAGAACCACCTTGGTCAGTCCTCATGCGTTTAGCTGCTTCTTGCATGCAATAGATCATGCCGAACACATTGGTCTGAAAAGTCGAAACCAACGCCGAGCTATCCAAGTCCACTAAGGAGGACGATCCCCCTATGATGCCGGCATTATTGACAAGGCAAGTAATCGGCCCAAGTCTCTCGTCACAAATGACAAACATCTGGCGCACAGCCTCAAGATCAGCCACATCCGCAGCAACAGCAATCGCACGAACGCCAACCTCTTTGCATCGCCGGACAGTCTCACCAGCTCCAGGCTCATCAAAATGATAGTTCACACAGACATCATAACCAGCTTCGGCAAAAGCAACCGCGGTGGCTTGACCAATGCCCTTGCTGGCACCCGTTACCAATACAATCATCGAAGTAGCATTCCCCAAGAACGTTGGCTCCATTTAACTCTGGCTTCAAGTGCAAAGCCGGAAGATCACTGTACTCACAAGTCGGGCAAGGTCACTACATATTTGAAGCGTCTCAGCAGAGACGCATTTACACCTCCCCCTCTCCCCAAACGCGAAAAAGGAGAGGTCCCCCTCTCCTTTCCAAAATCCAAAATCGGATCATCAGTTCAATTTTTAGAACGTGATCACTGAAACATTGCCTGCCAGTGCGTCTTTATAAGGCTGAACGAAGAACTCTTCCTCCGGTGTTTCCGTGATGTATCCCAGCTGATCAAGAGCTGCATCCACGAAACCCTGTTCACCCAACGCTTCAACGGCACGGCGAACTGCACCATCGTCATCAGGCGCGGTCACCATTACGTGGAACGGAAGACCATCTTCTTCTTCACCGTCTTCCTCTTTCCAGGCACGGCCCATAATCAGGTAGACAACTGGAGGGGTGTCATCACCATTTTCTTCTTCAATCTGATCAGACATTTTATTTCCTTCATCACGCCCCCACTCAGTCCAGCCCGACCGAAAGGATACGTTTCAATTCAAAACACCAGACGTATCTGCCAAGGGGCCTAAGCTTCCAAAATCAGACACGCGTCTTTCTTGTTAGTAGCAGGTCAGCAGGTCGCCACAAGCAACCATCCGCCATAAACGGAAAAGCCGCCCTGAAGGGCGGCTTGACCTCAATTTAGATTTTGCAGCTCACTAGAACTGACCGTCACGGCTGAAATCTTCAAGCATGGAGTCCGCAGTACCAGCAGTAGAAGCTGAACGGCGAGCGTCCTGGATGAGATCATCACGCAGTGTCGCAATCTTACGAGTGCGGTTCATCGCCCCGCCTGTACCCGCTGGGATCAGACGACCAACAATCACATTCTCTTTCAGACCGTCCAGTGGATCGATCTTACCGAAGACAGCTGCTTCAGTCAGAACACGCGTTGTTTCCTGGAACGATGCAGCAGAGAAGAACGAACGAGTCTGCAAGCTTGCCTTCGTGATACCCAGAAGAACTGGAACACCCTTGGCAGGATCACGTGCATTATCAATCGCACGCTGGTTAGCTGCATCAAATTCGATCTTATCGACCTGCTCACCAGAGAAGTACTCTGTTTCGCCCGGATCAGTGATCTCAACCTTCTGGAGCATCTGACGAACAATCACTTCGATGTGCTTGTCGTTAATGCCCACGCCCTGCAGACGATAAACTTCCTGGATCTCGTTAACGAGGAAGGCAGCCAGTGCCTCTACGCCCTTAATCGCAAGAATGTCGTGCGGTGCCGGGTTACCATCAACAAGGTATTCACCCTTCTCGATAGTGTCCCCTTCCTGCAGGTGGAAGTGCTTGTTCTTCTGGATGAGGTACTCAACAGGCTCCAGGCTTTCATCGGTAGGATCGATGATGATGCGGCGCTTGTTTTTGTAATCTCGGCCAAAGCGGATCGTACCGTCAAGCTCAGCGATAATCGCGTGATCTTTCGGACGACGTGCTTCGAACAGTTCTGCAACACGAGGCAGACCACCGGTGATGTCTTTCGTTTTTGCAGATTCCAGAGGAATACGTGCAAGAACGTCACCAGCAGAAACCATGTCACCAGGCTGTACTGACAAAATAGCGTCAACGGAAAGCAGGGAACGAGCATCGCCACCGCGAGCCAGTTTCTTGATCTTGCCGCTGTCATCCTGAATAACCATAGCAGGCTTCAGATCAGCACCACGCTGAGAAGAACGCCAGTCGATAACAACACGCTTGGTGATACCGGTCGCTTCATCAGCAGTTTCCTGCATAGAGGAACCATCCACCAAATCTTCAAAGCCAACACGACCGGAAAGTTCTGTCAGGATCGGACGAGTGTACGGATCCCATTCAGAAATACGATCACCGCGCTTGATGACGTCACCTTCGTCAACGAAGATTTTACCACCGTAAGTCAGACGATGCGTAGAACGCTCATTACCGTCACTATCTACGATAATGATGGACATGTTACGTGCCATGACAATGTTGTTGCCGTCGGAGTCTCGAACCACATTGCGGTTGCGCATCTTCACGGTGCCTTCAAAGTTGGATTCAATGAAGGAACTATCAACAACCTGTGCCGTACCACCAATGTGGAACGTACGCATGGTCAACTGAGTACCAGGCTCACCAATGGACTGCGCAGCAATAACACCAACAGCCTCACCGATGTTCACCGGAGTACCACGTGCAAGGTCACGGCCATAACAGGTCGCACATACACCAGTCTTGGTTTCACAAGTCAGCACAGAGCGGATCTTGACCATCTGGACCTTGGCAGCTTCAAGAAGCTCCACGTCCTTCTCGTCAATCATACGTCCCTTAGGAACGAGCACTTCGCCAGTCTTGTTGTTACGGATGTCTTCAGCCGCAGTACGGCCAAGAACACGCATACCAAGGGTCGCGATCACGTTACCAGCATCAACAATTGGCTGAACGGTAATGCCACCGGTAGAACCACAGTCAACTTCGAGAATAATGCTGTCCTGTGCAACGTCCACGAGACGACGTGTCAGGTAACCGGAGTTCGCAGTTTTCAACGCCGTATCGGCAAGACCCTTACGGGCACCGTGGGTGGAGTTGAAGTACTCGAGAACCGACAGACCTTCTTTAAAGTTCGCGATAATCGGGTTTTCGATGATGGAACCATCTGGTTTCGCCATCAGACCGCGCATACCGCCGAGCTGCTTCATCTGCGCTGGAGAACCACGCGCACCGGAGTGAGCCATCATGTAAACAGAGTTCATCTGTTTCTGACGACCTGTGTCCTCTTCGTACTCGGTCGCAGAGATGCGGCCCATCATTTCATCAGCGACTTTGTCAGTACACTTCGCCCAGGCGTCAACAACCTTGTTGTACTTCTCGCCCTGAGTGATCAGACCGTCGTTGTACTGCTGTTCGTATTCAGTCACCAAAGTGGTGGTGCTTTCAACGAGTGTCGCCTTGGTATCAGGGATAACCATGTCATCCTTACCGAAGGAGATACCAGCACGACATGCGTTTTTGAAGCCAAGCTGCATAACGCGGTCACAGAAGATAACGGTCTCTTTCTGGCCACAAGCACGATAAACCGTATCGATCATCTTGGAGATGTCTTTTTTGGTCATCAGCTTGTTACAGGAATCGAACGGTACTTCGAAGTGCTTCGGCAGCAGCTCTGCAATCATCAGACGACCAGGAGTGGTCTCATGGATTTCAGAGGTTGGGTTGCCCAGCTCATCAACAGATTTGAAGCGGCCACGGATTTTGGAGTGAACAGTGATAACACCGTTTTCCAGCGCGTGGTGCAACTCACCCATGTTACCGAAGGCCATGCCTTCACCTGGCTCACCATCTGCCATAATGGACAGGTAGTAGAGACCAAGAACAATATCCTGGGACGGTACGATGATCGGACCACCGTTCGCCGGATGCAGAATGTTGTTGGTGGACATCATGAGAGTACGGGCTTCAAGCTGCGCTTCCAGAGAAAGCGGAACGTGAACAGCCATCTGGTCACCATCGAAGTCAGCGTTAAACGCGGAACAAACGAGTGGGTGCAGCTGGATTGCCTTACCTTCAATCAGGGTAGGTTCGAAGGCCTGAATGCCAAGACGGTGAAGCGTAGGCGCACGGTTCAGAAGAACCGGATGCTCGCGGATCACTTCATCAAGGATATCCCAAACTTCCGGACGCTCTTTTTCAACGAGCTTCTTCGCCTGTTTAACAGTGGAAGAATAACCCTTTGCATCGAGGCGGGAGTAGATGAACGGCTTGAACAGCTCAAGCGCCATCTTCTTCGGCAGACCACATTGGTGCAGCTTCAGTTCAGGACCCACAGTAATAACGGAACGACCGGAGTAATCCACGCGCTTACCGAGAAGGTTCTGACGGAAACGACCCTGCTTACCCTTCAGCATATCTGAAAGGGACTTCAGAGGACGCTTATTTGCACCCTGGATCACACGACCACGACGACCATTATCGAACAGCGCATCTACAGATTCCTGCAGCATACGTTTTTCGTTACGAATAATGATGTCAGGCGCTTTAAGCTCGATCAGACGCTTCAGGCGGTTGTTACGGTTGATCACACGACGATAAAGGTCGTTGAGGTCAGACGTCGCAAAACGGCCACCGTCCAGTGGAACCAACGGACGTAGATCCGGTGGAATCACAGGAACAACAGTCAGGATCATCCATTCAGGACGGTTTCCGGACTCGATGAACGCTTCAACAACCTTCAGGCGCTTCGCCAGTTTCTTAGGCTTCAGCTCCGTGGTTGCTTCTGCAATTTCCTGGCGAATTTTTTCAGATTCACGCTGCAGATCCATGCTGGCAAGGATCTCGCGGATCGCTTCAGCACCAATCATAGCAGTGAAGCTGTCTTCACCATATTCGTCCTGAGCCGCAACAAATTCTTCTTCCGAAAGCAGCTGACGCAGCTTCATAGGAGTAAGGCCTGGCTCAATAACAACGTAGTTCTCAAAGTACAGGATGCGCTCAAGATCTTTAAGCGTCATATCCAACAGCATGCCAATACGGGATGGCAGCGACTTCAGGAACCAGATATGCGCAACAGGAGCAGCAAGCTCAATGTGGCCCATACGTTCACGGCGTACACGGGACAAGGTGACTTCAACGCCACACTTCTCACAGATAACGCCTTTATATTTCATGCGCTTATACTTACCGCACAAGCACTCATAGTCCTTGATAGGACCGAAAATCCGAGCACAGAACAGCCCGTCGCGCTCTGGCTTGAAAGTTCTGTAGTTGATCGTCTCCGGCTTTTTGATCTCACCGAACGACCAGGACAGAATTTTCTCCGGGCTGGCGATCGAGATGCGGATATGATCGAAGGTCTGTGCGGGAGCCTGTTGATTGAACAGGTTCATGACCTCTTGCGACATCAGCTCTCTCCTAAAATGCGCGGTTTGGGGAGCGTGCTAATAAGCAGGCTCCCCTCTTCCGGCATGAATACATGACTTACAGCGAAATACCTTGAAAGGTCTTATTCCGCGGCATCGATTGCTTCAGCGTCATCATTGGCTTTCTGACGCGGTTCCTTATCCTGCAACTCGACATTGAGGCCCAGGGAACGCATTTCCTTGACGAGAACGTTAAAGCTCTCAGGAATACCCGCCTCAAATGTGTCGTCACCCCGGACGATAGCTTCATAAACCTTGGTACGACCTGCCACGTCATCAGACTTAACAGTGAGCATTTCCTGCAAGGTGTACGCTGCGCCATAAGCTTCAAGCGCCCACACTTCCATCTCACCGAAGCGCTGACCACCGAACTGCGCCTTACCACCCAGCGGCTGCTGAGTAACAAGAGAGTAAGGTCCGATAGAACGCGCGTGGATCTTATCGTCAACCAAGTGGTGAAGCTTAAGCATGTAGATGTAACCCACAGTGACCTGACGGTCGAACTGTTCACCGGTACGTCCGTCATACAATGTAGACTGACCGGATGGCTTCATCTCAGCAATGTTCAGCATGTCAACAACGTCAGGTTCACGTGCACCATCAAAGACCGGAGTCGCGATGGAAACGCCATGACGCAGCTGCTCACCAAGTTTAGCAATGCCTTCGTCGTCGTATTCCTGAACCGGCTCACCCTTGATGTTGTCGCCGTAGATCTCAACGACCTTGCCACGAAGCTGTTCGATCTCGCCAGACTTACGATATTCGTCGTAAAGCTCGCCGATCTTCTGCCCCATGCCGGCACAAGCCCAGCCAAGGTGTGTTTCAAGAATCTGACCAACGTTCATACGGGATGGAACGCCGAGTGGGTTCAGAACAATATCAACGTGTTGACCGTCATCCAGGAATGGCATGTCTTCACATGGGTTGATTTTGGAAACCACACCCTTGTTACCGTGACGACCAGCCATCTTATCACCAGGCTGAATCTTACGCTTAACCGCAACGAAGACCTTAACCATCTTCATCACGCCAGGTGGCAACTCATCACCACGCTGCAGCTTCTCAACCTTGTCGATGAAGCGCTGTTCCAGACGCTTACGGCTCTCATCATAAGAACCACGAAGCGCTTCCAGCTCGCTCATCAGCTGCTCGTCTTCGACCGCAAACTGCCACCACTGAGAACGTGGGAATTCGTTCAGAACGTTTCCGTCGATCTCAACACCCTTGCGGAAGTTCTTCGGACCACCAACAGTCACATGACCCATGATCATCTCAGCCAGACGGCCATAGACGTTACGGTCAAGAATTGCCTGTTCGTCGTCGCGGTCTTTCGCAAGACGTTCAATCTCTTCGCGTTCGATAGCCATTGCGCGTTCGTCTTTTTCAACGCCGTGGCGGTTGAATACACGAACTTCAACAACAGTACCGGATACACCTGGAGACAGACGCATGGATGTGTCGCGAACGTCAGAAGCTTTCTCACCGAAGATCGCACGCAGAAGTTTTTCTTCTGGTGTCATTGGGCTTTCACCCTTTGGAGTGATCTTACCAACGAGAATGTCGCCTGGTTTCACCTCAGCACCAACATAAACAATGCCGGCTTCGTCAAGGTTCTTCAGCGCTTCTTCAGAAACGTTAGGAATATCGCGAGTGATTTCCTCAGGGCCAAGCTTCGTATCACGCGCCATCACTTCGAATTCTTCGAGGTGGATGGAGGTGAAGACGTCATCGCGAACGATACGCTCGGACAGAAGGATGGAATCCTCGAAGTTGTAGCCGTTCCAAGGCATGAACGCGACCATAACGTTACGGCCAAGCGCCAGATCACCCAGATCAGTCGAAGGACCGTCTGCAATGATATCACCCTTACGAACCCGATCACCTACGTTCACCAGCGGACGCTGGTTGATACAGGTGTCCTGGTTGGAACGCTGGAACTTCATCAGGCGGTAGATGTCTACGCCAGACTTGGAAGGATCCAGATCTTCTGTCGCACGAATAACGATACGTGTTGCATCAACCTGGTCAACCACACCGCCGCGACGTGCGCCAATAGCAGCGCCAGAGTCACGAGCAACGATTGGTTCCATACCGGTACCAACAAATGGAGCCTGTGCACGAACGAGCGGCACAGCCTGACGCATCATGTTGGAGCCCATCAATGCGCGGTTCGCATCATCGTTCTCAAGGAACGGAATGAGCGACGCAGCAACGGAAACCAGCTGCTTCGGAGACACATCCATCAGATCAACGCGATCAGAGGTGACCAAGATGTTTTCACCCGCATGACGACACTGAACCAGGTCGTTCACGAAGCTACCATCTTCGTTCATCTCAGCGTTTGCCTGAGAAACGTAGTACTTGCTCTCTTCCATAGCGGAGAGATAGACAACGTCTTTCGTCACAAGGCCATCAATAACACGGCGGTATGGGCTTTCAATAAAGCCATACTTGTTCACACGTGCAAAGGTTGCCAGTGAGTTGATCAGACCAATGTTCGGACCTTCCGGTGTTTCAATCGGGCAGATACGACCATAGTGTGTTGGGTGAACGTCACGAACTTCAAAGCCTGCGCGCTCACGGGTCAAACCACCAGGCCCAAGCGCTGAAAGACGACGCTTATGCGTCACTTCAGAGAGTGGGTTGGTCTGATCCATAAACTGAGACAGCTGGGAAGAACCGAAGAACTCACGTACAGCTGCTGCAGCAGGTTTTGCGTTGATCAGATCCTGAGGCATCACAGTGTCGATCTCAACGGAGCTCATACGCTCCTTGATCGCACGTTCCATGCGCAGCAGGCCAACACGGTACTGGTTTTCCATCAGTTCGCCAACGGAGCGAACACGGCGGTTACCAAGGTTATCGATGTCATCGATTTCGCCGCGGCCATCACGAAGATTAAGCAGCAGGCTGATCACTGACAGGATATCGTCTTTACGCAGAACACGAACAGTATCTTCACACTCAAGGTCAAGACGCATGTTCATCTTCACACGGCCAACCGCGGAAAGGTCGTAGCGCTCAGCATCGAAGAACAGAGACTGGAACATAGCCTCAGCGGTTTCGATGGTTGGCGGCTCACCAGGACGCATAACGCGGTAGATGTCAAACAGAGCACCTTCGCGGCCGTCATTCTTGTCAGCAGCCAACGTGTTGCGGATGAAAGGACCAACGTTAACGTAGTCGATATCCAAAACAGGCAGATCGTGGTAGCCACGCTCGATAAGCTCATGAAGAAGCTTTTCAGTCAGCTCTTCACCAGCTTCAGCGTATATCTCACCAGTACGCGTATCAACAATGTCTTCGGCAAGGTACTGGCCAAACAGATCATCATCAGTACCCTTAAGAGATTTAACACCCTTTTCGGTCAACTGACGGATTGTACGAGCGGTAATTTTCTTACCAGCTTCAACAACCACTTCACCGCTAGCAGCATCAACCATATCGGCAGTTGCTTTAGTACCCTTAAGACGAGCACCATCGAACGGTACGGACCAGCTGTTTTCGCCGTTACGCACGTAGTCGATACGGTTATAGAAGGTATTGAGAATCTCTTCGCTATCAAGACCAAGCGCCATCAACAAAGATGTCACAGGGATCTTACGACGGCGGTCGATACGTGCGTGGACAATGTCCTTAGCATCGAATTCGATATCGAGCCATGAACCACGGTAAGGGATCACACGTGCAGCAAACAGAAGTTTACCGGAAGAGTGGGTCTTACCTTTGTCATGGTCAAAGAATACACCCGGGGAACGGTGCATCTGAGACACGATAACGCGTTCTGTACCATTGATCACAAAGGTACCGTTATCGGTCATGAACGGAATATCGCCCATGTAGACATCTTGTTCTTTGATGTCTTTAACCGATTTTGCGCCAGTATCTTCATCCACATCAAACACGATGAGGCGAAGCGTAAGCTTCAGTGGCGCAGCGTAAGTCATATCACGCTGGCGGCACTCTTCCACATCATACTTTGGTGCTTCGAATTCGTAATCTACGAATTCAAGAAGGGAATTGCCTGCAAAATCCGAAATGGGGAATACGGACTTAAATACGGCCTCTAGGCCTTCGTCAACGCGGTTATCTTCAACCTTATCAACCTGCAAGAACTGGTCATAAGACGCCTTCTGCACTTCGATAAGGTTTGGCATAGCCGCTACATCGCGGATGGATCCGAAGTATTTACGGACCCGCTTGCGACCGTTGAACGTCTGCGTCATTGTCGCTCCTCGTATCACTCAAGGTGACGGTTCAGAAAAACGACGCCCTGCATGGCAGAAAACGTAGCTTCTCAGAACCGTCCACAATAGGGCGCTGTCAGGCACCCTCCCCCGTTGGGACGTTTACCCCGGCCGGGAAACCCGCCAGGGTACGGAAAAGGTCCCGGATTACTCCGGGACCAATATCTGAAGAACTCAGGATTACTTGAGTTCTACTTTTGCACCAGCTTCTTCGAGCTTCTTTTTCAGCTCAGCAGCTTCGTCTTTAGAAACTGCTTCTTTAACAGCTTTTGGAGCGCCTTCTACGAGCTCTTTAGCTTCTTTCAGGCCAAGACCCGTGATCGCACGCACTTCTTTGATCACGTTGATTTTCTTCGCGCCAGCATCAGCCAGAATAACGTCGAATTCAGTCTGTTCTTCAGCTGCTTCAGCAGCAGGACCAGCAGCAGCAACAGCTACAGGAGCAGCAGCGGAAACGCCCCACTCTTCTTCGAGCAGCTTGGAAAGCTCAGCAGCTTCCATAACGGTCAGTGCGGAGAGTTCTTCTACGATCTTTGAGAGATCAGCCATTTTTCAGTACCTTGTTGTTCGAACCGTTTTCGGTTTTGACAAAAATTATGTGGTTCCGCCTTACGCGGCTTGGTCCTTCTCGGCGTACGCATTGAAGACGCGAGCAAGTTGCCCGGCCGGTGCGCTCGTAACCATGGCCATACGGGTCGCTGGGGTCTGAAGCATACCCACCAGCTTGCCACGAAGCTCGTCCAGAGACGGCATCGCTGCCAGTGCTTTAACACCAGCAGTATCCAGGTTAGTTGAACCAAGAGCACCACCAAGGATTACGAAATTTTCGTTAGCCTTAGCGAAGTTAGCAGCAGCCTTAGGCGCAGCAACTGGATCGTCAGAGTAGACGATGACAGTTGGGCCTGTGAACAGGTCGCTGATATGCTCTAGTTCAGTGCCTTGAAGGGCAAGCTTGACAAGGCGGTTTTTAGCAACCTTTACGGTACCACCAGCTTCACGAGCATCAGCACGCAGCTGAGTCATCTGAGAAACTGAAAGGCCCGCATAGTGCGCAACAACTGCAACGCCAGTGTTCGACAACACTTCGTTGAAATCGCTGACGAACTTTTGCTTATCCGCTCTTTCCACTTGCCTTCTCCAGTTGGCAGCAATTCTCATTGCCGCCGGTTTGCCTTTGCCGCATCAAAATTGGGCTAAACCCAACCTCGACAACGACGATTAGGGTCCTGTCCCCTTACGCGCCGGAGAGACGCAGCAAGGCAATTTGGTTCGAACCGCAAGGTTGAATTGCATTTTGCATATCAACCAAATCAGTTCTTCTCCATCTATGCAGGCCTTTCTTATCAAAAGCTTAAACCAACAAACGTTGGCACCTGCAGTCTCGGACAGGGATGCCGAAGGACCATAACAGTCTTTCAGCGGTAAAACCTCCCACATGAAAGCGGGAGGTAACTCTTATAGGCGAGGTGTTTACTCGGTAATAGAACCAAGATCAACCTTCACACCAGGTCCCATCGTGGATGAAAGGGCTACGCGCTTAACGTAAGTACCTTTTGCACCTGATGGCTTAGCTTTGATCACTGCATCAACGAACGCTTTCACGTTCTCTTCCAGCTTGGAAGCTTCGAAAGAAGCTTTGCCAACGCCAGCGTGAATGATACCAGCTTTTTCAACGCGGAACTGTACAGAACCACCTTTGGCGTCTTTAACAGCCTTGGTCACGTCAGGGGTCACAGTGCCAACCTTAGGGTTAGGCATCATGCCGCGAGGACCGAGAACTTTACCGAGACGACCAACGAGTGGCATCATGTCAGGAGTTGCGATGACGGTATCGAAGTTGATGGTACCGCCCTGAACTTCTTTAACCAGCTCTTCAGCACCAACAATGTCTGCGCCAGCAGCTTTTGCTTCATCAGCTTTCGCATCACGAGCAAATACAGCAACGCGTACAGTTTTACCGGTACCGTTTGGAAGAACACATGCACCACGAACCATCTGGTCTGCGTGACGTGGGTCAACACCAAGGTTGATTGCAACTTCGATGGTTTCGTCAAACTTGGCAGTGGAGCCAGACTTAACAACACCAAGAGCTTCGCTTACTGCGTACTCTTTGTTACGATCAATACCTTCGCGAGCAGCTTTAATGCGCTTACCTACTTTAGCCATGATACTTTACTCCGTAACTTCCAGACCCATGGAACGGGCGGAGCCTTCGATCATCAGCATTGCTGCTTCGACGTCGTTAGCGTTGAGATCTTTCATCTTAGCTTCTGCGATTTCACGAACCTGAGCTTTAGTCACGGACGCGATGGTACCGCGACCAGCAGTTGCTGAGCCAGATTTGACTTTCGCAGCTTTCTTAAGGAAGAAAGAAGCCGGAGCTGTCTTAACTTCAAAAGTGAAAGACTTATCGGAGTAATAAGTAATGATGGTTGGGCAAGGAGCACCTTTCTCAACATCCTGGGTCTTAGCGTTAAACGCCTTACAGAATTCCATGATGTTCAGACCGCGCTGACCCAGCGCAGGACCAATTGGTGGGGATGGTGTAGCAGAACCTGCTGGCACCTGAAGCTTTAAGTAGCCGTCAATCTTTTTCGCCATAATTCTCTCCAGAATGGATCTGTGAAATCACGCTTAACGCATTTCACTGGATAAGAGAGCGGGCGGTCTGGCTTCCAGCACACCGACGAAAGTGCGCTTCACCTGCCGCCCCATCTCGGACTTAACCGACTTTGTCGACCTGTCCGTATTCAAGTTCAACCGGGGTAGCCCGGCCGAAGATGGACACTGTCACTTTCAGACGTGCCCGTTCCTCATCGACTTCCTCGACGAGACCAGAGAAGGAAGCAAACGGGCCATCGCTGACGCGAACCTGTTCACCAACTTCAAAGCTGACAGAAGGTTTCGGAGCTTCGACACCTTCCTGAACCTGATTAAGAATACGCTGCGCTTCAGCCTCGGAGATCGGCATCGGCTTCTTGTCGTTACCGAGGAAGCCAGAAACTTTCGGCGTATCGTTGATCAGGTGATAAGCATCGTCGCTCATCTCCATCTTCACCAGAACGTATCCTGGGAAGAACTTACGCTCAGCATCAACTTTGCGACCGCGACGTACCTCTACGAACTTCTCGGTCGGAACCAGAACTTCGTCAAATGAATCTTCAAGACCCTGCTGCTGAGCTCTTTCTTTAATCGCTTCAGCAACTTTACGCTCGAAGTTCGAATAAGCGTGCACAATATACCAGCGCTTAGCCATCTTAAATCCCGTTCCTACTATAATTGCCCGCTAAGCCTTTAGAAGCCAAGCAGAAAACTGATACCTAAGCTCATCAGCTGATCAGCAGCAAGAAAGAACATCGCCGCCAGGAAAACCATAATGAACACCATCAAGGTGGTCACGCCAGTTTCCTTACGCGTCGGCCAAGTTACCTTCGCAGTTTCAGAACGAACTTGCTGGATAAATGTAAAAGGATTGGTTTTTGCCATCCGGTCCCGGCCCATTACACGACAGGTGGGCGCGTAGATTCTTCCACGCACCCTATCCCTGAAAAACTCTTCATATGCCACCAACTTCGATTAATCAAGATTTTTCTCAACCAAAGAGATGGCAGGGGCAGCAGGGCTCGAACCCGCGACCTACGGTTTTGGAGACCGTCGCTCTACCAACTGAGCTATACCCCTACAAAGCCCCAAGCATGGGACAAAACCTTTTTCCGACCAATAATCAACTCACTGGAAGGAACCGTACCGCAATAACCACCGCGGCACGATATGTAAAGACTTTAAAAGTCTTTATTCGATGATTTCAGCTACAACACCAGCGCCGACGGTACGACCGCCTTCACGGATAGCGAAGCGCAGACCATCTTCCATAGCGATTGGTACGATAAGTTCAACTGAAACAGCAACGTTATCACCA
>NZ_LMCF01000214.1 GCF_001623075.1 Pseudovibrio sp. Ad37
AAAGTTTCAACGGCCGAATGCGAGACGAATTGTTGAATGGTGAGACCTTTTACTCGTTGCGTGAAGCCCAAATAATCATCGAAAGGTGGAGGATACACTACAATACCAAACGCCCCCATAGTGCGCTAAACTTCCGCCCACCGGCTCCTGAAGTAATCATTCCAGTAGACCAAAGGCCAGTCATGCACTAACTTTCAAACCGGACCACTCAAGTGGGGCTGATCACTTCGATTGACCATGTTCTGTTTTAGTGTCAACAGAACAAAGAGGGAACAGATGACTCTAGCAACGATGTTGCTGGAGCTCACTCGAATGTCCGTTTCTACTGCCTGCTTGAGAAAACTCGAACCCGCAAGGAATGACAGCTTTCCGCCCATAGAGATAAGGTGGGTAGGTTCAATCGTAAACTGATGTCTTGCTGCAGCTGTTACTGCCTCAAGCGTCCGCAAATGATCAAAAAGCCACATGCAGCACACCTGAATATCCAAACAAGTACTACTTACTTTTACCAGTGGTGGTACTTTCTGACCACACCTTCAAACCTTGCATTAAACCGTCTACGAACCGCCGCCAACCGCATTCGGAAAGAGGAGTTGCTAGTGTGGTAACCCACGCTTTGCCGAGAGCTCTCCATCAGCTCCTTGAATTATGCCGCGTGAGAGTCATTGATCCGCACTAGCATGTAAGCCCTCGAAGTCCGAGAAATCGGCGAGGAAATCGAGAATATGCTCATCCACAGGATGCAGCCTGCCGCTATCATCTTTCAGTTATGCTAAAGGAACAAAATCTAGATCGAAGTCCTTCAACTCACTCTTAGTTAGTGCAAACAGCATGATCTATGTTCTTAGACAACCAAGGACCTATAAGTTCCAAACGGTTTTGAAGCTTCAAGAATTAAGTCAAGGTTAGCTTACTTTGGCACAAGCTCACAGCACAGCGATCTCAATAATCTAGAAAGATGAAAGCCCCCATTAGCTTAGAGGGCTTCCAACCTTTGGGATTCCATCAATGGGCATGAAGTATTACTTCAAGCTCATCGAGAGAGTGCCCTTTATCTCGTTTTGCCATCAAATACTTTATGTTTTGCGTGGTCACATGTGTAGCGGTTTGCTTTACTTCCGTGATCTCTAGTTGCGCACGACTTAACGTGGAGACTTTTTCAGGATTATTCGTAACCAATGAAAACCGTTTTATGTTCAGCGCCTTCAGCATTTTTGCTGCGATCAGGAAATCTCTCCCATCCTCTGGAAAATCTAAACTTCGGTTCGCCTCGAATGTATCTTGCCCTGCATCCTGTAGAAGATATGCCTCGAGCTTTGAGTACAGTCCAATTCCGCGGCCTTCTTGGCGAAGATAGATCAAAACGCCATCATTGTATTTCATTTGCTCTATAAACTCAGCAAGCTGAGCACCACAATCACAACGTTTAGAACCAAACAAATCGCCGGTAATACATTCTGAATGAACCCGTACGAAAGGATTTGTCGCAACTTCTGGATCACCAAAAATTACGGCAAAGTGTTCCTCGTCGTACCCTGCCCCTTTGAAACTAATAAAACGAACACGTTCGCTATCAAGACCGTCGAGATCAATTAAGACATCTGACCGAACTTCCATTTCATCCGCATTATCTACCAATTCTTGGTCATGTACGACACTTGCGAGATTTGTCATTTGAACTACCGCCCGTCTAGTGAGTTAAGGATGTACTGAATAGAGGCGACCATCATAGGAGCCTGCAATAAATGCCTGAGTTGCCTCATCCCAGGTTAGAGATGAGATACCTGACAACGTCGGTCTGACAGGTTTTCCAGTCCAGTTCTTCCTATTAACGTCAAATACTTGAATAGTCCCGCCATAACTACCAGAAGCGATCAAGTCTCCTCGACTGCTTGAAGCCACACATTTTATCGAATGTCGGTGAGAACTCTTAAATACATCAGGTGACGAAACTCCGTCTCTCCAAAGACGTAAAGTTAAATCTCGAGAAACAGTCGCAAAACCACTTTCATAAACACAAAGATCATTCACGATACCATCATGAGCACTTCCGATTTCGCTGGTTACTTCTAGAGTATCAACATCCGTATACTTAATCTCACCATCCGAGGTGCCTGTCGCAATAATACCGTTCTGATAAGCAATTCCTTTGATAGCTCCTGAGTGAACTTTGACTACTTTTGTCTCAGCCGGATCTTTTACGTTTAAATAGATTACATGACCCGAGTATGTGCCCACAGCGAGAAAAGTAACCGCAGCGGATTTCACGATTACTGCGCAGTTCAATGGTGAAGTATGTCTATATAACTCGGTGGCTGTTAGAGCATCAAAAACGATACCGGCTTGCCCCCCAGCAAAAATTTGCCCGTTATCCTCGACCACAAAATTGCATAACGTGCCTAAGTTAGCGATCTCCGCACCGCTCTTTTCCAAAACTCCGGCATCTCCGACGGAATAAATACCGTCGCTGCCAGCAAAAACAGCATTCACACCGGGGATTGGTCCTACACGATCTGTATCCCAAACATTAGATGCTAAGTCCCAGGTTGCATATGTCGTCCCAAATGTCGCAAAGGCTATCACGTTTTCAGTTAGGAAACTCGCAGATCTAGCCCAAATGCATCTTGGGAAGGTTGATGTTTTGATCTTTGCTTCTAATGATCCCTTATTCAGATCCCAGATATGAACTCGATTATCATACCCCAATGAGACCAAACGCCTTTCTGCATCATCAACAATTAATAACTTGATTGCAGTTGTGTGGGCGTCGAAAAAAGTAACATTATCATATGGATCGATGGATGCGATAGAACCATCACTGTTCCCTGCCAGAATTGTTCCATCTGTCAGAGTTACTAGAGTGTCTATATCTACCCCGTCAATCGATCTAACCGCACGACATTCCCCAGTAAGAGTATCCCAAGTACGGATTGTTCCATCCATGCCACATGATTGAAGCGTTCGATTATCTTTGCCCCAATCAAAATTCTCGATTAATCCTGTGTGTCCTACCAACCGCTTCTTGAACACACCATGAAGATCATGCACGGAAAGAGTGCCATCAAATGAACTAGTTGCTATTTGCTGCCCGTCCGGAGAAAAAGCAGCTTTAGAAACATCATCAGCGTGAACAGAAATTACACCGATCAATCGCATATCGGGAACACTCCAAACTCTAGCGGTGTAATCACTGCTTGAGCTAACCAGTAGAGTGCCATCAGGCGAAAAATCGCATTGATTGACGAGATGATCATGTCGACCACATGCAAGTGCTTTGTTGGTCTGAGCACACCACAGGATGAGTTGATTGTCATAACCCGCGGTCGCAATATACTTATCAGAAAAAGTGGCTAGACCGCTAATTGGTCCGACATGAAAAATAGAATAAGCAATCATTGTATCGACTCCTCAAGATGCGTCCATAGCAACACGGAAACCCATAGCGTAAAGATCTGAGTGATAACGTCCATGGCGTCGTGTTACGCGACAAAGATCTGCATATCTTGCGAAGCTGCCACCACGAGCGATCCTATATGCTTGTCTATCCCGATTAAGGTCATCAGTGATATGTACCCCACCAGGGTATGGAGCATAATTACTACTCGTATACTCCTCGACATTGCCGGACATATCAAAGCATCCCACCCACGAGCGACCTTGAGGGTAAATCCCTACAGGCGTCGTAAAATTTATTTTAGATTCGGCAGTATTTGCATTCTCGACATGGAACTTATCTCCCCAAGGATAAACTTTCGATCCTGCTGCACATTCCCATTCAGGCTCACTTGGAAGACGAAAAGTTAGCCCTGTTTTTTTGCTCAACCACGCGCAGTAGTGATCTGCTGTCTTTTCACTAACAGTGAAAACAGGATGATTAGCGAACTCTGCAGGGTAGCGTCCTAATGACCATGACGACGGTATTTCAGAATTAGGATTATCTAGTAAAAATGCTAAATACTCTGAATTCGTAACAGGATAAGTTGCGATTCTATAGGGAGATAGATGTATCATATATCGTGGACATTCTTTTTCAATCCATTCGCGAATTACGCCCACATCAGAAAACTCAGAAACTACTTCATCAACGGCTTCATAAGGTAGCCCAAGATCTACTTGGCCGCCCTCTACTCGAACCATTTGGGGGACTTGCCCTGGTCTAATTCTAGGATCTCCCAAAAGAGCTAGAAGCATACCGCTTGCAAGACGATCATTAAACCGTCCAACCTCCAGCCCACGACAAGCCCGCTCAATTATCTCCTCTCCAGCATTCCCAACTAAATGACTGATCGATTGCGACACCTCTTCAGGTAGAGATAAATCAGAGCACACAGCAGGTGGTTTAGTCGCGTCGACATCCATCCCATCTTCAGAAAATGATTGAATATTCGGACATTGCTCGGCAATCTTCTGCATTATATACTTGCCCTCCCAAGATCAAAGTTTGCAGAAGTTTTGCGACATAACGCAAAACTATAGTTATGAGCACGCCATCACGCTATGACATGCCGTACTTAAACTCTGCATCATTAACTATCCCGCTGTTTCGCACATTAAGAAGTGCAGCAGAATATTGAGCAAGCATACGAATGCCGTAGTCGAGTCTATCCCTTAAACTATCATTGTTCTCATTTAGCTCACCATTAAAAAGGCTCTCTACATTTCTCAAAATCACATGATCAGGTAGATAACAAATGTGACTGTTCTTATAGGCAAAGGCTCGTAACTCAGTCATCGGAGCAAACCCTCCTTCACCTGCTGAAACAGACACTATCAAAGCAGGCTTGTGACCAGTTTCTTTTACACTCGCGAGCATGAGTAGGTTTTTTAGACGAGGTGGAACCATCCCACCCCATTCTGGAGTAACAATGATAAAAGCGTCAGAAGATGCCAAGTTCTCTGAGATTTCAAACCATCCATCCCAAGAAGAATGTCCGTCCCACACTCCTTCATTCCATATCTCGATGTCAGCAGAACAAAGTTCAATTCTATCAACTTCACCAAAAGCATTTAGTACAGCAGGCATATTAGACAGATAATCTGTTATTCTACTGCTTTGAGACTTTTCTCTATGACTTCCATTAATTAAACAAAGTTTCATTGTAAGTTTTCTGCCTCACTTAACGCTAATTTTGTTTCACCTACAGGCAATATCTGCTCACTATGTATTATGTAATTTTTTATTGTCCCACCACGCCCCATTATTGAAACTACGCCTGTCTTCGAAATATTAATCGCCTTCATGTGCTCGGCACCGTAATAACAGGAGTCCAGCACATCCCCACTAACAATATCTCCTAAATATATCCTATTTGCGTAGTTAATAAAAATAACGTAAGAACCAAATACAACAAAATCTTCTACAGTATTTGTCTCAGAATCCACGAACTGAACATCGTGATACCATACACCGTCGTCTCTATATACTTTATCTATTGCCGATCTATGCGTTACAAGCAATACATCAGGGCTTAACCACTTCATCCTCTTAGGCAGCTTACCTAAAGTCTTCTCAACAACTTGATGGGAGTTGGTATCAAGTAGATATATAGAGCCTCCTCGCTCACCAACTGCTAATATCTCTCCAGTCGGAGAAGCTGCAATCGACCAGATCGGCTCAGATGAGCGGAAAATTTCTATAGTCTTATCATTTAGGAGCTGAAGCACACGACCATCTTCAAGAGCAACATAGAAGCAACTGGTCTTAATACTAAAAGAAATGTCCCTGACTGCTGCGGAGAAATCAAAAGACTTAATCTTCTGATTATCTTTAATTAAATAGCCCTTACCGCAAGTTGAACCGAGTAATGCTTCACTATTTTTTCCGATCTCAATACGTTTGAAATATCCACCTTCCAATGAAAGCTTCTGTAAGACTTGAGCAGTTCCCACAACCACTGGCCCTTCAGACTGCAAACCAATTCTTAAGACCAGACCCTCCTCACCACATGCAATAACATCATCATTATGATTGCAGCACGACCAAACAGCTGGAGGTGTCTGTTTAAACTCAGAAATTCTCTCTCCAGTATCACAGTTGAATTTAATGATTGATCCATCGCGAACCTGCACAAAAGCTATAGAGGGATCCGCCTCACTAAACTTCACCCATCTCGTCTTAAATGGAGCTTTAAATGCAACTTTTATTGGATTTAGGTTGGCCGGATCAATTTCATAGACGTTTCTATCAAAACTTGATGCCAGCAAGCGTCCACTTTTGCTCCTCGTAACATGTTCAAGGTCATCATTAGTAAACAGCTCTCCAAATTCACAATCCAATGCGAAAGTATCAGTCTTACGAACAACAACTCTGACTAGAAACCGCTGATCACACGCTGCAATAAACTCATCTGGACCAACCTCCTCAAACCAATGAAAAGTTTCAACGATCTTGTGAGGAGAAACAAATGTCTCAACATGACCATTGGCATAAACGCCAATGCAGCCATTATTGGTTCCGAAAAGAGCATAACTACCACATGAAGAATACTTAGTTGTTATGATGTCATAGAAAGAAGCTCGACCAGAACTTAAAACGTTACCCTGAAAATCCAACTCAACAATGGAAGAGTTACCCGTCCGAGTGATCAATTTCGCTTCAGTCGGGTGAAGATCAACGGCTTGAGATGTCGAGTGAATAGGTTCGACATCATCAATGCCTTCGAGGCGGATGTTTTTCCGAAAAATCTGACTGATGGAATTTTGATCATCATAAGATCCGAGAAAGATCTCACGGCCACCACCTATTGCAGCGATTAGTTTACGCGCAGGACAAATGGAAATTCCGTCGATCATTCCATCGTGAGCTGCAAACTCACCTTGAACATCAAGTTGCTCATTTAGTATCAAAATTTTGCCGTATCGAGTGCCTGCGAACAGCATCTTGGCTTGGCCATCATATGCAAATGAGTTAGCCGACTGGTAGAACATATCCGCCCCCAGGAAGAAAAGATTAAAGCCGAGAGTTTCCCCTCGGCCGTATTCCATAAGTAAACAAGAAACTATGTTTACTTCTCACCACGCACGCGGAGCTGCTTGTTTCCGCGAACACTATTCTTACCTGTACGCTTAGTAGTCTTTCTCAAAATAACCATGCTCATATCTCCTAATTAAAGCGTGAGTTACTAAGGAAATGTACTTATTGACTAAACACACGTCAAACACAAAAGTACTTAGATTAAATTTTCTAATTTTAGAATTTGCTTTTTTACTTGATATTTAAGCAATTATTCTTCACAAAGATGATTAATGCATAAAAATTTATAACTAACTCAAAGTAAGATATCCTGATATTCTCCGAATCAGAATTACAAAAAGGCGACTAAAGCGGAGATAAGATGAAGCTTCTAATATTATTTTTTGCAAATTTCATAGCATCGATTGCGATGGGAATCTCACTCACAATTGTGCCTTGGGAACTTGCTCAAACCAGCGGTGGTGCAAAATTCTTAGCTTTTACGGCTACCTGGTCTACCGCAGTATTAATATTTGTTTCCCCTATCGCCGGACGTTTAGTCGACAGCATATCACGACGCTATTCGCTAATATTGTGTGTTGTTATCATGGCAGTCGTTTTACAGTTAGCTGCCATCGCTTATGGTAGCCAAGTATTCAAGGTCATCAGTTTAAGCATTTTCTATTTCTGCTCTCAAATATTTTTCCTGTTTTTTTACAATGCATTAAGCGCATTCATACAAGAAATTTTCAACGATACAGAACGCGGCAAAGTGAATGGTTGGATGCAGGCTGAGATGCAGGCCGCGACTTTCGTCGTCGGCCTTCTAATGATTTATTTAGTAAATGAAAGGGATTTCCAACTTGCCCTTATGATAAATGGTGGCTTGCTGGTAATTGCTGCGATTTTACTCCGTTTAATTCCATACACACAGAAAAAGAGACCCGGCCGAGCAAAAATTTCTAAAGATGTCTATCGCGTTATATTTAGTCGGATAGATCTAATTTTACTCGGCATTGGCGGTAACATTACCTTCGTCTGCGTAATGATGCTAAACATCATTCATCCAGTCTATTTCAACAATGTACTTAATCTAGAAATTGCAGCCTTAGCACAACTCTCCATATCTTTCGGCATAGGCGCAGGCTTGGGAGGTTTCTTTATTGGGAGGTTTGTTTCTGACACCTCCGCATTACCTATTATCAAAATTTGCCTTCTTGTCTATTCAGGATCGCTTTTGACAATCTGCCTGAACCCTCAATTGGTGACAATCTTAGTAATGTATGGCGTTATGGGCGCTACCGGTTCTGCTATTCGAGTAGCCTACAATACTTACGTCATGAGTGTGATAGATACATCGATTTTCGGAAGTTATTTAGGTGTCATCAGTACACTAACTTATATACAACGAACTATATTTGGCCTCATGCTCGGCTTAATAATAAGTGCTTTCCCTAACTCAAACTATTACTGGTTTGCTTTTGCAATCATTTCGTTCGGGGCTCTTTGTATTCTAATCGCTTCGGTAACCACATCTGAGCAAAAACTAAAAATGGAATACTAGGAAATCAAAACACCACTATTAGCTCTCTTATTGAAGAGCTTTGAGCGGGAAATAGAGACTGAAGATTTCTTCTATAACAAACTTCTATGAGAATGTACGGCACATAACCATCGTTCAGCCTTTATCGCTAAATCACCGCCGTTCGTTCTGGCCGAATTAGCCAGTGCATATTGTAGATGAGATTGGCAAACCTGATCTTTGTGATGGCTGGTATCAGTCCTACACAGCGGATGAGTAAACCCATGTCCTGTTTCTGATAGGCAAACACATGATAAGCTGGGCTCTATACTTTGGCCCAGCTTTTTGCCAAACGCACAATGGCGGCCATCGATTTGCCTTTCGGTTTTTGGAGATGAACCTGAGAGATAAGCCCATTGATCTTTATGAAGTTCACGTTCTGTATGGAGCTGCAGGCACTATCCACCCAGACCAGCAACTCGGTGTTGGCTTTACCTATTAGCCCACAGTACAATTGCCTTCCATCAAAGTTAGCCACATATGTGGTCAGCCATTTATGAAGAAAGCGCCAACTCAACTAACCAAATTGAGGAAGGCTTTCTCGCCAATAATCTCAAGTTTTTGACCGCGAGCAATACATTCTTCTGCTTTTCGGTGCTTACTGCTCTTCTCATGGTCAGCAAGCCGGCTGAGATCTTGTTCCCCGACAACGACGAGCGTGGTCTTTTTCGTTACTCCTGAAGCAACAGTCATACCCACATTAGCGGCAATGCTAGCTGCTTCTTGTCGGCTAATCTCAAGTTTTCCCGTAAAGACAATAATATGATCGCTATGTGAACCTTCAGGATTGGGCTCAACACGAATTGACTTTGAAGGGCGTCGCCTAACTTGACGAGACGCATCTTTCCATTCGTTTACGCTTAGCCCGCTTTGCTCAAGCGCCTTTAGCATGACCCATGCTGTGCATTTCGCGTCTTCTCCGGCATCGTGATGTTTGAAAGAAAAATCAAATTCCATCGCTAAGTTGCTTAAACCATACCCTCGTTTTCCAAACCTATCTGGCCAAGTTCGCCGCACGACCCTTGTACTATCTATCCATTCAGAAAGCGGGTTTTTTACATCATACTTTGCTGATGCTTCTACCATAGCATTTCTATCAAAGGCGCTGTGGCTAATCGCAATGTTGTTCTGAAACAACGGACCATACTTGCGAACCAAATCAGGAAACAGCATAGCTCCTTCTACAAGGTCTTCATCAATGCCATGTATACTGATGTTACCCCAATCAAATGTCTCTTCAGGATTAATCAGCTCTGACAAAACATTCACCACCACCCCATCTTTCACTGTGGCAATGCCGATCTGACAAATGCTGCTTGGCGATGCATTTGCTGTTTCAAGGTCGAAAGTAATAAAGTCAAAATCAATCGTTGTTAGCGCAGTAGAAGCAACTTCTGAGCATAAACCAGATTTGGGATGAGACAATAAATTCTTGAACATTCTCATTGCATTACCTGCTCTTCATCAGTGACGAGCAAACGTCATCAAGAGGTCTGTTAAACACCTACGAGAGATCGCATCGTTTGCTTTGTGAGCAACCAATGCAAAATCAACAACACAAACAATCGTAACAACACTTGACTAACGTCCCACAGAAGGCGCTTCCGTTACACTATCCATTGGTCCGTGAGAAAACATGCCAATGTTTAATAACGAAGCAAGAAACACTAGGGCAAATGTCTGTCCAAAGTAGCAAACACTCCTGCATTCTTCCAAAGGCTTCGATTTCCGATCACGTATAGAAATCCCTTAGCTCTTGTCACAGCTACATTGACGAGATTGGGTTTGCCGCCTGCCCATGCTCGGGCTCCGTTTTGCGATTGTGCTTGTGCTCCCAGCACAAAGAAGACAATCTCGGCTTCACGACCTTGTACAGTGTGGACAGTGCCTACGTGCTCATAG
This sequence comes from Pseudovibrio sp. Ad37, assembly GCF_001623075.1. GTDB lineage: Bacteria > Pseudomonadota > Alphaproteobacteria > Rhizobiales > Stappiaceae > Pseudovibrio. The sequence goes on from NZ_LMCF01000214.1 coordinate 10,437, forward strand.
ACCCATGAATTTGGCTTCTCCACCCAATCTTGCAAAACACCACTATTCAGAATTTCTCTGCGAAGGTTGTCTTGTACGATTACGAATGGCGTTACAACATAGATATCAGCACTTCTTCCTGACGCTCGCAGTTTAGAGAGCATTTCAATCAGCACTTTAGCCTCTTCAACACACCACTTATCTTGAGTTGCCGTACCTCTGACATCTATCCATGAAGAACGACCTAAAACCGTCTCAGATGGCTTGCCAGCCTTCGCTTGGACCATCAAGTTCGAATAAGCGATTTCATTTGAAATTTCGAACATCGGGCTACTGCATCTGCGGTGCACCAACAACGGGGCACCTACATCACGATAGCCACTTCCTGATGGAAAGCGTGCACCATAGACGCTTGCGGTGTCAGCGAGAGTTTGTACGGAAGCCTCTGGCGCATTGAATTTCAATGGATCGATAGCAAAGTAAGCACAAATCTCTTCTGTCAGACTATTTGGGAGTGTCACTACTGGTTCGATTTGAAGAGGGTCTCCTACCACCACTGCCTGCTGTGATCTCATGAGCGCACCTACAGCAGCTTGCGGCACGGCCTGCCCTGCTTCATCAATGAGCAACCAACCTAAGCTCTCAGTACCTAGACGCGTAAACATACGGTCAATAGAAGCAAATGTTGTTGAGACCACAGGGACAACAAGAAAGAAAGATGCCCAGAGATCTGGAAGCAGCGCATCCTTCGCAGGTGAGCCTAAGCTGCGGGTACCAAAGTTTTGTATAAAGATCGCGAGATTCTGTTTGAGCCGATCAGCGCAGCAATCAATAAATGTTCGGTGGACCGATACAGCCGCCTCGAAGATCTCATCACGCATGCGGCTTCCAAGTTTATCGAACCAAACACTCGACGTCTGGAGTTGCTCATGGGGCGTTGAGAAAAACTGTTCATCAGGAACAATAGCAGCACACCGTTCTCGCGCAGCCTTCACGGTTTGCTTCAATCTCAATTCTGCAGCCCGTACTTCTTCAAGCTTTTTCTCAGCGTCTTCAAGACGTAGCTTCTTTTCTGTCAGGACGTCAAAATAACGTTCTGCCTCCTTTTTGATTGCCGCTAGCTCACGTTCACAATCCTCTAGCCAGGAGCAAGCTTTATCAAAATGAGGCGCCCAGTCGCGAAAAGATTGCGTTCGAAAAAGTCTGGCAAAAAAGCTAGGTCGCCGCTCATAAAGATCCTGCTTTTCTTCGTCAGAAGCCATAACTAGCTCTCGAGCTTTCTCTCGCCGCGCATCAATCTCAGTGTAACGCTTCCCTAGCTCTTCAAAATCAGACTTTATCCTTGAAATCTTCGGGGTATTCTCCTCAAGCCATCTGGTCGCTTTTTCTAATTGGCTAACCTGCACATGAACTTTTTGGAGCTCGTCTTGAAGTTGCCTAAATGTGTCAAACGCTTCTTTGAACCTTGACCTTGCCTGCCCCCATCGAGCTTTTGCTTCTCGCGAGTTGTTTGGAGCTTGCTCTAGGTTTATAATCTTTCGATAGCGCCTACGGACACTTCCATCCTCTTGTTCTTCGTTAATGATTTGAGGAACGCCAGATGCATGATTAAGGTAGGTAGATAGCCCAGTTTCCGGGTCACGCCAAAATCTCTGCGAAAAGTTATATCTGTTGGACTTATTCCCGAGAACGGCTGAAATTACGCCCCACGTCTCAGTTTCAAGGATACTATCAGAGATCGTCTTAAAGTACCTCAGTTCAGGAGCATCATCCGCTACCGCATTCAGCGAGGGCAACTCGGCACTTACATTCTCTACGGCCTTATTGTTTGATGAGGCGACAACCATCTCAAACCCTTTAAGGCGTGCATCTAATTCATGAAGTGATACCTTTGCACCGTTTCTTTGCAACTTTACGTTTGTCGGCTTGAATGCACTTTCAGGATCAGAAAAGCTGCACATGACCTCAGCCCGCTCAATAATGCGCGCAGCAACGACATCCCTGAGAAGAGTTGTTTTTCCAGTACCTGGAGGCCCATTTACTCCCAAAATGCCAGTCATGAGTTGTTGCTTGCTTGACGCATTGACCGCAGCTTGTTGAAGCAGGGCCAAGGGAAAGCGCCCTCTGCTTGCCCATCGACCTGTTGGGGTCAGTGCCGGTTGCAAAAGCTCTTGAAGTGCATCTGTGTCTTCTAACAGATCCTTTCGATCATCTACATGCTCAGCTTTCAAATAGTGTTTTAGGGCGTGAGGTAACTGACCAGCAGAAGCTAAGTTTCGCGCTTTCGCGAGATCGCCAAGAAAGAAGGAGTTAAGCAATGTGCTTTCTGGCGGAGTTTTGCTACCATAAAATTCGTAAGTCCTTATGGCAAAAGACGGCTCTTTGATCTTATGGCCCACCAAGCCTAAGCGACTTGTTAACTCGTCAAAAACATCGTTGATGGACTGCTTACTGAGAGGAATTAACTCGCCCTCGTCGTCTCGCTGAAGCAATCGTTTCCGCAAGAAAGCTATAATCTGCTTCTCTGCTACGGGCCAAGCTGCCAGCTTTTCCAGGTCGCCACTAAGAGCAATTGGCATACCCCAAGCAAAACTCGAAACACCAATTGAGTTTTCCTCGTCAACCGGTCGTCCATCTTTGTCAAGAAGGACGGTAGCAATTGCATTTTGCCCACGCATGCTCGGCTTATCTGGGCGTTTATCTGCATAACATTTGAGGAGCGCTTCCACACCAGGAGCCAGCTCAACTGCTCCTAAAAAAAGCTCGTAGTAGAGCCTTTTGTTTGGTCTTGATTTTTCTCCAGCAACCCAAGGTAACTCTCGCTTATCAAATCGGGCGATGCGGCTTTTATCTCCCCCAACAAGATCTTCTTCTCGTCGATAGCCTTGGGGGGAGAGAACTTCTAACGCTGTCCATGCACTGAGAATATTCTGTGGATCTTCAGCGACTTCAGACACGCTCGGAGATTGCTTTCTTGCGGTAAAGCTTTTTCCCTGGTTCGCTTGTTCTACGACGTCTGCAACTTCCCAAGCTTGGTTGGAATGTTTATTGATGGTTGGAGTTTCAATGAGGCTATCGTTTTGCTGCAGAGTAGCTGCGCCATCCTGCGCCTGAAGCACATTTTCTTTCAAACTCAACGCACGACCAGTTTTACGATGCTCTAACTCATCTAGCAGCAGATTAAGGATATCTGCGTCACCACGATTGTTTGCAAACGTGTCTTCCAGATCAGAAATTGATTTATTGAAAAAAGGCCTTGCAGACATGCTTTAAGATCCACGCATCATCAATATTTTATTCAATATCTCCTTATAGTTTCAATATGCACACATTCACAACCAATGGATTTAACTTATTGAGCTATTTCAGAGCGGCATTACTTTTTGCAGACTAGCAATCTCAGCAATTCCCTCCTCCCTTCAACCCCGCCTCAATACGCTCCCCAACTGTCTCTGACAACACCCGTATCGGATGCGCATCGTGGTTTACATAGCGGTTAGTGATGGTCACGTTGCGGTGGCGTAGAAGGTGACTGATGAGAAAAGCGTTACTGCCTGATTGCGCGGCAAAAGTGCCCACTGTGTGGCGTAGATCGTGGATGCGCACATCTGGAATATCTGCATGATGGCGCACACGCTGCCATGCATTCTCAACCAGCTCCTTTGTAATGTGCCGTGTGGGATCGTTGATGCGAGCAAGCACATAAGGAGAGCCATCCAAGCGCGGTATATCGGAGAGGATGTCGAGCACATTCCCACTGACCGGGTGAGGCTTGCGACCATCACCTTTCTTAGAAGGCAAGGCAATTGCCCCTTCTTCAAAGTCTACGTGCTTCCATTCAAGAGAAGCGATCTCCATCAGCCGCGCACCTGTGTAAAGCAGCAGTTTGAGGCAGTAGAGCGCCATGGGGTTCACAGGTGTCCGGCGCTTTTCAATATCGTGGCGCAAGTGCTTGCGGTTCTCTGGCTTAGCCTTGATGATCCACGGGAGCCCCTCTTTCTCAGCAAGCTCCAGCGACTTACCAAGTCGCTGCAACTCATCACCAGATAAGAACCGGTCGCGCTCGTTCTCCTTGTAACGCTTTACCAACCGCACCGGATTGCTGTGTTCAGGTCTCAGGCCCCAAACCTCAGCCAGATTGAACGCCTTGGAGATGATCGCCAGCACATGGTTTGCTTGTCGCGGGGTTCTGCGCATAGAACGATGCAGCTTGGAGATATCCTGTCGGGTAACTGACGCCAGCTTCGCTTTGCCCAAGGGCTTCCTCACACAGCGTTCAAGAATACGTCGTATCTCAACAAGAGATTTTGGTTTGTTGTGCACCTTGTCAATGAGCGTTCAAAATTGATCCGGCATCATCATTTAAAATTGACCCACCTTGGTTGGCACAAATCCAGCAGGCGAACAGCTCTCATCTAGCAGGTTCGTCTGCTGGCTTTGTGCCAACCAAGG
>NZ_LMCF01000215.1 GCF_001623075.1 Pseudovibrio sp. Ad37
CAACCCGTTCACGTAATTCTATCGGATATGGCTTGCCCATGTGCCCTCCAAAAACAAGGATGGCAACATTGAATCACAAAAAGTTAAAATGAGAAACCTGAATCAGATCTGGCGCAGCACGCTCTAGTGTGCGATATTGGACAATGAAGGTTTTATGCCCGGTTGGCGCCACCTGCAGCCCAAATCCTGAGAGCTTACCGTCCCAGACGAAGTACTTCTTCGCTGTTGGCTTGGCTGCATCGACCGTCCGTTTCGTGACATTGGGCATCAGACAAAACTCTCCCGCTGACGGCCCATGACAAGAGCCGCCCCACATGCGAAAATAGAAGTTAAAAGTATTCCCCGAATGCTGCTGTTTCTGACGGCCTGACAGCTTGTGACGACCTTTTGGGCTTCTCTAATGGCCCTGTGCAAAACACGGCCTCATCCCCTTACAGATCGCTTGCGCTATGCCTACCGTTTCTTGTCAGCATATTGTAAGCAAATGTACGAGTTTCGCAGCGAAATGCAAGGTAGGCAGGAGCAAATAATTTTCTACAACTCATTGAATCATAGTACTGAATCGTAGTAGAGTGTAAGTGGACGTGAGTTGAAAATTGCAACTTGCGATCAGGGGGGCGCCGGTTCGATCCCTGCTGCCGGCACCACTCTTCTTCTTGATTTATCAAGAGAATTTCAGAGCCTCACTCGAGAGGCTTTTTGCTTTTCTGAAATGAGCTCACCCCTCCTCATCCAGATCAATCGGATCGCTGTCAAACGATAGCCCAGGGACGAGCACGACAGAACCACCCTCTTCATTCCTTGCTGCCAGTGACAGATACAAGGTTCCCATGGATCCCACATCCATGATGGCGAAGAGGTAGGGGGTGTCGGGAGTTCCCATTCCGGTTGGGTGGTCCAGGCGACCTGTTGCGAGGCCAACCAGTGCGGCTCCCCATGCTTTTAGAGTTTCGCGATCGCCGGCAACTTTTTGGACCCAGTTCTCAATGGTCTCAGGCACATCACCGCCATTCGCGATCAGCGAGAGCCAGTCGATTGCAGGCACTTCACCCAGATCTCCAACATGGCCACCAAAACCGATAGCTGGAAAAAGAAGCGGATTCCATTTACTGAATTCCTCAGCAGCATTTTCAGCCTTATCACTGCTGCCTTTCTTCATGGCCTGCAATGCATCTTTTAGGCAACCGTTGAGATCTTTGCTGACGGTTTGTAGCTGCTTACGCAATTGAGCGATTGGGTCTTTCAACCAGTCTTTGTTGAGTTTGTATTCTACAGGGTCTTTCCCCTCGGGAAGAAGCAGCCCCACCAGAAGTCCAAACTCCAGAGTTGCAGCATCCAGCTCATCGGCTCCTATTATTTTTTTCATACCAAACTCCTCACGGTATTTGCGTTAAAACACTTGTGAGGAATGACGAGAGCCTGGCGACTGCGTGAATATCTGGACTTGTAGAACTCAGTAGATGGTTAAGGAATGAGAAACCCATCAGCAAGTTGGCCCCTGATGAAGCCGTTAAAATTCTCATAGAACTTTCGGGCAGGGTTTAGGCATCGACTTACCTCAACTCCAACGGACAACGCTCAATACCTCATTTTATGGCTATATGCTAATTACATATCGCCATAGGCACGACCGCATGCTCCCCCAGAACGAGGAGACCTGTAATGAGCTTAGAGAACCCAAACACTAGTGAAGATGTAAATGCGCTTGAAGGGATTATGAGCACCTATCATTCAGAAATCGCAGACAACACGATTTTGCTGGCAGAGCTGGCCAAACTGAAAGGTTTTCTGGAACACAGTGGCCAACATTCTCTCAAAGAGCGCGTACAGGTCTTTGACCATATTCTGGAAGAACTTCAGGAAAACTCCGGCGATCACCTTCGTATGACGGAAGAGAGCCCTCAACTGGATCACCACGAAGTAGAAGCCAACCGGCATCTGGATGAACAGGAAACCTTAAGAGACGCACTGAACAGGTTCGGCTCCCGCTACCTAAACTGACTTCCAACGCAAAGCACTCAAAAGCATCGCCAATTAAGGAGTGCTGCGTACGCCCCAGCACGTAGCACGGCAGTCTTGACGGCAAAGTCGGCAGCCTCTGTGCTTATGGCGATGTAAATATTCTCACTCCAGACCTTGGCACATCCAAGCTGGCACAGGGCAACTGCGGTCACACAGTCATCGCAGACTTTGAGAAGTTCGAAGGCGAATTGCCAGAAGTCAAAGTCTTCACCGCTCCAAAGAACGGATAAATCAGGAACCAAATCAACATCGAAAAGGGTTGCCACGCGCAGCCCTTTTTTTTGCACAATCCCAGCATTTTAGTCGATATTTAGGGCCGTCTATCAACTTTCAATAACTGCCATCACATAGCATTCAGGCTAGAAAACAAGAGTATGCTAGAACCATCTATGAAATAGTCTTGCGGGGAAATGATGACAGAAAAACAGCAGAATACATCGGCCCATACCAAGGAAAAAATGGCGCGGCGCTATGACGACGATCATGAGCACAAGCATGATAAAGATCGACAAGAGTATGAGCGCGGCCAGAAAAGCCATCCGGAAACCCAACATGGTGGAGATCCGGAGGGCCACAAACACCCACACAAGCATCGCCCTGGGAAAAGTCATTCGGACGACGGCCACCACCATGCAAAAATGCATGACCATAAAGAGCACACCAGAGAGCATCATAAGAAAGACGAGCATTGATCTCTGGCTATAGATTCTCACAAAAACACCCCGACCATTTCTGATCGGGGTGTTTTTTATTCTCAGATTGTCAGCTGTATCAGCTACCCAGCAGACCGTTCAGTATCTCCCAGGCACCGGCCAACGGAGCCATAAACCGCGTGGCCAAGGTCAAAAAATTCAACCAAACTAATACAACAAAGTAGTTCAGCCATCCACCAAGCATCACCCAGACAACCGCCAGCGGAGCGACGATCCGCATGATCCATGTGAAGGCGCCCATCCACTTGAAGGTCAAAGATCCGTCGTTGCTCAACTCTTTGCCCATCTTCTCAAGCACAACCCAACCAGCAAACAGCGAGGTCAGAATACCACCGATTGGCAGGGTGTAGTTGTCAACCGCATAGACCATCAGGTCGAAGAAGTTCATGTCGAACAGCTTGTACTCGCCCCAGACACCCAGAGCCAGTGAACATGGCACGCCGATCAGGAAGATCACAATGCCCACCACAATAGCAGACCACTTGCGCTCAATGCCGTATTCCTCTGCAAAGTAAGCCACCGGAATAGCCAACAAAGAGATGGAAGAGGTCAGGGCTGCAATCAGCAACATAGCGAAGAAGATGATCTGAAACAGATAACCACCAATCATCTCGCCAAACACAGCTGGCAGAGTGATGAAGGTGAGGCCCGGACCTGCACCTGGATCCATGCCGAAGGCAAATACAGCTGGCAGAACCAGCAGGCCACCCAGCACACCAACCAGCGCTGCTAGGAACACGACCCAGCAAGACGCATTCGGAATGTCTGCATCCTTATCCAGATAGGAACCGTAGGTGATCATCGCGCCCATACCCAGCGACAGACTGAAGAACGCCTGACCAAGAGCTGCACGTAGCATCTCGCCATTCACCTGAGACCAGTCAGGCACGAGGAAGAACTCAATACCTTCCCAGGCACCCGGCAGGGTCACACTGCGCACCACCAGAACCATCAGGAGGATGAACAGCAATGGCATCAGGACTTTAACGGAACGCTCAATACCCTGGGCCACACCTGCGATCACAATCCCCATGGTCAACACCATGAATGCACCATGATAGAAGATTGGCTCCCATACAGCAGAGACCAGACCACCAAACTGGGCTTCCAAAAGCTCAGGCTGTGCAGATTCAATGGTGCCAGCGATACTCTTCACCAGATACGCGATCGTCCAGCCGCCAACAACGGAGTAGAAGGATAGGATCAGGAACCCCGTGATCACCCCAATTACACCCGTAACTGACCACAAGCGGCCACCCAGCGCGCGGAACGCACCAACAGGGTTCATCTTCGCTGAACGACCAATGGCAATCTCTGCCATGATCAGCGCTGCGCCGATGGTTGCCATGATGACAAGATAGACCACCAGAAAGGCGCCACCGCCCTGTGTGCCTGCCAGGTATGGGAATTTCCAGATGTTACCAAGACCGACCGCAGACCCTGCGGCAGCCATAATGAAGCCGAAGCGGCTTCCCCATTGCTCACGTTTCATTTTTTGTTATTGCCAATCAACATGTGATGGTTTGTTTCAATCAAGCGCAAAAGCTTGAAATGAATTCGTTGTTCCAGCTCTTTTGATGAAATCTTTAGCCTTGTTGACCTGACAGATTGTCGCAGGTAATTTCCCTTACCTCAAAAAATATGCGTTTTTGACAGCTGCACTTAATGGGCGAATTCAAAATATAGTCACATACACCCATAATTCACCATCAAACAATGAAACTAACTATAAAATACATATATATTGGCTGATCCTACCACTTATTACGTTAACCACGCGACAGCAACGCAACTTCCTGCCACCACATCCAGCCCACAAGTTTTTTCGTCGCAGGCTCTGCTCACGCACCGCACCAACACAGTTCAGACACAAAAAAGCACCGCTCAAACGGTGCTTCTTTCTCTCGTTGGGACGGTGACAAGGCCTTATTCCTGAGGCCAACGTCCCCTTACACTGCGATACCTGGCCTGCTTTTCCTCGTCCAGACATACCATCTCACGCGGCAATCTGGCATTCATGGAATGCACCCAATAGCGCTTCAGCTGCCTCAACATAACCCTGTTCCTTATCAAGACCATCTCGGGTGAAGGGACTATGCCCAACAGGTACATTCTCCTCCCTCTTCCGGCCCAGATTAAGTCAAACTACGGATGACCATAAAACAGCATTAAAAAAGGCCACCAAAACTGGCGGCCTTTTCATTGTTTTTGAGTGAAGCTTTATGCTCCGAAGATGGAATGGACCATCACCCAGATGATCGCAAGCGGTGCAACCACACGGCACATCCACTTCCATGCTGTCAGATAGGCAAACGGACGTTCACCGTTATTGGTCACTTCCGCAGCAAACTTGTCATAGCTCACCCAACCAGCAACCAGACAGGTCGCAATCGCGCCAAGTGGCAGGAAGTAGTTGTCAGTGAGGTAGCCAAGGAATTCGAAGAAATTCAGCTCGAAGAATGTGATATCACCCCACACGCCCAGCGCCAGAGAACTTGGAACACCAAACAGGAAGATCACAATGCCAACCCAGATGGTGGCCGCCTTACGACCAACATTGAACTCTTCGCAAATGAACGCAACCACGACCTGCAGCAAGGAGATTGCTGAGGTGATCGCAGCCACAAACAGCAGCACGAAGAAACAAAGCTGAATAAACATGCCAAATGGCAGTTCAGCAAAGATCGCTGGCAGTGTGATGAAGGTCAATCCCGGGCCTGCAGCCGGATCCATGTTGAACGCGAACACAGCTGGCAAAATAAGGAAACCAGCCAGAACCGCGACCAGAAGATCAAGACCAACGACCCATAGCGATGCGTTTGGAATGCTCTCTTTGTTACCCAGATAAGAACCATAGGTGATCAAAGCACCCATACCCAGAGACAGCGTGAAGAACGCCTGCCCCAGAGCTGCGGCAACCATGTCCGCATTCAGATGAGACCAGTCAGGAACGAGGAAGTACTCAACACCTGCCATTGCCCCATCAAGGGTCAGAGACCGGATAACCAGCAAAGCCAGCAGAACAAACAAAAGAGGCATCATGATCTTCGATGCCTTTTCAATGCCGCCGGTAATACCGTTGATCACGATCAGCACGCCAATCGCCATAAAGGCTGCGTGATAAATGATCGGCTCAACCGCGTTTGACACAAGAGCATCAAAGTGTCCCTTAAACTCCGCATCGGAGTAACCGGAAAATGCACCAGTGATTGTCTTAACCACGTAGGCAATGGTCCAGCCACCAACAACGGAATAAAACGAGAGAATAAGAAACGCGGTCAAAACCGCCATGAGACCAAAAATTGACCAGCCTGCACCGCCAACACGTCTGAACGCGCTGAACGGATTGGCCTGAGCATGACGTCCCAGCGCAATCTCCGCGATCATCACGCACACGCCGATCGCGATCAAAAACGCAACATAGACAACGAGGAATGCCCCGCCGCCTTCCGCGCCAACCAAATATGGAAATTTCCAGATATTACCTAACCCAACCGCTGAACCTGCAGCAGCCAGAATGAAGCCGATACGACTTCCCCAATGCTCTCGTTGCATGTGACCTAAGCCATTCTTGTTGATTTTGCTTAAGTGTATTTTTGAAATCAACTTTCACAAGTTGCCCGATTCTAGCAATATAACGCTAGAGATACACCCCTTTTATGCAACAGAGTTTCTCATATATGACCATCAGGTGTCACGATACCTATAAAAGTGTAATACTGATTACTACGCGGCATTTGGTGAGATTAACTCAACAATATAAGTAGTATTGATTACTTTAGACATGCAGCAATCAATACTACCAGTGATATATCTTATACTCAATTACACTTAGCACAAGAGTTCGGCCAAAGTGTCGTATTGCAAAGAGACTGGATGTTGCTGACAATTGCATCCGCACCAACAGCTTTTGCACTCTGACAAGCACCGTTTGCATTGCCCACGGACAACTTGCCATTGGAGACAACGGACAGCGGAAAGCTCATGTTGGTGCGTTGATAAACCAGCGAGTTCTGACCGCACTTGATCATCGGCATTGGGCCGTCTGCATTGCTTCCATCCGCATACAGCACATCACCGCGATTACAGTACTGTGTCATGGGCGGAGTAACCTGGTTGGAACTCCCCTGAGCATAGCCTTCAGAGGCAACCATGAAAGGAACGGCCAATAGAAGGCCGAGACACAAAAAGTTACGCATTTTTCTTCCTTCTTGTTTGGTCCCACCCTTACAAAATCATGGCAGGACACTGATAAGGACGAAACATCCGCACAGATGTGAAAGAAAAGGCTGCTGAGCCAAACCCAGCAGCCTTGTAATATGTATCAATATCGAACTGGCTTGTGAGCTAACACGCAAACCAAACGCAAGACCTGCTTACTCAGCAGGCTCCAGTGCAGAAGCTTGCGCCGTCACCGCTTTGCAAGCCGCATCATACTCTGACGACAACCGTGCAACCAGATCGCCAGTGCTGCCAATGGTTTTCACTGCGCCAATGCCCTGACCGCAGCCCCAAATCTCTTTCCAGCTCTTCGGCTTACCCTTGTCAGCACTGTGAAAGTCCATGGTCTTCAGATCGCCTTCTGGCAGATTACTAGGATCCATACCTGCTTGCTCGATGGATGGCTTCAGATAGTTGCCATGCACACCGGTAAACAGGTTGGAATACACGATATCCTCTGCACCGCTATCAACGATCATCTGCTTATAGGCCTGCTGAGCATTTGCTTCCTCAGTCGCAATAAACGCAGACCCGATGTAAGCCAGATCAGCACCCATCACCTGCGATGCAAGAATAGACTTGCCAGTACTGATACTGCCTGAAAGCAGAAGCGGGCCATCATACCACTCACGGATTTCCTGAATAAGCGCAAACGGCGATGTTGTGCCTGCATGGCCACCAGCACCAGCAGCAACAGCAATCAGACCATCAGCACCCTTCTCAACCGCCTTATGCGCATGGGTGTTGGTAATGATGTCATGCAGCACGATGCCGCCGTAAGAATGAACCGCATCAAACACCTCTGGGCGCGCACCAAGAGAGGTAATCACGATTGGCACCTTGTACTTCACGCAAAGCTCAACATCATGCTGCAGACGATCATTGGAGCGATGCACAATCTGGTTTACAGCAAACGGAGCTGACGGTTTGTCAGGATTAGCCGCATCATAAGCTGCCAGCTCTTCTGTAATCTGGATCAGCCACTCTTCCAGCTTTTCCTGCGGGCGAGCATTAAGCGCTGGGAAGGAACCAACAATCCCTGCCTTACACTGTGCAATCACAAGGTCTGGATTGCTGATGATAAACAAAGGACTGCCAACAACTGGCAGGCGCAACTTATTCTTCAAAATATCCGGCAAAGCCATTTCAAACACACTCCCTTACAATTCAATCTGCTGCCTGTTTGATCACAACATCAGGCAGCATCACCTCTCCGGCGCTTCAATCTCTCCTGAATGTCCTGCATCATCTCGCCACTTTGGTCATCAACCAGCGCCAGAACATCCCGGGCACTCAATTCTCTGTAGTCTTGCGAAAGCACACGCACATCACGCACGGGCTCTCCGCTTTGTTTGTCCAGCAATTCCAGCCTCGGCCCACCTTCGCGGGCTTCCCAGCGCTCACTCCATTGGTGCAGCGCAATCATCACCGGGTAAAAGTCCATGCCCTTCTCGGTGAGAAGATAGACCGTTCCGCGCTTGTCCTGCTGGTCTTGCTCCTTACGCAGCAAACCCGCTTGCACCAGACGCCGCAAACGATCTGTCAGTACACTGGTGGAGATCTGCAAATGCCCCTGAAAGTCATCAAAGCGCTTGATGCCCTGAAACTGGCACCTCAGAATAAGCAGGATCCAGGGATCCCCCATCTGCTCGATCGCTTGAGCAACCGCGCAGTCAACACCTGCAAAGCTTCGTCGCGCTCCACTCATTCCCGGCTCCGGCACTTTCAATTTAACTTCGTTTAAAGAAGCTATTTCCAGTTTACCTAATGGGCAACCTAGCTCTTTGGCCTAGTCTTCAACCGAACCACTGAGTCTTTTTCAAAACCTCTGCACAGCACCAAAATCGCTCTGGGTTGCCGCATTCAGTAGGGTCTCAGCAAACAGCCAATCTGTGTGCGAGCATTTCGCCCCGCCACTTACTAACTTCGCTTAAGAGCTGGTTCATACAGACGGCACACTGGCGGAACTTCTCACAGAGGAAAACAACAATGCATTCACTCATTTCTTTGGTATTCGTGGCAAAGAAATGCAGGTGAATAACGCAAAGATCCTGGAAACAGCCTGAAGCATCAGGCAATTCCAAAACAAAAGGCTTGGGTGCTCACACATCCAAGCCTAACTTTTTAAGCCACCAAAACCCGCTTAGAAACGATAGGTGATACCAGCACCAACCAGCCAGGGATTCAGCTCAGCTGTGCCCTTCAGCTTGTTACTGCCAACTTTCACGTCAAAGTCTGGCTCAAGGAACAGCTTCTTGACGTCAAGGTTTACACCCCAGTTGTCATCAATCATGTAATCGAAACCAACCTGAAGCGCTGCACCAAATGTGTTTTCAATATCAAGATCATCAACATCGTTGGCATCTTGATTATAGAAAATCGTGTAGTTCACGCCCGCACCGATATAAGGCTTGAAAGCGCCAAAGTTGGTGAAATGATACTGCAAAGTCAAAGTTGGCGGCAGGATCCATGTGTCTCCGACATCGGTACCAGCAAGAGCACCATCACCATCTACGTTTGCCCACGTCGTTCCCAAAATAAGCTCAGCAGCAATATTTTCAGTGAAGTAATAGGTGATATCCAGTTCGGGCACCACTGTGTTGGAATAGGACAGATCAGACCCTGAGACACCGTTGACATGACCTTCATCCATAGGGATCACACCCAGAGCGCGCACACGGATCTGCCAAGGGCTCTTCTCAGATGCAGCCGCAGCAACGATATCTTCCTGTGGCACAGGCATATCTGCCGCCAGAACTTGACCAGCAGGCACCACCATCGCAGCAGTGACCATAAGGCCCATCACCCTTTTCAAACTCATCTCCACCTCCAGTTGCATAAGCGAGCTTTACACTTATCCAATTATTGAGAGTGGAGCACATGAGCATTGAGGTGCATCAAACCAGCATTGATAATATAAGTACTATTTATAATAGTAATTTTGCCGGATAAGAAATGTGAAATGTTGATTTCAAATAGACATTTCCTGCAAGAAAACTAGCACAATCGCCCGAACACAACAAGGCTAAGGAAACTCTCACCACTTCATTTCATTATAATAATTGATATGTAACCCGTACAACAATGCCTCCTATCATTACAATCACCAGCTGAAAACACACAGGCTTCCCTCACTCCAACGTTTGTCACTGCGCCCAGAACCCGCTATGAAGTGGAGACTTCGTGTAGGCAGATCCGTAAGGCACACACCTTCCTTGCAACATCTGGCTCTGACCGAAGTCTCTTCAGTTTTAAGTCTACCGGGTTTTGTGAGTGGGGGAATAAATGGCTGCGCAGTGGTGCATCGGTCTGATGACCGGAACGGTAATGGACGGCAACGTCGACATCGCCATGCTGAAAACCGATGGACAAACCATCGAAGAGTTCGGCCCTTACACACTGGCAAGTTATCCCCCTGAAACCAATCAGCTGATCGCCGAAGCCATGGCCGCCGCTCAGGACTGGAATTTCGCATCCGAGGAACCTGAAATTTTCTCACGAGCGGAGAAAGCACTCAGCGAGGGACAAGCCCACGCAATTTCACATTTCCTTTCAAAAAACTCCATTTCAACGCAAAATATTGCGTTAATCGGTTTTCACGGCCAAACCGTCCTGCACCGAGCCCCCAAAGGCGGCCAAAAAGGCGCAACCCGCCAACTCGGTGACGGCCAGTTCATCGCCGATATGCTCGATATTCCAGTGATTTACGACTTCAGAACGCAAGATATCGAAGCAGGTGGACAAGGCGCACCCCTCGCAGCCATCTACCATCAGGCCCTCTTAAGAAGTGCAGGTCTATCCGACAATCCAACGGACACAGCAATTCTGAACCTCGGCGGCGTCGCCAACATCTCGTGGTGGAACGGGCATAACACCCTGATTGCCTTCGACACAGGCCCGGCCAATGCGCCTATAAACGACTGGATCAGCTCCCATAATCGTGGCGACATGGACCGCGAAGGCCTTATCGCAGCCAGCGGACAAGTGGACGAAGACCGCCTCAAAACGCTGCTGGACCACCCTTACCTCACAGCCCCGTTCCCAAAATCTCTCGACCGCAACAGCTTCACAAAAGACATGGCAACCGGCCTTTCTCTGCAAGACGGCGCAGCAACACTCACTGCATTTTCAGCCAGCGCAGTCGGCAAAGGGTTGGACATGCTACCAAAACGCCCGGCCTGCCTGGTAGCATGCGGTGGAGGACGCAAAAACCCGCAGCTTCTGAAAGAGATCGAAGCACGGGCAAACGTAAAAATCATTCAGGCAGAGGAACTTGGCTGGCGCGGTGATGCAGTGGAGGCCGAATGCTTCGCCTTCCTCGCCGCCAGATGCGATCTCAATTTGCCGATCAGCTTTCCGGGAACCACAGGCGTTCCAACAGCTATGTCAGGTGGCACCAAGGCGCTTCCACACCAACACACCAGCTAAACAGCCGTACCAGAAGTAAAAAGGTGGGAGCCCTTGCCGCCGCGCAAGAGCTCCCACCGACCTCTTGTTTAAAGCTCAAAAGGTCTCAACTTCAAATATCTATAAGAAAAGGTAGGCAGTATATTCTGGTCGCAACATTGTAGATAATTGATATCTTGAAAGAATTTCAACTATCTGCAACACAATCAACATACTCGAAAGTTATTTTAACAAAAACCCCTCCAAACAACCAAAACAACAACTGTTGCAATTCAGTACCTTGATGTTTATTCGAACACAAACAAGTAGTATTGCACAAATACACAACACAATACTTATAGGGTCTATGTATTTTTTACAGTAAAAACGGGCAAGGCATGTGCTAATCCATTGGCAATCCCACGAGAAGCGACATAAAGGCAGTTTGAATTTTCCCAAAGTCATGCTACCTCCTTTTTGAGGGAGGAGCCGTCTTTGAAGAGAAGAACTATCAACCGCATTGCCTTTGCTTCCAGCGATACGCCAGAAGCACTTGCTGCACGCCAAGCTCTTGAAAAGATGTACGGATCTGCCTCGCAAGACGATGCGGACGTCATCGTCGCGCTCGGCGGCGACGGAGTTATGCTCTCTTATCTACATAAGTTTATGAACAAAGGCATGCCGATCTACGGCATGAATCGCGGTTCAGTCGGCTTTCTCATGAACGAGTACAAAACCGACGGTTTGATCGAACGCCTTGAAAAAGCAGAGATAACGCCTCTCCATCCACTCAACATTGAAGCTGTCGACAAAGACGGAAACGAGTTCACCGCCCGCGCAATCAATGAAGTGTCTTTCCTGCGCAAATCCCATCAGGCTGCGAAACTTCGCATCTCCGTTGATGGACGCGTCCGCATGGAAGAGCTGGCATGCGATGGTATCATTATCTCTACTCCCCAGGGCAGCACAGCTTATAACCTGTCAGCTCATGGCCCAATCCTGCCGATTGACGCTCCCCTGATGGCACTTACACCCATCAGTGCCTTCCGCCCAAGACGCTGGCGCGGTGCCCTGCTCTCCACGCAGAATACCGTTAAAATTGAAGTGCTTGAGGCAGATAAGCGCCCGGTCAACGCAGCAGCTGATCACCGTGAGTTCCGAAATGTTATCAGCACGACAATCTATCAGGATGCAACAGCTCAAAGCTGCATCATGTTTGATAATGAACACAGCTGGGACGAACGTATCCTCTCTGAGATGTTTAAGTACTAAGACACAACCTGTTGATGCTGTGGCCACAGCTAAATATGCTACAAGAAGCAACTTCGGATTGGAATTGCTCGTAAAATAGTTAGATATTATTTCGAATTCGAAATATAATCGTGCCTACAGCAATGCAGGCTCAGGAATTACGCAGGACAATGGCTTCTTTAACTGGTTCAGATAAATCTTCTCAGGAACGCATCCGCGTTCCAAACGACCTTTCCAAAAAAGTCCGGAAGATGTCGACCATTGAAGCTGCCAAATTCGATCCAGTCAAAGCAGCTGAAGAAGCCATCGAGAAACTTTCTGACAAGTTCGAAAGTTGGATGGGGTCGGAAGTTGATTGCCTGAAAGAAACCCATCAGGCAGCACAAAGCGCTGATTTTACAGAGGAAACCTACGACGCATTATTCCGCTGCGCCCACGACATCAAAGGCCAGGCGGAAACTCTGGGCTTCCCACTGATTGGCCGTGTTGCAAACAACCTGACACTGCTGCTCGTCGCAGCCAGAACACAAGAGAGTTTCCCGAAAGAGCTCATCTCTCAGCACGTAAGCGCAATCAATGCAATGATTTCTGAAGATGCTCGCGATGATACCAATCGGCTTGGTGTCGCGCTTGTGACAAGGCTGGAAGAAGCAAGCGCACCGCTCACGGAACTCGTCGACAGCTAATCAGGCAATAAGCTGAATACCTTAAGCAACGTCGCCCAGCATTTCAGCAACACGAGTACGTGCACTTGCGCGCGCCGCCTCATTGGAGAGGCGATGCAACAAGTCTTGCAGATCTCCCAGGTCCTCAATACCCAGCTCATCTTCCAGTGCAATCAGATCACCCGCAACAATACGTGACTTAGACCAATGGTCGATCTGCATGTTTTCGACCCGCTGCCAGCTGGCAATGCACTCCTGGAAAAGCGCATGCGTGCGATCAGGCAAGCCAGCAGCTGACAAGACACGGCGCAGCGAAGCACCAAATGGCGTCGCCAATGCGTCAAACACCTGATCCTCATCATAATCAGATAAGCGAGCCAACGAGCTTGTAAGCAGGTTAAAGCAACCGGTTACTGCTGAACGAAGCAAAAGAACGCTTGTCATCTGAGCGGAAACAACCAGATGTTCAACAAGCCCGTGCAGCTCTTTGTCAGAGGCACTCCAGGCCAGTGAAATCGTGGAACGATCCTGCGCATCAGCGACCAGTTGCTCGGGAGCACGCATATTCCTTGCACCAAGCACCTGCGGATGATCACCAAGACCTTCAGTGTAACGCCGCAGCATCATATGTCGGATTTGCAAGGGAACATCATCACGAGACATCAGAGCATCTTTCACGTCCCGGCTTTCACCAAACCGCGCAACAACACGCTCCATGCTATTGGGTGTGATCTCTGCTTTCTCATTTGCAAGCAAAGCAACACAGGCCTCTTCGCAAGCAACTTCACAGATAGCAGCAGACAAACCCACGGTAATTTCAGGCCGGCTGGCGACTGCAACACAACGCTGAGTGGAGCCTGTCGCAACAAGATCCACCAGCTCACCTTCTGGAATAGTCGTCACACCAGAAAGCAAAGGCAGCGCAACTTCATCTTCGTCCACGAGCAAAGCAGAAATGATGTGAGAAGGAACAATCTTTGCAGCGCCAAAGGCTTCTGCAAGGGCGATCCGAACCGTAACATCACGATCATCAAGCAGGAAGGTCAATGCCGCCTCTGCTTCGCTGTACTCAGAGCTTTCAAGTTCAGAGTACAAGAAAGCACGCACCAAAGCACCAGCCGCCTGTGCGCGACTTCCACTTGGCGCATACTGCACCCAATTCAGAAAACTCTTGATAATCATGGCACTCAGAAACCTGTATCCACCAACTATGGGTAGAAATAATTAATCATAATTCTTAAGGCTTCGTTCACCGCATCCGCAGTTTCTCGTAAAACTTGTTTTTTGAAAGATTAGAGCAGCAAGAAACACCTGTAAGTCACAGGTTCTAGACCTTCTTACTTAAGGACTTTCCACTTGCTTGGGACGGCGCAAGAAATTTGGTCAGGTCCAAAGGTGCACCAGATGGTCGCGCAACTGGTTTTGGCGCAACAAACTGTTGGCTAATTGATTCCTGAACCTCAACACCGGATCGCTTCGTCTCACTCACAGCTTTGGACGCAGTTAATGCTGCCGCTTCATCAGTCCGAAACAGGGACTGAAAAGGAGCCTCATCTTTATCAACCGTCGTCGCACGCCATGCTGTCAGAATACGACTTTCAACGCGATGGCTGTCAATCGGCTTAGTGATCGGCCCCTTACGCACACCAACTGCCAGACGGTCTGAACCAGCAATCGTTTCATTAAAGCGCCCAACCAGGCGGTCATGCACATCACTAACAGTCCGTGCCTGTCCATCCTTGTTGTAAAATACAGCCTTATTGGACCGCGCTTGCAGCGGAAACAGGTCCGCAGCCGGGTGCTCTGGTCGGTCCTGAGCAGCATTCAAAAGCCGTAGACTACCATTCACCCCAAGAAAATGCGCAAGATACAGTTCACCAGCAGACGGATCCCGCCCCAGATTTGAGGAAAGCCCGGAGGCGTTATCTTTCGCCAAAGCACCGGCAACAAGCGAAGAGATATCAGGGTCATAACGCAGATCCAGAAGCTGTTGCTTCAGGTGGTTGTTATCGACGCGGTATTTGCCATTTGCATCAACACGAATGTGCTGCGCATAGTCTTGCAAACCCAATTCTTCGCCATTTTTCTTCAGCGTCTCAAGCCAGGTGGACTCGATGAATTGAAAAAGCCCTGAGGCAGAGGAGGTTTTAGCTTTGGCGTTCGGGTCAAAGGAAGATTCACGGGCAGCCGCTTGCAGCAGAAAGTCAAAAGACGTACCTGTTTTGGAACTGGCCTTTTGAAAAGCCGATTCAATACGCCCTGCAATGGAAGGATCGCCTGCAACCTTCACGAGAATCTGCCCCCTATGATACTATTAGTTAATATCCCTTAATATTAGTTAACAAATAGTTAAATTTTAATTTTACCCTACTGAACTCACTGAGTTATTTGAGTTAAAACAGATTTTTCGCCTATCCTGTTCTCTACGAATTATGCATTACAATTCAATTTCTGATTGGATTCGGAGAAAAGCAATGAACTGCCTGCTGAGCGCGATGGCTTCAACATTCGATAAGACGGAAGAGCTGAAAGCTCTGAGGAATGTATCATTCGCCATCCTGGCAGAAAAGCCCGTCAGCGAGTTCGAGCCTTATGGCCCGCCAAACACTCTGGCAGAGCTGGGCAAACACCACGATCTCTACCTCATGCTGAACGAACCATCAGAGAGCACGATCCTCTCAACGCTCAAGCCCTATGCTCATGTGAAGCCAAGAGGCGTCATTCCAACCTTCATCAAGTCTCGGGCCGATATTGAACGTTTGCACGCAATACTTTCAGTCTTTGAGGCCGAACACGCATTGCAGGATTGCATAATGAAGATCATTCCTGAACTTGGCAGATATCCTGTGGCGTTTCACAACCTCATGAACCTCTCCGACACCAGTCCGCGCCTAACCGCGCTGACATGGAATGAAGAGGCGCTGAAAGAGGCACTGGATGCAAAACAGTCCAGAGATCAAAACAGAAGTTTGCTACCACCATTTCAATATGCACAAACACAATGCCTGTTTGCTGCAAAATCGGCTCATCTGATTGCTCTGGATACGGCACCAATCGCAGCACTCGAGGATCTGGAAAAATCAGTAGCACTCGGCTTTACCGGCATGAACGCAAACACGACTGAAGACGCACAACAGATACAACAGGTATTTTCGAGATAAGAAAAGGGGCGCCTAAGCGCCCGCCATCATGCTTTTTCTGGAAGAACTGGCCGGTCCATCTGAAATACAGAATCAACCACCGAGTAATCCATATAACCCAACCGGGCCAAGGGCTTCATTTTCGCCACATTGAGCATGCCGTTTTCGAGCACACTCTCGTCGATATGCACACCAACAACCTGACCCAGTATAAGCCAGCTGTTGGTCTCATTTCCGTCAATATCGACCAGACGCTGCACATTGACCAGCTTACATTCCAACGCAGTTTTTGCTTCTAAAACACGTGGAGCCTTGATCAATTTGGATGGCTCTGCCGTTAAACCGGAAAGCTCGAACTCATCAACATCAGAACCAACCATTGCAGAGGACAGGTTCATCGCATCTGCGAGTTCCAACGTGGCTTGGTTGCAGACAAACTCGCCAGTTTCTTCAATGTTGCGAACAGAGTCTTTGTAACCGCTGGAACCAATCACAACCATCGGCGGTGTATCACACACCGCATTGAAGAAGCTGTACGGAGCCAAATTGCGCACACCGTCTTTAGAGACGGTAGAAACCCAGCCAATCGGACGAGGCACAACAACAGCCTTGAATGGATTGTGGGGCAATCCATGCGGCTTATTCGCTTCATAAAACATATACTTACCTCAACTCCTACGCATCAACACCGGAAAGAGAACTTTCAAAATATTCAGTCAATCGGGCAACATCAGGCCGAGGGCGCTCACTCGGAACAATGCTAGCGCTTCCGATATGAATGAAGCCTGCAAACCGCTCCCCATCACGAGCGCCAAGATAGGCAGCTGCCTCATCATCAAAAGCATACCACTCAGAGAGCCACTGGCCTGCAAAACCCATTGAAAAGCAGGCATTGAGGAGCGAAACACAAACCGCCCCAACAGCAAGCTCCTGCTCCCAGACCGGAACTTTATGTTCCCGGTTTGGAGAAGACAAAACGCCAATAACCAACGGCGCACGCTTGAATCGCTCCAGCTCCATTGCCTTGGTGTTCTCACCAAGGGAGCCCTGACGTTTTTCTGCAATTTCAGCAAGCTTTAGACCGATAGGATCAGCCTGTGAATTGTCATAGATAATATACCGCCAAGGAGAAATTTTTCCGTGATCTGGAACACGGCAGGCCATTTCAAGAAGCTCTGAAATTTGTGCTTGATTGGGACCAGGATGCACGAGCGTTGCAGCGAGATGGGAGCGACGAGTTTTGAGAAAACTCTTCAGTTCTGGAAGGTCTTTAGTTTCCACGGTCTCGATTCTTTTCAGGATTTCAACGATTAAAGCTACGCAATAGTCCTATACAGAATATCAACTGTGTCAATTAAAGGATGGTCTTGCCCCATTCTTGCCACATTGACTACCAATCCCCAACCCACTTAGTAAAAATTTATAAAACACTTCCAAATCACAGTTTGTCACTGTAATCTGATTTCACTCGATCGGGTGTCGGTTTTGTATTTACTGTCGCACACGGGTAACACTTTCTGAAGTAGTAGCGAGAGCACACGTGAAGTTAGAGCGGATATCGACGTTCAGCAAAGCGCTACAACGCGCAGCAACCGCCACAGCATTTTGTGCTGGATTGGCCTTGCTTGGAAACGCCGCTCAGGCTGCAGGTCCTATTCCTGTTTCCAAACCTGCTTTGCCATTCTCTAAAGAAGTGCTGGACTTGGGCGCAAAGCCAGACAAGACCATCGCACCTCCTATCAGCTATGATCCGCTCAGCGGTTATCAGGGACAATCCCTTGCACCAACAATGGGTACGAGCTTTTTGCCGTATGCTCCCCCATCTGTAGGCGCAGAGCAGGCACCTGTCGGCGCACAGCCTGTCCTTTATCTGGTAGCAAAGCTGGCTGAGGGAACACCAAACCTCACACGCGGCTTGAAATGGCGTGTCTACTCTTCAAAAGAAAATGATGACGGATCTTTGACTATGGTTGCGTCCTCTCAAGATCAGGACGCAGAATTCCGCCTCGATCCGGGTACTTACCTCGTTCACACCTCTTTTGGCAAAGTCACTGCAACCACTCGCTATGAACTTAAAAGCGGTGTGAAGACAGGAACAATCATCCTGAATGCAGGTGGCATTCGTCTGGACGCTGCTCTGGGTAATGATCAACAGATGCCACGCAAAGATGTGCGCTTTAACATCTACGATATGACTTACGACACCACGGGCAACCGCGGTCTCATTGCATCTGGCATCAAGCCGGGCGAGCTGGTTCCAGTGAGCGCAGGCACCTACCATATTGAAAGCCGCTACGGCGATGTCAACGCTGTCGTACGCGCAGATATTCACGTTCAGGCAGGCAAGCTGACCGAAGCAACCCTTTACCATCAGGCAGGCAACATCACGCTGAAACTGGTAAGCGTCAAGAACAAAACATCTTTGGCCAACACGTCTTGGACGATCCTCTCTCCAGGCGGCGACACCGTTGCAAGCGGCAATGGCGCATTCCTTGACCTCACCCTAGCAGCCGGAACCTATACGGTTATGGCGCGCAACAATGGTGAGATGTATCGCGAAGAGTTCACGGTCAATCCAAGCGTAAACAATGTGGAAGTGGAAGTGCTTGCAGAAAACCCTCTGTAAGGCTTGCACAAGATTAAGAATGACCAAGGCGCCTCACTCGGCGCCTTTTTTATTGGTTTACGCACACGTTAAGGAGGAGGCCCTACGGGAGAAAAAAGGTTTCCGCCCTTGGCGTCTCAACACAATCCCGCAAACTCATAACAGTTTGCCTGAAGTTCATCCATCATTTCTCTCTGGCTCTCGCATCCCTCTAAAACCTCAAAGGAAATAGGAGAGCCAATCCGCGCAAGAATGGTTTGTCCCAGAATGCTCTTAAATTCGCGGATGAGAAGCGACAATCGTAAACTCAGGGAAAAGCGACTGACCATGTGGAACAATGCCGAGTTCTGCCCCTCAAAATAAACTGGCAACACCGTTGCTCGCGCATTTCGAATGAGCTTGGCACTTAACGTCTTCCAAGGAAGCTCCTCAGCCCTGCCAAACGGCTTAGCAGCTGTAGCAACTCCACCTCCTGGAAAGATCACAATCACCAGCCCTTCCCGTAGCAGTCTAAGGGCTTCCTGCCGTGTTTTCAAGTTGGTCCGCAAGGCTTCTTCGGTTTCTTCAAAATCTACCGGTAAGGCAAAATGCCTGATCTCAGGCACCTTCACCAGCTCGTTATTGATCAGCACGCGATAAGGACGGTTCAGCTGCTCAGCAAGTGAAAGGATCGCAATGCCACTGCAATACCGTAGGGATGGTTTGCAATCAGCACCAAAGGCTTTCCATCTAGATCAGAGGGCGGCCAGTCGTGTCCAGAACATTCCACACACAGGTCAATCTGATCCAGCAGATCTCGCCAAAGCGCTCGATCAGAAACTGAGAAGCCTGTTCGCCAGCCCTCATAAAGGTTCAGCAGCGCTCGTCTGCCAGAAAGACCTTCAATGCCGCGAATAAGCCACCGCTTCAATAAAGGATGATTATTATTGGCATAGCTCAAATCGGCGTAGTTCACGACATCCTCACTTCACATAACTCATTTTCATCTGAGCGGGTTTTGTAAGCTTTCGCAAACTTACGTGAAGTTTAGGCGACAGTGAGGCCAAAAAGAAAAAGGCTGGCAACAGAAACCTGCAGCCAGCCTTCAAAATTTCACTCAGTCGAAAAGATCAGGAAGCCTGCTCTTTCAGGTCTGGAGCTGCTGCTTCATCAGTAAGGCTTGCCACCGCCTCATCCAATGTCATTGATGTTTGATTACGCGAACCAAGACGACGGATGCTCACTGTCTTCTCTTCTGCTTCACGCTTACCAACTGCAATAATCACTGGGATCTTGGCATGAGAATGCTCACGAACTTTGTAGTTGATCTTCTCATTACGAAGATCCAGCTCACCGCGCAAACCAGCTTTTTTCAGCGCCGCATGCACTTCTTTTGCATAATCATCTGCATCAGAGGTGATTGCTGCCACAACGAAGTGCTGAGGTGTCAGCCACAACGGGAAATGACCAGCAAAGTTCTCAATGAGGATGCCGAGGAAGCGTTCCAAAGAACCACAGATCGCGCGGTGAATCATCACCGGCTGCTTCTTCTCGCCATCGCTATCGACATAGAACGCACCAAAGCGCTCTGGCAAGGTGAAATCGACCTGAGTGGTACCGCACTGCCATTCACGACCAATAGCATCACGCAAAGTGTACTCAAACTTAGGACCGTAGAACGCACCCTCGCCTTCAAGAATGCCTGTCTTGATCTTGCCGCCAGAGTTCGCTTCGATCTCCTTCAGCACTTCTCCCATCACAGCTTCAGCGTGATCCCAGACTTCATCAGAACCAACACGCTTTTCAGGACGGGTTGAGAGCTTCACAACAATCTCTTCAAACCCGAAGTCCTTGTAGACGGACATAATCAGATCGTTGATCTTGTGGCATTCCGCAGCCATCTGTTCTTCAGTACAGAACACATGCGCATCATCCTGCGTAAACGCGCGAACGCGCATCAGACCATGCAACGCACCGGATGGCTCATAGCGGGAAACCGCACCGAATTCAGCCATACGCAGTGGCAGATCACGATAGGACTTCAGGCCGTGCTTGAAGATCTGGACGTGACCAGGACAGTTCATCGGCTTAATTGCAAAGACGCGGTGGTCTTCGGTCTCAGTCGCAAACATGTTCTCACGGTACCATTCCCAATGACCGGAAGTCTCCCAGAGCGACTTATCCAGAATCTGAGGTGCATTCACTTCCTGATAATCATCAGCAAGACGGCGACGCATGTAGTTGGTCAGGTTCTGGAACAGCTGCCAGCCCTTGTGATGCCAGAAGACAACACCCGGACCTTCCTCCTGGAAGTGGTACAGATCCATTTCGCGGCCAAGTTTACGGTGGTCGCGCTTTTCAGCTTCCTCAAGCATATGGAGGTAAGCTTTCAGGTCTTTCTCATTGGACCATGCAGTACCATAGATGCGGGTCAGCATTTCATTGTTGGAATCGCCGCGCCAGTAAGCACCAGCAACAGTCATCAACTTGAATGCCTGACCGACCTGGCCAGTGGATGCCATATGCGGACCACGGCAAAGATCCAGCCAGTCACCCTGCTTATAGATCTTAACAGTCTGATCTTCAGGAATCGCATCAACAAGCTCAACCTTGTAATCTTCACCCTTGGAAGCAAAGTATTCCTTCGCTTCGTCGCGGCTCCAGATTTCCTTGGTAAACTTCGCATTGCGCTGAATGATCTGCTGCATCTTCTTTTCGATTTTTGGCAGATCTTCAGGTGTGAATGGCGTTTCACGCTTAAAGTCGTAATAAAAACCGTTCTCGATAACAGGGCCGATTGTAACCTGTGTATCAGGCCACAGCTCCTGCACAGCTTCTGCCATCACGTGCGCCGCATCGTGGCGGATCAATTCCAGCGCACGAGGGTCATCGCGAGTAACAAATTCAATCGCAGCACTTGCTGGAATAGGATCAGAAAGATCGCGCAGCTCACCGTCAATCGCGACGGCAACAGCTTTCTTCAAGAGAGATTTAGAAATGCTCCCCGCAACGTCAGCTCCGGTGGAACCAGCGTCATATTCGCGAACGGAATTGTCAGGGAAAGTCAATTGCAGCATATCAAGTCTCCAGCTCACTCCTGCAAACAAGGCAGGTAAGCGGTTTGGTGTTAATCATGGATTGCCTGAATAAACAATTCTTGAAGACGCGTCCAGATGATTTTAAGCGCACCCAACTCTGTTTTCCTCGGGAGAGATCACCTAATCGACAGGTTACACACCTTGAATTACCACTGGTTAGCAAGGGTTTAGCTAGCCTTCCCCCTCCCCACTCCTCATACTGTTTGCAACAACAGGATTCGCAAACTCCATCACAAGGAATGCATGACGCACACTCTACCAGCAACCAGGAGCTGAGCATGACGACGCCAAAGCCAAAGCTCTACTTTGATTTGACCACCTTGAGGCAGAACCGCTCTACCTCATTACAGGCGAATGGCGTCACCAGAACACTCTATGAAACAGCCAGACGCTTTTATAAGGATGACCTTGAAGTCACCTTCATCTGCCATGACGCCCGAACAAACGAATATGTGAGTGTGCAAGCCGATCCTCTGTTTAAAGATGATGACCTTAACCCTGCATATCTGCCCGACTTGCTGGGCGCTCCTGTAAAAACATTCCATCTTGAAAAATACAGGAACCGCAAAATCAAAGGACTATTTCACAGGTTGCGGCATACATTGCGCTCACATGCGGATGAAACCATCGGAGCTTATGATGGAGAAGCGCTTGGAGATCCACTCTCCGACATTGATGCTCCTTTCCTTTCATTAGGAAACCTGGAAGAAGCCCGGCGTTTGACTGAATATGTGAAGAGCCGCGCACCATATGTACCAGTCTATGTCATGATCCATGACATATCTCCTTTGCGTCTCAACGACCCTGAAGAAGACCTCGGCGCAAAACTTTGGCTGGAACATCTAAGGCGAACTGTCACTACAAGACCGCACGTTCTGGCAAACTCTGAGTATACGAGAAGCGATCTGCTGAAATTCCTGGCAGAGCAGAAACTCCCATCCCCTCAGAGCACAAGCGTGGTACATTTGGCTCATGAATTTCAGGAAACAGAGCCGATCTACCCGCTCAGACAACGCCCGGAGAATGGTTTTTTTTTGCTGTTAGGTGACATTAGATACCGAAAAAATGCGAAGCTGGTTTTTGACGCTTACTTGCACATTCTGGAGCACAACGAAGATACCCCGCTGCCACAGCTCATATGCGCAGGCGCAATTCCAAATGGCGCCTTTGCAAGCCTCAACAAAGATCAGCAATATACGGCTATTGGCAAGTACGTGACGATTGTCCAATCGCCCTCGCAAGCCGAGCTCACCGCCCTTTACAAAGAAGCAATTGCGTTGGTGTATCCGAGCTTGTTTGAAGGATACGGCCTGCCCGTCGGCGAAGCTCTTTGGATGGGGACACCTGTGCTTGCCTCAAATGCGACCTCTATTCCAGAAGTTGGTGGTGATCATTGCCGATATTTCGACCCGCACAACGCTGAGGAACTGGCCGCCCTGATCCAATCAACATTAAAAACCAAGGACGCTTTACGCGCAGAACTCCCCTTAAGGGCTGAGCTCCGGCAATGGCAGAATGTTAAAGAGGATATCTGGCAGGCTATTCAAAGCCACAGCACATCACCGGACAAGCGATCATCCGGCTCAGAGAGCATCCCACAAAAACTGGAAGAGACTTAATTCGGCTTAGCTTGATCGCGTTCGAAGATCTTTACCAGCTGGAAATACTCACAAACCAACTTCATATCTTGAGCAAAGACACCGTTCCGCTCAAAATATTCACGATGCGCGTCCTGCCAAAATTCAAGGCTAAGATCGCCTTCACCTTCCAGCACAGCCCAAATTTCATCAATCTCGTCGAACTGGCGCACATCAACAGTAACCATCTCAATGACGCAAGCGGCTTGCCCCTTACCATCAAGAATAACGAACTGATCACCCGGCTGAGGAAGCGGCTCCCCTTCTTTCTCATAGGAAAGCAGATCGCCACAGGTAGCCGTCTTTGTTCCATTCAGAACAAGCTCAAGCAAGCTGTCAGCAAGGTCAGGGCTGTCGCCAAAAGCATAACTTGGGAGGTCTTCAAAACCTTCAATAGACATGCATCTCTACCGTAACAAACTGATTTTATGAAAGAAAGATG
Organism: Pseudovibrio sp. Ad37; assembly: GCF_001623075.1. Lineage (GTDB taxonomy): Bacteria > Pseudomonadota > Alphaproteobacteria > Rhizobiales > Stappiaceae > Pseudovibrio. The sequence continues at coordinate 24,160 of NZ_LMCF01000215.1, forward strand.
GTGGAGGAGGTTGGATTCGAACCAACGTAGGCATAGCCAGCGGATTTACAGTCCGCCCCCTTTAGCCACTCGGGCACTCCTCCGTCGCATTGGCCAAGTTGGCCGCGCCGTGTGAGGACGGGTTATCTTCATTTGAGCCCCTCTTGTCAACGCTCCTTTGAAATTTGGGTTAGGAAAACATAGGAAAAAACGTTTTTGGCCCTCAATCTGTGAACAACACGCCTCTAGGCAGCTCTCACATAGGCATAATCACGTATTCCGCACACAAAAATTTCATGAATTTCAACACCGGCAGATAGCTTTTCATTAAGCCAAGAACCCGGAACCACTGCAAGTTGCTGGACGCAACTCTACATTAAGCCATTATCTTCAAACGAAATTATGAGTTTCTGTATTGGAGTGCACACCACACTGATCATCCAAAGGTATTCAAATGAGCAGGCACTGGCTTTTCACATATCTTGTCGTCATGGGGTTTGCGCTCACGTCTGGAGCGCGTCCTGCTCACGCTCAGATATCTATTGAACCCTCTCTTGGAACCTCTGGAACTGTCGAACCAGAACCAGATAATGCAGAAGAAGACCCATCCATGATGAGCGGTATGCCGGAATACCAAATGAGCAATCCGCACGACATGCCGGCACCATCCGAACCGACGACTGATCCAACCGCTACTGACAATGAGCAAAGCGAGAATGACAAAGGAAGTTTTTGGTCGCAGTTCTTTCAGTAGCCTTTGAACTCAATCAAACAGCGGCAAGAATGAAAACAGGATAACCCAATGAAACCCTTAGCAATCCTGAGCGCAAGCGCAGTCTTGTTCATTCATTCATCTGGTCTGGTCGCAGTTGCACAGGTTACGGGAGATGGCCCGCCCGTCCCAACCAGCAAAAGCCTCCAAAGCGACATCCACACACTCGCAGAAACTGGAAGTGGCGCTTCCGCTGCAAAAGCCGCCGAGCAATGGTTAGGGAAATCATTGAATTTCGCCTGGACTATTACAAAGGAAGGCGCAGAGGCAATTGAAGAGAAGTTCACGACCTTCATCTGCAACAGTGAAGCACTCGCCTGGAACACCACCTCCAAACTTGGCAAGAGCAAAGGATCTGCAACCTATACCGTGCAGCAGATCACACCGGAAATTACTCAAATCTCTTGGAAGGATAATCCGCAGGAATCCAATCTCGGGTGGGTTTGGACATTAGATGCTGCCAGCGGAAAAGCATACGGTGTTGTTATCAACTCACAGCCCTATGAAAACCTCTCCATTGAAGGAGAGTTCGCGGTTTTGCCAGTCCTCACTGAAGAAGAGAAAAACGAGTTCACCTGCCCTTAGCAACAGGAACGGTTTCTAGTCCGGCAGATCAAAGCGCGTCTTGGGGTCAATATGGTGTCCAGTCCAGTGCCCATAGCGCCAGGGCAGATACCATCTGGAATGCTCGGGCAGACTTGCAGGCACAGGATCATACCCGCTGGCTCCATATGGGTTACAACGGATGATCCGTGATAACCCAATCCAACCACCACGCCAAAAGCCGAAACGCACCATCGCCTCAGCTGTATAATGTGAGCAGGAAGGCTGATAACGGCACGCACGCCCGAGTATCAACGACAAACTGTGTTGGTAAATCCAAATAAGCCCGATCCCAACCCGCGCCATCAGGCTGGCAGGCCTCACTTTGGGGAGCGGTTCGGGCTTACACATTTCAGTTGGCCTTAAACAACGGTAGCTTCAACATCATCAAGCGCTTTCACCAGGGCTTCAAACGCAAGCATGGTGGACGCATGACGCGCTTTATAATCGCGCACCGGTTCAAGGAAGGACAGATCAGCAAAACGACCATTCGGCGGTGGTCCACTTTCCTTCAACATCGCATGGAGCTGCGCATAAGCCTCCCGAATTTCAGAGGGTGAAGCCCCAATAACATGTTGGCCTAATATAGAGGCTGATGCTTGCCCAAGCGCGCACGCTTTCACGTCCTGCGCAAATGAGGTTATTAGACCATCGGCTACACAAACCTCAACGCTCACCGTCGAACCACAAAGCCGCGAGTGTGCTTTTGCCTGAGCTTGCGGGGCATCGAGATGTCCCAACAAAGGGATATTCCCTGCAAACTCAAGGATCTTAGTATTGTAAATGTCGTCCAACATGCAAAACTCTGGCTACTATTCTGACACTCGCTTTATAACTTAAAGCGACCTTGGATCACTCAGTAGTAAGGGAAGACCCTTTCCTAACCAAGACATCTATCTTATATAGGTGGTGCTGCCGAGACCTTGCTAGAGGTCAAAAGCGGAATATCGCAATCTAGCACACATTACCTAGAAGAAACCATAGGTGCCAATTTATTGGCTGTCTAAACGGGTTGTCGTAGTTTATACCCTGCGCCATACTCGCATCTCCTAAGGTAAGCTATAGATTTGCGTATGACAATGGGAAGAGCCTGACTGAAAACAGGCCGACAAAAATAGTTGTTGCGCAGGAACCTATGGCGGGTTCAGTGTTTTTTTAAGAGAAGTATGTCTTAAATTACACTCATCGACTGCGTATTGTTGGAGACATAATATGGACGCTGTTTTGAGACCGGTTACAGAGACCGATCCCACGGCTACAGAAGACAACAAGCTCCCCAACCGCCCTAGCCGGGCTGAAGCTGAGGCTGCTGCACGCGTACTTCTTCAATGGATCGGTGATGACACCGAACGTGAAGGACTGCTGGATACACCAAAACGCGTGGTAAAAGCCTACGAAGATCTCTTCTCTGGATACAAAGAAGATCCTCGCGAGCACTTGGAACGAACCTTCGAAGAAGTCGGCGGGTACAATGATATTGTGCTGCTGAAAGATATCTCTTTCACTTCTTTCTGTGAGCATCATGTGCTGCCGTTCACCGGAAAAGCGCATATCGCTTATTATCCAGATCATGCTGTGGTCGGCCTGTCCAAGATCGCACGTGTTGTAGAAATTTACGCACGTCGCCTTCAGACACAGGAACATCTGACCGTTCAGATCGCAACGGCATTGGAAAAGTATCTGGCTCCACGTGGCGTCGCCGTCATGATTGAGGCAGAACACCAGTGCATGTCCATGCGTGGCATTCAAAAACAGGGTGTATCAACCCTCACCAACCGGTTCTCCGGTGTTTTTGAAGATAACGCATCTGAGCAGGTACGCTTTATGACAATGGTCCGTTCGTAAGCTCGGGCCATTCATCACAAAATTCGAGCATTTCATGTCGACGAATATTAAAGCCGACGGCTTCGCGCCGCGTGCTGACAAGAAAACAATTGAGCTGGGCGATGAGCTCTGCCCAAAATTTGATGATAACGGCCTGATCGCAGCTGCAGTCACAGATTTCGAGAGCGGTGAGCTACTCATGGTGGGCTATATGAACACTGAGAGCCTGCGTCGCACCATTGAAACTGGCGAGGCTTGGTACTGGAGTCGCTCCAGACAGGAATACTGGAATAAGGGCGGCACCTCTGGCCAGGTACAGGAAGTCATTGAAATCCGGACAGATTGCGATCAGGACGCCATATGGCTGCGTGTCAAAGTTCATGGAAATGGAGCAACATGCCACGTTGGCTATCGTTCCTGTTTCTTCCGCAAAGTGAACTCAAATGACACAGATGATGTTTGGCTGGAGAAGACGGAAGTCGCTCCGGTATATGACCCCCAAGAAGTTTACGGGAAAAAACAGTAGGTTTCGCTGTGCCCCGATTCAGTCTTTTTATAGGTTTAAATAGCATAGTTACCCCAAGGTAATTTTGATTATTCAACCGTTGAAAGACAGTCGGGGAGATAGCAGTGCTGCAAAATCTACCTCTGTGGCCAAACAGCAAACAGTCTGTAGAAGAAGAACCTGAGACACCACCCACCACACCTGAGCCAGAGATCACACCAGGTATCGGATTGGCTCTGGGCGGTGGTGCGGCTCGTGGTTGGGCGCATATTGGCGTACTCAAAGCCCTTTCAGAAGCAGGCATTCAGCCGGACTTTATAGCTGGCACGTCCATTGGCGCTGTTGTCGGCGGCTGTTATCTCTGTGGCAAGCTGGACCGACTCGAAGAGTGGGTTGTGTCGCTTTCTCGCCGCCGGGTCTTCAGCATGGTCGACCTTTCCTTCGGCGGTTCCGGCCTTATCTCAGGCAAAAAAGTCCTTTCCTTGTTCGAAGACCATTTCGGTGGAATCATGATCGAGGATCTGGATCGACCATTTGCAGCCGTTGCGACGGAGCTGGGCACGGGACACGAAATCTGGTTGAAGAAGGGTCCACTCACACAAGCTATGCGGTGTTCCACCTCCCTCCCCGGCGTGTTCGAGCCGGTCGCATATGGTGGCCGCTGGCTGGTGGATGGCGCGTTGGTCAATCCAATCCCGGTTTCCGTCTGCCGTGCGATGGGCGCACGAGCTGTGATCGCGGTCAACCTCAACTCCGACACATTCGGTCGAGGCTCTACGGTTGTCCATGAACTGCCCCCAATCCCGAAAGATATGATTCCAGAGATTGATAGCAAGTTACAGAAAGATCCGGGCGGGGCAATCAAACGAGTGCTGCGACGCCAAATATTCGGCGGGAAGCCAAAAGGATTGCCGGGCATCTCCGGCGTAATGATGGACAGCTACAACATCATTCAGGATAGAATTGGACGCTCACGTCTTGCAGGTGATCCACCAGACAACATTCTGACACTACGCCTTTCACACCTGGGTCTGTTCGACTTCCATCGTGGTGAAGAGGCAATTCGCGTCGGGTATGAAACCACTTGCCGTGCGCTTCCAGAACTCCATCAACTGGCAGAAGTACAGCCTTGACGCAGTGCTCTGAACACCGATGCCAACAACAATGATTTGATGGGAACTAGCTAGGATTGGAACTGCTGTGCCCTAAAAGCACAGCAGCTAAAGCACAGATCATACGGCCTGAATGTAACTCCGCATGTCGTCCGCTTCACGCTCAACCTGAGCGATACGGAACTTCACGATATCACCGATTGAGACCAATCCGATAAGCTTACCGTCTTCCACGACTGGCATATGCCGGAACCGCCCTTCAGTCATACGCGCCATGACACCGTTCACGGAATCCATCTCGTTACAGACGGCAACCTCTTTGGTCATGTAATCGCTGACAGGCTGTGCAAGCGCGTCAGTACCTTCCATCGAAATTGCCTGAACCACATCACGCTCCGACACGATCCCAACAATCACACCCGGCTTATCACACAACACAATTGCACCTACGCGGCGACCACAAAGGCTTGCGCAAATCTCGCTTAAACTACGTGTACTCGGCTCCGTAAAAACGTCTCGCCCTTTGCCGTTCAATATGGCAGCAACTGTCATGGCGACCTCCTCGTTTGTTTATGTCATCCTTCTTTCTCAGAGAAAAAAGAGGAAGAGAACAAATCTAACCCTACGGCATCATGACACAAAAAAACAATGCTTGCCTAGTCACCAACTTAGGTGCTGTTAACATATGTAGTTAGCTAACTATTAAACCCCTCACTTCAACGCGGTTTAATCGGATCCAATAGTGGGAATAGGATCAAACCAGCGACAAATCCACCTACGTGAGCTTGCCAAGCAATACTAACGCCCTCACCCGCAATTGGCGCAGACCACATACCAAACAGGAAGTTCAAGCCAAACCAAACCAGAATAAAGGTAAGGACACGGCGATCGCTCAACGCCTCCATCAAAGGTCGAGCAGGCACAGAATAGGCTGCATTATCATGCCGCCGAAACGAGCTCATCGGACCACCAGCTTCAAAGATAAAGCGTAAGGAAGCTGCCATCTGTCCTGAGACCGCCGCCGAGGCACCGATCACTGGGATACTCTGCCCCCAGTTTGTAGCAAGGTGAGCTCCTGCGCCAGCAACAGCGCAAACAGCCGAGAGCAGCAGAAAACGGGTCGCACCAAAACGTCGTGCAACAGCACTCCCGAACACTGCCATCCAAAGCACATTGAAACCTACATGCTGCACGCTACCATGCAAAAACCCGTAGGTCAGAAAACTCCAGATCGCCGACACGGTTTCTCCTGGCCAAGAATATTCAGCCATAAAACCACTAAGATATCGGACAGGCCAGAACGCAAACAAAAGCAGCGTCTGCAAATCTGCATTGGGCGTCAACACATAGGCACGAACCAGATGTATCCCAATAAAGATCAGAGACAGCCCAACAACCACGGTTGGCAGATTGAACATCGGCTCCCGCGCTGGTCTCTGAAGGTCGGGGCCGTGAGGTGCCAGATGGTCTTCATTGGATTGGTTCATTTTATTACAGATCCAAAATTATTGTCCCATTTTGAACTAAGACAACTTGGCACACTTCGCAAGGCTTGCCGCAAAATGTGAGGATCAAATGAAAACAATAAACCGCCAGCACTCCCCCAAGCGCTGACGGTTTATCGGAGCTTCTCCCCGTTAGGCGTTTGATTTCCCGACTTTTTATCAACACACGAAATGCTGAAAACTAAGGTTTACCGCCAACAATAGCTCAATTCTTAGGGCCTCAAGGGTTCAGGCGAGGCAACTGCAACCAAGATTATACAAGCCGCCCAACAGCACAACTTAAACTCTTTGTTAAAGTTAATATTTTATTAAATTTTTATGATATTTCTAACTTGGCACGCTCCATGCTTATTCCCCACCATAGACCAGCGGATAGTTAAAGTTGTCCATAAAAAGGACACTGACCCCAATGGGAAAACCCAATAAGCGGACTGGGGAAGGCGGGAATATGAAGCACGGCGCATCACGGATACTCTTCGAATACTGGGACGAAATTCGGGCTGAGCGACCAGCTCCCGACCGTGGCGATATTCAACCTTCCGCAATCAAAAGTGTTTTGGGTGATACGTTCATTCTGGAACTGGCACAGCAGAACAATTTTAGGTTCCGTCTTGCAGGGACACGATTGTGTTCCCTGTTCTGCCGTGAACTGAAAGGCCGTAGTTTTCTTGACGGTTGGGATGAGAAAGACCAGCAAGCCGTCACAGCCATGCTCTCCGCCATAACACAGGATGGCGCTGCAGCCGTGATCAGCTTCACGGGCACAACTGAAATGGGCCAGTCAGTAGATCTGGAACTCCTGCTCCTACCGATCCGCGTTCAGGGTGAAGGTTGTACGCGTATTCTTGGCTGTATGGCACCACTCAAGCGTCCATTCTGGCTCGGTGTTCAGGCAATCTCCAAGCAAAAAGTCAACAGCCTGAGGTTGATCTGGCCAGATGAAGACGCACCTCTCTTCAGTGACGAAAATGACTGCGTCCCACATTTTGGAACCCCAACGCATCGCGCTGTTAGCTCAATGGAACCAAGAGTTAGCCGTGGAACTCACTTGCAACGATCAGCAGTACCAAAAGCTGTCGAAATTCCAAACAGCCGACAGGTAGGACACCTGCGAGTTGTTGATGGAGGCAAAATATAAACCTGTAGTCCGCACCACAGTTACCATTCTGTTAACCTTGTTTTCCTAGGGTGTCACCCAAGTTTCTTACTAGTCAATAATTGCGTATTCGGGATTCCTAGGAAAATGGCAGGGCGCATAGCGACCAACAGAATTGCTGCACTAGCAGCAAAGGCACCTGACAGACGCCGTTTTTCTCGCGTTGAAATCAACGTGCTGGGCCGCTTCATGCTGGAAAACCGGCGTGAGTATCCCTGCCAGGTCGTCAATATGTCTCCTGGTGGCGCCGCCTTTATCTCTCCGGTAATGGGTGAAGTTGGCGAGCGCGTGGTCGCTTATCTTGATCACATTGGTCGCGTTGAAGGAAAGATCGTCCGCGAGATTGATGGCGGCTTTGCAATGACGCTCAATGCCAGTGCACGTAAGCGCGACAAGCTGGCTTCCGTCCTGACTTGGCTGGCAAACAAAGACGAGCTTAATCTGCCAGAAGATCGCAGATTTGACCGCTTCACTCCAAAGAACCCGATTACGAAGATCATTTTGCCGGACGGCAGAGAATACGCCTGCCGCATTGTGGATGTCTCTCTCTCTGGCGCAGCACTCAAGACAGATGTACGCCCAGCACTTGGAACACCAATCACGCTTGGTAAGATGCGTGCACGGATCATTCGCCACTTTGAAGAAGGTGTCGCAGTCGAATTCGCCACCGTCCAGAATAAGGAACTGCTGGAGCACCATATCTCCAACGCTGAAAAGCGCTAAGCTCAGCCAGACCGATTCCCGTCTTATCAACGGTTAAGCCTCAGCTTTTCGATAAATTTATAAAAAAATATTCGCAGTGAGAATTACATGCAACAGACACAGCTTCGCATCTCAGCTCTCTAATTAACTGTAATTAAACCATAAAACTTTCGTTAGGTCTCATCAGAAACTCCAGATTCCTGCGGAGTCTTAGAGTGATTACAATTTGAATTAATATTGATTCTCATTTTCTGAAACATTAATTTAATTAATATTCAATCTTGACTTAAATACTGATTAATTTTGACTAAATACTGACTTTAAAGATTATAACCAAATAAAAGTGCGCGAAGGAAAGTAGAGCCTGCCATGATTGGAGGGCGCTACTTGTGTTTGAGTATAAGCTGTTCGCGAAAAGTGTTTTGGGAGTCGCATTGGGCGGGCTAATCAGCCTGTCTCACGCTCATGCCGAGCAAGTTCCAGGACGCTTTATGCCGGTTATCGGACAAGCCAGTGCCCCCGTTGGTCATATTGAATTTTGTCAAAACTACCCGCAACAGTGCCGCTACGGTACCAACACGCCGTTGGTTGTCCGCTTGACCAAAGAGCGCTGGCAGGAATTGCTGGATGTAAACGCCTCAATCAACACACAAGTTCGCCCGCTAACAGACGAGCAACTGTTCGGAGTGCCTGAATACTGGACATACCCGCAAGGTGCTGGTGATTGCGAAGAGTACGTTCTGGAAAAACAGCGGCAACTCATTGCTTTGGGCTGGCCGCCAAGCTCCCTGCTCATAACGGTCGTGAAAGACCTGAGTAACGGCGGGCACGCTGTCTTAAGCGTGCGCACTGATCAGGGAGATCTCATTCTCGACAATCAGATCTCTTCAATCTTGCCTTGGTATTCAACCCCATACCGCTATGTGAAACGCCAGTCCGCTCGCCATGCTTCTGCCTGGTCTGCTATTTCGGATAAACGCGTCACCACCGTTGCAAGTATTCCAGAATAAAGCTGCCAAGGTCTTGGCAAACAACAAAGCCGCGGAAAATGCCGCGGCTTGTTTTGTTTTCAAAAATCGTGATGGCTTCAGAGTTCAACCAGCTGCTCTTTAAAGCGCTGTGCATTCATCACGTAGCCATCTGCTGAGCGGATAAGCATGGCCTGTGCTTCATCATCCAACTCACGAACCACCTTCCCCGGCATTCCCACAACCAGAGAACCATCTGGAATAACCTTGCCTTCAGGAACCAGTGCATTGGCGCCGATAATACAGCCCTTACCAATTTTAGCACCGTTCAGGATTGTCGCGCCCATTCCAATAAGCGAGCCTTCCCCCACAGTGCATCCATGCAAAATCGCCTTGTGACCAACCGTACAGTTTGCCCCAACAATCAGCGGATACCCCAAATCTGTATGAAGAACCGATCCGTCTTGAATGTTGGACCGCGCACCAATATGGATAAGCTCATTGTCACCGCGCAAAACAGCGCCAAACCAAATATTCGCTTCTTCATCCAGCTGCACATGCCCAATCAGACTTGCACATGGCGCGACCCAGTAGTTTCCATTTTCAGGAACATTAGGGCTTCTGTCTCCAAGCTTATAAAAAGGCACAAGGTTCTCCTAGATTGCACAAATCAAATCCCGCGCAATCTAGCATATGGCTTGCTCAAAGTGCCAAGAGAAAACTCAAAACAAACGTACCGGAAAGAATGCTCCACATAGCGGTGAGCCCTCCCGCGGCGGCCAGCATCTTGGGGCTAAATGACTCCCGATAATAACCCTGGATCGCATTGCGCATAAATATAAAAGGACCAGCAACAAGCCATAACCCGACGACAATAAGCCAGGACAACGGCCCTTTCATCTCAGCAAAAAATCGCGGGGGCTCCCCAGTCACCAAGTGATAGAAGCTACCCAGAATTCCTGCAGTCACAAAACCAGAAGCCGCTATAAACGCGGCCAACAACAAATCGCCCAGCATGCACTTCCCCCATTCTCAGCTGGCTCAATCCAGCTCAAACGCGTTACTGTGCAGTTGAAAGCAATTCCTATGCCGCGTGCTATCCTCGAGTTAACCTCCTGTTAATATTTACATATGAAATCCGCATAGGAAATTAAGGCAGGAGAACAAACTCCATCCCGTTTCAATTCAGGACGCCCACAGCCTTCAAGAGTCTCATTTTGATGCAAAAAGGGCCCCAAAACGGAGCCCTTCAAATCAATCAGATTTTGCGTGAAGCCTTAGAGGCCTTCCACGTCAATATCAAGGATAGCCATCTGGAAGTTCCAGCTCAGTTCGCCATCTTCCTCGTCGCGGAAGATAACGCCAAGAAACTCATCCTTGATATAAACTTCTGCGGAATCATCTTTACGAGGACGCGCACGCACTTCAAGTTCTGGCGACTTGAAAGTATTGCGCATGTAGGTTTGCACCTTACGAATTTCATCAGGCTTCACAGCCGTCTCCTTACCAATTTCACTTCAAACTTGGGGCACAAACTATACAAGTTTATCGTCCTGCCAACCCTAGGAAACTAGCTTATCCTTGTTTGTTTTGCGAGGAAAGTCCTTGACCTTGACCGATCATTTGATCCATGGCACGAGCCGGCTGGTCGCAACCAGCTTCACCCACAACCTTGGCAGGAACACCCGCCACAGTCGTGCACGGATCAACGTCTTTAAGAACCACAGATCCTGCTGCAACACGTGAGCAATGGCCAATTTCCAGATTGCCTAGAACTTTAGCACCTGCACCAATCAGCACGCCCTGACGGATCTTCGGATGACGGTCGCCAGAGACCTTGCCCGTACCACCAAGTGTCACACCTTGCAGAATAGAGACATCGTCTTCAATCACAGCAGTTCCGCCAACCACAATGCCGGTACCGTGGTCAAAGAAAACGCCACGCCCGATTGGAACCTGAGGATGAATATCCATCTGGAACACTTCAGAGCAACGGCTTTGCAGGTAAAGCGCAAAATCCTCTCGCCCCTGCTTCCACAACCAGTTGGCTAACCGGTGTGTCTGCAGCGCATGGAACCCTTTGAAATAAAGCAAAGGTTCCAGGAATCGGTCACAGGCAGGATCACGATCAAAAACAGCACCCAAATCAACACGGAAGGCCTGAACAATATCAGGAGCCTGATCCAGTACATCCAGATAAGTCTGGCGGATAAGAGAAGAAGAGACAACCACATGGCCTAGCCGGTCAGCCACACGATGAACAATCGCTTCCTCTAGAGAAGAGTGGTTCAGCACTGTCTCGTAAACAAAAGACGCAAGTGCTGGCTCAGAGCTGGCCATCGCCTGGGCTTCGGCTTTCACGCGATCCCAAACAGGATCATGCGATGCGAACTCCTTGGGGCTACTTGAAGAAAATTGCACCATGAAAGAGCGTTCCTTTATGGATAGGACCTATTCAACCTTACATAGGTGCAGACTGTCTCGATCCAAGCCCCACCCACTCACTATGAATTATCCGCCTATAGTACATCACGCAGTATTGCCATTAGAGAAAGCGCGTACCAAACCTGCATAGGTAATTAGAAAGTGAGCCTACATTTCTTTCAAAAACCAGAAACTGGTTCTAATTTTAAGCTGCCGCTTGGTACTCTTTTAAAAATGGCATGATCGCAGCAGTGAAAATATCATTCACATCGCCTGCCACCATATGACCAGCTTCTTTCACATCTGTGAATTGTGCATGGGGAACCAATGCGAGAAATTCATCTACATGGCTCTGTTTCACAAGCTCTGATGCCGCTCCACGAACAAGCATACTCGGCACTTTGAGATTAGCCGCCGCCTCCAACAGCTCACTCTGCACCTTGTCTTTCAAATCAGCACGATCAGCGTGATGCATGATAAAGCGAGGGTCCCAGTGCCAGCGATAGCGGCCATTTTCCCGTAAACGCAGGTTTTTCGAAAGGCCATCTAATGTCTTAGGGCGCTTTCGATGCGGAAGATAAGAGGCAATCATATCCGCCGCTTCTTCAACGCTGCCAAACCCGTCCTCGACCTTTTCAGCCATAAACGACAGGATCTTACTCACTCCGCCTTCATCTAGGCGCGGGGTTACGTCAACCAGAATAACGCCAGCCAACACACCTGGACGCAAAGCACCCTCAGCCAGAATAGACGCAAGACCACCTAATGAGGCACCGATCGCAATTGGCTTGAAACCGGTTTCCTCATAGATTTGCGAAGCAGCTGCAGCAACATCTGCGCCGAAGTCAGAAAAGAAGTACTTCTCCCCTTCAACCCACGCACTGTCACCGTGCCCACGCATATCAAGACAGAACGCCTGCATACCTGCATTGGCGATCATCTCAGCAGTCTTGCCCCACGAATGTCTCGTCTGCCCGCCACCATGCATCATCATCACCGGCTGGCCTTTTGAGCCGAACCGGTCTGCAACAATGCGGTTACCATCGGCTCCGATAAATTCGTGGGTGCCTCTATTCATGAAAATTGCTCCAAAAACTCTAATGTGCCTTTTTTAAAAATCTTGTCGCCAACAGCGGTCATATGGTCCCGGTTGGTAATCTCCAAATAACTTGCATTCGGCATAAGATCAGCAAGCGCCTTTGGATCACCGGCCACGTCATCGTTTGTACCAACAGCAACAAGTGTCGGCGCCGTAATCTTAGATACCATATCCTCAGAAATAGGCTTCCGGGCTGACTGCATACACGCAGCAAGCGCACGCCGGTCTGATTTGGTCTGCTCTGCAAAGGCTCTGAAGGCACGACCGGTCCGGTCTTTCACATCAGAGATCTTGTCGGCTAACAGCCCTTCAATGATTGGCTCAGGATTACCAACACCAGAAATCAACCCATACCCCATCCCGCCAAGCGACAGCGAGCGCACCCGGTCCGGTGCTTGCAGCGCACAAAACGCAGAAATGCGGGTGCCCATGGAATAGCCAAGCAAATCCGCCTTATCGATATAGAGATGATCCAGCAGTTTCAGCGCATCTTCGGCCATAACCGGAGCGCCATAATCCTCTGCATTGTAGTACTTGTAGCTTTCACCATGACCACGATTATCAATCGCAATCACACGGCGGCCATCCTTCACCAACAAATCAACCCAGCCAGGATACACCCAGTTGACGAACTTGTTGGATGCGAATCCGTGGATCAGCAGGATCGGGTCGCCCTCTCCTTCATCAAGATAAGCGATAGGGTGATCATTATTATTGAATATTGGCATATTACCTAACGTTTACGTAAAGGAAAACTATGGGGTCATGGGAGGGTAAATGTAAGGGTGGAGAAAGAAAAGGCCAAAGAACTATCAATTTGGACTAGTCCATCAACTATTCACAGAGGCTGAGACAACACCAGTTCCGCGGTAAAACCTCGGTCCTAGGTGAAAAAACGCAGTACAGTTGTGGACCGCATCGATCTCGAGGCAATCAATCAGCGAGAAAAACTGTCTTTTTAACCAGAACCAATTTAATGTCGGCGGCAAATTTTTGTTCCATGGAGCTTGGCGAAAAAATGGCCGGTAAAGTCGTACCCCACTTTCACAACACCAATGGCGTTGACGCCATTAAAATCGGCGCCAAAGAATTTATGTGCATTGGCGCACGCCCCCCACAGGACCACCCACACGTATTCCTCGACATGGGTGCTGATGACAACATAATCTGCCCATACTGCTCAACGCTTTACCACTACGATGCTGCACTCGGTTCTGCAGAATCTAATCCGGCTGACTGCGCCTGGGCACCTGATGCGGCCTAACAACCGTGTCATCTGATCGATAAAACGAATAAACCGTAATCACATTGCTTTGCCTAATACCGATAACCTCAGGCAAAGCACGGCAGGCAAGCTGCGTAATGATACCAAAAAATATTGCTATCGCAGGAGCCGGGATCGCCGGACTTACAGCTGCGTTATACCTTGCCCGTAAGGGCCATAGTGTTTTCCTGTTCGACGCTGCCCCAGAGCTTTCCGAAGTCGGCGCGGGAATTCAGCTATCTCCCAATGCAATGAGATGCTTGCAGGCTCTTGGCTTAGGCCCTGCACTCATGTCCAGAGCCGTCTCTCCGGCCAGCGTCAATATACGCTCCGGCCAGGATGGGTCTCAACTTGCAACCGTTCCGCTTGGCCGCATTGCTGAAGACCGCTATGGCGCGCCATACTATGTGATCCACCGGGCAGATCTGCAACAGCTGTTATTGGAAGCTGTCCAGAACACACCGGAAGTCACTCTGCGGCTGGATACTAAGGTAGAATCCGCCGAAATCAACGGTAACACTGTCACGCTCAAGGGAGCGGCTTTCTCAGAAGCTCTTGCAGGTATACCGGATCAGTTTGACCTGCTTATCGGCGCCGACGGTGTCCGTTCAAGCATCCGCCAGACCACATTGGGTGGCGCACCTGCCAAACACACCGGTTTCGTAGCCTACAGAGCAACAGCAGAGCCGCCGTTCAATCTGGAACCTCTCCTAAGCACCTCGGGCCTGTGGCTCGCTCGTGACGCTCATCTGGTTCAGTATCCAGTAAAGAATGGCAAGCTGCTCAACATCGTCGCCATCACGAGGGAAGACTGGGAAGAAGACAGCTGGTCCCATCCGGTTGGCAGTGATCATGTCCGCAAGCACTTTCGCAACTGGGCTCCAGAGGCCTTGCGTCTGGTCTACCTGCCGGAAACATGGACCCGATGGTCATTGTGCGAGGTCGACACCCGCCCTGCATGGACACAGGGCCCTGTGACACTTATCGGCGACGCCGCCCACGCGATCCTGCCATTTTCAGCTCAAGGCGCTGCAATGGCAATCGAAGATGCTGCAGTCCTGTCCAAAATGGTCGACAAACACGGCGCAACACCGCAGGCCCTGCAAGCCTATGAGACTGCCCGCCGTCCACGCATTGAGAAAATGAGCAAGCTCGTTAAGTGGAATGACTGGGTCTACCATATGGGCTTCCCTCTTCGTATTGCACGAGATCTCGTCATGCGGTCCAACACCCCAAGTCAGCTTCTTGATCGGTTTAACTGGATCTATGAATGGACGCCGGAAGACCATACCGACTAAAAACTGATACATGTTCCCGAAAAGTGGGTCCGGTTTTCGGGTAAGAATGCGCATAAGAATAAGCAGCTATAGCTTGGCGCGTGAATGCAGATGAACGCGGCACGCTTTGGCTGTCAAAGCCACCCATATTTCAGGAATACAGAAAGCCATGACCAATAAGATCATCACAGCGGGATATGTCGTTATTGGCGATGAAATCCTGTCTGGCCGCACCAAAGATAAAAACATCGGCTTTCTGGCAAGCTATCTCACGGATATCGGCATCGACCTGTCTGAAGTGCGTGTCGTGCCTGACGTGGAAGAAAAGATCGTCGAAGCCGTCAACGCTCTACGCGCAGAATACACCTACGTGTTCACATCCGGCGGGATCGGCCCGACACACGATGACATCACAGCAGATGCCATCGCAAAGGCTTTCGGTGTCTCAATTGATCTGGACCCACGCGCTTACAAGCTTCTGGAAGATCACTACGGCGCTGAGAACTTTACCCCTGCCCGCAAGCGCATGGCCCGTCTTCCTGAGGGAGCCGACCTGATTGAAAACAAGGTGTCCATCGCACCCGGTTTCAGAATGGAAAACGTGCACGTCATGGCAGGCGTACCAGCCATCATGCAATCCATGGTCGATGCCATCGCACCAACGCTGAAAACCAGTCAAAAGATGCTTTCTGTGACTATTGAAGCCACTCTTCCTGAGAGTCGCATTGCCACAGACCTAGGGGAAATCCAGAAAAACTTCCCCGAAACCTCAATTGGCTCCTATCCGCAGTCAAAAGATGGAGTATTTTCCACACAGGTTGTTGTGCGATCTAGGTCAAATGATGTACTGGAACAGGCCAGTGAAGCCGTCCGAGCAGCCGTAGAAGCTGCAAAGACAAAATTTCTTTGAAAGAAGACACATGGATAATCAGCAGCAATCCAAAGCATTCCCGGTCTCTTGGGACCAATTCCACCGCGATTGCCGTGCCCTCTCTTGGCGCCTCGCCGACAAAGGCGAATTTACAGCGATTGTAGCCATCACACGTGGTGGTCTTGTTCCAGCTGGCATTATTGCGCGCGAATTGGGTGTTCGCACCATCGAAACAGTTTGCATTGCATCTTACCACGACTACGACGATCAGGGCGAGTTGAAGGTCATCAAGCCAATCGACCCGAAAGTGGTCGGCTCTGAAGGCGGTGAAGGCATTCTCATCATCGACGATCTGGTCGACACCGGTAAGACTGCAAAAGTTGTTCGCGAAATGCTGCCAAAAGCACACTTTGCAACCGTCTACGCCAAGCCAATGGGCCGCGATCTGGCTGATACCATTGTGACTGAAGTCTCTCAGGATACCTGGGTGTACTTCCCATGGGATCTGGGCATGCAGTTCCAGCCGCCAATCTCTAAAGATACCGCAGGCTAATCAGCCCGCCGGAATTCTGCATAAGAGTTTCAAAAGCCTCGGCCTCACCGCCGGGGCTTTTTCCGTTCATAAGCCGGTAATGATTCAACCTTCACGAATGCATTTTGGCAGCACTAGACGAAGCGATGAATAACATCGGACTAGCGGCTATCTTAGACAATCTTATCCCCCTTGCTCAAATGTGCCCTCATACTAACTCTATGCCCACGTGACGGGCTGCTGGCGGACCGTCCGTCAGCGTGTCGTGGGCTGGGTGGGGCTTTTGAGAGAGGTAACGCATCTTTCAAAGGTCCGGTGGAACCGATTTTCAGACGTGACTGCATGGTCTGAGAGGAAGGGCCCAAGCTTGAGGGGCATCACGCAGTGGCATTTACTGGTCAGAGCAATAAATGTCAGGGACAGCGGACCTGTTTAGGCCGGGAAACTTGCCAAAGCAAAGCTGTTGTCTTTCCAGGAAACTGGCTATCGTGTCTTTCAGGATAAGAGGCGATGTTGTCCATATCAAAATGCCCGGGCAAGGCGCGTAGCCAATGCCAAAGACTCATTTCTAACAAGTAGCGCAGGCGTTGCCTGCCGCCTTGCTCATCCCGACCTTCGGGAACTCTGGTCCAACACTGCATAGGAGGCTATGCGGTGCTTATCGTGCAGGTGTACACGCATCATCAGATACCATGCTATTCGTTAGGCTCTCGCTTGCCTTAACACCGCACCTCGATGACCCGATCAGCAATGATCTCATCAGTATCCAGCCGGCATCCAATCGCGTAGACTTCAACACCTGCCTTTACAGCCGCATCAAAAGCCTCACCATATTTCGGGTCAATATCACGGGCCAAAACAAGCGCATCGCAATCATCACGCTGGATCAGAAACACCATAGCAGAACGATGGCCTTCCCGGACCATATCAGCAAGCTCATCCAGATGCTTTGCCCCACGCACGGTGACAGCATCAGGAAACTCTGCGACACCATTTTCGCGGGCCAGCGTAACGTTCTTCACCTCAACATAGGTGCGCTTGTCGCCCTCACCTTCCAGCAGAATATCGATACGGGAGTTCTTGCCGTACTTCACTTCACGGCGCAGCTTCTCATAACCGACAAGCTCAGGAATACGCCCTGCTTCAATCGCCTCTTCGACCAGGCCATTCGGACGGCTGGTATTGATACCCACCATCGCACCGTCAATCTCGAGCATTTCCCAGGAGTATTTCAACTTGCGTTTCGGATCATTATTAGGCGTCAACCAGACCTTAATGCCCGGATCTTTCAAGCCCATCATGGAGCCCGAGTTGGCACAGTGCGCTGTGATTTCAGCACCGCCATCATCGAGGGTAACATCAGCCAGAAACCGTTTGTAACGCTTAATCAGCCGGCCAGTGACCAGCGGTACATCAAATCGCATAGCGACCTTCCAAATTACTCAGATTATTTGGACCAGAAATCAGGATCCAGAAGAATAAGAACCGTGAACAGTTCCAGACGCCCCAGCAACATCGCGGCGCACAAGATCCATTTCACCGGATCAGGCAGCGCCGCAAAGTTGCCAGATGGCCCGATCATGGTGCCAAGGCCCGGGCCAACGTTACCAACGGATGTCGCGGCGGCAGACACAGCGGTCACCAGATCCAGATGGAACAGGGACAGGATCAACGTCAGAATACCAACTGTACCGATGTAAACCACAAGGAACGCAAGAACGGAGAACGTCAGTTCTGGTGTCAGGTGCGTGTTACCATAGCTCACAGAGATCACGCGGTTAGGCCGCACCATCCGCCGCATATGCGCAATCACGGTTCCGAAGAACACAAGAAAACGGAAGACCTTGATGCCGCCCGTTGTCGAGCCTGTACAGCCACCAACAAACTTGAGCAGGAACGCAAGACCGATCACCGGAGCTCCCCAAGCGGTGTAATCCCCCATGGCATAGCCAGTACCCGTCACCACAGAAATCACGTTAAACGCGGATTGCAGGATCGCACTACCAAAACTATCTGCATTGCCAGAAGTGCCGAGATAAATCGTCAGAGCAAGAGAAATCAAACCCACAAGCCACAGAAACGCACGTACCTGCGGATCCCGCCACAGCAACATCGGCTGACCGCGTAGCCCCTGAATGATCAACACGAACGGCAGCGCGCCCACAATCATGAAAACAACTGCAATCCAGCCAGTCACCGGATTGGTGAAGTACCCAAAGGAATTGTCATGCGTAGAGTAACCACCCGTCGCAATTGTTGTGAGACCATGGTTGAACGCATCAAACATCGTCATGCCGGAGAACCAGTAAAGCACAATGCAAAGACTGGTCAGAAGCAGATACGTCAAACTGATCAGGCGGATCAATTCAATGGAACGGCTGACAATCTTTTCGCTTTGATCGGAGCTTTCTGTCTGAAACAGCTGCATTCCACCAATGCGCAGAAACGGTAAAAGCACGATCGCCATAACAACGATGCCAACACCGCCCATCCACTGCATCAACGAACGCCACACAAGCAGCCCCGGCGGAAGTGAATCAAGACCCGTCAGCACAGTAGAGCCGGTGGTGGTGAATCCCGACACTGCCTCAAACGCAGCATCGACATACGCAATACCCAGCCACAAAAACGGCAGAGCTCCAAACGCGGGCAACGAGACCCAGCATAAAGTTGTCAGGATAAAGGTCTGGCGCGTATCCAACCCGTCACGCAGCGCACCACCCATGGCCACGATAAGCAACATGCCAACCAGACCGGTAATTAACGCTGAAATAATAAAGGCTTGCCAGTCAGCATTACGCGACACAACATCCACAAATGCAGGGACGAGCATGGCAGCAGCGAGGCCGACATAAAGGTACCCAAGCACACTTAAAACCGGTCGTATGGAAACCAACATCAATCCGCCGATATAAAATCCAATTTAACCCGCCCGCTAGTCACATGTTGTCCCTTAACGGACGAGATTGGAACGGTATGCTCTCAAACATTTATGAAGCATTGGTTTTAGGCCACTTAGTGATATCTGGCAATTGAATTAATCGGGCAACTACCTATTCACACAACAAGAATGAAACCGAACAGCCCAAACATGCTCAATGCACGAAATCCCTAGTCTTTCAGGGACGTAGCGTCAACGCCAGAATTGAGGGTTAAACAACACCAGCACCGTAAAAAGTTCCAATCTCCCCAGCAACATTGCCGCAGAAAGCACAATCTTCGCACTATTGGGGATGTCGGCAAAGTTTCCGATAGGGCCAACAACATCACCAAGTCCTGGGCCGACATTAGAAACCGCAGTCGTCGCTGCGCTCATAGCAGTCACTAGATCCAGACCAAGTCCACCAAGAATGACAGTAATCAGCCCCACAGTGGCCATATAGACCACTAAAAACGCAAGAACCGAAAACGCCAGTTCAGGTGTGATCTTTGTATCGCCATACCGGACAGGAACCACCTGATCAGGCCGGATCATCTTATTCATGTACGCACGAACAGTGCCAAAGAACACGATAAACCGGAAAATCTTGATGCCACCACTGGTCGAGCCTGTACAGCCACCAATAAACGTCAGCATCAGGAAGAAGCCCATCATCGGCGGGCCCCACGCCGTGTAATCACCAAGTCCATAGCCCGTTGTGGTGATGATTGAAATCACCACAAACAGCGCTTCAACCACAGCACGGCCAAACGTGAACTTGTTCTCAATACCGAGATACAGAGCAGTCAAACTGGAGAGGACAATGATAAGTAAAATAAAGACCCGCGCCTGAGGGTCCTGCAGAAGTGCTTTCGGATTCTTGGTCAAGGATTTGATCAGTACAACGAACGGCAAACCCGAAGCCAGCATAAAGACCACAGCCACCCATTCCGCGGCTGTACTCTCAAAATATGCAAAGGATGCATCGTGGGTGGAAAATCCACCAGAGGACAACGTCGTCATTGCATGGTTCACCGCATCAAACAACGACATGCCAGAAAACACATAAAGGATCATGCAGGTCAGCGTCAGCATGATGTAGACGCCACCAATCAAGCGCGTCAGATCCGTCGCACGGGCAACAATCTTCTCTCCGCGATCAGAACTTTCTGTCCGAAACAGCTGCATCCCGCCAATACGCAACAAAGGCATGAGCAAGATCGCCATAACGATGATGCCTACACCGCCGATCCACTGGGTCAATGAACGCCAGAACAACAAACCCGGAGGCATTCCATCCAGACCAATCAGAACCGTGGAACCTGTGGTCGTAAACCCAGACACGCTCTCAAAAAAAGCGTTCTCGAAACCGATCCCAAGGCTGAGAAAGGGCAGAGCGCCACAGACTGGCATCACAATCCAGGACGCTGTTGTCAACAAAAACGCCTGACGAATGGTGAGATGCTCAAGTTTGTAATTAGCAGTAGAAACAGCAAGCAGCAGGCCAAGCAAACCAACAAACAGAGAAGAGAGTGCAAACGCAATCCAGTCGGGATTGCTGAAGTAAATGTCCAGCAATGCAGGCGCCAGCATCAAAATGGCCAGCCCAACCAGAAAATATCCAAGCACCCGTAATACGGGACCCACCAGTGCCATAATATCTCTCATTTCAAGATGGGCTTCGCCTCTGGCGAGTGCACCAACACGCTTTAATCTCAAATCCTACAGAAACTCGGTTAAACTTCTCAGCAAACAGACATAACAAATCGGTCCGATGATTTTTGAGGTTACTGGGAAGTGAAAATTTGAAGGCTCATGACGAGCCCGCAGATAAGTTCGGCAGGATGGATCGCCTATCTACGCCAAAAGTAGAGGTCAGCCAAGTTTTTTCTTATCCGGAATGTTCTCACTTCGGCAAAGTGCTTAGCCATCGCGGTACAATTTCACCGAGCGTATAGCCAACTTTGTGTCTGCAAAGTCCAACTTAAATTCGGAAAAACACTTGTATTACAAGTTCCCACAGCGCTGCGACAATACTACCTATAAGTCATTCTACCGCGACAGGATGTGATCCTCAGATCACGTTTTTCATTAGCCTTAACACCCGTTCAAAGTGAATTAATTTCATTATACTGTTGTTTTAAATAAGACATTGCAACCTGAAATTTTACAGCACCTAAAAACAAGTCAAATCAACAAAATCAATTAGGTAGATCATATTGTCGCAGTTTTTCGCCTTATAGATTTCATCAATGACGCGATAGACTCATACGATTTTATTTAAGCTGCGTCCTTCTGCAAGTTCTCGCTGAACACCGTAAGCTTCCCTACGTCATTTTAGGTAGGGGCCTTTCGGAACTGAAGAACAGGGGAAGGGTATTCATGGTCTGAATTTGTGGTTTGCACGGTCTCTTGAAAAGACCTTGGAACCCGGAAGGAAAGTTACAGCGAGTTTGAAGCCGCTGACGCAGTTGCACTTTAACATCTCCCATTAAGCTGCAACTCAAAACCCGAAAATCCTGACGGTTCCAACTTCTCCCAGCAAACCAGAAATCAAGGCCATGACGTGAGATGCCTTCATCAGCTTCGCTCACCAAGCAAGCACCATGAAGCCACACTCTCCTTTCTCCCGTCAGTTTTATGGAGAATGGCTGTTATGCTTCAGCAGACAGACAAGCACGAAGAATCCTATAGCGAGGCACACAAGCCTGCGAGTGAGTTCGAACAACGGTCTGATTATCTGGACCACGAACTCCAGATCATGAAACCACGTCGTTGGAGTCTCAACCTGCCGGGCCGCGACTTCCGTTTTGAAATAGAAGATTTTGTTCCGGCAATTGCAGGAACAATCGGCATCTCTGTGATGTACTCTGCGGTTATGACTGCATGGGCAACTGGCCTCACAGCAAAATGGCCACACGTCAATCTTGGTGCAGAATGGATCATTGAAGTGGTCCGCGTTGAGATGCTCATCCCTGCCCTGCTCTTCTGCATCATCGGGTCTGGTTTCCTCAACCCACGCGCAAACCTTGCAGGCAACCATGGTCCAATGATCCCACTCATTGGCTCTATTGCTCTTGCAGGCGCGCACCCTCTAGCACTAGCAGCACTCGTCTGTGTCTTCGGCTTGCTCCTCAGCTACTTTAAAGGCGGCTCTCGTCTGGTAAACCTGACAAGCCAGGGCGTTGCTGGCGGCTTGCTCGTGTTCCTTGGCTTCATGGGGGCAAAGGGGCAAATCACATCCCTCTTCAGCTGGGCTGGCGGTCTGCAGGCCAAGCATGACCTTGCTTACAGCCTCTCTTACGTCGCTCTGGCAATCTTTGCAGTCAACATCGTGCTCTACGCCTTCCTCGCCAAGGTCGGTAAGCGCTGGCTCGCAATTCCAGCTTGCTCCGTCGTCGCGGTTGTTCTGGCTCTCGCACTCGGCGCAGGTGTTGACCTTCAGTTCACCACAGCTCCTGGTCTGCCAAACATGAACCCATGGTACTGGTGGGGGTCTACTGAGACTGGCTGGCAGCTTGGCATCCCTAGCTTCAACCACTTCGTTGCATCTCTGCCTTGGGCAATTCTGGCAGTTGCAATGTGGTCCCCGGATTTCCTCGGCCACCGTATCTTCCAGGAACTCAACTACCCAAAGAACACTGATAAAGTTCTGATGGATGTTGATGACACCATGACCGGCTGCTCCCTGCGTCAGTTCACCGGTACATTCTTCGGCGGTGGTAACATCACATCTTCCTGGGGCACATATATGATCCCGGCAGCGATCGCAAAGCGTCCGATCCCTGCTGGCGCAATCCTGCTTGGCGCACTGTGCATCGTTATCGCAACCATCGGCTACCCAATGGACGTAGCAGTATGGCAGCCAGTGATGTCCTGTGCTCTTCTGGTTGGCGTGTTCTTACCACTTCTGGAAGCTGGCCTGCAGATGGTGAAATCCAGCAACGACACCAATTCCGCTGGTATCTGTATATTCGCAGCCATCGTGACCAACCCTGTTCTGGCATGGGCAATCACCATGTTCCTCGACAACAATGGTCTCATTGGTGACAAGGAACGTGCGGAACGCCTGAGCTTTGCAGACCGCATCATCATTCCAGCAGGTGCAGTGATCATCTGTACTCTGGCAATGGCTGCAGTTGGCATGCTTCCAGGTATTCCAGCTCTCCTGTAAGCTGAACCGCACCACATTCCAAAAAGCGCATCGCCCAGCGGTGCGCTTTTTTCGTTTCTGCAAGCACTGCGACAATACGCACCTGAGTAAAACTTGACGTCAGTAACACACAGTACGGATGACAAACTCACACCCATCTGGCATATTCGTAAGCACCAAGCAGCGCTACTCATCTGATATTTCAAAATAAATCAGAGCGTGCAAAATTTTTCAATGCACCAGCCTCTGCTTTCGACCTTTCTCTTCCCTCCACAAACCCGCGCTGTAATAGATTACATCTATAACGCGATAGACGCTGGCGATTTCAACTCACCATGTGTTAGATGCAGACTCAACGTATGGATGCAGGCTTCCTCCCTCTCGCCTGCCTCCTAGGCGCATTCCCGAAATGGGGCTCGATTTTCGGAAAACAGAATGTAGTCGCAACAAAAGATCGAGGCAGTTTGCCGGGCGAGGCAATGCAAACTGCTTTGATTGCTCTAGGGGTTTGCTGATGTTTAAAATACCAAGCTTTATGCTGAAAGACGCGATCGTAGCCAAGCCGGGCTTCAATCGTTGGCTCGTTCCACCGACTTCCATTGCAATTCACCTCTGCATCGGTTCTGCCTATGCATGGAGTATCTACAATCCGGCACTTGTCAGAGAAATCGGCGGCATAGCACCAGCAGCTGAAGATTGGTCTCTCAGCTCTGTGGTCTGGATCTTCTCAGTCGCAATTCTATTTCTTGGCCTGTCTGCCGCTGTTGCAGGCAAATGGCTTGAGAAAGTTGGTCCACGCTGCGTTGGCACAACAGCTGCCTTCTGCTGGGGCGGTGGTTACATCATCGGCTCAATTGGCATCATGACGCACCAGCTCTGGCTGCTGTATCTGGGGTACGGTGTCATTGGTGGCTGTGGCCTCGGTCTTGGGTATGTTTCACCTGTCTCTACCCTGATCCGCTGGTATCCTGACCGCCGAGGTCTGGCAACCGGTATGGCCATTATGGGTTTTGGCGGCGGTGCAATCATCGCAGTTCCACTGAAAAGCTGGCTTCTGAACCTTTACGCCAAAGCGCCTGACTATCTTGGCCCACTCGCTGACGTGCAAACAACCGTAGAAAACGGCGTACGCTACGTACAGGTTGCAAGCCAAAAGCTGGAAGCCATCGTCGTAAGCGCATCTCAAGCAGAAGCAGCCTTTGACAGTGCCCAAGCAGGCGTATACCTCGCAGGCACAGGCAACACCGGCGCAGCATCAACCTTCCTCACACTGGGTATCGTCTACTTCTTCGTGATGATCCTGGCATCTTTCGCCTACCGCATTCCTGCACCAGGCTGGAAACCAGAAGGTTGGGAACCACCACAAGAAGATCCAGTCAAACAGGGTCTAATCACTCGCAACCACGTGCACATCGATACAGCTCTGCGTACACCGCAGTTCTACCAGCTCTGGATCGTGCTTTGCTTCAACGTGACAGCTGGGATCGGTGTGATCTCCGTTTCCAAAACCATGATCTACGAGATCTTCGGCAACAGCATGCCAACCATCGTGGATGGAGCCTTCACCGCAACCTACGTCTTGATGATCTCTGTCTTCAACGCCATGGGCCGCCTTGGTTGGTCCACTCTTTCTGACTATATTGGCCGCAAGAACACCTACACTGTATTCTTCGTGCTGGGCTCTTTTCTATACCTCTCCATTCCGTTCATCGCAGCTGAAGCAGGTGCTAGCCCCTCCGTGATGTGGCTGGTGATGTTCTACGCAGCCACCATGACCATCTTCACCATGTATGGCGGTGGCTTCGCTACAATTCCCGCCTATCTGGCAGATATCTTCGGCACCAAATTCGTCGGCGGTATCCATGGTCGCCTGCTCACCGCATGGTCTGCAGCAGGTGTAGCTGGTCCGTTCCTCATCACATTCCTGCGCGAACGGTCTGTAAACACCAAAATCCATGAGCTTGCAGAAAAGGTTGATCCAGCCGTATTCCTTCAGACCTTCGGTGAAGGCAAGGAGAAACTGGCTGAGCTCATCGCAGCAAAATCCATCTCTGTCTCAAGACTGATGGAAGTGGCTCCGGAAGGCACAGTTGATCCAACTCCGAGCCTCTACAACAACACAATGTATGTGATGGCTGGTTTGCTCGTCGCGGCACTCGTCTCCAACCTTCTCATGAAGCCAGTCCACCCGAAGTATCATATGGCTGAGGACGCACTGGGCGAAGGAGAAGCCACAACAACAAAACCGGCGGCATCTGGCAAACAAACATCTGCACCAATGCCTGCTGAATAAAAAGCAAACCCAAACAACTAAGCCCGCGAACATCGCGGGCTTTTTTTATGAGCAACTCGAAAGCAATGCTACTTTGCTAATCAGTCTGCTCTGGTATCAGCGGCTTCTTATACTGAGCGGCGCAATCTGCTAGGGATGTGATAATCGCAGGCTCCAGCTCACGCTTTGTCATCACCATACCAATACTGTGCGAAACAACTGGCTTAATCAGGGGTACGGAAACAATCCCTGCCCTAAGCGACAAGGCAGAAAACTCCGGCAAAATCGCGCAATACCCCGCACGGATAAACCCGCCAAGCGACGGGATTGTCTCTGCCTCGATCTCGGGGTCCAACTCAACACCGAGGAAGCGAAGCGTGCTATCTACCATCAACCGATTTTGCAAGTTCGGCGAAAGCGCCACCATCGCCCCGGCATTCACAGCCGTCTCCCATTCCACTGCGTCTATCCCTTGCAGGCGATGCCCCGCAGGCATGAACAGACGATAGTCTTCCTCATAAAGTGTGAAGCTGCTGTGCTTCTTTGCATCGCTGAATTGAGTGTACGTAATGCCCGCATCGATCTGATAATCCTCCAGAGCCTTATGGATTTCGTCATGGCTCATCAATTGGATCGTCGCATGTGCATGCGGGTGGCTCTTCTTCAAATCCAGAATAAGGGAGGCTGTCGCAACATCGGCAGACGGAATAACGCCGATATTGACTTTGCCAAACACCTCAGCACTCTTGCCCGCAACCTCGTTCCGCAAACTGTTGCAGTCCGCAAGCACCTTCTTCGCCCAGACAAGAATGCGCTCCCCTTCCACCGTAAGTCCATGAAACTTCTTGCCGCGCTCAATAATGGGAACGCCCAGCTCAATCTCCAACTGGCGAATTCGGCCCGACAACGTTGGCTGCGTCACATTACAAGCCGCGGCAGCACGCGTAAAATGCCGCTCTTGAGCCAGTGTAACGAGGTATTGTAACTGCCGAATATCCAAGGACGATCACCCTTCACACAACGCTTGATAGAAACGCCCTATAACACAATAGAGCAATCAGATCAGAATGGGCACGGACACTAGCATCTGTTTTCTCAAAGAAAAGCAAAACAAATACGCTGCGTACTTACGCCACAGGAATATCAGAGTGACCTTTTCACAGGGTTTCCAGTGCGAACCATGACTTGGCCACATTGCCTCTCTTATCTGCCACTCTCAGTTTCCAGTGATTTGCAATCGGACCTTCCATGGCAAAAATCATTTCGCGTCCACTCCTTTGGGCATTCGGCACAGCCTTTTTCGTTATGCTGGCAGTCTTCGCCACGTACTTACTCTTGCCCTATGATCTGCCCGGCTCCGCAAACCTCACAAAAGTTAAAGATGAGCGCCTGCCAGCCCTGCGCGCAGATCTGACCTTCAAAGGAATGACCTTGGGAAACCCCGTTTTCCTGCGTGTCTTTAAAGAAGAAAGCCGGCTGGAAGCATGGATCCGGTCTGGCAAAACCTATCAACCCTACAAATCATGGGAGATTTGCAAATACTCTGGTGATCTGGGGCCAAAGCTGAAAGAAGGTGACGGTCAGTCTCCTGAGGGCTTTTACAATGTGTCAGCTAGACAATTGAACCCGAACAGCAGATATCACCTCTCCTTCAATCTCGGTTTCCCGAACGCCTTTGACCAGTCACTGGACCGCACCGGTTCCTACCTGATGGTCCACGGCAACTGCCTCTCCATCGGCTGCTACGCCATGACCAACCAACATATCGAGGAAATTTACCTGCTCGTGGAAGCTGCCCTTCAGAACGGGCAAGGCACTGTCCCAGTCCACATCTTCCCCTTTGAGATGACAGAGGAAAACCTCAGCAAGCACGCCAACTCAAACTGGCTGAACTTCTGGCGCAACCTCAAACAGGGCTACGACCTCTTCGAAGAAAACCGCATACCACCAGCAGTCTCCGCTCAAGAAGGCGAATACCAGTTTACTATCTAAGTTTTTTGGGAAAGTAATTTGGTGCGGACGGCGGGACTCGAACCCGCAAGCCCAAGGGCGGCAGATTTTAAGTCTGCTGTGTATACCAATTCCACCACGACCGCTTGCAGGCACCTGAGTACACGAGCAAACCACTTTCGTGCAAGTGCCTCTTTTCCGTTATCCAAGAAGTTCCTGTGGCTTATCCCGGATTAAGCACCTCAAAAAATCGATAGACTCCCAATAGGAACCACGGAATACAACGGCTTCACAAAATGCGTGCGCAGTTAAGGATCTGACCTTCTTTTTTCTCTACACCTTTCAAAAATACCCGATATAAGTGGGGAAACACCAGATTACTCCCTAGAATGCCCCTAAAAAAATAGGAGAAGCTTCTACGGAGAAGCAGGGCTTGCGATCAAGCATAACGGCATTTTACAGTTCCTCATGATGTAATCTGCGTTCGTCCCTGCGCGAAACGGAACAAGGAAAAAACGGGAAAATGATCGACTACGTAGACGCTGCCAACGCGCCCCTGAAAAATACCGGCCAGATCAAGATCTACAGCCAGGAAGATTTTGAAGGTATGCGCAAAGCAAGCCAGATGACTGCACAGTGCCTCGACGCACTTGTGCCGCTGGTGCAACCGGGCGTCACAACGCAGGAAATTGACGACTTCGTTTTCAAGTTTGGTAAAGAGCGCGGCGGCGTTCCGGCAACACTGAACTATCGTGGCTTCAGCAAGTCCTGCTGCACGTCCATCAACCGCGTCATCTGTCACGGTATCCCTGATTCAAAAAAGAAGCTGAAAGAAGGTGACATCGTCAACATCGACGTCACCTACATCGTTGATGGCTGGCACGGCGACAGTTCCCGCATGTATCCCGTTGGCAAACTCAAGCCTGCAGCCAAGCGCCTCATCGAAGTCACTCACGAATCTTTGATGCGTGCTTTGGAAGCTGCTAAGCCGGGCAACACCACAGGTGATATTGGTCATGCGATCCAGGAATACGTAGAATCAGAGCGCTGTTCCGTTGTCCGTGATTTTTGCGGTCACGGCGTAGGCAAACTGTTCCACGACATGCCGAACATTTTGCATTACGGCCAGAAAGGTTCTGGTATCGAGCTCAAGCCGGGCATGATTTTCACAATTGAACCAATGGTAAATCTGGGACGACCAGATGTGAAAGTGCTGAAAGACGGCTGGACGGCTGAAACCAAAGACAAATCCCTGTCTGCTCAGTTTGAACATTCCATCGGCATCACCTCTACAGGCTGTGAAGTTTTTACAGAGTCACCAGCAGGCCTGTTCAACCCAATGGAACCGGAAGCCGGAGCCGCTGCTTAGCCGCACCAAGTAAGGAGGGGGAATGAAACAAACCAGTTTCGGGTTTCATGAGGTAACTCCCTCTCCTCAGGAGCAGGCACCCACCGTGCCTGCACTCCAGAGCCATATCCCTCTGGACGAACCGGCAACTCTCCCGGTTCCGCCCTCTGCTAAACAGAGTAAATCCCCTAAGCCAGCCGCCAAACACTATCACGGTCATCGTGCACGCTTGCGTGAACGGTTTGAGGAAACCGGCCTGGACGGCCTCCAGTCCTATGAATTGCTAGAGATGCTCCTCTTCTCCTCCATCAAACAGGGCGACACCAAACCACTGGCAAAAGCGCTGCTGGCTCAGTTCGGCTCCTTCGCGCAAGTTCTTGCAGCTCCAAGACAACGGCTGGAAGAGGTTCCCGGTTGTGGGCCACGCACAGCAAGTTTTATCAAAGAAATGCAGGCCGCATCCATTCTCTACGCTAAAGCACAGGTTGTAGAGCGCGACCCCCTCTCCTCCTGGAGCAAAGTTCTGGAATACGTTCGCGCAGCTATGGCGCACAACGACAAAGAAGAATTCCGCATCCTGTTTCTGGACAAAAAGAACCGCCTCATCGCAGATGAAGTCCAGCAGACCGGAACAGTTGACCACACGCCCGTTTATCCGCGCGAAGTTACAAAACGGGCATTGGAATTGTCAGCCTGCGCGGTCATTCTAGTCCACAACCACCCTTCTGGCGACCCAACACCATCCCGTCAAGATATTGAAATGACGACGAAAATCTCAAACACACTGGAACCACTAGGGATAGTGCTGCACGATCACATCATCATAGCCGGCTCAGGTCACGTCAGTTTCAGAGGCCTTCAACTCATCTAAGCTATCCCCAGCAGCAGAACTCCATTCACATAAATTTCCCAAGTGATCGATAAAACACGTCGGTTGTACAGGCTCACTCAAGCAAAATCTCCGAACATAAGCATGGGCAAGTGCGTTTGCGCATACAATCAAGAGTTTTAAAGGCAGCATGAGTAAATTGCCGATGGCGGGACAACCGAGTTCGAAAACTCCCATGACTTCAGCAGTGTTGGGCAGTACTTTCGGCAATACGATTACACGAGGCAAGAAAATCGGAGCCCGCATGATGGCTCTGTTGATCCTGTGTGTTGTAGCTGCAGCTTTGGCTGTTGGGTATCTGGCGTTCTACTGGTCAACCCAGCGTGCGCTCGACTTTGAGGTCGATAAAGAAGTTCGCCTCGTACAGAGCAACCTCAAAGTGTTCCGCAATGGGCTCGCAAATGAAGCAGAGCGCATCGCCATCTCAAACAAGGCATACGCTTCTGTTCTTTCAGAAGAAACCAACATCCTGCTGGATGAGGATCTGACACCGACCCCAAGCACACGGGGTGATCGCGATATCTTCGTCATCCTCAACAAGGATATGAAACCGCTTTACACCTACCGCCGCGATCTGCCATGGCACAGCGAAGTCTTTGAAGATCAGCTTCGCGGCCAGCTTGATGCCACACTGTCTGAGCTGGAAACACGGGCCAACACGAAGCAAACCCAGTTCCGTGTGCCAGAACCACTGCGCAGCCACGCCCCTCTGGCATTGAGCTTGCGCGATGTTGTTCTGGTTGATGGTGCAATCGGCCTCGCCACAGTTGCTGCAATCACTCCGTCAACAGCACCGCCAAAAGGTATGCCAACAGTTGCCGGTTATCTGCTTTGGGTACGATCACTGGACATCCGGTCCATCAGATCCTTTGAAGAATCAACTGGCTTGTCGGAAATGTTCATCACCACGAACAAACCAAAAGCCGACTTCCAGCGCGTATCCCTGCCATTGCTCCGCCGCAATGGTGAGATCATCGCCAACCTGAGCTGGAAAACCACCGCAGCCTCTGGCGCGATCTACACCAACTCATCACCGTATTTTCTGGGAACCATCATCGCTATCTTGCTGATGACGATTCTCATTCTGCTCCGCTACATCAAGATGACAGACCGCATCTTGCAAAATGAAGCAGATGCGACACATGCAGCACTCCATGACGCCTTGTGCGGGCTGCCCAACAGAACATGGTTCGAGATTTTTGCAGCTGACGTGCTGCGACGCGACCGACAAAAACAGCGTATTACTGGCATTGTATTTCTGGATCTGGACCATTTCAAACAGATCAACGACAGCTTGGGCCACTCCATCGGCGATGAAGTCATCAAACTCGTCGCCGAGCGCCTGAAAGTGTCGATCAACATGGAAGACCGGGTCGCGCGCGTCAGTGGAGATGAGTTCCTCATCGTACTGGCGCACCGCACCAGCATGGATGAGATCATCGAAACCTGCATGTACATCGAGAAGATGCTCTCGGATGCCTTCAAGGTTGAGAAACACAAGATCCTGACTACAGCCAGCATGGGCGTCGCGCTATCTCCTGAGCATGGACACGATCTGACAGCGCTTTTGCGCCGAGCAGATATTGCACTCTATCAGGCAAAGAAACTGGGCCGTGGCCGTTATGTGCTCTTTGAAAAGGAGATGGAGGACACTCTTCAGATCTCCCGCGAAATCGAAGAGGATATCAAACGCGCGCTCAATGCCAACGAATTCCAGAACTACTACCAGCCTATCATGGACAACACCGGCAAGAACATTCTGGCAGCCGAGGCCCTTATTCGCTGGAACCATCCGAAAAAAGGTCTTTTGCCACCAGCTGCATTTTTGCCGGTAGCTGAAGAATCCATGCTCATCAATCGCATTGGTGAGTGGGTGCTGGAGAACGCGATCAAGGATGGCTCAACGCTGAATGACGTCACCATGTGCGTGAACGTCTCTCCAACCCAGTTGCGGCATCCGGAATTCCCTGAGCTGGTCAACACATTGCTGGAAAAGTACCAGCTGGAACCTAACCGTCTGGAACTGGAAGTTACCGAAGACGTTCTCATCAACTACTCAGAAACAGTGGTTGAAGTCATCGAGCGCCTTCGTAATCTCGGCGTAAAAATTGCGCTGGATGATTTTGGAACTGGCTTCTCATCTCTCAGCTACCTGCGCCGCGATCTGTTCGACAAAATCAAGATCGATCGTTCCTTCATCAATGGTGCCGTGACTGATGCCAAAGCCAGAGAAATTTTGGCAAGCTCAATCACTCTTGGGCTTCGTCTTGGCATGGATGTGTGTGTTGAAGGCGTGGAAGAAGAAGAGCAGAAAGAACTGCTGCTCACCATGGATTGCCCAATGATGCAGGGTTATCTGTTCTCCCGCCCAATCCCACTTGGCAAGTTCCGTCTATGGCGTGATGACAGGGATGAAGAAGTGGAACAGAAGCCACGCAAAATCAGAGTGGGCGCAGCAGAATAATCTGCGCCCTTCGCGATCGGCTGTCATCTCAAACTAGTTTTCAGAAAAACTCTTCCAGAACGCAGCAAATGTCTCGCTGGTTTCCTGCTTGAAAGCAAAAGGCCGCTTGGCCGCTTCCTCCCAGCGCACACCGGAATTTTTCAGCACAGCAACACCCTGTTGCCCAAACTGCATCTTAAGCTGGTCAACAAGCCAGGCCTTCACCTGATCACGGCGTTGAACCGCAAGACCACCATTATCGTGCAGCACAGAGTGATGTCTGTCGCTGGCCTCAATCAGCTCACTAAGGCCTCTGTTGTCCATTGCACTCAGCATCAACACAGGAACCTTCCAGTCCCCTCGCTTCGCACTCAAGCTCATAGCACCTTCCACATCCGCACGAGCACGGCTGGCAACGTCCCCCATATCAGCCTTGGTCACGCAGATAATGTCCGGCAGCTCCATGATGCCCGCCTTCATGAATTGAAGACTGTCACCAGATCCCGGCTGAATACAAAGCACGCAGGTATCAGCCACAAGAGCCACATCTGCCTCAGATTGGCCAATACCAACACTCTCCACGATCACACGGTCCATCACAGCCCGCATCACGATCACCGCAGCAATTGCATGCTCGGAGAGCCCGCCAAGCCGGTCTCGCGCCGCCATGGAACGCACAAAAATCTTCTGATCTTCCGGATCTGTTGAAAGTCGTGTCCGGTCACCCAGCAACGATCCACCAGTCACCTGAGAAGAGGGATCAACCGCAATCACACCAACGCTTTTATCCGCGCTGCGGTATTCCGAAATCATTGCATTTGTCAGGGTGGATTTCCCAACGCCGGGAGGTCCGGTCAGCGCGATCACATGCGCGATTGGGTTTTGCAACGCCTCATCTAGCAAAGAGATCAACTGAGGATGCCCCTCATAACTCTCGATAGCACTGAGCAAACGTGCAAGAGCTGGCTTCCCGCCAGCTCTCAGGTCTTCCAGATTGACAGGAGCCGACCGAGGCCAGCTCCTCCCCTTTTTCACAAAGCCACTCACCCCTTGTTCCGCTGTGCCAGCACTGCCTGAGCAGCAGCAAGACGCGCAACAGGAACACGGAACGGAGAACAGGACACGTAGTTCAAACCAACAGTTTCGCAGAAGGCGATGGAGGCTGGATCACCCCCATGTTCTCCGCAAATACCAAGTTTGATATCAGCTTTCGTCTTACGGCCATTCGTGGCTGCAAGCTTCACCAACTGGCCAACGCCGTCCACATCCAATGAGACGAACGGATCTTTCTCCATCACCTTCCGTTCCTGGTACTTGCCCAGGAAGGACGCGGCATCATCACGAGAGATACCAAAGGTGGTTTGCGTCAGATCGTTGGTGCCAAAAGAGAAGAACTCGGCAGACGCAGCAATCTCTTCAGAAAGCAGCGCGGCCCGTGGCAACTCAATCATGGTGCCAACAGAGTACTCAGGCTTTTCGCCCAGCTCCTTGGCCACAACTGCCGCTGTACCGTCAATGCTCTCGCGAACAATATCCAGCTCGCTCTTCAAGCCAACCAGCGGCACCATAATTTCAGGTGCCACCTTGCGGCCATGACGCTTGGAAACATCCAGCGCAGCTTCAAAGATAGCCCGTGCCTGCATCTCTGCAATTTCCGGATAGGAAATCAGCAAACGGCAACCACGATTGCCGAGCATCGGATTGAACTCTTCCAGCTCTTCCGCACGCTCACGCAGCTCTTCCGGATCAATGTCCATCTGCTTGGCAACCTCAGCAATGTCCTCTTCCGTCTTAGGAAGGAATTCATGCAGTGGCGGATCAAGCAAACGAATGGTGACCGGACGATCAACCATCAGCTCAAAGATATCGATAAAGTCCTGACGCTGGATCGGAAGCAACTTCGCAAGCGCAGCTTTGCGTTCTTTCACCGTGTCAGACAAGATCATTTCACGCACCGCAAGGATACGTTCGCCTTCAAAGAACATGTGCTCGGTACGGCACAGGCCAATACCTTCAGCCCCAAAAGAAAGCGCAACTTTCACA
Source organism: Pseudovibrio sp. Ad37 (assembly GCF_001623075.1). GTDB lineage: Bacteria > Pseudomonadota > Alphaproteobacteria > Rhizobiales > Stappiaceae > Pseudovibrio. Next base: position 58,771 of record NZ_LMCF01000215.1, read on the forward strand.
TCAGCAGGTGTTTCTGCATTGGTGCGAATGTTCATGCGGCGAATGTTATCAGCCCATTCCATCAGCTTTTTGAAATCACCGGAAAGCTCAGGCTCCTGCATTTGGACCTTGCCAGCAAGCACCTGGCCATTGCCGCCATCAATGGTGATTGTATCACCCTTGCCAAAGCTGCGACCGTCGACCGTCATGACCTCATTACGGGCGTCAACACGAATGGTTCCAGCGCCAGCAACACAAGGTTTACCCATACCGCGCGCAACAACAGCCGCGTGACTGGTCATTCCGCCACGTGTTGTCAAAATGCCTTCCGCAGCATGCATGCCGTGAATGTCTTCAGGGCTGGTCTCTGTACGAACCAGAATAACAGAGCGGCCATTGGCCTTTTCTGTTTCAGCATCGTCAGAGTTGAACACGATCGCACCGCAGGCAGCACCCGGAGAAGCTGGCAGACCAACAGTCAGCTCATCCCGTTCGCTGGCAGGATCAATGGTCGGGTGCAGCAGCTGGTCCAGAGAAGACGGTGCAATGCTCGCAACGGCTTCTTCTTTGGTAATCAGACCGCTCTCAGCCATATCAACCGCAATCTTCAGCGCAGCTTTCAGCGTCCGCTTGCCGTTACGGGTCTGAAGCATCCAAAGCTTGCCGTGCTCAACGGTAAACTCCAGATCCTGCATATCGCGGTAATGGGTCTCCAACCTGTCACAAACAGCCTGGAACTCCGCAAACACCTCAGGCATGGTCGCTTCAAGAGATGGTTTTTCGGAATGCGCCTCAATGCGGGCTTTCTCGGTGATATCCTGCGGCGTACGAATACCTGCAACAACATCTTCACCCTGCGCGTTGATGAGGAACTCACCATAAAGCGCGTTTTCACCAGTGGACGGGTTACGGGTAAAGGCAACACCAGTCGCAGAGTTTTCGCCTGTGTTACCAAACACCATCGCCTGCACGTTCACTGCAGTGCCCCAGTCCTCTGGGATTTCATGCAGGGCTCGGTAAGTTTTGGCCCGTGGGATCATCCAGCTCTTGAACACGGCGCCAACGGCACCCCAGAGCTGCTCTTCAGGATCCTCAGGGAAAGGACGACCAAGCTCTTCTTCAACCTTGTCCTTATAAGCCGCGACGATCTGTTTCCAGTCGTCGCCGGTCAGGTCAGTATCAAGGGAGTAGTCGTGCTCGTCCTTGAAATCTTCCAGAATTTCTTCGAAGTGATCGTGGTCTACGTCCAACACCACATCAGAGTACATCTGGATGAAACGACGATAGCTGTCATAAGCAAACCGGTCATCGTTTGCATCTTTGGCCAGCGCTTCAACAGTCCGGTCATTGAGACCCAGATTCAGAACCGTATCCATCATACCCGGCATGGAAACACGGGCACCGGAACGCACAGACAACAGCAGCGGTTTGGTCGTGCTGTTGAACTTACGCTCTGTCAGCTCTTCAACAGCCGCAATGGCAGCATGAACCTGCTCTTTGAGCTCGGAAGGATACTGCTGACCTTCATCATAATAGTGCGTGCAAACTTGCGTTGTAATGGTAAAGCCGGGAGGGACAGGCAATCCTAGTCTGCTCATCTCGGCAAGGTTTGCACCCTTACCGCCCAGCAGCTCCTTCATAGAAGCATCGCCCTCGGTTTTGTTTTCTCCAAAGATGTAGACCCACTTGGTCATAACACCCCCCTTTATTGAGTGAGACGACAACCAATCTCACTTGGAATTGCACCACTGCCCACTATCTGCAATGAACAGGGTCATTATAGCAAGAGACTCAGACCTCGACCTTAGTGTTATTGCGTAAATACTTCTGAATTCTTGAGAAATATCAATATACTTACTTATCCGCAGATACTTGAAAAAATGTAGGTTCAATTGAAAGAATGTTCGGATACACTTAACAACATGCGGTGAGTTATCCGGCTGCTATAAAAACGCCATTCTTCGCTACTAACAGATTGATGTAATATTGAGTCGCAATCGGCTCTCAATGAGAGACATATATGACCCTGACAAGCTATTTTGCGCTGTTCCGCTCCAATTCTGCTTCTGCTCAGAACAATGGCCGTATGACCTATCATTCTGTTAATAAAAACAGATTCTCAAAAAGGGCTTTAATGGCCTCAGCGCTGGCGCTTGTTATGGTGAGCTCGCCATTAGTTCCCGCTCAAAGCGCGAAGGCAAATTCCCAGTCCTTACCGGCTGCAAGCTCCCTGTCAGGAAGTTACCTGTCAGGCAGAAGCGCCCTTCTTGCTCAGGATCTGGCCGCCGCGTCCAACTATTTCACCTCAGCTCTGCAGGGTGATCCGGATAATTTTTATATTCTCGACCGCGCATTTGTCACATCACTGGCAAACGGTAACGTCGAAAAAGCGCTCCCTCTGGCAAACCGCATTCTGGAAGAAGACAACGAGCACTTCCTTGCACAGCTGGCCGTTGCCGCACAGCGCATTCATGAAGGTGACTTCACCACCGAACTGCCAGATGCCGTCACACAAAACGTCAACCCGCTGTCCCGTCTGAGCTTTGCTCTTGTTTCAGCCTGGGTCAAAGCAGGTCAGGGCAAAACAGATGAGGCCATCGCAGATCTGACAAGCACCACCGGCGCCAAGTGGTTTGACCTCTTCATCAATTTCAACGCGGGCCTGCTGGCTGAATACAACAACAACCCGCATCAGGCCGCCGAGTTTTATAAGGCAGCCTACGAGATTGACCGCGGCGCCCTGCGCAACGCCATTTCCTACACCCATATGCTCGCCGCCTCCGGCAGACAGCAAGAAGCGCTGGACATCGTTGCCGAATATGAGCAACTCATTCCAGAACATCCGCTTCTTGTCACACTGAGAGAGAAGATTGAGAGCGGCGAGGTTATTGAATCCGTTGCTAAATCACCAGCTGAAGGGCTGGCGGAAGCCCTGCACGGTCTCGGTATCGCAGTCAGCAAAGAGGGCGAAGAGCTCTCCGCAAATTACCTGCAGCTCGCCACCTACCTCAATCCGAAGAACGATTCAGCCCTGATTGGTCTGGCCTCTTTATTTGAGCAGCTTGGCGACAATGAACGCGCCATCGAATATCTGTCAGCGGTATCTGACGGTTCTCCAATGAAACGCGAAGCTGAAATCCAGATCGCGCTCCATTACAACATTCTGGACAATCTGGAAGAAGCCCGCGCACATCTGGAAAAGCTGGTGAAAGCAGACCCGAGTGATCTGGAAGCCATCACGTCTTTGGGCAACGTGTTGCGCGGTCATTCCCTCTTTGAAGAGGCTGAAACCTCTTACAATCAGGGCCTGGATACCCTCAGCGAAATTCAGGCAAATCACTGGACGATTCTGTATTTCCGCGGCATCACCCGCGAACGTCAGGACAAGTGGGACGCTGCTGAAGAAGACTTCCGCGAAGCTCTGACCCTCAAGCCTGAACAGCCAATGATCCTGAACTACCTCGGCTACTCCCTGGTAGATCGCGGTCTGAAGCTGGATGAAGCGCAGAAGATGATTGAGCGCGCTGTTCGCCTGCGTCCAACCGATGGATACATCGTCGACAGCCTCGGCTGGGTTTACTATCGCCTGGGCCGTTATGAAGAAGCCGCTGAAAAACTGGAACGCGCTGTCGCTCTGCGTCCGCATGATCCAATCATCAACGATCATTTGGGCGATGCGTACTGGCAAGTTGGTCGCAAACTGGAAGCCCGCTACAAGTGGAACCACGCCCGCGACCTTGAGCCGGAACCAGAAGACCTGAAACGCATTCTCGATAAGATCGAAAATGGCATGGAAGATGCCGTTCCGGTCGTCGCAAGCTCTGCAGACAACAAATAGCTCATAACACGATCATATTATGATGACTTTGGAAGATACAAAGGCAGCACGGGTTGAGGAATTAGCCCGTGCCAAGGTGAACCTTGCCCTCCACATCACGGGTCAACGGGAAGACGGCTACCACATGCTCGACAGCCTTGTGGTGTTCCCTGAAATCGGTGACCAGATCTCGGTTGAACCAGCCCCCGACCTTTCACTCCAGATCACTGGAGAGTTCTCTGCGAAGATACAGGGCGATCCTGCTGACAATCTGGTCATCAAAGCCGCAAACATGCTGGCAGAACATCTACCCTCCGCATCAGGAGTTCAGATAGAGCTCGAAAAATCGCTCCCCGTTGCAGCAGGCATCGGCGGCGGATCCGCAGATGCAGCCGCAATTCTGCGCGCGCTCACGAGGATCTGGGGCGTGTCTCCGTCTTCAACAGACCTTGCCGAACTTGCCCTGAGTCTCGGCGCTGATGTGCCTATGTGTCTGGAAGAAAAGCCTGCCCGCATTCGTGGCATAGGGGAGATCATAGAACCGCTGACAGATCTCCCATCCGGCGCGATCGTTCTGGTCAACCCATTGATTGAGGTTTCCACTCCAGCCATTTTCCACGCGCTGGAAAAGAAAAACAACGCCCCGCTGCCGGAAATGCCGGAAGAGTTCGAGAGTATGAAAGCCCTCGCCAACTGGCTCAAAACCTGCCGCAATGACCTACAAAAACCAGCTATCTCACAAGCACCAGAAATCTCTGAGGTCCTCGACCTGCTGGCCTCCCAGCCAGATACCCTCCTCGCCCGCATGTCCGGCTCCGGCGCCACCTGCTTTGCCCTTGTTGAAACCTTAGAAGCCGCCCAAGCCATAGCCTCTCACTTGCAGGAGGCACACATTGATTGGTGGGTTAAGGCGGCAAAGGTCTAAAACGCAGGTAACATCCGATGATTTTAACAACTTATGAGAGAGTTGACCTGTCTGCACAATTGCTAATGACGAAAGCCACAACTAGTCTCTCCGAAATTGTATCATGCATATTTCGGAGAATACCGTGCCACATATTGGAATTGACCTAGGCACCACTAACTCACTTATTTCCGTCTTTGAAAATGGTGAGCCACACCTCATTAAAAACAGCGTTGGTACCTACCTGACACCATCCATTGTTAGCTTAGAAAAAGACACACTCCTGACTGGTGATTTGGCCAAGGCTCGCATGGTCACACATCCTCTGGAAACAGCAGCTGTTTTCAAACGCACTATGGGAGCTGACAAAGCCTATAAACTAGGAAAAAAACAGTTTACTGCTGTTGAACTCTCAGCTGCTGTTCTGCGCAGCCTTAAGGAAGATGCACAGAACGAATTGAAGGCGGAAATCTCTGATGTTGTCATTTCCGTACCAGCCTATTTCAACGAACTTCAGAGAAAAGCTGTCCGATCTGCTGCAAAAATGGCCGGACTGAATCCAGAACGTTTGATCAATGAACCGACCGCTGCAGCCCTCGCCTACGGTTTCCAGTCCCTTGAGGAGGAAAGCTCTTTTTTGGTCTTTGACCTTGGTGGAGGGACCTTCGACGTTTCCATTATGGAAGTCTTTGAAGGGGTGATGGAAGTAAAAGCCACGTCTGGTGATGCTTACCTCGGCGGAGAGGATTTCACAGCAGCGCTTATCAGCGACCTCACCACTAAGCTCTCACCAAAACAGCAGAAGAAACCCAACCTGGAAGCACTAACCAAGCTTGCCGAGCAGGTTAAGCACGGGCTGAGCGAAAAAGACAGCGTTCACATTAATCTGGACACGCCGAACCTCACACTGGATCACCACATATCTCGGAAAGATTTCGAAGAGCTTGCAACCAAACTCACAACACGTTTGCGCAGACCTATTGATCGCGCCATGTATGACTCAGGGCTGAGCGCAGACGAGCTGGAAAAAGTCATTCTGGTGGGCGGTGCCACCAGAATGCCACTGATCCGCAGCTTAGTCGCAAAACACCTACGCCAGTTCCCTGAAAGTCACATAGATCCAGACCACGCTGTTGCATTGGGCGCTGCTGTCCAAGCAGGCCTAATCGGGAAAAATGAAGCACTCAAAGATGTCGTCATGACCGACGTCAGCGCCTTTACTCTTGGAATTGAGACCAGCAGAGAATTTGGCAACAACCATCGAGCCGGCTACTATCTACCTTTAATCGAGCGTAACAGCGTCGTTCCAGTTTCCAGAGAAGAGACAATTTACCCTGTACACCCACAGCAAACCAAGCTGGAAATCCGTGTTTTTCAGGGAGAAGCCCCGGACGTTGCCTCTAATATTTTCCTAGGCAAACTGGAAGTTGAATTGCCAAGACAAGTAGATCAGGACCTGAACCCGGCAACTGTGCGCTTCACCTATGATGTCTCCGGTTTACTAGAAGTGGATGTCACCACTCATGCAGATGATAAGAGCCATAGCCTCCTCATAAAAAACCTTGCTGGAGAAATGTCAGATAAAGAGATATCAGATCGGCTCACGCAGCTGGAAAAACTTAAAGTGCATCCGAGAGAAGATGCACACAATGTACTGCTTCGCGCCCGTATTGAGCAATGCTACGCCATGGCGCGATTGGGGGATCGTGAGCAAATTGGTGAAATGCTCCATGCTTTTGATACGATTTTGACAACGCAAAACATCTCCGAAATCTCAAAACTCTCAGAGCAAATCAGTGAGCATCTCAATATGTTTGAGGCATCCTATGTACAGTGAGGACGAGAACTGGCCCTATTCCGTCCTTGGCTTGGATCAGGCTCCTGATGACTTGAAGTCGATCAAACGTGCTTACGCGCACAAACTAAAGACCATAGACCAGTCCACTCAAGCGGAGGATTTTCAAAACCTCCGAACTGCTTTTGATGCGGCAAAACAGTTTCTGACCTACAACCTTGCCGCCAAGGCCGATGAAGCAAATGAAACAAACGGTCAACGAACTGATGCAGGAAATGTAGCCCCCTTCCTGCCACTCGACCACAAATCAGATCAACCAAGCACAACTGCTCTTGTTGAGCAGTTGCAGGATGCGCCCTCTCCATCTGCACCAACGCCTCCTCTTGAACTGAACACCCTTGAAGAACTCCCTGTTGCTGGCAACAAGTTTCTTTTAGACGATGCGAAATGCATTGCCCCCAAAACTCTTTTGGACCTTGAGGAGAAAATACTCAAACTCCCCAGAGACAAAAACGGCGTTGCCTTCCTTCTGGACCTGCTTAACTCTGCGATTATGGAAGATCCGCAAGCACGGCCAAGAGTAGAGGCTGCAATCTACGCCTACATGCAAAAGTGTTTGACCGTTGATGCAGAGGATCACCCCAAATTTCGCCTGTTCATCAATGACGAAATTCTGGAAGCCATCGAATTACAGTTCAACTGGCAGAGCGACATCCTCTCCTTGCAAAGGAAGTTCTGGGATGCCGGAGACCTCGTCGCCGCATTGGTCTACAAGTCAACACTTTATCAGGAGGAGGCAGAGGACGAGAATGAAACACAGTTTGAACTGGACCCTGTCGGCAAAGCAGTAACAAAACTCGCCCTCATTCCATTTCTGGTTATGGTCCTCAGTAAATTCACACCAACCGGCTCTGCCATAACAGATGCACTAGACAGCTTATTTGCATACAGCTCGAAAATAGTCGCAGCTATCGCAGTCCTATACCTCACTTATCGGGTGACTCTGCTGGGTTGGAATGTCGTCAAAAACATTCTCAAATACGTCATGCCATCCATGTTTCCCCAAAAGAGCTGGAGCGACATTTTCTCCTATCAAACCTTAGGCTTATTTCAGATTTATTTACTTTCAATCTACCTAGCTTTGCCCGAAGGAATGGATGCAAAAAAACATGCCTTCAGCGGCATGATTCTTCTCCTCATTTTCATGGTCGGGTTTTCCATCTTTTGGCTGATACTCAGCCTAGTCTTGAACAAAGGGAAAGCTCTTTATCACTTCGCCAGAAGTTTCTTCAAATCATGACAGTATTTAGAACCCTGCTATCCGAACTTGATCTGCATGAGTTTCCAGAAAACAAGAAGGCGCTCAAGCGGGCCTATGCTCGAAAGTTAAAGAGCATAGATCAGGCAGAGGACCCCGCTGCCTTCCAACGTATGAGAGAAGCCTACGAGAAGCTCGGATCGCATCTTCAATCTGCGAATGGGTATCAACCTGCCCCTCTACCGAATGCTCTGCCACAAGAGGAAAGAGCTTCACCGCCTCCAGCAAGTACCCTAAACGACAGCGAACTTGGATATACAACTGAGCAAATTCTAACTCTTCCTGAATCCAATAGCCTTGAGCAAGAAAGCGTAGGCTTTGACAAGCCAAACAGAGAATTTGTCGACGAGCAGCTTCAACTCATACGCAACCTTGAAGGTGAGCCGGCTGATTTAGATGAGATACAGGAAATACTAGGGCTGGAAGAAATGACGGCGCCTGTCATATGGAGGGAACTGGAACAAACCGTCTTTGACTATTTGGCACGTTCACTGATACATGGCGAAACTGGTCGGCATTATTTCAAGCCCTACATCACGGATGCATTTCTGGATCAGCTTGATCTCCTCTTCGGCTGGCAATCAGATTTCAAAACCTTGGCATTGTTGCGGGGGGATCAGGGCGCAGTCGCTCAGGCTCTTCACACCAACTCATACATTAGGCAGCTTAAACAGAAATTTTGGTGGAGGCGACCAGAGAACATACTCTCCATAACTCTTTTTGCCTTCTGCTACTCAATTCTCATACTCACATTGCCAGATCTTTGGTGGAAGAACAACGCAACACAAAGCCTGTCAAAAGCAGGTTTGTTACTGTTGGTCCCCTATACGATCTTCGTCTATATACAGACCCTTTGGCCATTGTGCCGGTGGCTTCTCAATCAGATTAAAGAGCAAACGCTCCACCACTTCAAACTGCAAGATCTGGGGCGTTTTAAGAATAGAAAAACCATCATTCGGCTTGTTCTTTTGTGCGGAATGACCATAGCAACTGTGCCCGATAACTGGCAAAGAGACCATACAATATTATGGCTCGGCACTACAGCTCTCTTGCTGCCGTTTAAATCAGCCAGGTACAAAGCGTCGCTCAAAACATTTTACGAACAGAACTGAAAGCCTGCAGTCTTTCAGCCAACAAAAAAGCGCCGGGCATTTCTGCTGCGGCGCTTTTCAATTTCTTCGAACTGCTCTCTGATCAGCTCACACGGGCAATACAGAAGTCGACGGCTTCTTTCAGCGCCTGCTTGGCAGGGCCGTCTGGCAGGCTGGCCAGAGCTTCAATTGCAGAGGCGCCGTAGTCGCGTGCACGCTGTACTGTGTCAGCCAGAGCGCCAGTGTCGTTCAGCAGCTTGATGGCATGATCCAGATCGCCGTCTTTGATGTCTCCATCTTCCAGACAACGTTTCCAGAACGCCTTGTCCTCATCGCTGCCACGCTCCATCGCGTAGATGACAGGCAGTGTGATCTTGCCTTCGTGGAAGTCGTCACCAACGTCCTTGCCAAGATCAACAGTCGCTCCGCCATAATCCAGCGCATCATCAACAAGCTGGAAGGCATAACCAAGCTCAAGGCCGAACTTGCGCGCCGCAGCACGCATCTCGTCACCTTTATCGGCAATCTCCGGGCTCACTTCGCACGCAGCTGCAAACAGAGCAGCTGTTTTAGCCTCAATCACCCGCAGGTACATCTCAAAGGTCGTGGTGGTATCCTGAGCGGCGCCCAGCTGAAGCACTTCACCTTCAGCAATGATCGCGGAGGCCTCAGACAGAATGCGCAGCGCTTCCAAAGAGTGCACATCAACCATCATCTTGAAAGCCTGACCAAGCAGATAGTCACCCACCAGCACGCTGGCCTGGTTGCCCCAAAGCTTGCGAGCAGCCAACTTACCGCGGCGCATATCGCTTTCATCGACAACATCATCATGCAGCAGAGTTGCCGTATGCATAAACTCTACAGATGCTGCAAGGATGACATGTCCCTCGCCTTCGTAGCCAAACATCTGTGCAAACGCCAGTGTCAGCATCGGGCGCAAACGCTTCCCACCTGAATCGATCAGATGGCGCGCAATTTCCGGGATCAGCTCAACATTAGAACCGGCTTTGGAGAGGATCAGCTCGTTCACCTTCTCCATGTCACCTGAAACGAGCTCTACGAGCCCCTGAATTCCAGCTGGTTTGGCTGTCTGAGATTGAAGACCAACAACGCCCACGGGATACCTCTATTTTGATTCCAACGGGACAATAGGTTGGTAGATAGTCTCGGGCAAGCTTTAGTAAGAATTTGCTGCCAATAAAGTAGTGTCGAAGGGATAATTTACCAATCACAATTAGTTTTTTTCACAATACCAACCCTAACCTGCATACTTTCTGGCAAAATAGGCAACTCTCTTCAAGAGGACATCATCGTGGAAGAACTCATCAGAACAACAGATCCCGTCCTCATCTCGCATCTTGAAGCCCTGCTGGGAGATGCCGAGATCATCTACTTTGTCGCTGACACCAACATGAGCATACTGGACGGCTCCCTTGGCTTTTTGCCGCGCCGGATCATGGTGGAAGCGGACCGTATGGATGAAGCTTGTCAACTTATGCGCGATGCCGACCTGGGGCACTACCTAAAAGACGCATGAAAACTTCTCTTTAGATAAACAATAGGGATTGCATGAAAACCGGCAGCCTGTATTAGTGCGTTATTGCGACTTTTCTTGATCCGGCGCCGCCATGACCAACCCTGAAACACCTCAATCTCAGCAGCAAACCACCAGGGACAAGTTCCTCGGCGGCAAAGTCATGGTTGAGCAACCTGCAAAAGGCCGTCATAGAGCCGGGCTTGATGCCGTCTATCTGGCCGCATCCCTTCCGCAAAGCACCACAGGCACGCTTTACGATCTGGGCACCGGCGTCGGCACTGCAGCTTTTTGCGCCGCCCACCGCCTGCCAAACATCAAAGCCGTCGGCGTGGAGGTTGACCCCGTCACCGCAGCACTGGCCCGCAAAGGCCTGTCCCTGCCGGAAAACGGAAGTTTTGCTGAACGCGTCTCCATTCTGGAATCCAACCTCACCGCAAAGGGCAGCATTCGCCACCAAAGCGGCCTTGGGTCTTCCATCGCGGATCATGTAATCATGAACCCGCCTTACTACGACAGCGCCCGCTTTCGCGTCACCCCAAAGTCAGACCGTGCGCCAGCCCACGCGCTGGATGAACGCGGCATTGAGCCTTGGATCAAAACCGCGAAAGATTTACTTAAGGACGGCGGAACGCTCTCCATCATCTTCAGAGCAGATGGTCTGCAGGACCTGCTTGACCCCATGCAACGCCGTTTCGGTGCCATCGATATCATCCCGATCCGCCCAACAGCCGACGCACCAGCCACCCGCATCATTGTCCGCGCAGTGGCCGCCAGCAAAGCCCCGCTCCAGATCCTGCCGGGCTTCACCCTGCATGAAGAAGCAGGCGGCACCTTCACCCGGCAAGCCACCACCGTCATGCGCGACGGCATGGGCCTTGGCCTCACAAACCGTTGAGCAACACGGCTAACCTGCCGATAACAATCCGCTTTCAATATACGTTTTTCTCCCTATTATGATCGCAAGGCGCAAATCAAAGCGCAGCAGATGATAGGGCGGGAGCGGACTATTTATGAGCAGCAAGGTTGATCTACCAAACTCCATTGAAGAAACCCTCACGCTCTTAAGTTCTGGCGGGTATCTGGCAGATCGCGCACTCGCAACCGTGCTGCACCTGTCCCTGCGCATGAAACGCCCCCTCTTCCTCGAAGGCGAGGCAGGCGTCGGCAAAACCGAGATCGCCAAAGTCCTCTCAACCACGCTCAACCGCCCGCTGGTCCGCTTGCAGTGTTATGAAGGGCTGGACGTGTCCTCCGCTGTCTACGAATGGAACTATGCCGCCCAGATGGTCGAAATCCGCATGGCGGAAGCCTCCGGCAGCGTGAACCGTGAGAACCTCAACACAGCGCTCTACAGCCCTCGCTTCCTGATCAAACGTCCTGTCCTACAGGCATTGGAGACCACAGAGTTTGGTGCGCCTATCTTCCTGATCGATGAACTGGACCGCACCGACGAAGCCTTTGAGGCCTTCCTGCTGGAAGTGCTGGCAGACAGTCAGGTGACGATCCCGGAGCTGGGCACCATCACCTCTGATGAACCACCGATCACCATCATCACCACCAACCGCACCCGCGAGATTCATGATGCTCTGAAGCGCCGCTGTCTCTACCACTGGGTGGATTACCCGACAGCCGAGCGCGAGCTGCAGATCGTGCAGACCAAACTGCCAACAGCTGCCGCAGCTCTCTCTGCTCAGGTCGTCGCTTTCGTGCAAAAGCTGCGAGAGGATGACGCCCTCTTCAAAAAGCCAGGCGTTGCCGAAACGCTGGACTGGGCCACCGCCCTCACAGAACTGCAAGAGGTCGCGCTTGATCCGGAAATGGTGTCAGACACACTCGGCGTCCTGCTTAAGTATCAGGAGGACATCGACCGCATCAAAGGCTCCAGAACCCGTGCGATCCTCGATGAAATCCGCATGGAAGCCAACTCACAGGCCACCATTGCTGGCAGCATGCCTGCCCCAACAGCATAGCCTTGCCTGATGCAGGACACCCTCGCCCCCGCACCATCTCCGCGCCCACCACACGGGCGCATCACCGAAAACATTGTCCACTTTGCCAGAACCCTGCGCAAAGCGGGCCTGCCTGCTGGTCCGTCTTCTGTGGTGGATGCAGTGAGCGCAGTCACCATCAACGGCATTGAGAACAAGCAGGACCTCTATTGGACCCTCCATTCCGTCTTCGTCCACAAACGCGACCAGCAACCGGTCTTCGACGAAGCCTTCCGCCTTTACTGGCAAAGCAAAGGCCTCGTAGAAAAGATGCTGGCGCTGTTGTCTCCGGTCGCGCCTGCCGGACAACGCGAGCCTGAAAAGCCACGCGCTGCACAATCCCGCGTCGCCAATGCCTTTGAGGCCAACAAGCAGCGCGAGGCCAAAGAAACCAAACCACTGGTGGAGGTAGACGCCCGCTTTACCATCTCGGAGAAGGAAGTCCTGCAAAAGAAAGACTTCGCCCAGATGACAGCTGAGGAGATCGCGGAAGCACGCAGATCCCTCGCCCGCCTCACCATGCCAGCAGATCAGGTCCGTTCCCGTCGCTTCAAACCCGTCCATTCGCACACTCTGGGCAAACAGGTGGATGCCAGAAGAACCATGCGCGCCACGCTCAAGGCGGGTGGCTCCATCATCGATCTCAAGCACAAAGCGCCCGCGCAGGTTCATCCACCAGTGGTCGCCCTCTGCGATATCTCGGGCAGTATGAGCCAGTATTCACGCATCATGCTGCACTTCCTGCATGCCCTGTCAGAAAAGCGCAAAACCCACACCTTCCTGTTTGGCACACGGCTAACCAACATCACCCGCGCCCTGCGTATGAAAGACCCTGATGAGGCCCTCGCCGCCTGTACGGATGAAGTGGAAGACTGGTCCGGCGGCACCCGCATTGCCAGCTCGCTGCAAACCTTCAACCGCACCTGGCTGAGACGTGTCTGCCACGGCGGACCAATCGTCCTACTCATCACGGATGGGCTGGAACGGGAAACTTACGATGAATTGTCCGTTGAGATGGACCGTCTCCACAGATCTTGCAGACGGCTCATCTGGCTCAATCCGCTACTGCGCTACGACAAGTTTGAGGCCAAAGCACGCGGAATTCAGGCAATACTGCCGCATACCGATGAGTTTCGGGCAATCCATTCCATGGATGCAGTCAAAGATCTTTGCCTCGCCTTGAATGACAAGCGCATAAATAGTTCATATGATGCCACCAAGAGATTCCTCTAGCGCACATTCCCGGCAAACCTTCGGCTCGCCTGCGTGAGACCACGCAGAAAGCCCAACCTTTCTGTCAGATCCGATGACATTCAAAGTACTTCTGCACATTGTAAAAACAGTATCAGCAATCTACGCCAAACGGTTCAACATCAACCGTGATGAGATCTGGTATCTTGCGAAACTTCAGGAAGAGCTCGGAGAGCTGACGGCAGCCCATTTGAAGGCCACCCGCCGCGGACGTTCCGGTTCAGCAACTCCAAAAGAACTGCATATGCAAAAGGAAGATGAAGCCGCAGACCTGCTGGCCCACCTTCTGCTTTATGCAGACCGCAATGATCTCGATCTGGAAAAAGCAATCCGCCGCAAATGGATGGCCCACCTTCCAGCCGAAATCATGGACAAGCACGTCTGATGCACCCACCTATCAGACGTCACAGAACGATGTTATCTCCTTCAATGCCTTTCAAACTCACCATGAAAGGCAATGGCTTCACGCATATTGAGCAATGCCGTTACCAACATGCCTGAGCCATTCAGGTCATGGCTGGGTTGGGCGTCGCAGCTCTTGCCTGTGAATGTTGCCAATTGGTGCTGTTGACGTTGGAGAGAAGTTCAGTCTGCCCGATTTTCCTGCATTACCAATCATGTTGCATACAAGAGTTCGAAGCGGTAAATCCGAAGAAGCGATCGCTGTACTCTCCGCAGCTTTCAGAAGCGCGGTGCCGAACTAATGCAGGATGAAAATAAGTATCATCCAGAAGCTTTAGCGAGGAAATCCAGCAAGCTCAGCGCAGAACCTGCATTCACGGCGCCTAGGTCAGCAGTTTATCTTCCAGGTTGACGTGTTCAAAATCCGTCTGGGAAAGCCGCTTTTCCCTTAAAAGGTGTTGTATGACATAGGCAACCGAGAGAGCATCATCCAAAGCGTCGTGCCCTCTTAATGGAAGATGCTCCACCTCAAAGTAATCTGCCAAGTCGTTGCTGCGCGTCCATTCAATATCCTCATAAGGCATTCCTGCAGCGAGCATGAGCTTACAGGCGTTATCGAACTGATCTGCAGGTATGGACGGATTGATACCTGCGATATAACAACTAATCGCCATCATATTCAGTTCGTCTTTCCCCCATGACCAAAGTTTAGCACCTGCAGCAAACACGCGGAGCTGTTCGTTGGCCTCCTGCAGTGAGACACCCACGCTATCAATTGTTTGCTGCTCAATACCCGTCAGCTTTGTGAAGAATGGATCGAGGGTATATCTGTTGCCAAACCGATCAACTGGATTGACGTAGACTTTGAATGTATCGACAATTTCAAAACTATCACTGAGCGAAATTTTGGCGGCACCAATCTGAGCGATAAACGGATCAGGGTCATATGGACCGCACCAAAATCTCCTCGGAGCATTTTTAACGACAAGGAACTCACAGTCAAAGACGATCGCCATTTTCATAAACGCCTCCACTACAGTAATTCTGACAGGTTTGCTGCAACAGGATAGTAACTACTTCTGATCCTAGAGACGACCTGAAAGAAGAAGAACCTAAAGCCGAAACCTCAACACCACAGCGTGCCAGCACCATAGCCGACACTCGCTCATCTACCGCGCAATAGTGATTGGTTTGCTGTTGCTTGCCAGTTGGCCTTCCCAGCGGTTCCATTCTGTCATGCGCATACTCCCTTTGGCACGGGAGAAGTTGTCAAACAAAACAAACTCCTGCCCTTTCATGCGCCAGTTAGAGACAAAACAGATCCCCATCCATGCAGTGATTGAACTTGGCAGAGTAGCCATCATCCTTAGGTTCTGTGCCGAGTGTCAGCTCACAGACACGCTCATCAGAGTTGAGATAAACAGTCCAGCCGCCAACCATGTCCTTCACCTGCACCACCGGCTTTGAACTGCGTTGCTCTTGTTTTCCAAGAACAGCTGCTGCAGCCACACCAGCCAAAAAGGCAGTCGCAGTACCCGGATCAACCGTTGCCTGAGCTGAGCTGCTTGTTGTCTTTGTAACAACAGTGCCATCTACCTTGCTGTAGGTTTTGCTCTGCGAAGCCTGATCCTGCGCAACAACACTCTGGTTGGAGGCAGCATTGGCGGGCGGTTGCGCAGCAGGCACAGGCGCGCTGTAAGGTTCAGCACCTCCACCAGCACTTTGACAGCCAGCAAGCGCCAGCAAACTTGCGATAACGACAAACCTCTTCATTTCATTCCCCCCAAAGAATACGTCCAACCTTTCCGTGTTCTGCTGTCTTGTCAGTCTCCCAAACGAACAAGATCAAGCGCAGGGTCCCCACCTTCTCGCGCTTCACGCCAATTGCCACCTTCGCTTTCATGAAAAGACGCAATCACTTTACTTCTGTGATCAAACAGAAGCAGGGCATCTTGTCTCATGTTCCACGACCATACATTTGGCTCACCAGAACACACGGAACTTGCTGCATAATTTCCACCAAACTGCGTTGTCTTCAGCTGCAGTGCGCACGGTGTTTGCCCCTCACCGCGCATGACAGACCATTTGCCCGCAAGCGCCGTAATAGCTGCCAGTTTTTCAGTTGTCTTCTGAGTGCTCGCAACAGTCAGGTTTGCATTAGATTTTTTAACCGCCAGCTCAGCCAGATCAGCAGGGTCGCCCACATAAGTCGGCACGCAGCCAGCCACTGCAAAACCTATTGAAATGATGAAGGTTTTGAACTGCATGAATACCCCTGATCATGCACAGACAAGCACTCAAACGCCCCACACCTGCTGCCTGCACCTGTTCCGTCAACTCTCCTATTATAGAAAAATTGAATTAAATTTATAATTTAACCTAGTAAATCCGAGGGTGATTTGAACAGGGTAAACTCTGAAGTATTCACTATTAAAGTGAGTTCCTCATACGCATCACAGCAGACAACACTATGAATACATAATGCATTTCAGATAATTACAAAGAGAACGAGCCACTATACTGCAAACGCGGGATCACCCTTCTTGGACAGGACGACAAAAGGAACCAGATTTCTGGATTGCCTCAAGAGGGACCAGATTCAGCATGTACTGGTCAGCTTCTACACCTGAATGACCAAGTGCAACAAATTGGTAGACACCATCCAGCCAGCAGCCATCCTCCACAAACTCAGGCAGCTCATAAAAATCCAGGGAGCGCACATCATCCTGCGGGCCATTGTCATCAACCAACCATTCAATAACCAGTGGTGTAGGCTGCCCGGTACTGTTCTTGATCTGGGTAAGCTCTTCACGCAAAGCTGAACAATACTGTTCATCCAGATTGCCCAGCTTCACTCTGAGATGCCCCATCAGACCATGATAGGCAGGCGGCGGAGCAGTAACGGTGTAAGCAAACGGCCTCGCCTCCTCGCCTGCTGGCACATCAACAGGCATTGCAGTCACCTCCCAACGCGGAACAGGTGTTTTGCCATCCCCTGCCTTGCAAAGCGGTAGATCAACCTGTTGGGCCGCCTCTACGGAGCCAACCCCAAAAACTGAAAAGACAATCACACATACCCATGATCTCATATGGTCCTAGTTCCCTAATGGTGTCGCAAATTCAGAAAGCTGTAGCGCCCAAAGCGCCGTTAAACGGTTGTAGCATTCCATGCCCAGAACCGGAGCAAGTGTTCCCTTCGGGTTCATGGCATACGGAATGTTGCAGGTGTTGTTGCGAAAGGCCTTCCAGTTCCGACCAGCTTCAACAAGCATGGTCTTCGTGGGCTTGTTCTCATTCCGCCTCAACTCCTTCTCAGAATTCAAAATCATCTTTTCCCAAAGGGCTGTTTCGCGCGAGTAGCATTCTCGCATACCCATGCTGGTCTGGTCTTGCAACTTCATGGCGCAAGTTTCAAAGACCTTTCCAATGCACTGAACTCTGTCGTTGAACACAAGCCCCCCTTTTCGCAGGCACTCATGAAACGCCTTTATTTCTTCAGGTCGCGGCGTGTTAGACCCCTGCGCGGCAGCTGCGCCGGAAGAACAAAGAAATGCAATCAACACCAAACATCGAATGATCATCGGGCACCTACAATAAAGAAGGCGCAAGTGTACGTGTGGAACCTTAAGCCCGACGTAGCCAAAACGGTATTTTGAGGATGGAACACATTCAACCTTAATAGGGCTCTTCCAACCTCCCTAAACTCCAACAAAAAAGGGTCCCGGAGCATCGCCCCGGAACCCTCACAAAACCTGAATGAACTCAGGCTTTAAATCTTAGCGGTAACCGTAGGAACCGTCTTTCCACTCGTACCAAACGTAACCTGGCAGAGACACATCGCCCTTCTCGTTGAAGGACAGCTCACCAAGAACGGTGTCGAACTTGCCAGCGTTCAGCTTCTCTACAACTGCGTCGTAGTCGGTAGAACCAGCTTCAGCCGCAGCTTTCGCCCATGTCTGGATCGCAGCATAGGTGTAAAGTGCGTAACCTTCAGTGGTTTTACCAGCAGCTTCAAGAGCAGCCACAACAGCAGCAGCTTCAGCGTTGTTACGTGGGTCCGGTGGGAAGGTCATCAAAGTGCCTGCACCAGCAGGGCCAGTGATGGACCAATACTCATCAGTCACAAGAGCATCACCGGAAACCAGAATGGTGTCCATGCCCTGATCAACCATCTGACGCTTCATCAGACCAGCTTCAGTGTGGTAACCACCAACGTAAAGAACGTCGACTTTTTCAGACTTCAGCTTTGAAACCAGCGCGGTGTAATCTTTTTCACCAGCGGTATAAGCTTCATAAAGCGCTTCCTGCTTACCAGCAGCGTTCATCACAGCCTTAGTCGCGTCAGCAAGACCTTTACCGTAAGCAGTCTTGTCGTGGATCACAGCAATGTTCTGATCGCCGAACTCAGTCGCAAGCGTAGTACCGGCAACCCTGCCCTGCTGGTCATCACGACCACACACACGGTAAGTACCAGGTCCTGGACGCTCGTCAGTGTACTTCGGGTTGGTGGATGCCGGAGTGATCTGGATGATACCCTCTTCAGCATAAACCTGAGAAGCTGGGATGGAAGAACCGGAGCAGAAGTGACCAGCCATGAAGGCTACGTTTTTACCAACCATCTGGTTAGCAACAGCAACAGCCTGCTTAGGGTCACATGCATCATCGCCAACTTCCAAAACAAGCATCTCGCCGTTCACACCGCCAGCAGCGTTGATGTCAGCAACAGCCTGTTCAGCACCAGCTTTCATCTGCGCACCAAACGATGCGTACTGACCAGTCATTGGGCCTGCAGTAGCAATAGTGATGTCAGCCATAGCCGCGCCAGACATTGCCATAGCAGCAACACCGGCAACGCTTGCCAAAAGATACTTTTTCATAAAAAACTCCCCGAGTCAGGTGCATTTTCTCAATTAAAATTGAGCGGGAAACATCACTATCTCCCACCAGAGCAGGCAAACCCCTCGCCTGCTCAATGCTTCCGACAATGAGACCTCTCCGTACTCATCATCTGGATGCCTAGCCAGTCACCAGTGTGACCCAGAACTGACCGAATGCGCAACAATTATCTAAGTAATTTTGCGAATTAGTAATTATCTTGCTGGCCCGGTTTCAGCTTCCAGCCAAATGGGCCTGTTTTGTCGTAAAGCCAGCTGTACTGCGTCACCATCTGTTTGGTGCGTGTCATGCGATAACTCGCCAGCGCAATGCCGAGGAGAATGGCGTAATCCACGAGCCAGTACTGAATGGAAAGCAAAGGCTCTTCAAACAGCGCAAACGACAAGAATCGCATAGCCAATGACAACAGGAAGATGAACCAGAACAGGATCGGCAACGGCCGCCACGTGGTCGCAATAGAGCGCCCCGTCGCAGCAGCTGCCAGACCGCCAAGAACAACAACCAGCATGATAAAGGCAGGCATCGAGCTGCCATAAAAAATACCCATCTCTTCGCCTCCTTAGTGCGCGCCGCCTTCAAGATAAGCTGCCTTCACCTCTTCACGAGACAAAAGCTCCTTACCAGTGCCGGTCATGGTGATTGTGCCGTTGACCATCACGTATCCCCGGTGAGCCAGCTTGAGTGCGTGATACGCATTCTGCTCAACAAGGAACACGGTCAGACCGTCAGCCCGGTTCAGCTCACGGATCGCATCAAAAATCTGCGACACGATGATCGGAGCCAGCCCCAGAGACGGTTCATCCAGCAGCAGAAGACGCGGACGGCTCATCAAGGCACGGGCAATCGCCAGCATCTGCTGTTCACCGCCCGACAAAGTCCCACCGCGCTGCTGCTGACGTTCTTTCAAACGCGGAAACAGCTCAAACGCACGGCGCAGGTCTTCCTCAAAATGCTCATTCCCGGCAACCATACCGCCCATCATCAGGTTCTCTAAAACCGTCATGCGTGGGAAGATACGGCGACCTTCTGGTGACTGAGCAATACCGGTGCGCATAATCTCGTAGGTTGGCTTGTAGGTGATGTCCTCACCGCAATACGTCACAGACCCGTTACGAGCCTGCGGCGTGCCGCAAACGGTCATCATCAGGGTAGACTTCCCTGCACCGTTCGCACCAATCAGCGTCACGATCTCACCTTCATACACATCAAGATCAACACCATGCAGTGCCTGAATCTTGCCGTAGAAGGTTTTAACTCCGCGAATGCTCAGGAGTGGTTGTTGAGCGTTCATGCTATGCCCACCTCCTCTTCAACCTGATCGACTTCATCATCCTCAACCCCCAGATACGCCGCGATCACATGCGGATCGTTTTTGACGAACTCAGGAGAGCCATCAGAAATCTTCACGCCGTAATCCAGCACCACAACGTGGTCGGAGATTTCCATAACAACAGACATGTCGTGCTCGATCAGAACAACCGAAGTGTCATGCTCTTTGCGGATGTATTGAAGCAGATTGTTCAGCTCCAGACTTTCTTTCGGGTTCAAACCAGCAGCTGGTTCGTCCAGACAAAGAAGTTCAGGGCCGGTACACATGGCACGGGCAATCTCCAACCGGCGCTGATCGCCGTAGGAAAGATCAGCCGCAGGTGCATCCGCACGATCAATCAGATCAATGCGTTCCAGCCAGTACTTGGCAGTTTCAATCGCGTCCACATTGGACTTTTTGTAACCACCAAGCCCCAGCAGACCACCAATGGTCCAGTTGGAAGCAACCATCAGCGGATTGTGCTGTGCCACCATCAGGTTTTCCAGAATAGTCATACCGCCAAACAGACGGATGTTCTGGAACGTACGGGCAACTTTCGCGTCCGCCGTAATTTTGAAGTCTGCCATCCGTTCCAAAAGATGCTTTTCACCATTGGAGCGGTTCATGACAAGACGGCCTTCAGTCGGCTTATAAAAACCGGTGATGCAGTTAAACACTGTGGTTTTACCCGCACCGTTCGGCCCGATCAGCGCAGTGATGTCACCACGCCCAATGTTGAAGCTCAGGTCGTTGATCGCCGTCAATCCGCCGAAGCGCATGGTCAGGTGCTCAACCTTCAGAACAGGGTTGTTGTCCCAGGTGCTCATCCGTGGCCCTCCTGAACGAGATCGGCAGAGATGCCCTTAGCGTTTCTGGAAAGCGCCACACTTGGCGTTCTGCTTGAGATCAATCCACGCGGTTTCCAAACCATGATAACCACCATGATCATACCGAAGACAAGCATGCGGTATTCTTCAAACTCGCGGAAGAATTCAAAGCCACCGATCATCACAATCGCTGCAATCACCACGCCAATCTGTGAGCCAAGACCACCCAAAACCACAATCGCAAGAATGATCGCGGATTCAAGGAAGGTGAAACTCTCAGGAGAGATGAAGCCCTGACGCGTTGCAAAGAAAGACCCTGCAAAGCCAGCGAACATCGCACCAAGAGCAAAGGCTGTCAGTTTGGTATTCGTTGTGTTGATACCCAGTGCCCGACAAGCAATCTCATCTTCACGCAAAGCTTCCCATGCACGACCAATCGGCATCCGGCGCAAGCGCATGGTCACGAAGTTCGTGAACAAGGCCATTGCGAAGATGAGGTAGTACAGGAAGATGATGCGGTGAATACTGCTGTAATCCAGACCAAAGAAGCTTGCAAAACCATCTTCACCACGGGTAAATTCCAACCCGAAAAAGCTTGGTCGCGGAATACCGGAAAGACCATCTGGCCCGCCTGTAAACTGATACCAGTTCAGCAGCACAACACGAATAATCTCACCAAACGCAAGCGTCACAATGGCAAGATAGTCCCCTCGAAGCCTCAGAACCGGGAAACCGAGAATGACACCCCAGAACGCTGCCAGAATACCGGCGAGCGGCAGACAGAGCCAGAAGGAGAAACCGAAGTAATGCGCGAGCAATGCATAGGAGTAAGCTCCAACCGCATAAAACGCCACATAGCCCAGATCCAGCAATCCAGCCAGACCAACCACAATGTTCAGGCCCCAGCCCAACATCACATAGGTCATCACCAGAATGGCCAGGTCAATATACTGACGCGACCCACGGGCACCAAGCCAGAACATCAACGCAAATGGAAGCGCAACAGCCAAAACGACCAGGCCATATTTAAGCACATTAGAGGACCCCCCCCCCATTCCACCCTTTGGCAATAGGCCAGAAAGGTTGAGAGACGGCGGGTCTTCCCGTTTCCAGAAGAAGATGTTCATGGCGAGACGGCCAGCGAACACAACGAGCACTGCAACTGCAACCGCTAACCAGCGGTGTTCCAGAAACAGCTCCGCACCGCGGCCAGACGCCACATCAACGCGCAAACCAACCATGACACAGGCAAGGGCGAACGTAATAACCGCAGCACCCAAACTGTCTTTTACACTTGCAACAAGCAAGCTGTCTTTTTTTCTTGCTTGCATCAGACCTTCTCCACCTCAGGTTGGCCGAGAAGTCCTTCCGGCATAAAGATCAGAACAATCGCCAGGATCGAAAACGCGGCAACATCTTTGTACTCAACGGAGAAGTAGCCAGACCAGAACGTCTCGATAAGCCCGATCAGCAATCCACCCAGCATTGCACCCGGCAGCGATCCGATTCCTCCCAGAACCGCAGCGGTAAAGGCCTTCACACCAGCCAGGAAGCCGATGTAAAAATCTACCACACCGTAATACAGCAGGAACATCAGACCTGCGACCGAAGCCAGAGACGCACCCATCACAAAGGTAAGAGAGATTGTGCGGTCAACATTCACACCCAGCAAGGACGCCATCTTCCGGTCCTGCTCACAAGCACGCTGAGAGCGGCCCAGATTGGTGTTGTTGATGAGATAAGTGAAGCCACCCATCAAAATGACCGTCGTCACAACAATCAGAATCTGGATGTAAGACAGGTTTACGATAAAGCCAGAACCATCTGCACCACCATCAGTCAGCTGAAAGCTGCCGGAAAAGAGAGGTTGCAATGGCTTGTTCTTAGCGCCTTGAGAAACCTGCACGAAGTTCTGAAGAGCAATTGATGCACCAATTGCAGTAATCAGCGGTGCAAGACGGAATGATCCGCGCAAAGGCCGATAGGCAATGCGCTCTACTGTCCACCCCCAAACAGCAGTCAAAGCCATGGCCACAACAAGAACGAGGGCCAGAGCCAAAATCAAAAGAAGCACCGGTGTAGCGGCTGTAATGCCAAGTGCAACAATTAGAATAAGGGCTACGAAAGATCCGACCATGAAGATATCGCCATGGGCGAAGTTAATCATGCCGATAATGCCATAGACCATTGTATAGCCAATGGCGATGAGACCATAAATGGACCCAAGCGTCACACCATTGATAAGTTGTTGGAGAAAGTAATCCATGTTTTATTTTGTTCCCCGCATGAGATCAGCTTTTAGTTGCTGTCCAGTCTGAATGCCTCCGAATTCAGACCCCGAATATTTTATGGTAAGCTGACCTGTAAGTATATTACCCATACTTATTAAGTCCGTATTTTGGAATTTTCCTATTCTTTATACGCGTCAGGCGCATTTTTATTTCATACAATCCAAAATCTAGACTTATTCCTACTCCCGACAATCCACTAGGACAGACTCTGAGACCAGAGCACCACAACCCATACGTGAATTTTCCTCATCCGCAGAAAGCCTCTTTATTGTTCTGTAATATATCACAGCCAATATATACTGACCATATCCAGACAAAAACTGCAAGATGGTACCCAGGATTTTTTGAAGATTTCCCATTCGCCCGCACGTGGAGACTCTGCTGAGCCTTCTATTTTTAATGAAAATTCCAGAACAGCAAAACGCACCCTTAAAACCAGAACATAGCCTCTGGTATATTAATCAGTTTTTCGCAGTAGAACTAGCTTTTCTCAGCAAATGGCTATAACTACTCTATTTCAAATACCTGTCGTTATTGTGCGACTGAAAAGTACTAATGAATATTGTACAGTGTGAAACACAGATCATACCTGTGGGAATATCTTGGAACGAACTGGATGACGACAGCTTTAACCATGGCGCCAACTGAAAATACGAATAAAAGTCTCGACTCGCATGAATTTAGAGAGGCAATGAGTCGTTTAGGCGCTTCCGTTCATTTGCTGGCCAGTGCTGGCCCTGCTGGGCGCATTGGCGCAACCGTTTCATCTGTGTGTTCCGTCTCTGACGATCCCGCCACCTTGCTTGTCTGCCTCAACCGCAGCGCAAAGGTGAATCAGGTAGTCAAAGACAACGGCGTTTTCTGTATCAACACACTCATTCATGATCATACAGACTTGTCGAACGTCTTCGCTGGCCAGGGCGACTTGCCAATGGAAGAGCGCTTCGCAAAAGGAAGCTGGGGCACCCTGGCAACAGGAAGTCCAGTTCTGGAAAGTGCACGTGTCAGTTTCGATTGTCATATCAAAGAAGTAACAGAAGTCGGCACCCATTCAGTTCTATTTGGTGAAGTGGTCGCTGCACGTCTGGGTGAATTTGCACCCGCTCTGATCTACCTCGACCGAAATTACCACTCAGTCTAAGGGTGTTCCCTATTCCAGTTTTCGCAATAGATTTATCTTGAAACAGGGACTTCGGACATATCTTTGCCCGAAAGGGCCTACAGATTTTCAAATCAAGATATGCATAAAGACAATTAGTTAGAGTGTCCCTGCGATTTTTTCATCGCTAAGGCACTTCCTGTACGTTTTGATAATAAATTAGGGAAACACCATGTCCCCAACACCGCGCAACCTGATCACCGATGTTCCGGGATTGAAGGTCGGCAATGCTCATTGCGAAAAGACCAAATCAGGTGTCACCGTTCTCATTCCCGACGAGCAAGCCGTTGCCTCCGTCGCCATCATGGGCGGCGCCCCCGGCACACGCGACGTTGCCTTGCTGGAGCCGGAGCAAACCGTCAATGCCATTGATGCGCTCGTCTTGTCAGGCGGCTCTGCATTCGGGCTGGATGCAGGCAGCGGTGCGCAGGTTCGACTGGCAGAACTCGGCAAAGGTTTCAGTGTTGGCAGTGCTGTCATTCCAATAACCCCCACAGCCATTCTATTCGACCTTCTCAATGGAGGGGATAAATCGTGGGGCAGAAATCCAGTCTATCGTGAAATGGGCATTGAGGCCGTCGACAATGCAGCCGACGAATTCGAACTCGGCACCGCAGGCGCAGGCTTCGGAGCAACCACCGCTGATCTGAAAGGCGGACTGGGCTCAGCCTCCCTCGCCCTCCCTCGCAGCGGCACCGTCGGCGCGCTGATCGCCGTCAACGCACTGGGCCGCACCACAATTGGCGACACGCCCTACTTCTGGGCAGCTCCAAGCGAACAGAACGAAGAATTCGGCGGACTGGGCTGGCCAACCGAAATGTCAGGTATGGACCGCACCGTGCAAACCAAGTTCACGCTCGGCACAATCGACTTATCCCCGAACACAAACACCACCATCGGCGTTGTCGCAACTGACCTTATATTAACCAAGTCAGAAGCCAAACGGATTGCCACAGCCGCCCACGACGGCTACGCCCGCGCCCTATGGCCAGCACACACACCAATGGACGGCGATCTGCTCTTCGTGATTTCTACCGGCAAACGAAAAATGCAGGAACCGATGGTCGAATTGCTGGAACTGGGCGCATACGCAGCTCAGACAGTCTCCCGTGCCATCGCCCGCGGAGTCTACTCAGCCTCAAAGTACCCGGGTGACACTGTACCAACTTGGAAGT
Source organism: Pseudovibrio sp. Ad37 (assembly GCF_001623075.1). Classification (GTDB taxonomy): domain Bacteria; phylum Pseudomonadota; class Alphaproteobacteria; order Rhizobiales; family Stappiaceae; genus Pseudovibrio. The sequence goes on from NZ_LMCF01000215.1 coordinate 84,510, forward strand.
GTCAACACGGATCACGATAGATTTGAATTCCCTAATCCGCGATTTCCGTTAAGGTAATGATCCACATAGCAACGCGAACCAACGCACAAAAACGCTAAATTGCGCAAAACAACGCAAATTCGCACAAAGTGCCTGATCAAGTTGTTGTGGGGAGTGCTGTAAAGGCAAAAAAGATGCGCCGCCTCTGGTGTTGGGGGCAGAGGCGACGCGGGGGAGCAAAGGACGGAGTGTGCGGTAAATATACGCCGCCCCTTGCTTTTCTCATGGGCCTTCCCGGTTTTAGGTAACCGGGAAGGCCTTTTTCTTAAGCCGGTTCCGGCTCAGCCTTCTGATCAACGGAAGGTTTTTCTTCCAGCTCTTTCAAAGACTTCTCTGCCTTACCTTTCCCTGCACCCTCACCTGGATGGATGCGGTAAAAGATGATGAACAGCAGCGGAACAGCCAGCAATGTCAGCAGCGTCGCAAACGTCAGACCACCCATAATGGTCACAGACATACTCGCAAACATCGGATCAACAATCAGCGGAGCCATACCAAGGATCGTTGTGATCGCTGCCATAGACACCGGACGCAAACGAGAAACACTGGCATTAACAACAGCTTCAAACCGGTCTCCACCATGCTCCAACTGCAGGTCGATCTCTTCCAGAAGCACGATCGCATTCTTGATCAACATACCTGACAGCGACAACACACCAAGGATCGCCATGAAGTCGAGCGGCATACCTGTCCCAAGCAAACCAATCACAACACCGTTGATAGACATCGGTACGATCAGCCAGATGATGAGTGGTTCCCGCACCTTAGAGAACAGCAGGATGGAGATAACAATCATCACGAGGAAGGTAACAGGCACCTTACTGCCCAGCGACGCATTCGCATCCTGAGAGTTCTCGTACTCACCACCCCATTCCATGGAATACCCATCAGGAAGTGGAACACTTTCAATCGCACCCCGAATTCGAGCATGAGCAACCGACGCCAACTCATCCGGAGCACTCGCCCCAAGCACACTCAACGTCTTCACACGATCCCGACGACGGATCAAAGTATCTTCAGCTTCAGTAGAGATACCGGAAGTCACCTGATCAATCGGCACATACTTGCGCTGCTGAGAGCTCCAAACCAGTGTGTTTATAAGGGCTTCAGACGCAGTCTCACCTTCGCCGCGCTTACGTTTCACGATGATCGGAATGTCTTCATCCAGATCACGATAGTCGCCAGCACGGATACCATCAGAGGTAAACTGAACCGCGGTTGAAAGGTCCTGTCTCGTGATGCCAGCAATACGCGCACGCTGCTCATCAAACTTCGGATGCATCACCAGCTCACGTTCACGCCAATCGGTACGAACATCACTCAAGCGATACTGAGGATCCTTGAAGATCTGGATCATCTCTTCAGAGATAGCACGCAGAACGTCAGCATCTGGACCAGTAATACGAGCTTGAACATCAGCACCAGACGGCGGACCGAACACCAGACGCTCGGTGTACACTTGTCCCTGAGGTAACTCAGCAACACCGAACGCACGGATCTTCAATGCGAGATCATTAATGACATCAATGTTTTCAGTCCGGACAATAACCTGACCATAGTTGGAGCTACCGTCCTGAGCTGAGTAAGTGAGCATAAAGCGGGTTGCACCCTGACCAATGAAGGAGTTGGTTGAAACGACACCTGGCAAAGACAGGATCTCGTTTTCCAATTTCTCCATATCACGCGCAGTCGCATGAATGTCGGTACCATGCGGCAACCAGTAGTTCACGTAGAACAGCGGAGTAGAAGAGTTGGGGAAGAAGGAGTTTGCAACAAACTGGAAAGACCAGAAGCAAACCACAGTCACACCGATCAGAGCTGCCAGAGACAACCAACGCAGTTTCAGCGTCAGCACCAGGATCTTACGGAACATGGTGTACATGAAGCCGCGGTAAGGATCATGCTCATCACCGGAGATGGCAGCCATCTTGAAGAAGTACTTACCAAACAGCGGCGTAACGAGGATCGCAAACAACCAGGACATCAACAGGGAGATGCCAACCACAGCAAACAGCGAGAACATGAACTCACCGGTACTGTCACTGGAAAGACCAATACCAGAGAATGCCATGATGCCGATGACAGTCGCCCCCAGAAGTGGCCACTTCGTCTGCTCAACAACGGTCGACGCAGCTTTGATAGGCCGCATACCGCGTTGCATGTTGATCATCATACCTTCGGCAACAACAATGGCGTTGTCCACCAACATACCCATGGCAATAACAAGCGCACCAAGCGAAATACGCTCAAGCTCAATACTGCCCAGCTTCATGATCAGGATCGTTGACAAAACAGTCAGCAACAGAACCGAGCCAACCACCACAGCAGCACGCCAGCCCATGAAGATGCCGAGCACTACAATCACGATGGAAACAGACATTACAAGGTTCCAAACAAAGGAACCAACGGCCTGATCAACCACTTTGTGCTGTTCGTAGATAGGGATGACTTCCATGCCAATAGGCAGGTTCGCACGCAAGTCATTCAGATGCGCTTCAACGTCTTGCCCAACGGCCACAACGTTTGTGTCTTCAACAGCAGCAACACCAAGGGTAACCGCACGCTGGCCATTATGACGAACCAGAACCTTCGGATTTTCAGGCTCTTGCACAGAAAGCGTTGCCACATCAGACAAACGAACCATCGCTGTAGAACCCGGATTACCGATCACGAGATCCTGGATACTACGGTAGCTGTCAAAGGCAGAAACTGTCGAGATACGAATGCGCAGATCACCGGATACGGTCGTACCGTTCGCCTGGATAGCGTTTTCCGCATTCAGCACATTCTGTACGTCTGCAATGGTAATTCCCAGCTGCGCCAACCGGTCCTGATCCATCGCAATGATGATCTCGTCCTCAGGCTCACCAAGAATAGAAACCTTAGCAACGTTATCGACAGTCAGCAGCTCACGGCGCAGCTCTTTCACGGTTTTACGGATATCCCGGTTGGAGTATCCATCAGCCGTCAGAGCATAGTACATGCCGAACACATCACCGAAGCTGTCATAAACAATCGGAGTGCGGACACCATTTGGCAGATTTGGCACTTCGTCGTTCACTTTACGACGCAGCTCATCCCACACCTGAGGCAGCTCAGTGCCATCATAGATGTCTTTCATTTCCACCTGAATACGGGAGAGACCCGGTTCAGAGGTACTACGAACTTCTTTCAGCTGAGGCATCTGCTGAATAGCACTTTCAAGCCGTTCAGTAACTTCTTCCTCAACTTCCGCAGCGCTGGCACCCGGATAAGAGGTGATCACCTGCGCTTCTTTAATGGTGAATGCCGGATCTTCCAGTCGTCCAATGCCGCTCAGGGCCCAAATGCCTCCAAGAAGAGCAATCAGAACAACCATCCAGACATTGACCGGCTTCTCGATCGAGTAGCGTGCAATATCCATATCAATAACTCCTAGACGCTACTCTTAAAGCTTAGGCACGATCAGCTGATTTTCGCTCAGGTGGCTCACACCAGCCGTCACGATCATCTCGCCGTCTTTCAAGCCAGAAAGCACTGGAATGAAGCTGCCAAGCACAGTTCCAAGCAGAACCTTACGACGACCAACCCGCTTTTCGCTTTCATCAACAACCCACACATAAGGGCTCTTATCTGGAGAAGACCCAACTGCAGATGTCGGCACGAAGAAGGCGGTGCTCTGAGCTTTATCAAGACCGTTGAGCTTAACTTTTACGCTCGCAGTCATGCCTGGAATGATGTTGTAACCATCGTCATTGTTCATAGCCAAAGTCACACGATAGGTCTGAGCAACCTTGTCTGCTTCCGTGCTGTGCTCACGGTATTCCAATGGAAAGACCTTACCCGGATGGGAAGGGAACTCAGCAGTCATCTTTAGAACAGAAGATTCTGTCGCCTGAGCAAACAGCGTTTCAGGCACGTTGATATCGATGCGAACTTCACTCACATCCTGCAACCGGGCAATGCTGGTACCAGCGTTGATGATTGCATAATTATCAAGCGAACGAGAGGTTACGATTGCATCGTAAGGCGCAACGATCTTTGTATAGCCAAGGTTTTGCTTGGCTTTATCAAGGGTCACTTCAGCAAGATCAAATGCAGTCTTTGCATTGTCGTACTGTCCTTCAGAGATAACCTGCTTGTCTTTCAGCGTTTCAAAGCGCTTCAGATCTTTATTCTTTTGTTCAAAGTTGACCTGAGCTTCACGAACAGTGTTTTCATAGTCAGTTGGATCAAGCGCTGCAATCAGGTCACCCTTTGCAATTCGCTGCCCTTCAATGATTGGCATTTCAACAAGCTGACCAGACACACGAAACGCCAGATCGACCGTCTGAACTGCATCGACACGACCAGTGAAGTTACGCGTAAAGAGATCATCAATCTCAGAAACGACCATGACACGAGCAGGACGAGGAGCAACCGTTTTCGGCGCTTCAACAACTTCCTGCTCCTGACAACTTGCAAGCAGCAGAGCAAGTGCCCCAACAAAAACAGGAGCACTCAGGCGTCCTATTCTACTTTTTCCGCTTATTTTCTGCATTTTACCTTAGTTTCCAGCTTCAGCGTTCAGTTCGGCGTACCGGTCATTCTGGGAGGTGATATCCAACACGCGATCAATAAGTTCATCAATTTCACCAGTGCTGTTATGTTCGATATCCAGCGCCTGGCGATAATAAAGTCCGTCTATTATGAGCAAACACATATGCCCCGTAACCGGATCACTAACCTCACCGTTGATTGCTCTTCCAAATTCAGCACTCATCTCCTGAAATTCAGCAATCAACTCAGGTTCTTGAGCAGCAAGAGCAAACAAGGCTTTCGGAGCGGTCTTCTCTCTGTATTCTTTGTAGATCTGGAAGCTTGCCCGCAAAATGGGACAGGCCACTCCCTGCTCTGTCAACTTGTCGCTCAGCGTGTAAGTTCGTTCGCGAACCTCAGAAACAACTCTGCGGATCACTCCCAGCAACAGCTCATGCTTGCTTCGGAAATTGTAAAGCACCCCGCCTTTGGACATGCCGGCCTCAGCCGCCACAGCATCAATGGTCAGCTTACGAGTTCCTTCAATGCAAACCAGACGCTCGACTGCATCCAGAATATGTTCAGCTGTTGTTTCCACGCTGGTATCCCTCTCCTCTAACCGGAGCCTGTACCGTCCAGTCGGTTTCTGTACCGTCTGGACGGTTTTAGAGGAAGACCTAAAAAAAGACAAGTTCGAATTTTGAGAAAATTGAGATAGCTGCCCTTAGGAAAACGCATATCAAGAATGAAATCACATAACTGTGATTTGAAACACAAAATGCCGACCCTTGTCAGGGTCGGCATCCTTTGTTTTCCGCCAATAACGAAAGACTATTCAGCTGCTTCTTTAAAGGTGACCGTTGTCGGGTCTTCCTCAAGTCTACCAAGCAGCTCTTCACGCCTGAGTTGTGCAAGCTTCAGATTCTCGTCCTTGATAGGACCATACCCGCGAATAGAATCGGGCAAGTTGAGAAACTCGCGAAGCAATCCATAGTTCGCCGTACCGAGTTTTCCGCCAACCAATGAGAGATCATCCCGGTACTGCTTCACCAAGTCCCGCTCCTCTTTACGCTCCCGCGCATATCCAAACGGATCGAGTGCAGTGCCACGCAAACCACGAAGAGATACAAGCATCTCAAAAGCCTTGAAAATCCAAGGACCGAAGGCCCGCTTTTGCGGACGACCCGTCTTTGGATCCGGCTTACCGGGCAGGAATGGAGGAGCCAGCATCAACTGCAACTCACCCGGGTCTGCAAATTGAGCCTCAAGATTCTTACGGAACTCTGGCTCACTATAAAGACGCGCAACTTCGTACTCGTCTTTATAAGCCATCACCTTGTAAAGCATCTCAACCGCGGTATGCGTCACCTCAAGAGAGCCCGGACCAAACTCCTCATCCCGCGCTCTGATCTCGGAAATCTTGTCGAGATACTTATTGGCGTAGGACTTATTCTGGTAAGTGGTAAGCTCTTTCGCGAAGAAAGCGATCTTCTCATCCAGCGTCATCACTTTCACAGCTTCCTGACGTGGAAGAGCTGCGAAAATCGCATCAGGGTTGGAGTAAAGAACACGCCCTGCATGGAATGCATTGATGTTCTTCTCAACCGCAGCACCATTCAATGAGATCGCATTCTCAATGGCTTGTGCTGAGATCGGCAGAGTACCAGCCTGATAAGACAATCCGATGAGCATCATGTTGGTGTAAATCGCATCACCCAACAGCTTCTCAGCAATGTTCGCCAGATCATGTGCTCTCAGATCAAGCGTCCCTTGCTCCAGCGTCTGCTTCATCTTGTGCTCGTCAAAGGAAAGCTGCTGCTTCATCACAAACTCAGAGGTCGGCGTGACGTTTGTATTCACAAAGCCATGCGTTCTGCTCTTGTGATAAAGAGAAAGCTGTTCAGCCTTACTTGCAACCAGCATATCACTTGCAATCAGCACATCCAGCTGTGCAGGCGGTACACGTGGCCCTTCAATTGTGTCACTCGCCGCAGCAAAGCGCACATGGGAGGTCACAGGTCCACCCTTTTGAGCAAGGCCAGTCATGTCAAGCGTAGAGGCTTTGATCCCGTCAATATGAGCCGCCATCGCGATAATCGCAGAAATGGTCGTAACGCCCATACCACCAATACCAGCCACCAGCAGGTTGTGAGTGTTCTCCAGTGATGGCAATTGAACGTCTGGCAGCTGCTTCACAAACTCATCAAGCGCGAAATCAGCAGGCTTTGCCTGACGCAGCTTCGAACCCTTCACATAAACAAAGGATGGGCAGAACCCCTTTACACAAGAGAAGTCCTTGTTACAGGAAGACTGATTGATACGGCGCTTTTCACCAAACACCGTCTCAACTGGCTCAACAGAAAGACAGTTGGACTGCACAGAACAATCACCACACCCTTCACAGACACGGTCATTGATGAACAAACGCAGATCCGGATCAGGGTACAACCCTCTCTTCCGGCGGCGGCGCTTCTCAGCAGCACAGGTCTGATCAAACACGATTGCAGAAACACCTTTGAACTCTTTGAGTTCGTTCTGCACCTTCATCAGATCATCACGGTGATGCACGGGCTCGGTAACAGCAAGATCCTGACGGCCAGAGTAGTCCTCTGGGTTCTCGCTAAGCAGAACAACCTTCTCAACTCCCTCAGCATGCAACTGATTGAGAAGCTGCGGCACGGTAAGAGACCCATCGATCTCCTGACCACCCGTCATCGCGACAGCGTCGTTGTAAAGGATCTTGAAAGTGATTGGCACACGTGCAGCAACGGCCTGACGGATCGACAAAATACCGGAGTGGAAATAAGTTCCATCCCCCATATTGGCAAACACATGCTCATCACGCGCAAAGTTCGCTTGTCCCACCCAGAGAGAACCTTCACCGCCCATGGCAATCTGACCATCAGTGGTTCGGCCATTAATCTCGGTCATCGCATGACAGCCGATGCCCGGCATCGAGCGTGACCCTTCAGGCACCACAGTCGATGTGTTGTGCGGGCAACCAGAGCAAAAGTAAGGGGAACGCGCTGCAAGTTCGCCATTTCCCTGAGCCCACATCTGCTGACGCATCATGGAATCAGCAACAGAACGCATCTCGTCATTGACGTATTCCTGAGGCAGGAAATTCATGATCACGCGGATCATCTCATCAATGGATAGCTCCAGAACATCAGAGAGCAAAGGCTCCCCTTGTGCGTCTTTCTTGCCAAGGATCTTCGGCTGTTGGTCACTCGGCCAGTTGTAAGCAATCTCTTTGATTTGTGGCTCGATAAACGCACGCTTGTGCTCCACCACCAAAATCTTTTCAACGCCACGCGCAAAACTTGAGAACGCTGTTGGCTCCAGCGGATAAGGCATACCAACCTTATAAACTGCCAGCCCGATCTCCTTGGCCCGCTGATCTGTAATTCCCATAAGGCGAAGCGCCTGACACAAATCACGGAATGCTTTACCCGTTGCAACCATGCCAATACGCGGCTTCTGCGCACCATAGGCAACATGGTCGAGACGATTCGCCTTTGCATACGCCAAAACCGCAGGCATGCGGATGTCACGCAATAGTCGTTCTGTCTCCAGCCTGTTGCCAAGCAACAGCACTCGGTTCAGCTCAGCATTCTTGCGAGGATCAAACGCAGCAGGGCGAGAGAATGCCATACGCCTTGGATCAACAGAAACAACACCAGATGCGTCCATCGTATCTGCAAGGCAAATCAATGCACTCCACAGACCGGTGTAACGGGACATCTCAAACCCGTGTAAGCCAAAATCCAGAACTTCCTGAATGTCAGCCGGGTTGAGAACCGGAATTTCTGCGTGCTGGAAAAAAAACTCGCTTTGAGCAGGCAAAATGGAAGATTTTGCCAGATGGTCATCGCCCGCAAGTGCTACAACTCCGCCATTTGGGTCGGTTCCAGAAGCACTTGCCTGATGCAGCACATCACCTGCTCTATCTACACCTGGTGCCTTCCCGTACCATATGCCGTAGACGCCATCAAAGGCTGAACCCTTGCCGTGCTGTCTGACTTTTTGAGATCCCCACACTGCTGTGGCGCCCAGTTCCTCATTCACTCCCGGTTGAAACTGAATATCCAGCGGATCGAGATATTGACGTGATCTTTGAAGCTCCGTGTCGTAACCAGCAATTGGAGAACCGCGGTATCCTGAAATAAAACCGCCTGTTTTCAATCCCTTAGCACGATCTAATCGACCGCGATCCAACGCCAGTCGTACCAGTGCCTGAATACCATTTAGGTAAACATTGCCTGTTTCAGCTGTGTATTTGTCATGTAAGCTGATCGGTGGCACACTTACGTTCATTCAATGAGCTCCTCTCCCATCATGGCTGTGGACGGTCCCCCCCGCCAAAACCAATTCTTTCGTCCTAGCCCATAGTGATCCTTTTTTTGCGTGCTTTCTGTGCTATCCTACCGACAAATACGTACTCAGTCGAAAAATTATTCCTAAGAGGGCACATGAGCGAAAATTCCTTATTGGACCCATCCGACATCCGAGTTCTGCGGATTCTGCAAAAAGATGCATCCCAATCCATCGCAGATATCGCCAAAGAAGCCGGTATGAGCCAAACTCCTTGCTGGAGGCGAATTAAGAAACTCAAGGAGTCTGGCGTTATCAAACAGACCGCAGCGCTGGTTGATCGCGAAGCCGTCGGTCTTGGCTTTCTCGCATATGCATTTGTTAAGCTCACTGTACCCAGCCGCGAGAACATGGAAACATTCGACAGGCTAATTGGGGTATGGCCCGAAGTTGTTACATGCGAACGCATCACCGGCGCAGTGGATTACCTCATCAAAGTGGTCGCCACAGATATAAAGTCTTATGACGATTTCCTTCGTTTGAAGCTTCTGGACAATGCTCTTGTTTCAGATGTTCAGTCACGCATTGTAGTTTCGACAATTAAGGAAACAGTTGCGTTACCTCTTAAAGAGTTTGTCAGTTAACGTTTATGTACCAGCCTAATCGCAGTTAGTTTACGCGTGGTCGCTGAAACACTGAAATGTTTGCTCAAACTCGACTGATATGGTTTAGTCGCGCGATCTCTTGCACTTAAGTTTTCGCGTGGACTAAACATTGCCTTCCCCCACATTCGTTATAAGCGGCCTCAAGCTGATCAACTCACTCCTGCGTTTTTTGGGGCGAAACGGCACCAATGCAGTCGCTATCTCAATCTTCCTTGGCCTTTTCCTACCCGGAATTGCTGAAGCCCTGCGTATCCTTCTGACGCCCGCAATCTTTATTCTGCTAACCCTGAGCTTTATTCGGGTAGACAACGCCGCCATTACCAATCAACTCAGACGCCCACTGCCAGCGTTTGCGGCAATGCTCTGGCAAATGCTCATTCTTCCTCTGCTGGCGACACTCACCTGTTTGATGATCGGGCTGGATCAGATCGACCTTGGAGTGCTCACAGCGCTATTTATGGTGTCCGCAGCACCACCCGTTATGTCCACGCCGATCTTTATCTGGATGTTTGGCCTCAATGGAGCCCTTGCCCTCACCATATCAACCCTGTCACTGATCATCGCTCCACTCAGCACCGCTTTGTTTGCGTATCTATTGCTGCCGGATACACTTCAGGTCTCCCCATTATCGCTGGCAACCAACCTGACGATGTTCCTAATCGGCTCTGCGGGGCTTGGGCGTCTCCTCTATTATCTTCTTGGTGCCAAGCGGATCACCGAGGCGACAGATCACATCAACGGACTAAACTGCATCGTTCTTTTTATCTTTGCGGTTGCAGCGATGGATGGTGTCACCGGCTTTGCACTCACTGCGCCTTTCAAAGCCGCTGCTCTGTTTGTCGGCGTCTTTGCCATTGCCGCCCTGCAGTTGCTTGTGACCTTCCTGATCTTCTCACCAGCCGGACGGCAAACAGCATTCATCGCAGCTTATGGCACTGGAAGCCGTAATCTCGGTTTAATGGTTGCGGCACTCGGGGGGACAATTCCAGAATTGGCTTGGCTCTTCTTCGCCTTTGCTCAGTTCCCGATTTATCTGCTTCCATGGATCCTTAAACCCGTTGCGATACTCATTGGTAAGGCAGAGACGGCAACAACCTAGGCATAACGGGGGAAGCTGCCCTGTTCACACCACTTGCTTCTCATGTGTGTCCATGTTAGCCGCACAGCAAATTGGGCACATCTAGGAGAATCCCTGCTATGGCACAGCCGCTCGTTATCGCCCCTTCCGTCCTTGCATCCGACTTTTCTAAGCTGGGGCAAGAAGTTCGTGATGTTGTTGAAGCTGGAGCCGACTGGATCCATCTGGATGTCATGGATGGCCACTTCGTTCCAAACATCACTTTTGGCCCGGACGTCATTGCAAAACTCCGCCCTCACACCGATAAAGTCTTCGACGCGCACCTTATGATCGAACCATGTGATCCGTACCTTGAAGCCTTCGCAAAAGCTGGCTCGGACTACATCACAGTTCACGCAGAAGCGACCACCCACCTGCACCGCTCTTTGCAGGCAATCCGCAATCTAGGCAAAAAAGCAGGCGTTTCTCTAAATCCTGGCACACACGAAAGCTGCCTTGAATACGTTCTGGACAGCGTTGACCTGATCCTGGTCATGACCGTGAACCCTGGCTTCGGTGGGCAGAAATTTATCCACTCTCAAATCGAAAAGGTTGCCCGCATCAAAAGCATGATCGGCGATCGCCCAATCCGCATCCAGATTGATGGCGGGGTCACCCCTGAGACAGCCCCATTGGTCACCAAGGCTGGCGCTGACACACTGGTCGCAGGCTCAGCAGTCTTCAAAGGCGGCACAGTTGAGAGCTATCGCGAAAACATCGCAGCAATCCGCGCTGCTACTCAGGTCTGATTTTTTGATCCTGAAATGCAAAAGGCCGCCCCTAAGGCGGCCTTTTTTTTGCAGACGTAGTGGCTTTAATCCAATGAACTTGCAGCTTCCGCAGCAGCATTGATAAACAAAGTCGAATCCGTCCCAAACGTCATAAACTGATAACCAGCAGCCTTTGAGTGCTGAAGATGCCCCTTGGAAACACAATAGATCCCTGCAATCTTCCCAGCCGCATGGGTTTTCTCCGCAATGTCTTTCTGCATCTCCAGAGAAGCGTCAGAAACAGGTTCCACGCGTTTCCCGCCAGAAACAGTCAATGACAGGTCAGCAGGCCCGACAAAAATGCCATCCAAACCATCAACAGCCAAAATGTCTTCAAGCGCTTCATAGGCCTCTGGCGTCTCAATCATGGCAATTGCGAGCGTCTTTTCATCAGCCGAAGCGAAGTAATCATCCATGGAAACACCAGTTGCCATGGTTGCGCCAACAGCACCATAGCTACGCGCGCCCAACGGCGGATACTTGCAGAACTCCACCAGCTTCTTTGCGTCGTCCACTGAGTTGATCATCGGTGCGATTATCACTTCAGCGCCCACATCCAACAACCAGCTGGCATTTTTAAAGTCGTCGACACAGATTCGTGCAACAGCATGCCCGCCACCATTAATGATCTCTTTGATAGAATCACGCGCTTCAGCGGTGGTCAGCAAACCATGTTGCAAATCCAGCGTGATTGCTTTGTAGCCGCCTCTTAAAAACAGATCAGAAAATATTGGAGAAGGCAGGCTTGCCCACGCGCTTACAATGGTTTGCCCAGCTCTCAACTTCTCTGCCAGACACTTATTCTCAGTCATTCAATGCCTCATCTGATTAAGCACAGGCACCATCAACCACGCAGCACCAGCTCTAAAACAAAACTATCATTCAAACAAAAAAGCCGTCTCCCTGAAAATAATCAAGGGAAGACGGCAAATTCTCTAGTTTAAGGGCTCTCTTGGTGAGCCTGCTTAAGGAGTGCAGCTTATGCTTCCTCAGCAACTTCCTTTTTCGCAACAGCCATCAGCTCTTCCATAGTGCGGCGAATCTGGTGTTCAGACTGCTCAACACTTGCATCTGCAAAATCTTTGGAAATACGAGCAAAAATGTCTTCGTCGCCTGGCTCTTTAAGATCCGTTTGGACGATCTTTTTGGCGTAATCTTCTGCGATGTCTCCGGCCAAACCAAGCTTCTCAGCAGCCCACTGGCCCAGCAGCTTATCGCGCCGTGCAGTAGCCTTGAAAGCAAGCTCAGAACCCATTGCGAAACTGCCTTCAAACGCATCAGCTCGTTTGTCAAACGTGCTCATCTATTCCCTCCTAGCTCAGACAATGTAAAAAGGTCCCTCCCCTCTTACAAGCCACGCTATAACTTACGTAAATCATTGTACGCAACTTCTATTTGCAGGTCAAAAGCCATTAGTTGTAGTCAGCAGTATTTCAGAGAGCGTTGACGCCATTCGAATTACCCATTTGTGCTTTATCAAAAAGTCGGTTAAGTTCCGCGCCGCATAGCGGGATCGCGATTTTCGCAATGACGAAAGATGCGAAAACCAGTGCTGGAGGGTCATTCGCAGCATTTTTGCTCGAATGTTTTGCAAGGCAAGTGGTTTAAGCCTCGACGTCACCCGTACGACTTGTTCTACAAACGCAATGGTAAGTGCCTATGAACCGCCGTCGGCGAATTTACGAAGGCAAGGCCAAGATTCTCTATGAGGGTCCTGAGCCGGGAACGCTGATTCAGCACTTCAAAGATGATGCTACAGCCTTCAACAACGAAAAGCATGAAGTCGTTGATGGAAAGGGTGTCCTGAACAATCGGATTTCTGAGTACATTTTCAACAATCTGAATAACATGGGCATTCCAACCCATTTTATTCGCCGGTTGAACATGCGCGAGCAGCTGATCCGTCAGGTCGAAATCATTCCGATCGAAGTCGTTATCCGCAACGTTGCTGCAGGTTCTCTGTGCAAACGCCTGGGATTGGAAGAAGGCACTCAGCTTCCACGCTCCATTATCGAGTTCTACTACAAGAACGACGAACTTGGAGATCCGCTGGTTTCTGAAGAACACATCACCGCTTTTGGTTGGGCCGCTCCTCAGGAGCTTGATGACATCATGGCACTCGCCATCCGCATCAACGACTTCCTGTCCGGTCTGTTCATGAGCGTCGGTATTCGCCTCGTTGACTTCAAGATCGAACTTGGACGTCAGATCGAAGGCGACATGATGCGTATCGTCCTTGCGGACGAGATCTCTCCAGACAGCTGTCGCTTGTGGGACACTTCCACAAACGACAAGATGGATAAGGACCGGTTCCGCCAGAACATGGGCGGCATGGTTGAAGCCTATCAGGAAGTAGCCCGCAGGCTTGGTATCCTGATCGACAACGACCGCCCGGGACATTCTGGACCAGTGCTAGTCAAATAATCAACGAACGGGCCCCTGCGGCCCGTTTTGCATTTTTGGGGCAAGCAAACTACCGCACGGGTATTGAACTATCTCACTACCTGCGCTCATTTTCACTTCCCCAGTATAGATTCCCGCGTTATGAACGCGCGCAAAGAACGGATTTTCGCGGCAGGCGCAATGCAAACCGCTTGAATCTCTCATTTTGGTAAGGAAGGACCAGTTAGAACCATGAAGGCACGTGTGACCGTCACTCTTAAGAACGGTGTTCTCGATCCCCAGGGCAAAGCAATCGAAGGCTCCCTTGGTTCTCTTGGTTTTGAAGGCGTTGAAGGCATCCGCCAAGGTAAAGTGTTTGACCTTGAACTGGCAGATCGCACCGATGCTCAGGCAAAAGCTGACATTGAAGCCATGTGCGAACAGCTACTGGCAAACACCGTCATCGAAAATTACTCGATCGAGCTTCTCTGAAGTAACCGATAGCAGAATCTGCGAGGGCATAAACGTGCAAGACGATACAGGCCGGATCATCCGGTTCATGGTTATCAAAGCAATCATCTTTATTGGCTTGCCCGCTGCCCTCTCTGTTCTTGCGGTGTTTTTACTTCTGTAAAATCTCGTCTGTAACAAGCGGCCCTCCATCCAAGAGGAAACATTCATGAAATCCGCAGTGATCCTATTCCCCGGTTCCAACCGGGATCGCGATATGATCAAAGCGCTGGAGCAGATCTCCGGCCAGTCTGTTGCCACGGTATGGCATACTGAAACTGAACTGCCAGAAGCAGAGCTTTATGTCCTGCCAGGCGGCTTCTCTTACGGCGATTACCTGCGCTCAGGTGCGATTGCAGCACGCTCCCACATCATGCCAGCTCTCAAAGCTGCAGCAGATCAGGGACGTCACGTTCTCGGCGTATGTAACGGTTTCCAGATGCTAACTGAGGCAGGCCTGTTGCCAGGTGCGTTGATGCGCAATGCGTCCCTCCATTTCGTGTGTAAGGAAGTTATGCTGGAAACCACCAGCACCAACAGCGCTTTCACATCGCATATGGAAAAAGGCAAAGTCTGGCGCTGTCCGGTGGCACACCATGACGGTAACTACTTTGCTGATGCAGAAACCCTGAAAGAACTCGAAGGCGAAGGCCGCGTCGCATTCCGCTATGCTGACGGGACTAACCCAAACGGTTCTCTCAACGACATTGCAGGCATCACCAGTGCCAAAGGCAACGTTCTCGGCATGATGCCTCACCCTGAAAATCTCATCGAAGATCTTCAGGGCGGTCTCGAAGGTCGTGCTTTGTTTGAAAGCGTGATGCAAAGCCTCGCTGCTTAATCAGCAAAGACAACAAGTTCTAAAACCCGGGATGCGCAGCACTCCGGGTTTTTTATTGTCTGAAGGTCTTAAATGAACGCAAAGCCGATCCCGGTCAGGCCGAGCAGCACCACAACCACCCATGGCGGCGACTTAAAGGAAACCAGCAGAACAAATCCGCAAAGCGCAGCTGCAAAGTCTTTCGCCTCTAAGATCGCGCTAGTCCAGACAGGCGCATATAAAGCCGCACCGAGAACACCAACCACAGCCGCATTCGCACCAGCCATAATACCACGCGCAGATGGCGTCTGACGCAGCACGGCCCAGTAAGGCAGACCAGCGATCAGAAGCAACGCCCCCGGCAAGAAGATGCCCAGCAACCCGATGCTCGCCCCAATCCACGCTGCATAACCTGTCTGCATTTCAGCGCCCAGATATCCGGCAAATGTAAACAAAGGCCCCGGCACGGCTTGCGTCGCGCCGTACCCGGCAAGGAAAGAGCTCTCACTCACCAGTCCTTTACCAACCACCTCAGCTTCCAGCAGTGGCAACACCACATGCCCTCCACCAAACACGAGCGAACCGGAATGGTAAAAGCTGGCAAACACACCCAGCAACGGATCAACAATAACATCACTCAGAACGGGCAGACCAAAAAGCAGCACAGCAAATAAAATGACAGAAAACAGCCCAACCCGACGTCTAGGAGCAAATAGAACCTCATGCACCACGGCTTTGGGTTCTGAGCGACAAAACAAAAAACCTCCCAGACCACCAGCCACAATCGCCGCAATTTGCCCTCCGGCACCACCGAAGGCAAAAACAAGAACTACGGCCAATACGGCAAGCCCAGCTCTGAGTTGATCCGCACAAAAGTTGCGTGCCATTCCCCAGACAGCCTGAGCAACAACAGCAACCGCCACCAATTTGAGGCCATGGATCAGCCCCATGCCGACAGGTCCTTCAAAAGCGCTCGCCCAATAGGCAAATCCAAAGAGCAGCAAGGCTGACGGAACTGTAAAGGCGAAGAAGGCAGCCAAAGCTCCCAGCGGCCCCGCCCGCATAAGTCCAAGCCCAAACCCAACCTGACTGCTGGCTGGTCCCGGTAGGAACTGACACAACGCAACCAAATCACCATAGGCTTCTTCGGAAAGCCACTTCCGGCGCTTCACGATCTCCTCGCGAAAATAACCCAGATGAGCAATCGGCCCACCAAATGAGGTTAAGCCCAGCTTCAGGAAGGCAAAAAAGACTTCCGATACATGACCTTTGACAGGTTCATCCGTCAGATTAATTGGGCGTTCTGTAAAACTCATGGACAGCTCATTTGTATTCTCAAAAGAAAGCAGAGGTGTGACATTAGGACAAACACGCAGAGTGCATGTACACTAAGCAGCCACAACTGTTTTCGTTGCAACATTGCGAGGAAGCTCATTGTAGCGCCGCTGATAGGCCCGTGACAACGCCGTCGGTGAAGCAAATCCAACCCGTGCAGCAACGCTTTTCAAAGGGCGTCCAGCTTCCAGGTCCAATTTAGCCAATGCCAGTCGCCAGTTGCTCAAATACGACCCTGGCGTCTCCCCCATGACCTCCTTGAAGTGCACAGCAAACTGCGTGCGCGACATGCCAGCAACTTCTGCAAGACTTTCCAGTCGCCACTGCTTGGAAGCGTCTTCATGGATGGCAACAAGTGCTTGCGCCAGATTAGGATGAGCCAAACCGGCAATCAAACCACTGCAAGCAACACCGGACCGCACCGCATGACGCAGCAGCCGGATCACGACCACTTCACACAAGCGATTGATCACTGCAGCACTTCCGCATCGAGGTGAAAGCACTTCTTCCACGACCAATGCAGCAAGACTCTCCAGCTCCGGTGCATCCTTGAGGTAAATCTCCACGTAATCAGGCAAAGCAGTGCTCAGCTGTGATCCCGGCCCACCAAACTCAACCCGAGCTCCGGCAAGAACAACAGTATCCTCGCAGATACGCTTAACTTCAGTAGGATTATTGGGGCTGACAGGAAGAAACACAAGCTTCCGGAAACCTTGCATACACCGAAGAATGAAAAAGTTGCCTTGAAGCACCTCATCCTCAGTATTTTTAAGAATATATGCCTCCACTTTAAAGCGTTCAATAAGCGAAGAAAGGCGATCATATCGCAGCTCTCTCGGTTTCACCTCAGCAAGTGCAGTGGCCATATCCGAACTCTCGGTCAGTTATTTCGAACAAAAAGCAATTAAACGTTCAATATCATATCAAATACAAATCGGCCACTGCTAATTGCCCTTTCAAAAAATCGAATTGAGCAAAGCTACAAAAAGAAAATTTAGCTCAGGAGAATAATAATGCTTATCCCTCGCAATCCAGTCCCAAGCTTATCTGCGAACCTCGTTGGTGGTGGTGCATTCGATCTGTCAGCCGATGCTTCTGACTTTGCCACTCTGGTCGTTTTTTATCGTGGTTTACACTGTCCCATTTGTGCGACCTACCTGAAAGAACTGGAACGCCTGACACCAGAGTTTGAGGAACGTGGTGTAAAAACCATTGCCCTCTCAACCGATACAGAGGACCGTGCCCAAACATTTTCCAATGCGATTAAAGCAGACAAACTGCGCGTTGGTTATAGCGTTACTCTGACAAAAGCACGTGAATGGGGTCTGTTCATTTCAGCAGGCCGCGGAAAAACGTCTATCGGTATCGAAGAACCAGGTCTCTTTGCTGAACCCGGCCTGTTCTTCGTAAGGCCTGACGGCACTCTTTACTTCGGGAATGTGCAGACTATGCCATTTGCACGCCCTGACTTTAAACCAATGCTCGGTGCTCTCGACTTCTGCATCAAGAATGATTATCCCGCTCGCGGTGAATACACCGAGGCTCTTTAATCAATTGTACCACAAACACTATTCTTGATGCACAGAGAGGTTGCGATTTCGCAGCCTCTCTTTTTTATTAGTCCTTCGTCTTCTGCGATGGATGCTCCCGGGCGATATGTTCGATGTTCCTAGGTTCGGCACCTTGCCACACTCTGACTGCATACAGGACTGCAATGCCTAAGACTGCGCCCAAAACAACACCGACCAAACGGTCAAGCACACCCTCAATATCATTTACTGGTCCGGACGAAGTAAGGACAGCAATAACAAAGGCATAGCCACCTTGTGTACCTGCATAGGCCCAATAGCTTTTGCTGTGATGAAGTGCACACAAAAAGAACAGTCCGCAAAAAACACCTATCACCCACCAGAAGAATGACTGCAGCCCCAGCATCACCAAAAACAATCCCAGCAGCCCACCCATCAGACAGCCAACCAACCTATTTAGAGCAACTTTTTTGACTTCCTGAACCGGACCGTAAAGAACCACAAGAGAAGTAATGGTAATCTGCACCATGGCAATCAGATCATGCTTCACATAAATGATTGGCGCAGCTATCGCGACTATGGCCCCTGTTATGCAAAGAGCCATAACCCAGCTATAGTCAACTTCTTCAAGCCTGCTAATACCAATGGGGCCGAAGCCGACCTTGATAGAACTGCCCTTGGTCAGCCAATACATAACAACGGTCGCAACTCCTACCCCAATCAAGACGGTAACACTCCGATCCACCATCTTAGAAAAAAGTGCATTTATCTCGACCACTGAGATGTATATTGCAAGCATCGCAGTGATGGTGCCAAGCAACCAGGCATAGCTGTAATCTGGGCTTGCCATCCGTTTGTAAATTGCGAGCGCAGCAAGCCCTCCAATCGCAATCACTTGGAAAATAGGAATGTTTCTGAACATGATAGCAAGCGTGTAGCCAAACACAGCACCAGCAATCGTACCGAATAATCGTTGAACTCCTTTGCGCCATACGTTAGTCCAGTCTGCATTTGCTACAGTCATCGCAGACATTGCCGCCCACCAAGGGTCATCCGCATCCGCAGCAAGCGCAACAACAGAAGCCAGCGTTACCATCAAAGCCGTACGAAAACCATTGTGATAATCCAGCTTCATCTGCCTCTCCCTAATGCACAAGAAAGATGCGAGCGTCGCCGCCATGCATCGGCTGATGATGTTCAAGATATTCGCCCATATCGATCTCAACAGGAAACCGTTGAGAAAGCCGGATCCAGGCAGTCGTCAAGGGAATGTATGGCAATACCCTCAAATCTATATCCATTCTGGACACACCGCGCCCAATAGATCTCACCGTACCTTTATGAATGCGGTAAGGATCACTAGAAACTTGAAACCACACCGTCTGTCCAGGAATGAGACGAGCCGCGTGACGTTCCACCAAATTGGCTATAATTCTCCAGTTCGTGTTCGTGATCAAAGCCAGTTGAGGAATGCCTTGCAGCACATAATTACCCGGGTTAACCGTGTATTCGCTGACCACACCATCGACAGGCGATAAAAGAGACGACTTACGAAGATTATATTGCGTGAGAGCTGTAGCTGATTGAGCCGCCTCATAAGTGGAGCGCATCACCTCAACCAGATGCGTAGCCGCTCTCAAGGCATCACGCGCAGAATCCGTTTCCGCGTTTGCCTCCTCCAACGAGAGCGTAATGTTATCGAGGCGCTGCTGTGTCACAAATCCATTATCGGTCAATTCTTCAAAGCGTTGCTGCTGCGCAGACAGATTAGCAACCTTGGCAACGGCAGCAGTCACAGAAGCTTCCGCAACCTGCACTTCCGCTTCAGACCGGCGGAGACTGGCCAGTGCCTTTGCTTCTTCTGCTCGTGCTTCCTGAACAGCTAAGGCAAAGGGTTCAGGATCAATTTGCAGGAGGAGTTCTCCAGCCCCAATTTTCGTGTTCCGGGCAACTGGCACTTCGGTAACAAACCCAGAGATTTCTGGAGCAACGCGCACAACATCTGCGGAGACATAAGCATCAGCGGTGTAGGTGAAGAAGTAATCTATGATCATATAAGCGCCGATCAAGACGCATGCGCCTATGATCACCTTGATCGGACCACTTATTTGATAAATGCCTCCAGGCACCCTTTATCTCCGCTCACCTGATACTACGCAAAACATAAGTATCGGCGAATTCTTGTTAGACAAACCGGCGTTAAGCACCGGCAAAAGGCGCCCATTTGGAGGCACGAGAAAGCATCGCAAATGAGGGTTTTAAATTCGTGAAAACCATCCCTCTAAATTCAAAGTAGGTAGTAAATACAGTAATTTAACGAAGATTTCCAAAGTGTAAATTTTAAACACACGCTCATTGCAAGCTACGAAACAGAAAGCTAACCAGCTCTCAAAGCTTCCATTGAAAACTGTTCAGTGGATGTGATTGCATCTGTCAATGAGTATGCAGTTTGCGGAAATCAACCCAACACCGAAGAAAGAAAACCAATGGCCCACTTTCGGAAGTCAGTCTCTGCATCATCAACGTTTGCAGCAGTGTTTTTCTTCTTGATAGCCTCATTGGTCTCCGCTCAAGCTGAGCAGATAGATGTTCGAGCAGCAAGTTTCGCACAGACAGGACAACTGGCGACTTTTGGACTTTATAACAACGCAATTATTACCGACCAACTCAACCTTAAACGCATCAACGCAGACTACGTTTTCATGGGGGCAAATCCTAAAGATCCGTTCGAGCTGGTTTCAGGTAGCTGCTTTGGTGGCGCACTCGTGCAGAATTCAAAAATTCAGGGCGGTGGCGTGTGCAGCCTTAAAGACAAAAATGGGGCCCCTTTTGCCATCAGCTTTGAAGTCTCCACGATTGAAGGTGGCAAATATTCCGGGACGTGGGCAATTCTGGGTGGCAGTGAAAAATGGGCCTCCGCTAAGGGCAGCGGTACCTGGAGCCGTTTCCAACTTCCCAACATGCACCTTTCCGTTACTGACTTAAAAGGCGAAGTCACTTTTTAAGGGTTACGCAACAGCACCTCTATCGTGAATAATTTTGCAGGTAGGTCAAAAATTTGGCACTTGCATACTAAAGTACCTGAAGTGTACTTCCAGACATCATTTTATCGCGGTTCTGGCGCAAAAATCGCAAAAATTCGGTGTCCTGATGTTTCCTTTTCACTATGAATCCTGTTAAGCAGCCCGTGACATTTGGCCCCGGCGCACTGCGCCCAAATTTTCTGAGTGTGATGATCCAAAATAGCGTCAAGATCACCCCCGAACTCATTGAGGCCCACGGTCTTAAGGAAGATGAATATGCTCGCATCCTGGAGCTGATTGGCAGAGAGCCAACCTTCACCGAGCTTGGAATTTTCTCCGCAATGTGGAACGAGCATTGCTCCTACAAATCCTCCAAGAAATGGTTGAAGACACTCCCGACCACCGGACCTCGTGTTATTCAGGGACCGGGCGAGAATGCAGGCGTTGTCGACATCGATGACGGGCAAGCAGTCGTCTTTAAGATGGAAAGCCACAACCACCCATCTTACATTGAGCCATATCAAGGCGCAGCAACTGGCGTTGGTGGCATTCTGCGCGACGTGTTCACCATGGGTGCACGTCCGGTCGCAGCCATGAATGCCCTTCGCTTCGGTGAACCAGATCATCCACGTACCCGTCACCTCGTGTCAGGCGTTGTGTCTGGTGTAGGTGGATACGGCAACTCCTTCGGTGTCCCGACAGTGGGCGGTGAAGTTGAGTTCCACAAATCCTACAACGGAAACTGTCTGGTCAACGCATTCGCAGCTGGCCTTGCCGATTCTGACAAGATCTTCCTGTCTGAAGCAAAAGGTGTTGGCCTCCCGGTCGTGTACCTTGGCGCAAAAACAGGACGCGACGGCGTAGGCGGCGCCACAATGGCATCCGCTGAGTTTGACGATTCCATCGACGAGAAGCGTCCAACCGTTCAGGTCGGTGACCCATTCACTGAAAAGTGCCTGATGGAAGCCTGCCTTGAACTGATGAAGACCGGCGCAGTCATCGCCATTCAGGACATGGGCGCGGCTGGCCTAACTTGCTCTGCTGTTGAAATGGGCGCAAAGGGTAACCTCGGCATCGATCTGGATCTCGACAAAGTCCCAGCCCGCGAAGAAAACATGACTGCCTATGAGATGATGCTCTCTGAAAGCCAAGAGCGCATGCTCATGGTTCTTGAGCCATCCAAGGAAAAAGAAGCCGAAGCCATCTTCACCAAGTGGGGACTGGACTTCGCAATCTGCGGTGTAACCACAGATACCCTGCGCTTTGTTGTGAAGCAGCACGGTGAAGTCATGGCTAATCTGCCAATCAAGGAACTTGGCGACGAAGCTCCTGAATATGATCGTCCTTGGACGCAGTGGCCTGAACCAGAAGAAATTGCAGCAGCTAACGTTGAAGAGCCAGCAGACTACAAAGAAGCTCTGCTGAAGCTTATCGGTGGTGCTAACGGATCCTCCCGTCGCTGGGTCTATGAGCAATATGACACCCTTATTCAGGGCAATTCTGCAGCAACTCCGGGCGGTGACGCTGGCGTAATCCGCGTGGACGGAACAGACAAGGGTCTGGCATTCTCCGTAGACGTGAACCCACGCTATTGCTACGCAAACCCATATGAAGGCGGCAAGCAGGCAGTTGCAGAAACCTACCGCAACCTGTCTGCAGTTGGGTCCCTTCCGCTGGCGATCACCGACAACCTGAACTTCGGCAATCCCGAAAAGCCTGAGATCATGGGCCAGTTCGTTGGCTGCTTGAAAGGCATCGGTGAAGCATGCGAAGTGCTGGAAACTCCGATCGTCTCCGGTAACGTGTCTTTGTACAACGAAACCTACGGCGAAGGCATTCTGCCAACACCTGCAATCGGCGGCGTTGGCCTGCTCAAAGACGTGACCAAGCGCGTTGGCAGTGCATTCGTTAGCACTGGTGAAACCATCATCGTGCTCGGTGGCAAAGGCAAACACCTCGGTTCATCTCAGTACCTGCAGGAAGTTCTGGGCAGCGATGAAGGTGCCCCTCCTTCAGTGGATCTGGAAGTTGAGAAGCTCACCGGAACGTTCGTACGTGAAGCCATCACCACGGACCGCATCACAGCAGCTCACGACATTTCATCTGGCGGCCTAGCTGTTGCTCTTGCGGAAATGGCCATCAAAGGCAAGCTCGGCGCTGCTGTAAAAATTACCGGCGAACATCCTCATGCCATTCTGTTTGGCGAAGATCAAAGTCGCTATATTGTGACTGTGGCAGAGGAAAAGCTCGCTGCCTTCTTGGAAGATGCGATCGACGCTGGTATCAGCACGGAAGAAATCGGTAAGACTGGAGGTGATACTCTTGTTCTTGGTGATAAAATCAGTGCGTCAGTTGAAGAGCTGAACAATGCTTTCGAGGGATGGTTCCCGTATTTTATGCAGGCGAGCTGATACTCGTCCACCGAACTGCTAAACTGAGTTCTAAATAAGATTCGCTTCCCTCCTCATTTGGATGAGGGAAGCAGCCAAACAGAAGTAACCCAGTCGGGCAAGGAGGCATACCCATGGCCATGGACGCAGGCGAACTACAAAACCTTATCAAAGAGGCTTTGCCAGACGCACACGTGGAAATCAGAGATCTGGCAGGTGACGGCGATCATTACGCCGCTGTCGTTATCTCAGAGAGTTTCCGCGGCAAATCCCGCGTACAGCAGCACCAGTTGGTGTATCAGGCTCTTAAGGGTAAAATGGGCGACGATTTGCACGCATTGGCGTTGCAGACCACTGCTCCGGAATAACAAAACTAAGGCAGTGCGACCTTTCTCTTGCATTATCCCTGCAAGTTCCCATATGAGTGCCGCACTACGAACAATATACAATCACGGTCACCGGGCTTTGACCCCGGTCGAGCGAAAGGAACTCGACGACATGAGCGATATCCAAAGCTGGATCAAAAACGAAGTAGAAAACAACGATGTAGTGCTCTTTATGAAAGGCACTCCAAACTTCCCACAGTGTGGCTTCTCCGGCCAGTCTGTGCAGATTTTGGATTACATCGGCGTAAAATACGTCGGTCATAACGTTCTGGAAGACGATAGCCTCCGTCAGGGCATCAAAGATTATAGCCAGTGGCCAACAATCCCACAGCTCTACGTCAAAGGCGAGTTCGTTGGTGGCTGTGATATTATCCGTGAAATGTTCCAGTCTCAGGAACTTCAGGCTTTGTTCTCAGAAAAAGGCATCGAGATCGCACCAGCTGCGTAAGTCTCTGCTGAACATAAAATTCATAAAACGGGCCTTCGCATGGAGGCCCGTTTTTTGTTGTCAGGCATTTGAAAACCATTAGGTTATTCTGCAAGCATTCCTCCAAAGCAGGCAGCATATGTTTAAGACCATTGTTTTCGATTTGGATGGCACTATTTGCCACCACAAAGCATCCTACTCCAAAATGTTCTTTGAAATTTTTGGTGAGCAGTTCAACAAGCACAGCGACACTTGGCTACGCCACATGCTGCACAATGGCGAGCACACCGGGTTGGAGGCTGTGCAGTCGTGTTTCCCAGACATGCAGGCTGACGAACAGGGGCACGCGCTGGCAACGTTCACCCAGAGGTGGGCGGAGGCACAAGCTCCTTTCTCTGGCATTTTTGAAGCAATCGCACTTTTGAAGGCAAACTTTGACTGTCAGATTGGTGTCATGACCAATGGCCCTTCAGGTTTCCAATGGGCTGTCATGAGCAAGCTTGGAGTTCGGGATCACGTCGACTTTGCGTACGCCAGTGGTGATACATTCCCGGCGGAATGCAAACCAAGCGTGTCCCTTCTTCGCAAGCTTGAGAACAAACACGACTTTATCGCGGAAACAGCTCTGTTCATTGGCGATAATCTGGAAAAAGACATCAAGCCTGCCCGCGAAGCAGGTTGGAGTGCCCTCCATGTTGCTCCCCACGATCGAAAAGCAGATGCCCTGCCCCTCAACAGCTTCACAGAAGCAATAGCGCAGGCAGAGTGCTTAGAGGTTAACTGGAGCAGTCTGACCGCTTAACCTTCCTGAACGCTGAATGAACACGCCTCTCAGAGCTCTCTCACATTCCCCTTGCTAAAACAGTCTCATCAACAGTTCATCGGGGGATGAGAGATGCAAGTTTATCTGAGAGTTTTGCTCCTAGGCGTAATCACAGGCACCACGATGGGTGCAGTCGCCGCAGCTATTACGCCAACCACGAAGGAAGAGTTGGCTCGCTACGAGTGCAACCACATAACCGTTTTCCAAAAGCCGTCTCTACTGAACGGCCCTGACGCCTGTAAGTACTATGGGGGGGTGAAGTGAGAACTCAGCTGCACTCATACTGCTGCTTCACCACGGTGATAACACCGTCTCGTAAGTTAAAGCGCTCAGTCAGCTTGCTACAGCGATCACACAGTGGAACAATCTGGGCCCGACTACCGCTCAGCCATCTCAGGTGTGATCCTTGGGTGGGTTTTTTATGACAATCTGCATTGCTGCATGTAGATGGCCAGTCACGTTTTGAATGCCTGATCCAGTGCAACTTCCAGGAACCGCACTGACAGGATTGATCAGCAGTATCTCTCTGCTTTTTCCATCCAATACCGTTCAAGCCATCAATGACCATATTCATAGTTACCTCCAATGCCTTTCGTGGAAAATTCACATCGAGAAACCAAAAAAATATCGCCACGTTAAACCGCGGCTTGATCGCTGAAATTCTGTCTTAACTCAACTTTAGTTACAGGGTCTGGATACAATCTTTATTGAATAGGTAAAATCGCGCAGTTTCTGCAATTATTTCTTGCAGTTTACGTATTTTTATTACCTAACAAGAATTTAAAATACCACAGGGAATCTCCGGCAACACTGAAAATCAAACACCATTGATACGGCGAAACTGGTTGATTTGCTCAGACATTTCTTCTGGAGATTGCTTGTAGGTGCCTGGCAGCACCCCATCAACACCCAATCCACGCACGGCTTGAGCATAGGGAAATTTTCGTTTCCCCTTCAAATCCAACACAACGCGTTTGGCTAGTTTAAACCCCATAAAGCTGAGTTGCTTTACATCCACACTCTCAATCTCATTCCAGGCCAGTCTACGCTTGATGAGAGCACGGTGATAAACAATTCCGCCTTTTCCAATCTCGGTATAATTGAGCGAAGGAAGATGAAAGATGCAAGCAGTGCCAAGTGCAATGGTAATGCCAATCAGAAAGAACGTGGTGATGCTTATGCCAAACACCTCTTCAAGCAACGGAGAGAGATCTGCAAATCCTCGCAACTGTGAGAACAACACAAACATCAGCGCAGTAAAGACGTTCTGCAAAACCAAAGCCGTGTTACGTGCCCAAAATCGAAGTGGTGTCATGTCTCTATCCAATCCAACCGATCAATCTATCGGAAAAAAGCAAAAACCGCTCCATCAAAGGATGCAGCGGTTTAGAATTACAGCAGTTAAGCCAAATGACTAAAACTCATTGCCAAACAGTTTCTCAGTCATCGCAGCAGCAGCGGAGCAAGGTTCCTGATCACTCTCTCCCTGCTCACCCGTATTAGGACGCAGGCCAACAAAATCAAACGCCTGTGCATCATGTAAATGAGATGGACGCACATGCGCCAGAGCCCGAGCCATAATGCCCAGCCGACCCGGCGTCTCCTTCTCCCACTGTTGCAACATCTTCTTCACCTGAACACGCTGCAAGCCATCCTGTGAGCCACACAGGTTACAAGGAATGATTGGGAAATCCATTGCCTTGGAGAACTTCTCGATATCCGCTTCAGAGGAGTTCATCAGCGGACGCAGCACCATCAGGTCACCTTCATCATTCACCAGCTTTGGCGGCATCGACGCCATGCGGCCACCAAAGAACATGTTCATCATAAAGGTTTCCAAAGCATCGTCCCGGTGATGCCCCAACACAATTGCCTCACAGCCCAGCTCACGCGCAGTACGATATAAAATACCGCGGCGCAGGCGAGAGCACAGGGAACAATAAGTAGACGTTTCAGGCAGCTTGTCGGTCACAATGCCGTAGGTGTTCTCGCGCACAATCTTGTTCGGGATCTGGTAGCGCTCAAAGAACTCGGGCAGGATGTGTTGCGGGAAATCCGGCTGGGACTGGTCAAGATTGCAGGCGATCAGGTCAACAGGAAGAAGACCGCGCCACTTCAGATCCATCAGAACAGCAAGCAGAGTGTAGCTGTCTTTACCGCCAGAAAGGCAGATCAGCCATTTGGTTTTCTCCGGGCTCGCCCCATCCAGAACCATCTTATAGTCAGAAATTGCCTGACGAGTTTCACGCAGCAACCGTTTACGCAGTTTTTTGAACTCAACCGAACTTGGCACCTCACGGAAAAGTGGATGACACTTTGAATCGAAACTCTTGTCCTCAGCAGCTGTATCAGTGGCGTGTTCTGCGCTTAACTGGCTCATGGCGTTATCTTATCTTCACTCGTTCTCAATCAAACAATGGCGAATGCAATATGCTGCGGGAGGAATAACACCACCAAAAGAAAAGGGCCACCCAAAGGGCAGCCCAAATCAAATTCTTCAGGATCAAACCTATTAGCGGGAATAGAATTCCACAACCAGGTTTGGTTCCATCTGAACTGGGTAAGGCACGTCGCCAAAAGCAGGAACACGAGCAAATGTCGCGGTCAGCTTGTTGGTGTCAACGTCAAGGTAGTCAGGAACGTCGCGCTCAGCGGACTGTACTGCTTCCAGTACGATTGCCAGCTGCTTGGACTTTTCACGAACTTCAATAACGTCACCAGGCTTACACATGTAAGAACCGATGTTTACGCGGCGACCATTTACGTTCACATGACCGTGGTTGATGAACTGACGAGCAGCAAACACAGTGAGAACGAATTTTGCGCGGTAAACAACTGCGTCAAGACGGCACTCGAGAAGACCGATAAGGTTTTCAGAAGTATCACCGCGCTGACGGGAAGCTTCATCATAAGTCTTACGGAACTGTTTCTCAGAGATGTTGCCGTAGTAGCCTTTCAGCTTCTGCTTAGCGCGCAGCTGCACACCAAAGTCAGAAAGCTTACCCTTACGACGCTGACCGTGCTGGCCTGGGCCATATTCACGACGGTTCGCAGGGCTTTTAGGACGACCCCAGATGTTTTCACCCATCCGACGGTCTAGTTTATACTTGGCGCTCTGGCGCTTAGACATCGCAGTTTCCTTAGCGTTTATCTGTAATTTTAAAGGAAACGCGCCCTCCTTTTCCTTCACAAACCCAAAGGCTCATAAAGATTGACAGCGGTCCTGGCAAATAGCGCATGCCGAACCACACGGGTGCGTAAAATCAAGCCGGCTCCATAGGAACCGCCATGAACAGCGCATTCCTATTGAAATTGCACGCAAGAGTCAACGGAATATGACAGCAAACAGCTGAGAAATAAGAGCACTATCAATAGCGCCTTTGCGCTTCTTCGCCGCGCTCTTTGCTCCAGATCGTAGCATCAACACCATCTGCAAGTTCAGGATGTTCGGCAATATCAAACATAGGTTCCTTCCCTTCCTTAAGCTGTTTAATGTAATCCTTGGTAATCAAGGACACTTTTGGCGCTAGAAGCACAATCGCAATCAGGTTGATTGTGGCCATCACAGCCATAGCGGCATCCGCTGCGTTGAATACAGTATCGACTGTCTGCAAAGTACCCCAAAACACCATTGCCAGCGAAAGAACACGAAGGATTGTGAGCCCCGGCTTCCAGCCATGCTCCAGATAAATCATGGCATTTTCCGCATAAGAATAGTTCGCCACAATCGAGGTGAATGCAAAGAACAAGATCGCAACAGCGATGAAGTAGACACCAAAGTCACCCACATGCGCCTCTGCCGCAGATTGTGTCAGCGATATTCCCGTCACACCAGTTGTCGGATCATAGATACCGGAGAGCAGGATAATCAATGCGGTCGCAGTACAGATCACGATCGTATCAATGAAAACACCCAGCGCCTGCACAAAGCCCTGTGAGGCAGGATGATGCGGATCAGGAACAGCTGACGCGGCAATGTTTGGCGCAGACCCCATGCCAGCTTCGTTGGAGTATAGACCACGGCGGACACCGTTCAGCAGCGCTGCCATCACACCACCAGATATCCCGCCAACCGCTTCTTCAAGGCCGAAGGCATGCGCGACGATACTCCACAGAACACCGGGCACTTCTTCGTAATTCGCAGCCAGAATACCAAACGCGATCACCACATAAGCAATCGCCATAAACGGAACGACGACCTCAGCAAAGTGAGCGATCTTCCGCAGGCCACCAAAGATGACCAGCCCAGCGGCTAAAACGAGCACAACACCAGTGACGATTTCCGGCATATCAAATGCACTGTTCATAGCATCTGCAATGGAGTTGGACTGCACGGCGGAGAACACAATGCCAAAAGCAAAAATCAAAGCAATTGCAAAGATATGGCCAAGCAATTTGCTTTTAAGACCAGCTGCCATGTAAACCGCCGGACCACCGCGAAACTGACCGTCGTCATCTTCAACCTTATAAAGCTGGGCCAACGCGCTTTCTGCATAAGCCGTCGCCATGCCAACCAAAGCAACCATCCACATCCAGAAGATTGCCCCCGGTCCGCCCAGCGTCAGCGCCACAGCAACCCCTGCGATGTTGCCAGTACCAACACGGGACGCCAGACTGGTACACAAGGCCTGAAACGGGCTAATCCCGTTGCGATCTTCATGCCTCGATTTGAGAAGAACACTGAAACACTGCCCAAAATAACGAAACTGGATAAAGCCCAATCGGAACGTGAAAAACACACCAACGGCAAGCAAGCCATAAAGCAGAACGTAATTCCAGAGGATGGTATTGGTGTAATCGACGACAGTATTGATGATATCCAAGGCTTCGACTCCAGCAAATGCGCAGGTGCCGACTGGGTATCAAAACAAATTCAAGATCCGCCTAGAACAACCAATTAAATAAGAGAGGATTTAAGCCAAGGCGGGCAACACTCCAGCAACCTATACGCTACGAGAGAGAACCTCAGCTGGTCAGGAAAAACAGATCCTCAAACCCAGTCGCTACAGATTCCGGCTCCACGACCTGAACCAGCCGTTTGGCAATCGCAGGCGCTGGATCAATCCACGTCACCGGCCAGGGAGCCACCTGCTCCATTTCTTCCTGCAAAAAAGGATAGTGCGTGCATCCAAGCACGATGCAGTCGGTACGCTGACCGATTTTCTCGACAAAGCAAGGAGCAATTTCCTGCTGCAAGCGATCAAGGTCAACAGTGCGGCCTACCAGCTTGTCTTCTGCAAGTGCAGCAAGACCCGTCGCCCCAACAAGAGCGATATGGTGCTCAGGCGCAAACTCTATGATCAAGCCCTGCGTGTAGTCACGCTTCACAGTCCCTGGCGTGGCAAGCACTGCAAAAACGCCGCTTTGTGTTTGTTCTGCAGCAGGCTTAATTGCAGGAACCGTCCCAACCACAGGAACGCTCATAATCTCTCGCAAGCTCTTGAGTACAAGCGTCGAGGCCGTATTGCAAGCCACCACTACCGCACTTGGCTGCCAAGCCTCACTGACTGATGCAACCAATGCGCAGATGTGCTCACGCAGTGCCGCCGCATCCCAGTCGCCATAGGGGAAAGCAGCACGATCCGCCAGATACAGCAATGCAGCGTCAGGAAGCATTCGCTTGATCTCACGCTGCACAGACAGCCCCCCGACACCACTATCCAACACCAACACACGACCAAACGTATCCGCCCGCATATGCATTTGCTGAAATGGAACGACAGGGGAGCCGGTCAGCATCAATCTTTGTCCTTCACGCCATATTTCTCAAAGCAGGAAATCACACCACGCATGATACGCACTTCATTTTCGGTGAGATCTGCTTTCTGAAAGATGTTGCGCAGCCTACGAATTGTTACTGGCTTCTTTTCAATAGGTCGGAAGAACCCGCGAGAATCTAGCCCTGCTTCTAGATGCTCAAACATTCGTTGAATGGACTCTTGTGTTGCCAGCTCTCCATCATAATCGTCCAAGGAGAAAGGCAGTGCACCTGCTGTAGCCACACGGCGCCATTCATAGGCACATACCAGAACAGCCTGGGCAATATTCAAGGACGCATAGGTTGGATCAACCGGAAGGGTCACAATCTTATTTGCAAGCGCCACCTCGTCATTGTTCAGGCCCCAGCGTTCTCGGCCAAACATATAACCGGACGGGATCCCGCGCACGCCCTGAGCAACACTCTCAGTCGCAGCCTCATCAGGTCCCACAACAGATTTTGGAATATCACGGCTACGTGCGGTCGTTGCAAAAACGAGTTTCAGATCGGCAACAGCTTCTTCAACGCTATCGAAAACTCGTGCTGCATCAATAACATGATGTGCCCGGCTGGAAGCTGAGCGTGCTTTTTCACTCGGCCAACCGTCGCGTGGATTGATCAGGCGCAGGTCGTGCAGACCAAAATTGGCCATAGCACGAGCAACCATACCGATGTTTTCGCCAAGTTGAGGTTCACAGAGAACGACAACAGGAGGAATGGCATTGTTTGTTTCAGGAGTGCTTTCAGACATGCGGATCCTCTAGCCGATCACACTGGAAATTACCAGAGCCGTTTTACCTTGATGCAGTCTCAGAAAACGCAAACTCCTATCAGAATAAGCCTGTCGTTTTCCCTCGGCGATAAGTCACCACCCGCACCTCAGTCACATGATATGGCGTAGGAACTCTGACCAATCACCTAAAGAGGGTAAAATTCGGCGAATTCAATCAAGAGTAAAGCTGTGTTTTGCTGTTACCTAGAGTGTTAGCCGTTTCAATGCAGCCTCTGAATGGCATGACCCTCTACGAAGGAGACCCCGATGACAATGTCTGGACAAGAACCCAACGCAGGTGGCACCCCGCCTACAAATGTCCCGGACCTCACGCAGTTAGTGCGTGACAACTGGTTGAAGTTTCTGGTGCTCGGAGTATTGATGGTGATTGGTGGTACGATTGTGTTGGTCATACCATACGCGTCCTCCATCGCAGTAGCACTGGTAATTGGATTGGTTCTGATAGTCGTCGGGGTTCTTCAACTCTGGCACGCCATGCAGGTAAAAGAATGGGGAGGCTTCCTCGGACAATCACTGATTGGAATCATAGCACTGGTTGGTGGAGTAGCAATCTATTATAACCCTGTCGCCGGAACAGGAGCACTGACACTCGTGCTCTCTGCTGTCTTCATAGCGCAAGGCATCGCGCAGGTGTTGTTCTCATTCCGTTTGCGACCTCACGCCAGTTGGGGCTGGATTCTGGCCTCTGGTATCATAGCAATGGCAGCCGGCTTGATGATCCTGCTCGACTTCCCTGCTTCAACCGCTTGGGCTCTGGGCCTTGTGGCCGGCATTTCCATCATGTTCAATGGCTGGAGTTATGTGGCCATCGCACTGGCCGCGCACAAGAAAGCATAGAGCGCTTCGGTTGAGAACTTCATTGCGAAAGTGAACTCAGAAAGACAGCGTGCCGCGCAATCTAAAAATGAGCGCGGCACAGTTTTGTAATCAGTAGGCCTGCATCTGCCATTCTTTGATGGCATCCAACGGATAAACCAGCATGATCACATTGAGTGTGAGGTTATCCCTGATGATCGCCCCAACAATCAACTCCATGGCAAGAATGAGCACAACAGACAGCCAAACTGGTAACCGTGAAGCAAGCCAAAACCCGAAAATCATCCAGATGATATCAAACACGGAGTTCAGAACACTGTCGCCAAAGTAATCAAGGGCGATAGTCGCTTCGCGGTAACGATTGATGATGTAGCTGGAGTTCTCGACAAGCTCCCAGGTCGCCTCAACAATAACCGATAGAACCAACCGAAAGCCCATAGGCCAACCTGCCCCATCCGTAAAGAGACGGCCCATCCACCAGAACAAAGCATAAAACAGCATGCCGTGGATGATGTGAGACGGTGTGTACCAATCAGAGATGTGCTGGCTACTATCAGCACTGTTGGCAGTGCCCGCCCAAAGTTTGATCACCCCACATTTGCAGATTGGTTCCCGCCCCATAGCAAGAAGGATAGCGGCAGTCGCAATTAGCAACAGAACGGTGATCAAAGCATAGTGCTTGTTGTTCAAACGGTTGAGCATCAATCAAACTTTCAAAATGAGCAGGACCTTCAAACAAGCCTGCCTATATAAGCAACGCCTAAATCAACCAACGAAAACTGCAAGAAACGTGAGTTGAATTAAGTCAGTAAAGTGCAGCTAAAAGAACAATGTGGCAAAAAGAAAAGGCTCAGAGAACCCCTGAGCCTTTTCCAAAACTATGTTGCCGCCAGCTGTCAGCACGGCTTTCCAAAGATCACGGAAGCGTTCACCCCGCCAAAACCAAAGCCATTGGACATGACGTATTTCAGGTCTTTCTCTTTGGACGCATTCGCCACCAGATCAAACTGAGAAGCCTCATCATCAGGCTCTTCCAGATTCAGTGTCGGAGGAAGCACACCTTCCCGCAGTGCCATAATAGAAGCGATTGCCTCAAGAGCACCGGCAGCTCCCAAAAGGTGCCCCGTCGCAGACTTGGTTGAAGAAACAGCCAGATCTTTCCCACGATCTCCAAACACAGCCTGAATGCCTGCAATTTCTGCAGCGTCCCCAACTGGTGTGGATGTACTGTGGGCATTGATATAATCAATATCGTCAGGATTAATCCCTGCCTGCTTCAAGGCCTTGCGCATCGCAGCTTGCCCACCTGCGCCATCCGGAGGAGAAGCTGTCACATGGTGGGCATCAGCTGACGTGCCATACCCCAGGATCTCAGCAAGCGGTGTCGCACCGCGAGCAAGGGCATGCTCAAGCGTCTCAATCACCAACATCGCAGCCCCCTCACCCATGACAAATCCATCACGGTTTTTGTCAAAGGGACGAGAAGCTTTGCTAGGCTCATCATTAAACCCGCTCGACAGAGCACGGGCTGCAGAAAAGCCAGCGAATGAGACAGCATCAATACAAGCCTCAGCACCACCAGCAAGGGCGACACTTGCCTCACCACTCCTGATCATGCGCACCGCATCACCAATGGCCTGCACACTGGCAGCACATGCGGTCACCGGCGTTCCCAACGGCCCTTTAAACCCATTAGCAATCGAAACCTGACCCGCTGCAAGGTTCGCCAGAAAGCTCGGCACAATGAACGGCGACAATCGCCGCGGACCTTTGGTCTCCACAGTGCGTGTAGCTCCGGTCATAGCTGGAAAACCACCAACCCCGGATGCAATGATCGTCGCAGTACTTTCCTTCTCTTCGTCCGTTTCAGGACGCCAGCCAGCCTGTTCAACGGCTTCCTTGGCTGCAACCAGAGCATAATGGATAAATAAGTCCATCTTCTTCTGGTCTTTAAAAGGAATAGCAACACTGGCATCAAAGCCAAATTCATCTTCGTCGATGGTTGGAACCTGTCCTGCCACCTGACAAGCATGCTCGCTTCCATCAAATCTGGTAAGAGCGCGAATACCACTTTCAGAAGCTACCAGTCTCTTCCAAAACGGGTTGATCCCAACACCTAGGGGCGAAACAACCCCCATACCGGTTACAACAATCCGCATCTTCCCTTACTCCTAAGTCAAAGAACGCAGGAACCGACTCCTGCGCGCTCTACAAAATGCTCGCGTCCCAATTATGACGCCATCAGGTTGCCAGAGTAATTGGATATGTTTTGAGAGTTAAGAACAAACTGCACAATTGCAACTCATAGTGGATAACATCTTGGGATTGCGGAGTAATCAGTTTTTGCGCCCTAAGCAGAATGATCGACAATCCACTCGAAAAGGAGAAAGGTCTGACAAGATTATGGGCAGCAACTCACACCACGCATGAGAGCAAATATAGTTGAAATTGCAGTTTGTTAGCAAACACCACTTCTGTGCAGCATACGAATTTGGTATTACAAGCCAACCGAGCTAGCATTTCCACTGGCATTAAATTGCGCACATGTGTATACACATGGCAATTCGAGCCGCTTCAGGCTCCATTTTCATGTACCTAAAAACACGAGGTCTACTAATATGGCGAAGATCAAGGTAGCAAATCCAGTCGTCGAGCTCGACGGCGATGAGATGACTCGCATCATTTGGCAGTTCATCAAGGACAAGCTGATCCATCCTTACCTGGACATCGATCTGAAGTACTACGACCTCGGCATTGAGTCCCGCGACGCAACAGACGATCAGATCACTGTTGATGCTGCAAACGCAATCAAAGAACACGGCGTTGGCGTTAAGTGTGCAACCATCACTCCAGATGAAGCACGCGTTGAAGAATTCGACCTGAAGCGCATGTACCGCTCTCCAAACGGCACCATCCGTAACATCCTGGGTGGCGTTATCTTCCGCGAGCCAATCATCATGTCCAACGTTCCACGTCTGGTTCCAGGCTGGACACAGCCAATCATCGTTGGCCGTCACGCATATGGTGATCAGTACCGCGCGACTGACTTCAAATTCCCTGGCAAAGGCAAGCTGTCTATCAAATTCGTTGGTGACGACGGCGCTGAGATTGAACACGAAGTATTCGATGCTCCTTCAGCCGGTATCGCAATGGCGATGTACAACCTGGATGATTCCATCCGCGACTTCGCCCGTGCTTCCATGAACTATGCTCTTGGCCGTAAGGTACCTTGCTACCTGTCCACCAAGAACACCATCCTCAAAGTATACGATGGTCGCTTCAAAGACATCTTCCAGGAAATCTATGACGCTGAGTTCAAAGAGAAGTACGAAGCAGAAAAAATCTGGTACGAGCACCGTCTCATCGATGACATGGTTGCTGCATCCATGAAGTGGTCCGGTGGTTACGTTTGGGCTTGTAAGAACTACGACGGCGACGTTCAGTCCGACACCGTTGCACAGGGCTTCGGTTCCCTTGGCCTGATGACTTCCGTTCTCATGTCACCAGACGGCAAAACCGTTGAAGCAGAAGCTGCACACGGCACAGTGACCCGTCACTTCCGTCAGCATGAAAAAGGTGAAGACACTTCCACAAACTCCATCGCATCTATCTTTGCATGGACCCGTGGCCTGGCTCACCGCGCAAAACTCGACAACAACGCTGAGCTGAAGAAGTTTGCTGAAACTCTTGAGCAGGTATGTATCGATACAGTTGAAAGCGGTCACATGACCAAAGATCTGGCTCTTCTCGTAGGTCCAGAACAGAAGTGGCTCACCACAACTGGCTTCCTCGACAAAGTCGACGAAAACCTTCAGAAAGCTATGGCTGCTGCATAAGTACTGCCAAAGCGCTGATTTATGAAAAGGGTGCCTCCGGGCACCCTTTTTTGTGGGCGAAACAATTGCGCAGGCCAGTCAGCCAAACCGATTGAAATTCCAGTACTCCCTTTAAATCAAGGGAGCCCCGAACAATGCATCCTTCACGAATACGGCCCTACCGTAATCAAAAAGGATCCAGACGATGAAACCACAACTCTTACTGTTCCTGCTCGGCGCGGGATTGGCAAACTTTGCACAAGCTCAGGATAATGACGCCATAACCGCCAAGAAAATTGGCCCATACTTCCAGCTGGAAATACAAACTACAGTCTCGTCTGGTGAAAAAAAGAGCTCGATCTTTGTGATGGATACAGGATCAACCGGCATCGTTGGCTCTGCAGGCTTTTTTATTCCCACAGCTGAAGAGCAGGTAAGTTCCACCTGCACCACCCTGTCCTACTCCAGCTCAGGGAACACCTATGCTGGATACATAATCAATCGCGATCTCTCGTTTGGAACGCCCGGCAAGGTCCCTACAAAACACCTCAAAAACTTTCCGGTCTTTGCCGCCGTACAGCACTGCCCAAATAGTAAGAACAAGCCCACCTGCTCAAAGTCCCCCGCACCCACTTGCAATCTCAACCCTAAGGTTTTCATGATGGGTGTTGGTTTTGACAGTCCTCATAGCATTTCCCAGGTGGATGCAGATCAAGCCACTCCCGCAAATCCATTTCTTAACCTGGTCGACGACAATGGCGTCTCTTTTGAGAACCAGAATTACGCCCTCACAAGCACGCACTCAAACAGCAGCAGTCTTGATGTCTATCTGGCATCCCCTCAAAACCCACTCCCCAATCTGGGCAAAACACTCACGCTTCCACTATCTACGTCACCAACAAATCCAACGGCTTTGGTGGCACCTGTCCTCCCCTTTGCAATCACAAGCAAGTCCAACGGCGAGGTCGTTTATCCGCCAACCGGTCCCCAACCAGCCCGCGTTCTCCCGGATACAGGTATTTCATATGGCATAGTCTCAGTAGCTGAAAACACGCCCCCGTGTTGTACTGCCAGCCCTAACAGCGGACCGATTGAAACGTCAGACTATGAGATGCAGCTTTACGTAAATGAGCAAAGCAAAGAGCCTCTGGTGACACTAAGCTACGGGAGCAATCAAGCTCTCGGCCACTCAGCCAGATGGTCCTTAGGGTACAAGGATGTTAGTGCGATGCTATTTAACAGCGGCCAGCTGTTTTTTGAGCACTGCAATTACTTCTACTGCCCCGCGGATAAGCAAGTGACCCTAAGCTGCGCTTCAGGAAAATAAGGCTAACAGGGAGCGGAACAGCAGCTCTGACGCTCCCTGACGAACAGACCAACCAGATCTCAACATGCCTCTGCCTGATTACCGCAAAGTTCCTAGGGACTTCACCGGCACCTTGATGCCGAAATCTTGAGTACGCCAAAA
Source organism: Pseudovibrio sp. Ad37 (assembly GCF_001623075.1). Lineage (GTDB taxonomy): Bacteria > Pseudomonadota > Alphaproteobacteria > Rhizobiales > Stappiaceae > Pseudovibrio. The sequence goes on from NZ_LMCF01000215.1 coordinate 122,187, forward strand.
CAACGCCTAAGTGAGAACACATTAGGCTTTCAACCTATGCGGACGGTCTCTGTTTCCAACCCGGCGCCTCTTATGTTTAAAAAGATTGTCCTGCTGCTCCTCCTCGTCTTTGCCGGGGTCTACCTCTTCAACGCCTCATGGCTTTCAAGCCAACCCTTATCCGGCAAAACTAGGTTCATTGCTCATCGCGGTGTCCACCAAACCTATCATCGCAACGAGCTGACCAGTCAGACTTGCACCGCAGAACGCATTGACACGCCTTCTCATTCCTATCTGGAAAACACAATTGCCTCTATGAAAGCTGCGTTTGAAGCTGGCGCAGATATTGTGGAGCTGGATGTACACCCGACAGCAGACAGCAAACTCGCCGTCTTTCATGATTGGACACTGGACTGCCGCACCAATGGCCTAGGCATCACCAGATCTCATTCACTTGCAAAGCTCAAAGCTCTGGACATCGGCTATGGCTACACTGCAGACGGCGGAAAAACCTATCCATTGAGAGGAACCGGCATAGGTGCCTTACCAGAACTCGAGGAGGTGTTCCGCGCCCTCCCCGGCAAGAAGTTCCTGATCAACTTCAAGGAGAAAGAACTACGCTCGGCAGAACTCCTTCAAGAGAAACTCAGCAGGCATCCGGAATGGAAGAAGCAAATCTGGGGTGTCTATGGAGCTGCCGCCCCCACCTGGAGCATTGCAGATAGCACCGAGGAAATCGTAGGCTTCGACAAACGCCAAACCAAAGCCTGCCTAAAAACATACGTCGCTCTCGGCTGGAGTGGATATGTTCCACATGATTGCAGAGGCACCGTCATTGGTGTTCCCTCAAATTACACATGGGCTGTGTGGGGCTGGCCACATAAATTCCAACAAAGGCTCAAGGAATATGGCAGCGAGGTCATCGCATCCGGCCCATTCACATTACAGGGTATCGGTGGCGGCATAGACACACCGGAACAACTTGCTGCGGTGCCTGATAATTTCTATGGATACATCTGGACCGACAAGATCGAAGTTCTTGCGCCATACATCCAAGGCCAGATTACGAAGTAAACTCCACATCCGTATGATGACTCTTCCGTTCATCAATAGCTTCATCAATGATCTTCTTCGCTATAGCCGGTTTACGGTCCATGAAGCGGCGCAGGTCTTCCATTTTGAGGACCATGAGCTGAACGGGTGTTCGCGCAACAGCGCTGGCCGTTCGCTTGCGGTGAGCAAACAACGATGCCTCGCCAAAATGCTCACCCTCACCATGTAAAATACGGTGGTCAGCAAACACTTCTTCCACTTCACCAGATGCAATTAGGTAAAGGCTGTCTCCATCCTCGCCCTTCTCACATATGGTCTGTCCAGCAGGTACACTGTGCGAATGTAAAAGCTCCGTCACTGCAGCGATCTCAATCGCAGACAGACGCTCCAACAGCGGTATGGTGGCCACCATACCCCAGGTGATCACAAAGTCTCTGCTATGGATCTCACGCGCAAACGCAGTGCCAACAATTCCAACTGGCAGCGCAAACAGGCAGTACCCCATCAACATCACCAGACTGGCGATGGTTTTACCCATCGCTGTGACAGGCACAACATCACCATAACCAACCGTAGTGAGAGTTGAAAACGCCCACCACAATGCGCTTGGAATGGTACCAAAATGCTCCGGCTGCGCGGCATGTTCAACGCTGTAAAGCAGCGTTGCAGACACGAGAGCAACGCCGAAAATCAGCACCAGACTGCCAACAATCGCCCTCTGCTCAGCAACCACTGCAGAAATAAGAGAGCGAACAGCAGGCGAGTATCGCGCGATCTTCAAGAACCGCAACAGACGCAAAATAACAAGCGATTTCCAACTGATACTGGTGAAGAACAGCGAAAGCCAGAAGGGCAGCACAGCCACAAAATCAACCAGCGAGAGCGGCTGCATCGCATAAACAGCACGTGCTTTGAGCGGACCATATTTCCTCAAAGGAGGATGCAGGTCTGAAACCCAAAGCCCCAATAAATATTCAACGGCAAAGATTGAGCCAGCAATGAAATCCAGCAAAAAGATCTGCCAGACATACACCTCTCCGATGCTCGGCTCCGTCTCAAGGACAGCAAGTCCCACATTCACAACAATAAAAATTATGAGAATCGCATCAATCTGCTTGGCAAGCCGGTTACCGGCACTGCTGCGCTCCAGCAAATTATAAACTTTCAACTTGATGGAGTGTACCACCAACGCCCCCAATAAAGTTCTCGGGCACTTGAAGAAACAGATAAAGCAATCCCAACAGCAATGAACCTCCCTTCACCATTTTACAGGCCCACGCAAACCGCAAAAAGAGGCACCCAGCGAAAGTAACTGGCAAAAAATAAAGGGGAGATTAAATCCCCCCTTTGCAACTCTTAGATCTTTGGTTCGGTATTAAAGCGTTTCAAGGTGAGCCTTAATCGCAGCAATCGCCTCATCAGCCTTGCTTGCATCCGGGCCACCAGCCTGCGCCATGTCCGGACGGCCACCGCCACCACGACCACCAAGAGCAGCAGAACCAATGCGAACAAGCTCAACCGCACTGGCTGTCTCACTCACATCCTTAGTCGAGCCAACAACGATCGCAGCTTTTCCATCTTCCGCTTTGCTGATCAGCACAACAACACCGGAACCAATCGCAGTCTTGCCTTCATCGGCAACAGACTTGAGATCCTTCGGATTGATGCCTTCAAGAACACGAGCCATAAGCTTGAACTTACCCGCTTCAGTAACACCGGCATCCCCATCGGAGCTGCCACCGCCCATCGCAAGTTTCTTCTTCGCATCCGTCAGTTCACGCTCAAGCTTCTTGCGCTCATCCAGCAAGCTTGCAATACGAGCAGGAACGTCAGCTGCAGCAACCTTAAGCAAACCAGCACTCTCACGCATCAGCGCATCCTGCTCAGCCAGATACTTACGTGCTTCATCACCAGTAAGTGCTTCAATACGGCGAACACCAGCAGCAACAGCACCTTCAGAAACAACAGTCACAAGACCGATGTCACCAGTGCGCTTCACATGCGTACCACCGCAAAGTTCCACAGAGTAAGACTTTCCGGCTTTCTCGCCAGTAGTCGCCGTACCCATGGAAACCACACGGACTTCATCGCCATACTTCTCACCGAACAGAGCCATCGCGCCAGCTTCGATCGCCTCATCAACTTCCATCAAAGAAGTCTCAACTGCACCGTTTTGCAGCACGATCTCGTTGGCCAGAGCCTCAACCCGTACCGTTTCTTCAGCGCTGACAGGCTTTGGATGCGAAAAGTCAAAACGCAGACGTTCTGGCGTAACCAAAGAGCCCTTCTGAGCAACGTGAGTACCAAGCACTTCACGCAATGCTTCGTGAACCAGGTGCGTTGCGGAGTGGTTGGAACGAATAGCACTGCGGCGAGAATGGTCAACAACCAACTCAAGCGCATCGTCCACCTTAACTTCACCGCTCTCAACACGAACAAAATGGACGAACAGACCGTCAGCTTTCTTCTGCGTGTTGGTGACAGCAAGGGAAACACCATCTGCAACCATGGTACCACAGTCGCCAACCTGACCACCGGATTCGCCATAAAACGGCGTCTGGTTAAGGATCAAAGACCCTTCTTCACCCTGCTTCAGAGAAGTAACTTCTTCACCATCCTTCACAAGGTTCAAAACAACGCCTTCTGCCTTCTCAGTCTCATAACCGAGGAACTCAGTCGCGCCTGCTTTCTCCTTAATGGAGAACCAGATCGCATCGGTTGCAGCATCGCCGGAGCCTGACCACGCCGCACGCGCTTCAGCACGCTGGCGCTCCATAGCAGTATTGAACCCATCGGTATCAACCGCAATCTCACGGCTACGCAATGCATCCTGTGTCAGATCGAGCGGGAAGCCGAAGGTGTCATAAAGCTTAAACGCTGTTTCACCATCAAGCTGATCACCAGAACCCAGAGAACTGGTTGCATCTTCCAGCAGGCCAAGACCGCGCTCAAGAGTTTTGATGAAACGCTTTTCTTCCAGCTGAACAGTCTCTTCAATAAGCTTTTCAGCACGTGGAAGCTCAGGGAACGCCTGCCCCATTTCACGCACAAGTGTCGGCAGCATCTTGAAGATAACCGGCTCTTGCGCACCCAAAAGGTTTGCATGGCGCATCGCACGGCGCATGATGCGGCGCAGAACGTAACCACGACCTTCATTGGAAGGCAGAACACCGTCAGCAATCAGGAAGGCCATGGACCGCAAGTGATCTGCAATCACTCGGTGGCTCGCCTGTGCTTTGCCAACAGCTTCAACACCGGTGAGATGCTCAGAGCTCGCAATCAGAGCCTTGAAGAGATCGATCTCGTAGTTGTTATGTACGCCCTGCATAATCGCAGCAAAACGCTCAAGACCCATGCCAGTATCGATGGATGGACGCGGCAGATCGATACGCTTTTCTGGCAGCTGCTCGTACTGCATGAACACGAGATTCCAAATCTCGATAAAGCGATCACCATCTTCCTCAGGAGATCCTGGAGGGCCACCCCAGATATGTTCGCCGTGATCGTAGAAGATCTCGGAGCATGGGCCACAAGGACCGGTATCACCCATGGCCCAGAAGTTGTCTGAAGTTGGGATGCGGATGATTTTCTCATCAGCAAAGCCAGTCAACTTCTTCCAGATCTTGAATGCTTCTTCATCCTCGGAATAAACGGTGATCAACAGCTTGTCAGCCGGCAGCCCGTATTCTTTGGTGATCAGATTCCATGCCAGCTCAATAGCGTTTTCCTTGAAGTAATCTCCAAAGGAAAAGTTGCCCAGCATTTCAAAGAAGGTGTGATGGCGCGCAGTGTAGCCAACATTGTCCAGATCGTTGTGCTTACCGCCAGCGCGGACACATTTTTGCGAAGATGTTGCACGCACGTAATCCCGTTTTTCCAAACCGGTGAATACGTTCTTGAATGGCACCATACCCGCATTTGTAAACATCAATGTCGGATCATTGCGTGGCACCAGTGGACTGGAAGGAACAACTTCGTGTCCGTTCTTTGCAAAGTAGTCGAGAAAAGCCGACCGAATTTCGTTGACGCCACTCATAGGTATTGATGTCCGTCTCGTTTTCTAGTGGGCAGCTACTTCAACAATCACAGCCGCCAAATTGCAGGGTATGCGCATCAAAAACGATGCAACAAAAAATTAGTATCTGCCGCGTTTTAGCCATATGCAGCAAATCTGTCCATAAAACCCTACAAAAAAAGAGGCTGGATAAATCCAGCCCCTCTAAACTCTATTGGTTTTCCGCAGCTTTTTCCGGATCATCAATCTTTTCAGCAATCAAACCTGCATTCTGTCGGATAGCAAGTTCAATCTCATCCGCCAGTTCAGGATTCTCTTTCAGGAAGGTTTTCGAGTTCTCTCGCCCCTGCCCCAGCCGCTGGCTGTTGTAGGAGAACCACGCACCTGACTTCTCAACAATGCCGCCTTTCACACCAAGATCCAGCAATTCCCCCATTTTGGAGATGCCTTCGCCGTAGATGATGTCAAACTCAACCTGCTTGAATGGAGGCGCCAGCTTATTCTTCACCACTTTCACGCGGGTCTGGTTACCAACAATCTCGTCACGATCTTTAATCGCACCGATACGGCGGATATCCAAACGCACAGAAGCATAGAACTTGAGCGCGTTACCACCAGTTGTCGTCTCAGGCGAACCAAACATCACACCGATCTTCATGCGAATCTGGTTGATGAAGATCACCATGGTATTGGATTTGGAAATGGAAGCGGTCAGCTTGCGCAGCGCTTGGCTCATCAAACGAGCCTGCAGGCCAGGGAGCGAATCGCCCATCTCACCTTCAAGTTCTGCTTTTGGCGTCAGCGCAGCAACGGAATCGATCACCAGCACATCAATCGCACCCGAGCGAACCAGCGTATCGGCGATCTCAAGCGCCTGTTCACCAGCATCCGGCTGAGAGATGAGCAGGTCATCAATATTCACACCAAGCTTGCGTGCATAAATCGGATCCAGCGCATGTTCAGCATCAATAAAGGCGCAAATCCCGCCTCCTTGCTGCGCACAGGCAACTGTGTGCAAAGCCAGCGTGGTTTTACCGGAGCTTTCAGGTCCATAGATCTCAACGATACGCCCTTTTGGGAGCCCGCCGATTCCAAGGCCGATATCAAGACTGAGAGAACCAGTCGAAACGCTCTGGATTTCTACGGCCTGCCCCTGGCCCATGCGCATAATGGAGCCTTTACCAAAGGCTCGTTCAATTTGGGAAAGCGCTGCATCCAGTGCTTTATTCTTGTCCATCTGATTGCCCTCAACAAGGCGAAGTGAAGTTTGTGCCATACGTTCTCATCCCTTATTCCACGATGGACGCGTAGTTTCAAAGTCAGTTATTTGTACTCATTTTGTTCCAACTCCGCAATACCTGATAACTAACTAATAAAAATGGATTAATTTCAATATGTTCTCCTATTGTTCAACATGTAGATAACTTTTCCCGACACCCGTTTGGAGGAACGCATCTGGAATCAAACAGCAAAATGCACTTTTGATACATCACCCACAGTCTGTATTTGCTCGTAGCTTGCTTTGGCCAACCACATTGCATATCAACTGTCTTTCGATGTCGGGAGGAGAATTGGTTATGTCCACTAAAAAGGTCGGAGTAATCGGAGCAATCCATCTGGACAGGATTGCGCATGCAGATCGACCATTCAAGCCGGACACCTCAACACCCGGGAAAATTATGTCCCGTGCTGGAGGTGTTGGAGCAAACATTGCACGTGCAATGGCCCGGCTAGGCATGCAACCAACAATGCATGGATGTCTGGGGGACGATGCAGATGGAGCATTCCTCGCAAAAAGTCTGACAGAATGCGGGATTGATACTTCCAGTATCACCACTGTCGCAGAAGGGAGAACCGGATCCTATCTGGCACTTCACAATCCGGACGGTACGTTATTCTCCGCTATTTCGGATAGTGAAATCACAGCGATGGTGAGTTTCTCACAAGCCTATCCAATCCCACAGGCTCTGCTGGACTGCGACATCTGGCTCTGTGAAACCAATCTGGAAGAAGCAACGCTTCTCTCACTTGCCAATGCCAAGGAGCATCGCCTTCTCGCAGCAGACACCGTCTCAATTGCGAAGGCGCCCAAACTGCGTCCCCTCCTCTCAAAAATCGACATTCTTTTTACCAACACAGATGAAGCCACAGCTCTTTTGGAGTGCGAACCAGGAGAATTCTCAGCAGAAGAACTAGCTCAAAAGCTGGCAACTGCGGGCATTCCAATTGTTCTGGTCAGCAATTCCAACAAGCCACTGGCTCTTCACTGTGCAGGCAGCACAAGCTCGCACACTCCATTTTCTGTTGTTCCCGTGGATGTCACCGGCGCAGGTGATGCCTTCATTGCAGGCTTTCTTTATGCAAGCTGCCTCAATGAAGCCCCGGTTTCAGCAGTAAAAAGCGGCCTTGCTTCTGCATCAATTACAGTGGAAGCGACTGGCGCCGCGCCAGAAACGCTTTCACCCCAATCGCTTAACGCTCGTTTATTAGAACATGCCTAAGCACCAACAACATACGAAAGACTGGGAAAACCATGGGAAGTTCAATTAAAATCCATCATTCAAAAGAAGTTGCAGATGCTCTGAGCAATGGCGCCCCTATTGTTGCGCTGGAGTCCACCATCATTACCCATGGCATGCCGTACCCACAAAACGTTGAGACTGCCCGCGAAGTAGAACAGATCATCCGTGACGGTGGCGCAGTCCCTGCGACAATCGCTGTGTTGAACGGCGAGCTGCATGTAGGTCTGGAAGACAGCACTCTGGAAGAACTGGCAAACGCTAAAGACGTCATGAAGTGCTCCCGCGCAGATCTTTCCTTCGCTATGGCGCTGGGTAAAAACGGCTCCACAACCGTAGCCGCAACCATGATGGCAGCACACGCAGCTGGCATCCGCGTGTTCGCAACCGGCGGCATCGGCGGTGTCCATAAAGGCGCAGAAACCAGCTTCGATATCTCAGCTGACCTGGATGAGTTGTCCCGCACTCCAGTCTGTGTTGTTTCCGCAGGTGCAAAAGCGCTGCTCGACATTCCAAAGACACTGGAAGTTCTGGAAACACGCGGCGTTCCGGTCATTGGGTTCAATTGTGAAAACGTACCAGCCTTCTGGTCCCGCGATTCAAAGATCAAAGCGCCTTACAGCTTGGACGACCCTTCCGACATCTCCAAACTGATCAAGTTCCGCGAAACATTTGGCGATCACGGCGGCATGCTGGTCACCAACCCGGTACCTGTAGAAGACGAAATTCCATCTGACGAAATGCAGGTGTTCATTGATGCATCCATTCAGGCCGCTGAAGAACAGAACGTCACCGGCAAGGAAGTAACACCGTTCGTACTGCAAGACATTTTCGAGCGCACCAAGGGCCGCAGCCTTGCAACCAACATTGCGCTGGTTAAAAACAACGCAAAGCTTGCAACAAAAATTGCCTGTGGTTTGACTGCATAAGCAGCTTTTAAACCAAACAGAAATACAAATCCGGACCGGTCAATCCAGCCCGGATTTTTTTATGCGCAACCTGCGTTGTTTCTTCTGCTCACCCCCGACACTTTCAATCAACTCAAATCATGCAGAGACGTTCACATCTCTTTGATCGAAAGATTCCGTTGTTTTTCGGTCCCGATTATTTTAGGTGTTCTAAAGCTATAGAACTTTACATCGCTGTGTTTCTATTGGCGCATTTGCATCTTGTGGTCATATAGTGCTCATCAAAACGCCATCAGGCGGGCATATGCGAGAAAGGCCGATCCCATTTAGTGGGTGGCTCCATTGAAATCACGCCAAACAGAATTTCGCGGTTGGCGGCAGCTGCTTCTGTTTTTGTCACCCGCAGGATTTACGCTATGAAGAAACTCATTTTTATCGGATTAACTGCAGCTCTCGCAGCTTGCCAAAGCGGCCCCTCCATTCGCAGTGGTCAGCCAACCATTCGCGCAGACTCAGATTCTCAGACCATCCAGATCAACGCGTCTCCTGAAACTGTTCGCAAAACACTGGTCGATAGCGCAAGCGCACGCGGCACCATCGTGCAGCAGAATGAACCAAACATGGTAGTGATGGAAAGCTATGTGCGCGGCGAAAACGCTGTTTTGGATAACGAGTTCGGCGCCTCTGACTCCGGTGAGCGCGCCTATCGCATTCGTGTGCGCTTCTCTGGCGCGCAGTGCCGTACAAATGTTGTTCAGGACCTTGCACTGGTCAACAACATCTACACCCCGCAAGAACAGTCTTTCCAACTTCCAGGAAATCCAGGTTCCATGCAGAGCCTTCAGCGTTTGAAGTCCAATGCGGAATCATCTGCGGGCTGCTAAGCATCCAGAATTCAAAAAAGGCCGGAAAGCTTCACAGCTCTCCGGCCTTTTGCATTAAAGAGTAAGAAATTAGGCGCGTTCTTGTGTCTTGGCTTCCAGAGTTTCTTTCACGGTTGTTGCAAGCTGCTTGAGTGTGAACGGCTTCGGCAAGAAGGTGAAACTCTCTTCAGCTGGCAAGTTCTTCTCAAACGCATCCTCAGCATAGCCAGAGATAAAGATGATCTTCAGGTCAGGACGTGTCTTGCGCAGCTCAATAAGCAGGCTTGGCCCATCCATTTCCGGCATCACCACGTCAGAAACCACAAGGTCAATCGCCCCGCCTGTTTCTTCCATCACTTCCAATGCTTCAGTGCCGGAACCTGCTTCATAAACCTCATAGCCGCGGCCACCTAATGCACGTGCGGCGAAGGCCCGTACAGCCTCTTCATCCTCAACAAGAAGAATGGTTGCAGAACCTGTCAGATCGGCTTCGGTCACTTCCTGTTCCGGCTTAACCTCAACCACCTCTTCCTTCTCAGTGGAGATGTGACGCGGCAGGAAGATGCGAAACGTGGTACCCACACCAACTTCACTGGTGCAGAACACATAACCACCAGTCTGCTTCACAATGCCATAAACAGTGGAAAGCCCAAGACCCGTTCCTTTGCCCACATCTTTGGTTGAGAAGAACGGTTCGAAGATCTTGTCCATCACATCCTGAGACATGCCGTGGCCATTATCGGCAACCTCGATCAGCACATATTCACCCAGTGGCATACCGCGCGTGTTCTCATAGGTTTTGGAAACAGCCTCTTCCACATTAAGCGTGCGGATGGAGACCTCGCCTCCACCTTCCATCGCGTCACGAGCATTCACGGCAAGGTTGACAATCACCTGCTCAAGCTGGTTCACATCCGCCATCACAGGCCACAGCTCCCGGCCATGTACCAACTTCAGTTCGATCTTCTCGCCAAGCAGACGGTCCAGAAGAATAGAAACATCAGCAAGCACATCCGCCAATGCCAACTCCTGCGGACGCAAGGTCTGACGACGCGAGAACGCAAGCAGCTGACGCACAAGACCAGCTGCCCTGTTCGCATTCTGCTTGATGTTCATGATGTCCTGGAACGCCGGATCCGTTGGACGGTGACTTGCCAGCAGCAGATCGGAAAACCCGATAATAGCAGTCAGAACGTTGTTGAAGTCATGTGCAACCCCGCCAGCCAGCTGACCAATCGCCTGCATCTTCTGGCTCTGGGCAAACTGCGCTTCAAGTGCACGCTGCTGCGTGGTTTCTAGAACATAAATCACCGCAGCATCTTCACCGGCCTGGCTGTCCTGCACTGCAGAAACGTAGAAAGTCGCGGAGCGCGGATCTCCATTGCCTTTGAGCGAGACATCAAGCGGCGCAATCTCACTCTTGCCCAGCGCAGCTTCCTCCAACGCGCTTTGCAGAGCAACGCGGTCAGTTTCAACGACGAACTCGGTAAGCTTCACATCCTTGCCAAGGCCTTCGCCTTGCTCGAACAAACGCATGAACGGGCCATTGGTACGTTCAACAAGACCGTTCTTGTCAATGGAGGCAATCGCAACAGGTGTGTTGTTGAAGAAGCGTGAGAAGCGCACTTCTGCAGCCCGCAGCGCTTCTTCATCATCATTGCCCGCAGACCGATTGATCACAAGCGTACGGCTGTCACCAGCAAGCCCATCAGCTCCAAACGGAACGCGGTGCACAAGGCGCACAGGCAGCCCGGTGCCACTGCGGGTCACCAGATCAATATCGAAGCTCTCGGTTTTAACTTCCCCCTCAGAGCCCAGCAGAGCCTCAACAAGAGCCGCCCCTTCTCCGCGCACGATGTCTTTCAAAGACAGTTCGCCGGAGATGAATTGGGTCAGATCATAGTCAAGCCAGTCAGCAAGTGTCGCATTCAGGTAAACCAGCTTACCAGTGCTGTCCGAGGAGAAGAACCCACAGGGTGCATGATCGAGGAAATTGATAACTCGCTGCAGCTCTTGGAAGGAGTTTTCCTGTTCGGTTCGGTCTCGGGTGATATCGGAGACCTGCCAGATGGTTATGCCGCTTTCAACGCCAACCGCAGCATCCTGGTCCAGTGGCCTTACACTGATGCGATACCAGCGCGCACCGCTGGCAACCTCACCAACCGCATTCGGCAGGCGCACTTCTTCTGTCGCGTAACGCCCGCTCCGCACCGCTTGCGACAGCCGGAAAATGGCATCAGCAGCATCCGGGTCTGACGAAAACACCCGCTCCACCGTGCGCACATCCGCAGGCCCACGGGCCCCCGTCAACTCAGCATAGGACTGGTTGGCGTAAATGATACGGCCATTGTGATCAGCCAGCAAAACACCATCATCAAGCGAGTTCATGAAGGATTCAGCAAGTGGATTGCGATGGGTCTTGGAGATAAACCGCAAAAGCCCGATAGCCATAGCAAAGAGAGAAAACACCCCGACAACCGCCAGAACACCCAGAAGCCCCAAAATATAGGGCTCCGCCTGTTCTTTGCGCATCAACGCAAAGGCGGCTGTCGCTGCGACAAGGCCTAATGCAAGCAGCATCAAGGCCCCAAGGCTGCCGCCCTTGTCTGTCCTGTCTATCACCGGCTCAGGTCGCCGCGCTTCGGTCTTCGTCATCTTACCCTCTCTACGGCTGCCCCGCAGACGATTTGACTCCATCGCGCCATGAGAATAGTCCGCTACAAAGCCGACACTCCGACACGCATGTGCCGTTAAGACCGCCAGCTCTTCTTTTTACGCAGCTGCATGACATAACCAATCACCTTCGCAACCGCGGCGTAGTGCTCCTCAGGCACATAATCATTCAATTCTATCGTTGCATACAACGCACGTGCCAGCGGTGGGTTCTCCACGATCGGCACATCGGATTCCTTCGCAACCTCTCGTATGCGGAGCGCCAGTTCATCCACCCCAAGCGCAACACATTGCGGTGCTCCCATGCCCTCTTCGTAACTCAGGGCAACCGCGTAGTGGGTCGGGTTTGTAATAACAACCGTCGCATCCGGCACACTTGCCATCATTCTGTTGCGTGAACGCTGAAGGCGCAACTCTCGAATTTTGGCTTTAATCTTGGGATCACCCTCAGATTGCTTGTATTCCTCTTTCACTTCCTGCTGGGTCATCTTTTGCTTTTCGAACCATTTTTTCCGTTGCCACACCAAATCGGCTCCGGCAACAACAGTCATAAGCGCAAGAATTGCTCCAATCACCATAATAGCAAGTTCGCGGACCTCCTCCAGCACAAGGCCCGTTTCTCTGAACACCACTGTATCCAGACGGTCTCTTTCCGGCCACAGCACCAGAAAGACAACCACAGCAACCGCAATGATCTTCACGAGCCCTTTCAGAAAGTTCGCAAGACTGTCTTTAGAGAACAACCTCTTCATTCCTGAAAGCGGCGAGATCTTGTTCAACTTCGGCTTCAACCGTTCAGCTGTCCAAAGTGGTTTGTGTTGAACCACATTGCCAACAACGGCGAGCACCAAAAGTGTGAGCAACGGCAGTGCCACCACACCAAGTATTTCAGGCCCAGTTATTTCTAAAAGGAAAACAAGAGCACCCGGATCAACAGCAATCGTGTCTGCATGGGCAAAAAAGCCCTTTAAGATGGTAGAAATGCCCCCAACCATCGCAGGAGCAAGGAAAGAAATCACCAAAGCGGTCCCCAACAACGAGAACCAGGCACTCACTTCCTGCGATTTCGGTATGTCCCCTTTCTCGAATGCATCATCGAGCCGTTTTTGGGTGGGGTCCTCGGTTTTCTCCGAATCGTCGGTATCGTCAGCCATTACATCCCTCGTTAATTCAGCAGGAACGGCTGAAGCGCATTTCGGAACTCCGTCAGGTAGAAACCCATCAGCGTTGAAAGCAGCAACAGGAAGATACCAAACCCGATCAGAATATTAACCGGCATGGCGATGAAGAAGATCTGCATCTGCGGCATCAGCTTGTTCAGCAGGCCCAGACTGAAGTAAAACACGATCCCGACTACGATGAACGGGGCACCCATGCGAAGGGCGACAGAAAACATGTGCGACACCGTCGCAATCGCCTGTGCTGAGAGGTCGCCAACCGGCAGCGGATTACCTGGAGGGAACAGCGTGAAACTATCTTGCATGGCAGCAATCATCACGTAATGCAGGTTGGTCACAAACACCATGCAGATGCCAAGCACATTCAGGAAGTTGCCCATCAACGCGCCCTGCTGACCAGAGTTCGTTGCATCACCGCCCATCGCAAAAGCAAGGCCGGATTGGTTGGCCATGATCGTACCAGCAGTAGAAAGGGCGTAGGAAATCAGCTTCATCGACAGACCGATAAAGAACCCCACCAAAAGCTCCCCACCCAGCAAACCCAGCAGGCGCGGCAGACTGCTCATGGCATCTGGCGGATAAAGATCAGCATTGATGGGGGCCAGCACGTAAGTCATCAAAAGCGCGATGGTCAAACGGACACGGACTGGAATGAAGGATTCGCCAAAGGCAGGCACGAGCATAAACATTGTGCCGATACGCGCAAACATCAGCAGGAAACCCATAACGATCACCGGTAGAAAATCCAGATTGACCGTCACAAATTTGCCCCCAGAATGCGCGCCGCCCTGCGCTGTATCTCGCTCAATATCCGGAGATAATCAACCCGGCAATGCGGTTTGTAAAAGAATTCATCAACTCCCCCATGAAAGGAAGTGTCACGAGCAACGCAATAAAAATACTCAGAATTTTAGGAACAAACACCAGCGTCTGCTCCTGAATTTGTGTCAGCGCCTGAAACAGCGCCACAATCACACCAACCAGAAGCCCGATAAGCATCACAGGAGACGACACCAGAATAAGCGTCCATATGCCCTCGCTGGCAATATCCAGCACTTCTGCTCCGCTCATCCTGCTTTAACCACCCTCTCGCTCATCATCTTGGCACCGACACATATAGCCGAGCTGTTAGATTGGCATCCGCATAATTTCTTCATACGCAGAAATAACGCGATCACGAACCGAAACGACGGTCTCCAGAGCAAGCTCAGTCTCGGCAACCGCTGTCACCACATCCACCACATTGGCTTTGCCCTGCAACAGGTTAAGGGACTGCACGTCAGCAACCTGACCACCCTCATTGATCTCGCTGATCGCAGACTGCACCATATTGCCAAAAGCACCGCTTTTGTCACCGCTCTCACTGGCAGCTTCAAGTGGATTGCTCAGTTTTGCTGTGTTTGCATAAGCACTTGCAGCAATAGAAGCATTAGACATGATTGTATCTCCTTCCGGTGTCAGCCAACCGGTCATCAACCTCTAAGAATATCGAGTGTTTTCTGCATCATGGAACGTGAAGACTTCACCACATTCAGGTTCGCTTCATAAGAGCGGGTCGCTTCCTGCATATCCGCCATCTCAACCAGCGTACTCACATTCGGCATCTTCACGTAGCCTTTGTCATTGGCCGCCGGATGGTCCGGCTCATATCGAAGCTTGAACTCGCTCTGGTCTTCACGCACCTTGCCAAGCTTCACCAGCTCAGCTTCCACCTTGCTGTCAAAGCTGTTTGTGAACGTGGGAACCTTGCGACGATATGGATCTTCACCCGGTGTCTGGCCGGTGGAATCAGCGTTGGCAATGTTTTCTGCGATCACCCGCATGCGACCTGTCTGAGCCTTCAGCCCGGACGCTGCGATAAACATCGACTTAATAAAATCCATGGGTTCCTCCCACATTAACCTCAGCGTTCATCACACCAAGGCAACTGCTCTCACTCATCGTCTCAGCGCGGTCTTGAACATGCCAAGGCTGCGCGTATAAAGGCTTGTTGCTGTCTGATAGTCGATCTGGTTCTCGGCGATCTTCATCATCTGCTCTTCAAGAACCACACTGTTACCGTCTGGAGTTCTTTCAAAGCTGGAAGCCTTGCTTACTTTCGTCCCGACACCAGCGCTGATCCCACCACTTGTGATGTGCCCGGCATTGGTTGCCATAGGGCGCAACGCTCCAGATCCAGCCTCGGCCTGGACCATGTCACCAAAGCTCAGATCCTTCAGGTCCTTGCTGCGGTAACCAGGCGTATCTGCATTGGCAACATTTTCAGCCAGTACACCCTGACGTTGTTGGTGCCACTGCATCTTTTGGCGCAATGCCTGAAACATCGGAAGATCAGTTAAGGCCATCTGACAGCACAACCTATGAGAACAGATTTGGTGAATTAAACTAGGTAGAAAGTGCCTAGGCAATGGTTAACAAAAAGTTAATATTAAGGTTCTATTAATATTTACACACCGAAGAATCCTTAAAAAGCAGAGCACTACCACAATTCCAAGCACATCAGAGCACTGAAAAGAATCATAGGCTTTAGCACCTATTAAGAATTGTGGCCTGAGAAGTGGAAAATTTTGCCGAGCCAGCAAAATTCACCCGTCCAAAAGCGGAATTTCGTGATTTTCGCGTAAAAACTCGGGTAACGCCACCAACTTCATCCCTGTGAACTGTTCATTCTACATAAACTATAGGTTACAAATGCGCGCATGAGTTAATGCGGGGATTCGTACCCCAATTCCGGGCTGTTTTATCAAAAGAGCAGTCCGCTGAATGTTGAATACGAGTTGAGGAACATTCATGCCTGACTGGCTGGCCCAAACCACTGGTATGTCGCAGGGAAGCGCCCAGCTTCTTGCTGTCGTACTGGCGATGTTGATTATCGCGGTTCTCATCGCGGTCTGCATCCCGCTTTTGAAGCGCTTAGCAAGAACCAGTTACAAGGGGTCGCGAAGTCGCCAACCTCGTCTTGCAATCATGGATGCGACCGATATTGATGCGCGGCGCAGATTACTGCTTGTCCGCCGAGACAATGTTGAGCACCTCATCATGATTGGGGGCGCTAACGACGTTGTTGTTGAACAAGGCATCATCCGCGGCATGCCGGTCTCATCCCCGCCTCGCGGACAGATGTTTACTGGCAATGGGCAAGTCGGCACCACACCGGCAACACCAGAACAAACACCCTCTTCAGAAGAACCAACAGCACGCTTGAACTGGGGTGAAGACACCGCGCCTGCGACAGCAGAAGTAAGGCCTGCACCTGCAAGTCGGCCTGCTCCAAAGCAGCAGCCGGAAGTAAAGGCACCTGCACAACCTCTCGCTACAGCGCCAGCAGCAATCAAAGAAAAAGTTGCTGCAGTGCCTCAGGCAGCACCAATCCCACAAGCTGCAGCAACAGGGCACATGACATCTGCGCGACCAGTAAGACCAACTGCCCCAGCACCGGCAGCTGCGCCAGCAGGCAGACCAGCTGCTTTGCAGACGCCAACCATTGGCGGCGCACGAGGTGTTCAAAAAGTAGCAGCACGGCCAATCACAGCACGGCCGTCTCCAGCGCGTCCGGCCTCACCACGCTCACTCAGCCCGTCACAGCCAAGCCCAGCCCCGAAGCAAGCAGAGCCGATTGCGCCAGTACCAGAGAAAACTGCAGAAAAGCCTGCACCTAAACCGGAAGCACCACAGCCAGAAGCACCGGCAGCATCCAAGCCTATCCCAAAAGCGGCAATGAAACCGCCGTTGAACGGTCCGGCAGCGAACGCAGCAAGTGCTTTCATGCGCCCTCGGGTAACTGAGACGCCAGCCAAAGTGCAGGACGAAAAGAAAGACGCGCCAAAACCTGAGGCTACTGCCGAAAAGCCTGTCGCAAAAGCTGAAGCTGCTGCTGAAAAGCCTGCGCTGAAGCCAGAAGAGACAAAAGCTGACGTAGCACCGGCAGCTATTCCAGCTGAAAAAGCAGAGGCAACGCCAACACCTGCTGCAGAGCAGAAGCCCGAGCCAGCCAAGGCAAAGGAAAAAGCCGCCAGCAAAGCAAAAGCCAAGAAGCCAGCTAAGCAGGAAAAGGCACCTGAAGCTGAGAAACCAGTAAAGCAGGAAGAGAAGGCAGAAAAGCCTGTAGCTTCCGAAGCTGCTCCTAAAAAAGCAGAGAAAACATCACCTAAAGATGATCCCAGCGAAGCTGTAGATGGCATCGCAAAGGAAATGGCAGACCTGCTAGATGACATTGAGGCCAACACAAAATAATTTAGCAGGAATGGTGAAAGCAAAACTGAGCGAAAACAAAGGCCGATTGGGGCTTTTGGGTTTCGCTCTCTTGCTTTTCTGGTTCGGTCCTGCTGCTGCTCAAAGCATTTCAATTGATTTTGGAGGCGGAGAAGGCAACTCGGTAACAGAGCGTGCTGTTCAGCTGGTCATGCTGCTCACAGTGCTCTCACTGGCGCCGAGCATCCTGATTATGGTGACAAGCTTCACACGTATCGTTGTGGTTCTTTCACTACTCCGCTCTGCAATCGGGCTTCAGACTGCACCACCAAACGCAGTCATGCTATCCCTTGCCATGTTCCTGACAGCCTTTGTCATGGCACCGGCCTTTGAAACGGCATGGGATCTGGGCGCAAAGCCCATGATTGAAGGCACCATCGACCCGCAAGAAGCATTCAACCGGGCATCCGAACCCTTTCACGAGTTCATGCGTCAACAAGTACGCGAAACTGATCTCCTGCTCTTTCAGGAACTCGCAAAAGCCCCTGCCCCCGAAACTCCTGAAGAGCTGAGCCTGCGCGTTCTGGTGCCAGCCTTCATGATCAGCGAGTTGCGCCGCGCCTTTGAAATCGGCTTCCTGCTCTACCTGCCGTTCCTCATCATCGATCTCGTGATTGCATCAGTCCTGATGTCCATGGGTATGATGATGCTGCCACCAATCGTGATCTCCCTGCCATTCAAGCTCATCTTCTTTGTGCTCGTAGACGGCTGGCAATTAATCGCAGGCAGTCTGGTCCGAAGTTTCGGCGGTTAGAGCGTGCTGCGCCAGATCTG
Organism: Pseudovibrio sp. Ad37; assembly: GCF_001623075.1. GTDB lineage: Bacteria > Pseudomonadota > Alphaproteobacteria > Rhizobiales > Stappiaceae > Pseudovibrio. Next base: position 140,400 of record NZ_LMCF01000215.1, read on the forward strand.
ATTCAGGTTTCTCATTTTAACTTTTTGTGATTCAATGTTGCCATCCTTGTTTTTGGAGGGCACATGGGCAAGCCATATCCGATAGAATTACGTGAACGGGTTGT
>NZ_LMCF01000216.1 GCF_001623075.1 Pseudovibrio sp. Ad37
GCAGCAAGAAGTTATCAAGCACTGTGGCAGGCCGTAGGCCAAGTCTGCGACCTCTTCACAAAGCAAGAGTGCAACAACTTCTTCAAAACAGCTGGATACATGACCGATTAAACGCGACAAGCTCTAGCCTCTTCCCCATTCAGCCAGACATCAAACAAAAACACCGCATGAAAGATCATGCGGTGTTAAAACTGCTTCACGACGAGGCTGCTTATGCAGATCCCTCTTTGGTATCTTCGGGATAGAGGAAAGCTTCCTCAGTCGGAATAATCGGTGTTGCTGAGAGATATTGACGTCTGTACTCCTCAAGGAAGGACACCAGACTATCCCCGACACCAATCGACTTGGCAACATTCAGGAACTCGACGCCGCGGTCATCAATAGGCCGCGTCACAATCTCAAATGTTTCAGCCTGCGGAGACTCGCTCATTTTCTGCGAGTATTTCTGCCGCAGCCGCTCAAGACCTAAGCTATCTTCAGCCAGCGTATAGGCAATCGCCGCGCGGATGACATCAACACGCTCATGGTCAGCAAGTGGCACTTCATCAGACCAGCGACTGCCGTTCATCTGTTCCAGCTGCTCACCAGCCTTCCGCCAGGATCGCGCCGACCAAAGCGTATCAGCCCGCAAACGATCCACGTCAGAGCCAGACATGTTACGCACCAGCTCCAGAGCAAGATCAGGACGCCCGCTCTCACTCAAGGCACGCGCCTCAACAATATTCCGCTGGCGCTGCAAAGCAGCCGGTAACTGCCCCTGACGCGTTTGCGAAAGCACCCGCAGCGCTTCTTCCGGCTTCCGGTTCAGCAGATAAACAACAGCCAGATCTGCTGCGATCTGAGCGCGTGCAGCACCCTTCAATCGCTTATCGATCTGGTGCCGCAAAACAGAGGCAGCCTGATCCAGCAAGTCCATATCAATCAGACGACTGGCCAGCATCCGCGCCATCTCATCACCTTGACGGCCAGCAGGCACCAGCTCACGGAAATCATAAAACAGCGCAAGCGCTTTCACAGGCTCCAGAGCTTGCGCTCTGCCTTCAAGGAACAGCGTCGCAAAAACAGACCCCATTTCCTGCTGAATGTTCGAGGTAATCTCTGCCCCTGCATCAGATTGCACAGCCTGAGACATCGCCTCAAAGGCCCGGCGGTAGTTGCCTTCCTGCGCATGCAACTGAGCCATCAACCGCAAAGTCTTCAGCTCAGTTTCATCTCCACGCCACGACGCAGCAAGCCCCTCCAGTTCGGAGAGAGCTTCATCCGCATCAATCAAACCATCCCGGTACCGCAGCTTCACACTTAGGAACTTGGCTTCTGCAGCCTCTGGCCCATCACTGGAGCGCACCACAAGGTCATACACATCCAGTGCTTCCTGCGAACGACCAGACGCATCCGCAATCCGTCCGCGCAGCAAGTCATACTGAATGGCCTGCTCTTCATTCACATCAGAAGGCTCAATCTGTGACAAAGCCCCCAATGCTCGCCCATAGTTCCCAAGCGCAAGATGCGTCTTGGCAGCTGCAAGATTAAAGTACACCTGCAACATGACCGGATAGTTGGCCATAACAGCCAGCCCGCGCCCAAGATTTGCATGAGCACCCTGCCAGTCCCCCAGTGAGGAATGCGCAAAGGTCCGCCACACCGCTGCATCAGGACTGCTGGCAAGTTCAGGAGCCGCAAGATACTCGAGTGCCTCACCCGGTCGCGACGCCAACATCTGCGCGGCACCCATCATCACGTTGAAGGTGGCGTCTTTCTCAATGAGAGGATCATCCTCTTCCATGATGCGCAAGGTGCCAATGGCCTCCTGCGCAAACCCGCTGGAGAGGAAAAAACGTGCCATGTCCAGCCGCGGACCACTCAACTGCTCCGGATCAGCCTTCGCAATCGCATCTTCATGCGCCCGAAGGCCCTGCATGTAATCCTCAGGCTTTTGCTGGTCTAGCTGTGCAAATTCAATCAGGCCCGGCTGTGTCGGGTCTTTAACATGAACACCAATCGTGGTGCCTTTGGAAAGACCACGGTTCGAAATCTTCAATCCGTCAGGTCTGGAGATCACGAGATCTTCGCCCGACAACTCAACATCAATGCCATCAGCACTTGGAACAACGGCAAGTCCCTGAGAACTACGCAGGATCTGAACCTGAGGGAACCGGTGCGATTTCAAAATGCCACGAACAGGCGCTGGACCACTGACCACATAAATCCGGTCACCGACACTCTTGTCAGTCAGCACATGCAATCGTCCACTCGCACCAAATGGCAGGCGCAGAACATTCGAGCCATCACCCTGCACGTTCCGCTCAACATCAACTTGTTCAGTCTTTGTCGAGATCGACGGCCCCAAAGTGATCGCCCAGGCGTCATCCTGATACTCGATGGAAATCAACGTGGTCCGCTTCAGGTCAAACCGCAGCACCTGCGCGCCATCAACTTCATCAAGTTCCACCTTGCGTGCAAGATCGCTCAAAACAGCAGGAATACCGCGACCGTCCAGATTTTCTTCGCTATCAAACACCGCCCAGACTTTTTCATCGCGGCGGAAGACAGCAGCGCCAACTTCATTCTCAAACGGAAACACCAGACGAACGGTATCACCAATGCGGTACGTTTCAACGCCAACAACACGCGCTGCTACATCATTTTCTTCCTGAATGATTGATTCAGCAGAAGCACGACGCGCAATCGGCAACTCATCGTCAGCGTCAGCAACAACAGTTGCAGTAGCCGGAACAGCGGCCGCGCTTCCTTCCTGCTCAGAAGCTAGTGTCACTGGTATTGAGGTCTGCCCGCCTGCATTCACAACCTCCGCAATGAGATCGCCTTCCGGAATGATTTCAGCAGCAGGTGCCACACTGGCTTTAGGCGCAGGTTCCGGTTTCACACGGCGAACAGGTTGCGCATTAACGACAACAGCTTCAACAGGGTCTGGCTCTTTGTTAACCTCAGCCCGCAGATCCTCTTTTGAAGGCTTTGATTGAGGAATGTCTGCTGGAGCCAACCGGTCAACCGGCTCACCTATGCGTTCCAGTTCCGGCTTTTCAACTGGCAACGGCATCGGCGGAAAATCAAGACCATCATTCACGCTGGTTTGAGCAGTCTGTACAGGTTGAGGCGTTGGAAACAGACTGCCCGGAGCAGCAACCGGAGCCTGATCAACAGCAGCAGACACGGCAGGCGCAGTTGCAGCGGGTGCTGCATCTTTATTACCAAGCGTGTTTATGACATTCGAAGCACCTCGTGGCACATCCCCATTGCCAAAAAGCTCATCGCGAACTTCGGAAACCCGTGGATCCAACTGGCCGATGTCTTCAGGTGTGACATCAACAATAAGCTGCTTCCCCTCCTGAAAAGATCGCACATCAACACTAGGATCAACAATCATGTTGAAGATCAGATCATTGTCGCGGGTTTGGGAGCCAACATCCAACACAGTACGCGGTAGACTTGCTTTGAACTGAGACAAATCCAGATCAGCTGCCTGATCAAACTTAACGCGAATATTGTTTCCGTTGCGCTCAAACGCACTGCCAACCTTCACATTCCAATCGAAGATCAGGCGCGTAAATGTTGGATGCGTCCCAATCCGCAGCTTGACCTTGATCTCCTGATCTTCAAGCGCGTTCGCTTCTTCCAGCACACGAATACGTTCAAGAGCTTCCGCAGCCCGTCGGGCAAGCTCATCGACCACATCCTGTGGTAAAGACGGGGGACGGCCTTCATAATTGGCGGGAAGCAGGTCAATAAAGAGCTTCTCTCCAGCTTCCATACTGTTGATGTTAACCGGCTGCCGCAATGCAAAACGCAGCGCAGCACCATCAGGATCAGCACGAGCAATGGAGATGTAGTCCATCAATGCTTCCGGCACATCATCAACATCCGCTGCAATGCCTTCCGGAAAGGAAATGCGCAGGACACTAGTGGAAATGGAAGCCTCATAGGGCGGCAACAACGAGTGATCTGGGAACGTGATCACCATGCGAGCAAAGTTGCCGGTGTCTTCAACTTCAAGAACAGCAGAGGCTGGCTCAGCCCAGGCACTTAAAACACTGCCCCCTAAAGCAGTTGTGGCGAGCATAAAGGAGACAAGCCAAGCCTTACCCTTTACCCTCACAATGCGTGCTCCATGCAATGCACGGCGCGGCACAAAAGGTAAAGTGGCGCGCAGAAAGGAACGCTTCTGCTTATCTTTAAGGTCGCCCCCAAAATCGCCCATGCCTGATTCTTACTCCTAAAATTAATTAGGTATCTGTAACAATTGGCTATTAACGCAAGCTTACAGACTCCTGAGCCAAGAGCGAAAAACCGCCAATTTGCTCAGTTAATTCCCCTGAATCTTTGGAAGAATTGTGGAAGTCGTCTTCACATTGCGGCTCTCGCCTGCTGCCAGTGCAATTGTCAGCTGCTCCGCCATTTCCGGATCCATCTCAGAAAGCACATCCGCCATCTTCCGTGGCTGCATCTCCTTCACAACCTTCAGCATGATGTCCAGATCCAGACGGTTGAAGATCCGAGCGGCGTTTTTAGCCTTCATGCTTTCATAGATCTTCACCAGATCCAGGATCTCTTCCGTAGCCTGCTTTTCCTTGCGCTCAACTTCAGAATCGATCTTCGCTTCAAGTGCCTTAAGCTCCTGAAAGCGCTTATTAAAACGCGCCTCAGCAGCTGCAAGAACCTGCTCGCGAAGCTCCAAATCACTTTCACGCTGGTTCAGCACATCGCGGCGATTGCCAAGACTATTGAGAACGGCAAGTTCAGAAACGGAGTTCGTTGGAACACCACTTTCCTTCACACCACTTGTATTCTGAGCGACCTGGATCTTCCGTACGCCGGATGGATTGGGAAGAACGTTTGGAGTAGCAGGTGCCTCTTCCTCAGCCTTCGCCACTTCCGACTGCTGCGCATCGGCAACACGAACAGCACCAATCGGATAAGTGTCACCTAGAAAGAAACCAAGAAGTTTCAAAACCAAAAGGGCACTACCAGCAAAAACGACAATCGGAAGGAGCCTTAGTTTCATGCTACGCGGTCCTGCGCTTGTCTGCGGAAACGCTCAAGACGCGCAGCTGATTCATTTGCAGCTTCACGAATGTCACGGGTCACAGAGCGAGTCGCAGCTTTAGGGGCTGGAGCGCTACGTGTTTCAGCCGGATGCATCGTTTCCTGTTCCGCAATGATCCCGGCAGCAAGTCCCTCCGCTGCGGTTTCATAAGTGCGGGACATTGGAGCTGCTGGTGCGGCCACACGGGTGTCACGATCAGCAAGCGCACGATCTGCAACACCGCCAATGCGGTCCAGCACATCTTCGCCGGCTCCCAACTGATTAGTCAGTTTGCGGGAAACCGCCTCAGCTTCGCCCAGACGTACACCAAGAGTACGGTCCGCATTTCCGCAAGTGGACTTGAGACCCATGATCGCACGCTCTGCAATTTCGGTCGCTGTAATCAGCTCAGAAATGGTTGCACGCAAGGACTCTTCGTCAGATCGGAGACGACTTAGGCGATGGTTGAGCGTCCAGCAATACCCAATGGTAATCACAAGAAGAACCGCAACGATGCATTCAATAATAAGACCTAGGGACATTTAGTTTGTCTCCAGTTCGCTTTGCAGGGACTTTTCAAAAGCGGCGAGCGTCATTTTCGGTTGCTTCAGCTTCTTTGAAATTTCGATGGAAATTCGGTCATCAACATGGCCCATCAGGCCTTCTGTCAAAGCCACGCCCCCGCACTTCACCTGAACAGGATCACGAGGGCCGGTATCAAACAGCAAGGTTTGACCAACTTCCAGATTCAACACCCGCTGGAGCGGGATGGTGTTTTCATAAAGGACAGCATCAACCTGTACTTCTGAGGAATAAACCTCGGTGGCAAGGTGCTCTTCCCAAATAGGATCACGCCCGAACTTCTCACCCATGAACATCTGCAGAAGCAGGTCACGGATTGGTTCAAGGGTCGCGTAAGGCAGCACAATCTCAACTTTACCGCCGCGATCTTCCATGTCGATACGCAGCTCAACCATGATGGCAGCATTCGCAGGACGGGAAATCGCGGCAAAGCGCGGGTTCGTTTCCAAACGCTCAAGCGGAAAACTCACCGGAGACAGAGGACCAAAAGCCTGCTCCGCATCCAGCAGAATAATCTCGATCATCCGGCGCACCAGATTGCTCTCAATCGTGGTATATGGCCGCCCTTCAACGCGTGTAGGTGAAGATCCACGGCCACCACCAAGCAACACATCAATGATGGAATAGATCAGAGAGCTCTCAACGGTGACAAGTCCAAACCCATCCCATTCCTTGGCCTTGAAAACACCAAGGATCGCTGGAAGTGGAATTGAGTTCAGATAATCACCAAAACGCACATTGGTCATGGAGTCCAAAGAGACTTCAACATTGTCCGATGTAAAATTACGCAGAGAAGTTGTTGTGAGACGTACGAGACGGTCAAACACGATCTCCAGCATCGGCAGGCGCTCATAAGACACCATTGCCGAATTGATCAGCGCACGAATACCGCCTTCATCACCAGCCAGAGACCCATCCAGCGTAAAGCCCAGAAGGTTGTCGATCTCTTCCTGATTCAGAATACGGTCAGCACCACGAGACGCACTCTCTACATCCGGTTCGCTGTCGTCGATCATCGCAGCCCATTGAGCTGCGGCCTCTTCACCGCCTTCTACGCCTTGCTCTTGAAGCGCAGCGCCCCACGCCGCTGCAAGATCCTCATCACTGTCACCGCCCTCAGCTTCAGAAAGAGCGGTGTCCCATGCATCATCCTGATTTTCAGTGAGAGTATCGGTATCTGACATATGCCGCTCCCTTACTGGATCAGGATCTCTTTAAAGAGAACCCCTTCAACCTTGGCTGGATAGATTGCAGAGTTGATGCGGCGCAGAAGTTGTTCCTTCAAGCGGAACAGTCCAGCAGATCCTTCCAGATCTGCAGGGCGCAACTCACGCAGATAAATCTGGAAAGCATCAAGAATGCGCGGAAGATAAGGCTCCACCTGAGAAACCATGCTGTCGCTCTCAACTTCAAGAGCGATGCGGACTTTCAGGTAGGTCGTGCGGCCTTGGGTAGAGAGGTTCACCGTCATTTCTGGCAGATCGTAAAAAACGACAGGCTTGGTTTGGATCTGTTCAACAGTGCCATCCGCCCGCTTGACAGTGGCTGTGTTGCCCAGATTGATCCAGTCCATTACATATGCACCGCTCACACCAAGGGTTAACAGCAAGACGCCAGCAATCGCTCCTATAACGATCTTGCGTTTGCCGGACTTACCGTCATCCTCAGTATTTTGCAGTTCCGCATCTGCCATTTTTGCGTCCCGGTGAATCGCAATTAAAAGTTTAGTAACTAATAATGCAACCTAGTTGGTTAACACTGATTACCGAATGGTTAATACGTCATTACTAAGCAATTTTTGCCCACTAGGAAATTAAAGTAGGCATATTTTATCAAATACTTAACAGATAATTTGCGCTTCCCTCCATCAAAACAGCAGAATTCAGCCAAAGTTTCAAACTGGCACAACTCCTGCAAGAACCTTGGCGCTGCGGGTCTGGGGAGACCTGTTGCAATGCTGGGGAGCATAAAATGGAAAACGCACAGCTGATCGGCTTATCACGCCAAAGTGCCCTTCGTCGGAACTTGGATGTGGTGGCCAACAATCTGGCTAACATCAATACGACTGGCTACAAGGCTCAAAGGCTTATCTTTGAAGAGTTCTTGATGCCAACCGCACAGGCGACTGAATTTCAGCGCCCGGACCGCCCTTTGTCCTTTACGCAGGATGTAGGGACAGCAACAGTTCTGACACAGGGCTCGATCCAACTAACAGGTAATCCGCTGGACGTCGCAATCGAAGGTGACGGCTATCTGGCTGTAACTGGCGCAGGCGGTGAGCAGCTTTACACTCGCTCAGGCAGCCTTGCCATTGATCCTGAGGGCACGCTCGTAACAGATGCAGGCCTGCCAGTTCTCGCTGACGGTGCTCCAATCCAAATCAATCCAGAAGATGGTGAAATCACCATCACCAAAGAAGGCGTGATCTCCACCCCACAGGCTCAACTTGGCCGATTGGATGTTTACACCTTCGACAACCGCCAAGAGCTTTTGCACGTTGGCACAAACCTGTTTTCCGGCTTGAACCCAATCCCAGCAAATAACCCGACTGTCGTCCAGGGCGCCCTTGAAGGCTCCAACGTGGAAGGCATTCAGGAAATCTCCCGCATGATTGAAATCACCCGTCAATACAAAAGCGTGTCCAAGATGATGTCGCAGCGCAACGAACTTCGTCAGCGCTCCATCCGCGAACTTGGATCGGTTGAAGCTTAAGGAACAGCCCAATGAAAGCCCTTCACATCGCCGCAACCGGCATGAAAGCTCAGGAACTGAACGTCGAAGTTATTTCGAACAACGTGGCCAACATGCGCACCACTGGCTACAAGCGCCAGCGCGCAGACTTTCAGGATCTGCTCTACGAAAACCAGCGCCGCATGGGCACCGAAACCTCAGACGCAGGCACAATCGTTCCAAACGGCGTGCAAATTGGCTCCGGTGTACGCACAGCAGCAACCACGCGCATCATGTCACCGGGCTCCGTGACCCAAACGGGCAACGAGTACGACATAACAATTCGCGGCGAAGGCTTCTTCCAGATCCAGCGTCCGGACGGCACAACCGGCTTCACCCGTGACGGCTCCTTCGCACGCTCCCAGACAGGCCAGCTCGTCACCAAAGACGGCTATACAGTTCAGCCTGGAATCACAATTCCGGACAACGCCCGCGATCTGACAATCAACGTACAAGGCCTCGTGCAGGCCATGGACGACAACGATCAGGTCCTGAACCTTGGACAGCTCGAAATCGCCCGCTTCACAAACAAAGCTGGCCTTGAGGCAATCGGCGACAACCTCTTCCTGGAAACACCGGCAAGCGGCCCGCCACAGACCGACAACCCGGGCAACGCAGGCTTTGGCAACATCCTTCAGCGCCATCTTGAATCATCTAACGTCGATGCTGTGACCGAGCTTTCCAATCTGATTTCAGCTCAGCGTGCTTACGAGATGAACTCCAAGATCATCAAAGCAGCCGATGAGATGTACTCCACCACAACGAATCTTCGCTAAGGAGTTGAGTTGATGAGAAAGTTGGCAACCACACTCATTGCAGGACTACTGGCCCTGACAGCCAGCAGCGCATTTGCGGCCTCAACCCTGCGCCCAACGGTCAATGTAACCGGACCAGTTGTCACCATTGGTGACTTCTACACCGAAGCGGGAGAGCTGGCCCAAACACCAATCTTTCGCAGCCCGGACCTTGGCACCACTGGCAACGTTTCTGCACTGATCATCGCACAGCAGGCACAGGCCGCTGGCTTTATTCAGGCCGACACCAACGGCCTGACCACTGTGAGTGTGCACCGCCTTTCCATCCCGGTAGATGAAACACTCATCTCAGACATCCTGCGCAATGCTTTTGCGGAGCGCGCAAGCGTGCAACCGGACGAGATTGAAATCTCCTACCACTCACCACTTCCGGTGAACATGCAGGCAGACGCCAACTCCATTTCTCCGCTAACCATCGGGCACATCAACTGGTCACCGCGCACCGCACGCTTCAAAGCCATCCTCAATGTGGTGCAGGAAGGCCAAAGCAAACCAATCTCCGTCATTGGCAACGCCTCTCAGATGGTGTCCATCACTACACTGGCTCGCAATCTGGAACGCGGCAGGGTCATCACAGCCAAGGACATTCGCGAGGAGCGCAAGCCAGCCTCTCGCTATGCCGGACGTGAGTTTCTTGCAGCTGCTGATCTTGTTGGAATGGAAGTGCGCCGTAACATGCGCTCTGGCTCAACCATCACTCCAAGGGATGTAAGCGCACCGATCCTCGTCAAGCGCGGCGCTAAAGTGACTGTGATCTACAAGATCCCCGGCATGAACATCACAACTCAGGGCAAAGCCAAGTCTGAAGGCGGCAAAAATGACCTGATTGAGATTGTGAACCCAATTTCAAAGAAAACGATCCTTGCTGAAGTCATCGGCAGAGACATCGCCATCGTGACCACCGCAAAAACGCAGGTCGCAGCCGTATTGGAGAACCGCTGATGCCGAGAATATCTTCAGCAACCAAAATCAAGCAATATGCTGCGCTCACGATTGGCCTGTTTGCACTCGTCGGCTGCGAGACAGCCGACAAACTTTCCAAGGTTGGCCAAGAACCTGTTCTGACCGCGATTCAGGACCCACGCACGCAGCCAGGCTATCGCCCGGTACAAATGCCAATGCCAATTAAGGAAGTAGAGCGCTACAACGCGAACTCTCTTTGGCGCACCGGCAACAGAGCTTTCTTTCAGGACCAGCGCGCAAAACGTGTTGGCGACATCGTAACGGTAAACGTCACCATTTCCGACAAAGCAGCGTTTGAGAACACCTCGAAGAGCTCACGCAGTGATGCTAAGAATTCCGGAACTGGTGGCGCTCTCGGCGGCGCGATCAACACACTGGCACTTCCTGCCAGCGCTTCAGCTGACGCTCTGGCATCAATCAACAGCTCCGACAACTTTCAGGGCACCGGCTCTATTGACCGCACAGAAAGCCTGAAGACCACCGTTGCAGCTGTCGTGACACAGGTACTGCCCAACTCCAACCTCGTCATCGAGGGCCGTCAGGAAGTGCGTGTGAACCACGAAGTTCGCGAGTTGATCGTAGCAGGCGTTGTTCGTCCGCAGGACATTGCATCCGACAACACAGTTGAGAGCACCAAGATCGCAGAGGCACGCATCGGCTACGGCGGCCGCGGCCAGATCTCCGTTGCCCAACAACCTAAATACGGCAGTCAGGTGCTGGACATCGTGCTTCCGTTTTAGAGCGTGTTCCGTTTGATTGGTTTCAATCAAACGGCAAGAATTCGCTCCAACAAAGATGTTAGAGCGCAATGCGTGACTGTAAATGAACGCGGCGTGCTCAAAAAGAAATCAAAGAACCCAAAACCGCTTAATAAGCTCCCCAGCTTGAGCGGCACATAAAGCGAGCTCGGCAACATGCTCCCCAGCATGCCGGGCTCGTTTTCTTTTGTGCACCAGAACATCGCCCACCGACGTCCGGCCAAAACAAAACAAGGGAAGCACAGCTAAGCCGTGCTTCCCTCGTAAAGTCATACTTCAAGTACTAGAGCCTAAAAACTTAGGACCACAGCTTGAAAGGCGATATCCTGTCTCCCTGAGGATCAGTCATCCCGATAGATTTTCTCGCGCCGCTCATGAGCCTCTTGGGCTTCAATAGAAAGCGTTGCGATAGGTCGTGCATCCAAACGACGAACAGAGATTGGCTCGCCAGTCTCTTCACAGTAGCCGTAGGACTTGTCTTCGATGCGAGCAAGAGCAGCGTCAATTTTGGAAATCAACTTTCTCTGCCGGTCACGCGCACGTAATTCAATCGACCGATCGGTTTCAGAAGAAGCACGGTCAGCCAGATCTGGATGATTAGTGCTTTCTTCTTGAAGCGCAGCAAGGGTCTCCTTGCTCTCTTTCAGAATATCTTCCTTCCACGCAAGAAGCTTTCTACGAAAGTACTCGCGCTGTTGGTCGTTCATGAATGGTTCATCCTGTGTCGGACGATAATCAATTGCGACATCAACTGCCATCTGAAACTCCGCCTATTTATATGGGCGGCTGGAATATAGCGAGAGGAACCTGAAACAACAATCTACTAAAAAGATGAAATTGTCTAAGAACACAATTATTCAGTGTATTCAGCAACTTATACGGTTGGAAACCTTTGATACTATCGTAAATGGATAGGCTATTCTACGTAGTGACCCAGCTTTGCGAGCTCGATTCTTGCACGCAATTCAATATCTTCGACCACTCGGTCGAGGCCGGGGTTACCGCTTTTGACCTGCATGGACAGGTTACCAACAAGCCGTTCAAGGCGCTCTGGCTGCACTTTGCCTTGCAGCAAATCGATCCGCAGCGCATCTAGTTGATCCAGAAGTTTATTTCCGTGCTGGACAGCGCGCTGCTTGTCATCGACCTGCACTTCCATCTGCTGGAGAGCCAGCAAAGAATCCACCCCCTGCAGCGACGGTGTAGGAACGCCAGCCTGCGACTGCGCAACGCTGGTGGTCTCTTCCTCAACAGCAAACGCGCCCGCCTGCTCGCCTTCAGAACCTTTGCGACGTTTCGTGCCCACTTTACTCGTGGAGTTCAAACCAGAAACTGGAGTGCTGCGTACAAGCAAGACCTTACCCTCAGAGCTATGGAACTGGACAAAAGCTTAAACCCGAACGCATTTGCCGAGCTGATCACGTAAAACTTTACCAAGCAGGCAACAATTGCCGCATTAAAATTTGCAGTGCTTTAACTTTTATCCACCCTCTACTAAAAATACCCAGTAAATTCAGCAAGTTAAAAATTAGCAAACGCAGCACACGAACTGGCACAAAATTCGCATATTTCCTGCAAGTGTGAATTGAACAGCCGGGTACCAATGCGCTCTTTCGCAAATTTACGTAGAATCGCCGCAGCGGCACTGATCGTCCTTATGGGCGCGACCCTTCATGGGAACGCAGCCTCACGGATCAAGGACATCACTGACTTTGAAGGCATCCGAGACAACCAGCTCATTGGCTACGGTCTCGTCGTCGGCCTTCAGGGCACAGGCGACTCTCTCAATGCCTCACCATTCACCCGACAATCTTTGCAGGCCATGTTGGAGCGCCTAGGCGTCAACACCAACGAAGCGGACCTGAACACAAAGAACACCGCCGCCGTAATGGTAACCGCCAACCTGCCAGCATTCTCCACACAAGGCACCCGCATCGACGTCACCGTAAGCGCATTGGGTGACGCAAAAAATCTTCAGGGCGGAACACTGCTGGTAACACCATTGATGGGTGCAGACGGAGAAGCCTACGCCATTGCGCAAGGTCCAGTGGCAATCGCTGGCTTTGCAGCACAAGGCGACGCCGCTTCCGTTGTGCGCGGCGTTCCAACATCTGGCCGCATTCCAAACGGCGCTCTTGTGGAGCGAGAAGTTGAGTTCAAACTCTCTTCACTCAGCACCATTCGCCTGGCCCTGCGCAACCCGGACCTGACCACATCCCGGCGCATCGCAGTTGCAATCAACGAGCTGATTGGCCTACCGACTGCAGAGCCTCTGGATCCATCCACCGTTCGCCTCACACTACCAAAACAGTTCGATGGCAACATCGTCGATCTGATCACTGATATCGAGCAGCTGATTGTAGAGCCTGATTTACCAGCCAAGATCGTGATTGACGAAAGCTCCGGCATCATCGTCATGGGTCAGCAGGTGAAAGTCTCTACCGTCGCAGTCGCACAAGGCAACCTCACAGTCACCATTGCAGAATCACCCGAAGTGGTTCAGCCGCTGCCATTCGCTCAGGGCCAAACAGCAGCAGTGCCCCGTACAGACGTGCAGGTGACCGAAGACAACAGCCAGCTCGCACTCGTCAATGAAACAATCACACTTCAGCAGCTAGTCGATGGATTGAACGCTCTGGGAATCGGCCCAAGAGACCTGATCTCCATCCTGCAGGCCATCAAAGCCGCTGGCGCCCTTCAGGCAGAAATTGAGGTCCTCTAATGCTCCAACAAGCACAACTGCCCTCACCTGCCCTGACAAGCTCAACAGACCTGATCGCAGGAGCCAACCAGTCAGGCAAACCATCAGCTGCAAAAGACCCGCTGATGGAAAAGGCCAAGGAATTTGAAACCGTATTCCTCAATGAAATGTTGCAAAACATGTTTACTGGCCTGGATGAAGGCGGAACCTACGGGAACGGCGAAGGCTCAGAAGCGTGGAAATCCATGTTGATCAATGAGTACGCCAACACAATGTCTCAATCTGGCGGCATTGGTATTGCAGCTTCAGTTCATTCGCAATTACTACAACTTCAAGAGAACGCAGTATGACCAACCAGTACGACGCTGAAACTGTTTCAAGTACAGTATCGTTTGAAGAAGAACCCATCCAGACACGAATGCAAGCTGAGGTCTTCTGCGAAAATTTTGAAACGGCAATGGACAACCTCGTAGATATCATCGAGGCGGAAACGGAACTGCTGCGCGAAGGGCAAATTTCTGAGCTTCCAACCGTTGCCCCCAAAAAACATGCCGCGATCGAGTCATATCTCTCCGGCATCCGCGTCGCCAGCGCAAATGCCATCGCACTAGGCAATCTCGCTCCGCTGTCCATTCAACGTATGCGCGAACGCCACGGTAATCTGCGGCCAATTCTTCAAACCAACCTGCAAGTGGTCTCTACGGCACGTTCAGTGACAGACAACGTCATTGAGACCGTTGCCAAAGCGGTTGGTTCTCAAATGAAGACAAGGGGTTACGGCGCAAACGGTATGATGAGTTCGCCCCAAAGATCCGCTCAGGGCATTGCCGTTAACCAAACCCTGTAAACGGCACCATATTAAGCGTGCATATTAACGAAATAGCCTGAAGACCGCCCAGAGCCTCCCTGAGAAATAAGGGTATTTGGCGGTTTTCAGTCGCATTTCTCTAAATATTTAGTAAATTTCAAGCATTAAGATTAATCTTATTTAAGAACATTCCCCATAAAGTTGTCAGAGATTGAACACGTGGGGGACATTATGGAAATAGTCACACAACGACCGACACTCTTACATCAAGCGCTGACAACACAGGCAGCTCCGGTAAAGTCAGAGACCGAACAGGTCAAAACCGAACTTTCCGGCGCCCAGGCAGTGACCGCATCCTCTGAGTCGGAGGATAACTCAACCGCCTCCGAGAAATCATACCTCTCAGACTCCCGTCTCGGCGTCATCCCTAGCAAACCTAAGGAAGACCAGAGTCGCATTGAACGCGGTTACAATTATGATGAAGAGTCAGATGAGCTCATCTATTCAATGACGCAAGAGCCAGAAGGCGATGTCATTTATGAGCTGCCATCCAAAACAGCTCGCCGCATTCGCGCATTCCTGGATGAAGTTCTTCAGGCGCAAGAAAAGCGCAGCCTGGGCGGTGAAGCTAAGGACATCGATCCTGCCATCTACGAAGCCAAGCAGGTCGAGCCAACGCAAGCAAAGCAGGCCTAAGCCACACAGGCTTTATCCTCCCTGCAAACCAGACTTATCCCCCTTGAGCTATGCCGCCCCCGCAGCATGGCTCTTTTTTTGTCTGCCCAATGGCCACCACATAACAACGTGCCCATCACCACAAAAACGCAAAGCAACGCACATACCAACGCAACCAATGGCACAGCCAAAAAGACAACGAAAAACGCGCCCCAAAGAGCGCGTTCTCCAAATTCTAAATCTGAAACAAAGCTTATCGGATAAGCTGCAGCACAGACTGACCAGCCTGAGTTGCCAGAGACAGAGTAGAAGTAGCAATCTGGTTCTGAGTGTTCAGAGCCGCAAGGTTCGCACCTTCCAGGTTGGAATCAGCCAGCGTCAACTTACCAGCACCAACTTCCAGAGTATTGATAAAATCAGCTGTAAAGTCCTGTCGGTTAGTCACGACAGAAAGATTCGTACCAAAGGTAGAAGCCTGCGCACGTAGGCCCAGCTGAGCTTCACGAACCTGATCAAGAGACGCTTCGATCAACTCATCCGACCCCCAACCTCGGCCTTCACGCGCAACCTCATCGGCCTCGATCTGCTGCTTTGAGGAAACACCGAGATCACCACCGTTACCATCGCCCTCATAGCCCACTTTAAAGAAGCTACCACCATCACCAACGGTAGTATTGTCAACAACAAGCGAGTTAGATCCAGCATCAAATGATGCAGACAAGCCATCGACACCATCAAACGCATCAATCAGGTTTTGTACTGTAGTATTCTCATCGATATCGAGGATTGTTCCGGATGTAGCCCCTTCTTTCTGCAAGGAGATTTTATCGCCCTTTGCAAACCCTTCAAGATCTGTCAGCTTTACGGCATTAGTATCTGTGTTAGCGCCAGTGCCTAGGATATCGACGTCAACTAACCCAGTCTCAAGGGCAGCAGCACTTTTAACATATTTAAGCTCTACATTAGCGGCAGCTTTATCAATTTTAATTGAACCATCAGCTTCTAGCGTAACTTCAGCGTCCTGGTTACCAGCGGTTTCTCGAATTTTGTCCTGCAACGCCGAAGTGATATCAGACAATTTTGTGATGTCTGTTATCTCGATGACTTCGTCACCACCAATAGTAAAGGAACCACCCTCAGCTAATTCTAAGGTATCTTTTGCAAAAGTACCCGCAGTAGCAGGAGCTGGACCAGCTATCTGAACTACAGCTGTTGACCCTGTCGCTGTACCTGGTGCAGCACTCAAGATATCATCTGCAGTAATACCGAGCTTGAATGCCTGCTTTCCGTCTAACTCTTTGACTTCACCAATAGTTTCGTCAATTCCACCTAGTTTAATAGAGGAGTTCTCAGAATCCAAGTCGGTGTAATCAACAGCAGAAATGTTCAACTTTGAAGAGCCATCTTCGTTAAACTTTACGAGCAAATCGTTACCGTCACCACCAAGAAGGTTCTTACCCTTATAGCCAGAGTCCTTGGCTATGTCTTCGATCTGAGTACGCAGCTCGTTGAACTCAGCAGCATATTTTGCGCGAGTATCATCATCTTTAGATTGCAGCGCCTGGTTTGCTTTACCTTTTGCGGCATCCAGCAGCTTATCAATCGCTGAAATGCCTTTATCAGCAGCTTCCAGTGTAGAAACAGATTGCCCGATATCGTCCTGAAGGTTGCTCAGGTCAGATGCGCGGGAGTTCAGAGAAGAAGCGGTAAAGAAAGAATTCGGGTTATCAAGAGCAGAGTTAACTTTCTTACCAGTAGAAAGACGCTCTTGGGTATCGCTAATCAGGTTAGCCGTACTCTGGAGGGTGCTCAGGTTCGAGCGCACCGCAGCAGTGAGTGTAATATCAGCCATTTTATATGTCCCTTCTAGGATAATGAATGACCCTTTCTGGGTCACAAACGCAGCAAATAATTACTGAGTTTTAATTGGGTACAACTACCCGTCCTGCGAGTAAAGGGGGAACGTGTTAACAAGCACTTAATAAATCAGGGATTGCAGCAACCACACTCATCAGTTCGCAAATAAATTTAATTTTATATAATTAAGTCAAAAACTTACTCAACAACGGTAGCTAGACAGCCTCGTAATATTGTCTGTGCATATTTCCGCCTATTTTTACTTTCACAGCCCACCCAATAGCTTAAGTTGCGCTGCATGAATTGACGACTCTACATATTCAATTCAGAAGAGCTCTAAACTTAAGCAAAATTAGAAATAAATCGCTGAATAACTCGTAAGATTTAACTAGATTAACCTTTTGGTTGCCATCATAGTTAAGAGTGCTTTGAAGGAGGCTGCATGGCACTGAAGGTTGAACTAAAACCCGGAGAAAAGTTGATTGTTGGTGAGACACTTATCACTAACGATAAGCAACGTGCACGATTTTTCATTCAGGGAGATGCACCTATTCTCCGAGAGAAGGATATCCTTCTGCCGGAAGACGCCAGCACCATGGCACAGCAGGTCTATCTTGCAGTGCAGGTCATGTATTTAAAGCAGGATATCACGGTTACTCAGAAAGAGTATTTCGATGTGATTGGAAAGATCCTGCAGGCCGCACCAAGCACACGCGACCTTATCAGCGAGATTAGCACTGCAATTTTGCGAGAAGAGCTCTATCGCGCCCTGAAGCTCGCCAAGAAATTGATTGAATATGAAAGGACTTTGATAAGTCATGTATCAACAAGCAACTCAGGCATATCAGCAGTCCGCAAACACCTCGGCCTCAGCGGATCCGAGGGCTCTGGAAGCTGAAGCTCTGATGAAAGCGGCGGCACGCCTTTCTGTGCTGCAACGTGAGTGGGATACAGTTTCACGAGAAGAACGGAATGAAACGCTCATATTCAATCGCACGCTCTGGACAATTTTTGTAACTGAGGCCACTGCAGAGTATAGCGAGCTGCCTCTGGAGCTCCAAAATAACATCGCAAATCTGGCCCTGTTTACGTTCAACAGAACCATGGAAATGATGGGTGGTGCGGAGCCTGAGGCGCTTGAGACGATGATCAACATCAACAAGTCTCTGGCATCTGGATTAAGAGGCCAAAAGGCAAACGTATAATAACAAAAAGCCTCCGTACTACGGAGGCTTTTTGTTATCTCAAGAAGTCAGTAATTGTTAGATTTAACAGTATAGACGTTGCCTGAAACGAGGCGTCTAAATCTGTCTTTAGCACGGCTATCTCAGTTCCAACTTCAGTCTTGTCAACGTTCTCGAGCCCGGTCAACGTATTATGATAGGTCAGAGAAGCTTGCTTTTGCCTCTCAGCAGTACGTTTCACAGTGGTGTTTACCACCGACATCTCTGAGGCAACGCTTTGGATGCCAGAATTCCGGTCTCCCGCGAAAGAGAGTGCGTCATCGCTCTTATCTGCCAACGAAGCATAGTAGGATTTTGCGACCGCCTCACTCTCAGCATCATCTGGAGTTTCTGCTGTAAAGTCTGCCGCCACAAACACAGCAAGGTTTTGCAACTGCTCGGAAAACGCTGACTCATTCGCGCGCGCGCCATACTCCACGCGCACATTGTCATCAATCTGAACAACCTTGTCTGAACGCGGATCATCAGAGTTCTCAGTACCGGTATACCAGTCGACCAGAAGGTCGGGTGCAGTCTCATAACCAGAGCCGTCCGCTTTTGGTACCTTCGGCGCTGGATCAGTCCGCCCGTGATTACCAAAAAACTCTTCACCAGCCTGCACATCAGCAACCGCACGAAGCTCAGTTTTTGCAATATCGCCTATTGCCTTATCAAAAGCCGCCTGAGCATTCTGAGCGCTCTCCAGAGCAGGATTAGCACCCGTACCAATCAGGAAGGTTCCCTCCCCTGCATCAGGATCACCGGTTGCTGTGAGCTTAACAACTGATTTGCTCCCGTCAGGAAGTTCCAACTCAACCTCAATCGTATCACCAACACTCGGAGTGTCATTGAACGCGAAGGTCCCCTTTTTGCCTTCAGGATTAAGCGGATCAGTCAGGTCTTCAGGAGTAACCGCTGTTGCAACATCAGCAGAGGACGCAGAAACGGAAGTGATCTCAAAGCCAAATCCCTCAACATTGTCCTGTTGAAGTGTCAGAGTAGGAACACCAAGCAGATTTGTCACACTGGATTCGATGCGACCATTTTCAGAGGCACCAACATGAGCATTCTCATAACGCTTCATGAGCTCCTTGAGCCCAAGCTTTCCACCTTGCCCATCCATTATGGCATCAAGCGAGGCAACGGGCGGCTCAGTCGCATCCTTACCACCGAACAGATAATACCCGTTTACTTCAGAGTTCAGCTGCGAGATCGTCTCATGCAGCATAATCTCAGTCGCTTGCTGACTGGTCGTCTGGCCATCTGTGGTCAGCGTATAGTTGTTCTCATCAATCGCACTCACACTCTCAGAGCGCATTTTCTCCATATGCTCAAGAGACTTGCCCATAAGGTCAAGCTGAATGCTGGCAATCGCGTTAGAGTCCTCATAAACCTCAATATTTGAGATCTCGCGGCGCAACTCCAATGCCATGCGAGAATCTGAACTGATGCCACCATAGGTTTGAGACTTCAGCCCGGAAGTCAGCTGAATAGACTTGTTCTCCAGCTGCGTCTTCTGCTGCATGAGGAGATCAAGCATATAGCTATGAGATTTAGAATAACCGATTGTATTCATTTGAATAACTCAATTCCTAAAGCAGCATCATGCGATTCTAAAAAGTGTATCATACATTTCGTCGATAGCCGATAAGACACGAGCGTTCGCAGCATAAGCATTCTGTAATTCAGTCAGCTTCACCAGCTCCTCGTCTACATCAACCTTATAGCTGTTTTCATAGGCATTCTTAGCAATACTAGTAACAGCCTTTGAGTTGCTCGCAGCTGATGTCGCCGCGCTGGCAATCTGACTTTGCTTGACCACAGTCTCAATGCCAAAATCAGAAATCGTCCCGACATATGGTGCATTCTTTGCTCCGATCCCCGAGCTTGGCGCATACGTATATTCGGTCTCAGTCAGGCGGCTTTTCAGGAGGTTTGCACGCTCGGAGCTCTGCTTGTCTGGCTCACCTGCTAGAAGGCTTGGATCATCAACAATAGCTTTGTTGACAGTCATCCGTTGCGCAAAGCCGGTCTTCTGGCCACCATCTTCCAGCGCCCCAGTATAAGGCCCACCGTCCCCCTTAGTGTCTACAAAGAGCGGGATCTCGGCACCATCAGCAGCGGTAACAGTCCGCGTATTTTTCGCTGTAAGACCGGTAATCTCAATAGTACCCAGACTGATCGGAGACAGAACTTTCAACTCACCAGCAGCATCAACGGAAACATCAAACCCAGAACCCAGTGCACTGGAAATCTGACTTTCTAGCGAGGTCGAAGTCGCTGGAATTACAATACCATGCACGATATCATTGGAGTCAGCAGTTACATCCGAAGAAAGCGGCAGCAAACTTGGGTCGGTCACTGCAACAAATGTAACCTTACGGCTTTCTCCGTTAACATCAAACTCAAGCTCAATTGTATCGCCAGAAGATTGCAGTTTGGACGTATCAACACTGAAGCCCGTTGCCGCAGGTGGCGCTCCACCATCATCAGCCGCAACACCTTCAGACGTTTGCTGAGACAAAGACAGTGCCATCTGACTTGCAAGCTCATCCAGGCGCGCCTGCGTCTCTGGAAGGGTATTATCTCGCAATTCCACGAGCGCACCCATACTACCACTCTTCAGGTCAAATGATGAAAGCCCTACCACAGCACCAGACCACGATTTCACTTCAATCGGATTACCTTCAACACCAACACCGAGTGTAGGTTGCGGGGTAAACTGCAACTCCGACGCACGATCATTGTATAACGTGGTTCCAGATTTAGTTGATATCCTTAGCAAGCCATCGTTGTCCTGCTTGATTTCAACATCCATCTTCTCGGTCAAAGCTTCCAGCTGACGGTCCATCTGGTCCTGCAAATGAGCCGTTTCCCGGCCAGCAGAACGCTCAACAACAATACTGTCTTCCAGGTTCTCAATTTCTTTGAGGATGGAATTCACTTGCGTTACTTCATCAGCAATCCCAGCATCTGCATCACGGCGCATTTCCTGCGTTTTCTCTGCGGAGCTATTAATGCTTCTGGAAAGCTCTTCAGCAGCATTTACAGCCACTTCCTGTGCACTTTGAGAACTGGGATCTGTAGCTAAAGACGTCAGCGCATTTGTGAAATTGTTCATCAAACTCGGAATAGAGCTTGGGTCCCCAACCTTCCCAAACATCTGATCAAGCTGCGTAATGTATTCATTATATTGAGTTGCATAAGCCGTATCACTCAGACTTTCCCAATAAGCAGACTGGAGCTGGGTGTTGACTTGCCGTTGGATTTGATTGGTCAGAACAGAGGAAGACGACGTCGAGGTATTGTGAACTTCAGTGCCTACAATCGTCTTGAGCGTATAACCATCAACATCCGCATTGGCGACATTTCTCGCTGCTACCGCAAGCTGCGCCTTCGTAAGCGACAATCCCGACATCGCCGCATTCAGAGCTGCTCCGAGACCCATACCCTGTACTCCCTAAGGCAACGAGGTAGGCTGCCACCTACCCCAACAACAGTTTATCGAACGATATTAAGGACAGAATCCAGCATCTGGTTTGCTGTCGACAAGACTTTCGAGTTTGCCGAATACGCCTGCTGAGTGATAATCAACTTCGAAAACTCCTTTGCAATATCAGCATTTGAACTTTCAAGCGCCTTTGCGCGAATGCTTCCACCACCCTGAAAATTCGGCTCACCAGAGGTTGAAGTCGCAGAAAATGCAGCACCATCAATACGTTGTAATTCATGTTCTGCGGAGAAAGTAGCAACCGGAACCTTATAAAGCTTCTGGGTTTTATCGTTAGAATACCGGGCTATGACATTGCCTTCGTTATCGATGGCAACATCAAGAAACTTGCCGACGGGATGTCCATCTTGAGAGGTTGCATCATCCGATATACCGCCAACCCTGTCTTCAAACTGCGTGAGCGTGTCCTGACTAAAATTAAAGGATATGTCACCCAGACCAACACCGTTAACTTCAAGATCAGGAATATCAACAGTCCCGGTAACAGGCGAAGTCAACCGCCCAGCCGCATCAAAGCTCATATTCGCAACAGATTTCCAGGCCACATCATCTCCCGTAGCCTTGGTATTCGTATTATAATAGAGCGTCCAGTCATTCTCAGCATTCAGTGCCCAGCGCAACTCTACGTTTACAGGGGTGCCATTTTTATCATAAAGAGTTTCTTGCCCCCCAGTAATTGATGACTTAACAAATTCATCAGACTTATCTCCAGTCACCACATCACGATTGACCGTAGCACCCGGTGTCGTTGACAAAGGTTTCGCTTCCAAGTCCAAATCCATAACAGTCACACCAGTAGGTGCACCAACCTGGTCAATCTTCAAATCTTGTAGGGCTGAAATACTGATTGCTCCACTCCCCAGCAGCTCAGCGGTAACCCCATGCATCCCATTCAATTTATCGAGTAAATCCTGAACCGTGGTTTCTGCATCGATTGTAAACTCTTCCTGTGCAGAACCATTCAGATTGAACGTCAGTTTATTGGTGTCCTCAAACTGTGTCGCGTCAACGAGTTTGCTCTCTGCAGTCAGCGCTGCCGAAGATGTTCCTCCAGTTACTAATGCTGGCATTGGCAGAGTATGAGAATTGGCAAATATGCTTAAATCAACGTACTGAGAGTTTGCAATATCGTTCTGATAGTTTCCTGTAGCTGGCGTCGAAGGCAGGTTCGCCTCATATTCAATCTGTGTCGAGGGTTGCGCTGGCATGGATGCATCTGAAACCTCAATCGGCACAGCCCGGTCACCGACTGCACCGGTTGCAGGATTAATCGGATAGCCCTGCAGGAAGTAACCGGCAGAATTTACTAGGTTACGATCTGTATCCAGAGTAAAGTCACCAGCACGAGTATAATAATTCTCAGGTGGTTGTTGTGTTAAACCATCTCGGTTCGTAACCAAAAAATACCCTGGCCCATTGATCGCCATATAGGTGTTACGATCAGCAGAAGTGATGTCACCAGACAGGTAATTCGTCGCCCTAGAGGTCGCGAGAACAGTACCGGAAACCTGTTCAGCCTGTCGACTACCTGTACTGGAGACAAGATCGGAGAAGCTTGTATCAAGGCGTTTATAGCCAGTGGTCGAAGAGTTCGCCACGTTACCGGAAATGTTCTCCAACGCCTTGGACTGTGCGTCCAAACCGGTCGTTGCAGCGTTGATAGCACCATAAATACTCATCGAGCCCACCTAGAATTCAAATTCGCTCATGCTTGCGCAGATCTTTGAACACTGAACGCAACTTACGTGCCAAACTAAAAAATGCAATTTATTCAGTCATTTCAATAATTTACAATTTTAACCTATTGTTAAACATAAGAATTACCGCCTAAACCCGGCAAATAGCTCGCCCTACCCGGCACATAATTCCCAGAGAGCTAAAAGAAACCGAGCAAAGATCGAAACCACTAGATAAGCCCAATGGCGCAACCCTGCAGGGATTGCCCATTGTCTAACGAGAGATTACTGTTTTCGCCAAATCACGATACTCATGCAGGATTTAGCGATGAAATTTCAAGGGACCTCCCAATACGTTGCCACAGAAGATCTCCGGATCGCAGTCAACGCAGCTATTACCCTTGAGCGTCCCCTGCTTGTAAAAGGCGAGCCTGGAACCGGCAAAACTGTCCTAGCTCAGGAAATCGCCCAGAGCCTAGGCGTCCCCTTCCTTGAGTGGAACGTCAAATCGACCACAAAGGCTCAGCAAGGCCTTTACGAATATGACGCGGTTTCCCGTCTCCGCGACAGCCAGCTTGGCGATGAGCGCGTAAAAGACATTCGCAATTACATTCGCAAAGGCAAACTTTGGACTGCTTTTGAAATGAATGAACGCCCGGTTCTTCTGATTGATGAGATTGATAAGGCCGACATCGAGTTCCCGAACGATCTGCTTCAGGAACTGGATCGTATGGAGTTCTTTGTTTATGAGACTGGTGAAACGATCAAAGCAAAACAGCGTCCAATCGTGATCATCACCTCAAACAATGAGAAAGATCTTCCAGACGCATTTTTGCGCCGTTGCTTCTTCCACTTCATCAAGTTCCCAGACGCAGAAACAATGACTGAGATCGTCAATGTGCATTTCGGTGAAATCAAAGATCGACTGCTTAAAGAAGCACTCAACGCGTTCTATAACCTCAGAGATTTGCCGGGCCTGAAGAAAAAACCATCAACTTCAGAGCTTCTGGATTGGATTAAGCTGCTTCTGAACGAAGACATTGATCCGGAAACACTCCGCGAAACCGAAAACCGGAAAATCATCCCGCCATTGCACGGTGCACTTCTCAAGAACGAGCAGGACGTTCATTTGTTCGAGCGCCTCGCCTTTATGAACCGCCGTTGATGCCTGCATTGCCTGGCTTGAAAATGAAACAAAACAATAAAACCAGTTTTTTGAGTCAGCACATACTTTCCAGTGCATCAAAAGCAATTCTCTCAAGCTGCCTGCTTCTTACTGCCAGCTTACTCGCACAAGCGAACAGCACCATCTCGGAGAGTCTCCTCTACCAGCCACATACACTGCACAACGGCTGGCGCAAAGATGTGGAGGCACTAACGCACTTCACCGGCATGTTTTGCCCAGACTATATCAGCAAACTTTCCCGATCAGCTCTCGTTCCCGATCTGAAAGAACTCGGTATCGGATGCATTTACGAAACCGAAAACGGCGAGATCAAAGTCATCTTCCGCCGGCACAAAAAAGACACGGCGACAACTCTCATAAACAACTTCAAAAGCGGATACAGTCAAAGCCACTTCAAACCACTGGCTCTGAAGACACCGCAAAACGAAGTTGCGTTTCGAACCGAAACAACAATGCGAATGGGTCGTGTCGAGAGTTTCACTGCCTACACAGCTCCAAGCGCTGACTATACGGTCTGGGCATCCATTTCAGATGATCTCCCCGTCAGCGAACTTGAGAAGATCCGAGCGCTATTCAAAAAGCTCACTCTTCGCGTCGAGCAGGAACAGCGCCGTAACTAACGCAGCGCGGCTAGATTGGCGGATCACTCAGCACGCCTACATCAGTGCAACACTCATATTATAACACACCGCATCGTAAGCGACCAGTACAGTTGCCTAAACCATTCTGCCAACTAAATATCTTGTAGGCACGACTGAAAAGAACTCAGTTACGAATGCATGCATCACTTATAAATATTTCAGTAATTACGAGATAAAAACCCCATACTATTAGGGTAATACTATCACCTTCCAAATTCAATCGAAAACATGTAGGTTTCAAACAGAGACAAAGCAAGTAATAAACAAACAAGTCCATCCAATTATGCTGCATTGCAATATAGCACAGCAGCACAAATACAACTTAGAATGTTTCTACCTCTTAGGAACATAAAGTAATAAAGTATATCTGGAGGATAACATATGCTTCGCCTGATGCTGTTACGTCATGCAAAATCTGACTGGAGTGATGAGGGTGCTCACGATCATGATCGCTCCCTTAACACCAGCGGTTGGAAAGCCGCAGCAAGGGTTGGAGCCCACATCCACCAACATCATATGCATCCAAAACTGATCTTATGTTCGACTGCCTTGCGGACACGGCAAACACTCATGGAAGTGATGCCATACCTACGAAATGATACACGCATTCAACTACTCAGGGATCTCTATAATTCCAGCGAAGGCGACTACATTGATGCGATCCGCGCCTATGGCGGCGGTTTTGACACAATTCTTATCGTCGGGCACAACACAGCCATTCAGGACACTGCCCTTGAACTCACAGGAAAAGGCAACCCTGAGTACATACACCAGATGCAATCCAAGTACCCAACCGGAGCACTCGCCGTAATCGATTTTGAGGAGCACCGTTGGTCAGAAATTGACTGCAAGAAAGGAAGGATCGTCTCATTCTTCCAACCACGGCACCTACAGGCTGTTTCAGGTTCCTGACTAGGAAAATTTTGCACAATTCAACATTTATTGGCGCATTTGCGATTGCATTCCTCCAAAGAACGCACCACATCGTTCCTTGGAGGATGATCTGTGAGCCCACTGAATTCATTATTTAAAAACGCCAAGCTTGCCCTGACTGATGCACAAACAGCATTGGACAATCTAACGGGATCAGCGATTGACCTAACGGTCCCCACAGTCCGCCTGGGTGTAACCGGATTGGCACGTTCCGGGAAGACTGTCTTTATCTCAGCCCTCGTTCACAATCTCATTGCCGGAGGCCGTCTGCCCTTGCTGGATGCTGCCGGCACAGGACGGCTTGCACGCGCATATCTTCAGCCCCAGCCCGATGACAACGTCCCGCGCTTCAACTATGAGCAGCATGTCGAGACACTGACAAAAGATCGCCTTTGGCCTGAGTCCACACATCAAATCTCCGAACTTCGCCTGACCATTGAATACGAGTCAGCCACATTCCTGAACCGTCAATTAGGCGGCGGCAAACTACACCTCGACATCGTGGATTACCCCGGCGAGTGGCTTCTCGACCTTGTTCTGCTACGACAGGATTTCCGGCAATTCTCCGAGGAAGCCCTGAAACGCGCTAAAGCAAGGCCAGATTTGTCTGAAGAGTTCCTGTCAACACTCGCGCGCTATCAAGATAAGCTGCACGATGAGTTTTCAGAGGACATTGCAAAGGATCTGGCAAGTACCTTCACCACATATTTGAGCCGATGCCGGGATGATGAGAACGCGCTTTCCATGCTGCCACCTGGTCGCTTCCTTATGCCCGGCGATATGAAGGGCACACCAGCCCTCACCTTCGCCCCGCTCAATCTGGGTGACACGCAGGTCAAATCCAAAGCAGGCACGCTCCTCGCCATCATGGAGCGCCGCTATGAAGCCTATCGCAAGCATGTGGTGAGACCGTTCTTTAAAAACCACTTTGCCAAACTGGATAGACAGATTGTGCTCGTGGACGCACTCACAGCAATCAACGCTGGCCCCGAGGCCCTGGATGATTTGAGCGGTGCCCTCACTGAGATTATGGGTGCATTCAGACCGGGCAAAGCAAGCTGGCTATTCTCAATAGTCTCTCGCAAGATTGACCGGATTCTGTTTGCAGCCACAAAGGCAGACCATCTGCGACGCGAGGATCATGATCATTTGGAGTTGCTCCTCAAACAGCTGGTTGAACGCGCAATCAATCGCGCAGAATTCTCTGGAGCTTCAGTTGAAACACTCGCCCTTGCATCCGTAAGGGCCACTCGTCAGGCAACCGTCCACCACGATGGCGCAGAAACCCCTGCGCTCCTCGGCACGCCAATGCCAGAAGAAACCATCGGTGAGATGAAGTTTGACGGCGAAGAAGAAGCCGCCATTTTCCCCGGAGACCTTCCTGACGATCTTGGTGATCTGTTCTCCACCGAGCAAAACCATGACACACCGGAAGACCAGACCGCATTGAAGTATGTACGCTTCCGCCCTCCAAAGCTGGAACGGACAGCAGAGGGACTGACCCTATCCCTTCCCCACATCCGCCTGGACAGTGCAATGGAGTTCTTGCTGGGAGACAAACTCGCATGACCATCAAGAAGACACAGCAACATAAGCCTCAGGCACGCCGTGCACCGAAAGCATTCAAACTGGATGACAACTCCGTCCGGTTGGAGGGAGAGTTTGCGCAGGAACCGCTTTCTTCTGAAGCCGTTGTGTCAGAAGAAGACGAAAACGCGTTGGCCCTGCCGCAAAACAATGTGGCCCCAGAGCCCAAACCAGCGAAGAGTCGCTGGAGCAAGATCATCGCCATTGGCGGTGGCGGCCTCGTCTCGCTTGCCGTTGGTCTGGCAGTAGATAGCCTGATCAGAGATCTCTTTGCCCGCTATGACTGGTTGGGCTGGACAGCTGTTGGCCTCACCGCTCTCGGCTTTCTCGGACTGATCGGTTTGTTCTTCAAAGAATGGCGAGCACTCTCTCGACTGGAGCAAATAGACCATATACGCGATGATCTGCAGACCGCAGCAGACAATGATAGCGATAAAGAAGCCCGTGCGGCTCTACAAAAGCTAATGGCACTCTACGCAGACCGTCCGGAAACAGCTCATGGCCGTGCTCAACTCAAAGGTCATATGCAGGAAATCATTGATGGGAGAGATCTCGTCAAGCTGGCAGAACGTGAGCTGATGGCCCCGATGGATGCCCGCGCGCGCTTAATCGTCATGGAAAGCGCAAAGCGTGTTTCTGTAGTTACCGCACTATCACCCCGTGCACTCGTTGATATCCTGATCGTTCTTTACGAGAACCTGCGCATTGTCCGCCGCATCTCTCGCCTCTACGGGGCTCGTCCCGGCGCACTCGGTTTCTGGCGTTTATCACGAGATGTCGCAGCTCACCTGGCCGTCACAGGTGGCATGGCAGCAGGAGATAGCCTGCTGGAACAGTTCATTGGTCAGGGATTAGCGGCAAAACTTTCCGCCCGCCTTGGCGAAGGATTGGTCAACGGCTTCCTCACAGCACGCATTGGCGTTGCAGCAATTCAAACCTGCCGCCCCGCACCATTCATCGCCACAAAAGGCCCGTCGCTAACAGAGCTCATGAGCGAGATCACGAAATCTGCCCCAGATGAAATTGTCGACCAAGATTAACGAATATCTCACGCCAGCCCTGTGCTTCCCCCAATCTCTTGGTATGTTCAAAGGACTGGCGAAACAAAGGCGGCAGACACAGCTATGATCACACGCAAAGTCAAAGTGGTAGATGCACAAGACAACTGGGCCGAAGAGTTCCGGCTGGAGCAAGAAATTTTGCGTGAGCTGCTCGGAGATATTGTCGAAGACATTCACCACATTGGCAGCACCTCCGTGCCAGCCCTCGCTGCCAAACCAATTATCGACATCCTGCTGGAAGTCTCCAGCATCCCAGTACTCGATGCTCAATCTGCAAAGCTAATCAATCTCGGCTATGTGGCCAAAGGCGAGAACGGTATTGAAGGCCGCCGCTACTTCGAAAAAGGCGGAGACAACCGAACCCACCACCTCCATGCGTTCAAATCAGGAGATCCACACGTCTACCGGCATCTGACCTTTCGTGATTACCTGAAAGCACACCCTGACGTTCGCGAGAAATACGCCCACCTGAAGAAGAAAACGGCACAGGAGGTCAACGGAGACGTCGAAGCCTATCGTGAAGGCAAAAATGATTTCGTTGAACTACATCTAGCCAAAGCAATTGACTGGGCAAGAGGCTCCTATTGATCCCTATGCTTTTGCCTAAGGTGTCAATTGCACTCTCGACACTGCACCGCTCAATCGCATAATGTGACCCCATGTTTATTCAGTTTTTCGAAGAGCTAAAATCCGCTGGTTTACCCGTATCCGTACGCGAATATCTTACGCTTATGGAAGCGCTGGACGTTGATCTGGCCGGCAAACGGGTGGAGGATTTTTACTTCCTCGCCCGTGCAACGCTGGTCAAAGACGAATCCAATCTGGACAAGTTTGATCGCGTCTTTGGTCACACGTTCAACGGATTGGACCTGATGAGCGAAGTGGCAACCACAGACATTCCAGAGGAGTGGCTGCGCAAGCTCACAGAAAAGCACCTTTCTGAAGAAGAGAAGAAACTTATCGAATCCATGGGCGGCTTTGAAAAGCTCATGGAAACGCTACAAAAGCGACTGGAAGAGCAAAAAGAACGCCATCAGGGCGGCAACAAATGGATCGGAACAGGTGGCACATCCCCGTTCGGCGCGTATGGCTACAACCCTGAAGGTATTCGGATTGGACAGGACGGCAGCCGCCATCGCCGCGCCGTCAAGGTTTGGGACAAGCGTGAGTTCAAGGATCTGGATGACACGGTTGAACTGGGCACCCGCAACATCAAGGTTGCCCTGAAGCGCCTGCGTAAATTCGCCAGAACCGGAGCAGCTGATGAGCTGGATCTGGACAACACCATCAAATCCACCGCCCACAAAGGCCTGCTCGACATCCAAATGCGCCCGGAACGGCGCAACTCGGTCAAAGTGCTTTTATTCTTCGACATCGGCGGCTCAATGGATGACCACATTCGCGTCTGCGAAGAACTTTTCTCTGCTGCCAAAACCGAATTCAAGGTGATGGAATACTTCTACTTCCACAATTGCCTCTATGAGTTCGTCTGGAAAAACAATCACCGCCGCCACACAGAGCGCATCAATACGATGGACGTGCTCCATAAATATCCAAGCGATTACAAAGTGATCTTCATTGGCGACGCTTCAATGAGCCCCTATGAGATCACTTACCCCGGCGGTTCAGTCGAACATAGGAACGAAGAAGCAGGTAACGTCTGGTTAAAACGCGTGACAGACCTTTATCAAAAAGCAGTCTGGCTCAATCCGGTACGGGAAAAGCATTGGGATTACACCCATTCCATCGGCATGATGAAAGAGTTGTTTGACCAGCGCATGTACCCTCTCACTCTGGAAGGTATGGATTCCGCCATGAAGGAACTTGTGCGCTAGAGCGTGTTCCACTTGATTGGTTTCAATCAAACGACACAGTGCATTTAACCTCCCCTTTTTGTAATTTTACAACTAGACTGCAAGTAGCATTGAGATCTAGACAGCAACCGCGCTTGGCAAAAAGCATGCTTCACACCTGTTTTGGAGAAGAAGCTGCAACACGCTTTCAGCTGGGCGCAAGCTGATTGCGTTAGGCAACAAGTGCACCAGAAGGGCTAAGAGAGGCTATGCTGTGAGCAAATCTATTTTGTGGCAACTGTTTACAAGGACATCGGCAGGCACCATCGCCTTCATTGCACCGTTCCTTGCTACCAATGCCAACGCGACAACAATTCCGCCCATTAACTCGCTTATTCCAGCGCTCATAATTGAAAGCTGTCTCGACAAAACCGATGCAGCTTTGGACAGCCCGGAATTCATCGATTGCCTGACCAACACCCTCACCAGACAACCTGAGGGCGATAACATACATAGCAGCGATCCGACGCATAGGCCCTCAACAGCGAACCATATCGCCAACTCACCAGATCGTCTGGATGGCACCAACGTGGTTGTTTGCGCCTCTGAGAACGCTGGCTACACCAAGTGCAAGATCTCGAACGCCAACCGCAATTACGTCCAGCTGCTGCGTCAGACCTCCTCAGCGCTCTGCAAACTCAATGAAAGCTGGGGCGTCGTCCCATCACATCTTTGGACGGATAAAGGCTGTTCTGGCATCTTCTATGTTGGCAACAAACCGTACGCTCGCAAAACCGTAAACACGGTAAGCGCCAGTTCGTCTTCACTAAAGAAGCAGATCAAGTCAACCAGCTCAGGTGGTTTAATCACCCCCATTCCGCAGCTTCCTGAATTTACGAAGGACGGATGGCGTAAATGTGCTCTCGAATTTCAGGTTTGCGAGCTGCCCTACGCAACAACCGTTCGCTTCGGCAGGCCCGGCGCATTTTACGAGAAGTCTGCGAAAGGTGATGTACATTGCCGGACCGATTTCTTCGGAGACCCAGATCCTGCCTCGAAAAAAGCATGCTATTACAAGCTGAAGCGGGATAGCACATCTCCACAGGCTGCGCCTCCAACGCAGGTTGTGACACAAGACTTGCCACCATTGGAAAACAGCCAGATCGCACCGGAAGATGATCTGGCAATCAATGTGGCCGAACCACTCTGGAAGGCCCGCCGCGCCTGCTCCACACTGGGCAGCAAGATCATCGCAACCAAGAATTCCCTGTCAGAATTGCCGCCTGTCTATTTGGGCCTCGGCACATTCACCAATCAGCAGATGAACCAGAAACCGGTACTGGTACGGACAGGGGACAAACTCGCTGGTCGCGGTGTCTACCAAAGTCAGGGCATGTACGTGCCCTTCAACTTTTCCTGCGCGCTCAACAGCAACGGAAGAGCCGCCCAACATTTTGTTTTCCATGAGCAAAACACAGATCTCATAACGCAGGACCTTCTGCCAAACCCTGACAAATTCCTTCAGGAAAAGGCTCCACTGAATGGATTTGATGGTCCTTATGTCTGGGTGTCTGGCCTCCCAACAGGTGCAGGCGACAAGAGCGCTGTTTTGGTCCATGGCGTACCAGAAACAGACGATACCGACTTTTACGCCCGTTGCCTGGCTGGAAGCGGTGATATCGAGATCATGTTTCAGTCAACCATCCCTGCTTTGCAGGAAGGCGATAGTATCCTGATTTCGCTAAGCACAAGGCCGTTCAAGGAAAGCTATGTTGGCGTCGGCAGTTCGTTGAATCAGGAAGCCGGTGTTTCCCTGCCACTCCTTACTTTGAGCAATGGCTCTTCACTTTGGAACCGAATGGTGCGAGACAACGAACTGAAGATCAATCTGGGCGGCTATGCTATCTACAACGTAAGCCTCAAAGGCAGCGCCAAGCACGTACGCAACTTCATCCGCGCATGCAGCGCCAGCAAATAACCTAGGCTACGCAGTCTTGAAGTATTTGCCCGGCGTCGTGCCAAACGCTTTGCGGAACTGAGAAATGAACGGACTTGGCCCTTCATAGCCAAGTTTGAAAGCCACATCACCCACACTTCGGCCTGCTGAGAGCAGCTCCAAAGCACGAAACAGCTTGGCCTGCCCACACCATTTGCGATAACTCCAGCCCGTCTCATCAAAGAATCGCCGCTCAAACGTGCGCTGGGACATAAGCGTCCGCTCCGCAGCATCCGCAAGGCTCGGCAGGTGCGCAGGGCATGACAGGATAGACTGGCAAAGCTCTTTCAAAAGCGCGTGGTTGACTGGCATCGGCAACTGCAGCGGCGCATCTGGTAAACTCTTCAATTGATCAACAATCACCTGCGCAATCCGCGCTGTCGCCCCATCAAGCGCATAGTCCCGGGGCGCTGCCATAATCTCCTGTATCAGCTCGCGTAAGAGCGGCGTCACCTGCACCACAACAGGCTTATCAGAAAGTCGCTCAGACCAGTCCTCTCGCAGATACAGGCTCCGAAATTGTGTTTTGATCGGATAGACAGTCCGATGCATCATACCTCCGGGAACCCAGACTGCACGCTCTGGCGGTACAACAAATGTCCCCTCCTCAGTAAACACAGTCGTGGACCCTTGCATGATATGAACCAGCTGCCCGCGTGAATGCGCATGCGGCTCCCCCTGCCCGCCAATGGGCATATCTACCGCATAAGCAACAATGGGTTGCGGACGATCCACCTCATGTGGGTCTGCAAAAACATCAGCATGAATGGGCATCAAACACCTCTTGGCGACTTCAAGATATTTTTTGGCAAACTAGTGCTATCACGTAAACAAACTTTTCGCTTACTTAATTGCAAAACTCATTTCTAAGAACGAAGCACCATGTTGAATATCATTAAAGACATCAGAGCCGACTGGCGCTCACCCTTTGTATTTTTGTTGGTCCTCACCGTCGCCTCACAACTCTCATTCTCTGTGTGGTGGAACCTCATCAATAACTTTGCAGTCAACTCGCTCGATTTCACCGGGCAGGAAATCGGCATTCAGCAGTCCATCCGCGAAATCCCCGGCCTGCTGGCATTCACAGTCATTTTCATGCTGCTGATCTTCAAAGAACAAACGTTCACGTTGATCTCGTTGGGACTAATGGGCTTCGGCATTGCAATCACCGGATACTTCCCATCCGCGATCGGCTTTTACGCCACCACCCTCATCATGTCTTTCGGCTTCCACTACTACGAGACGCTCAAGCAGTCTCTATCCCTGCAGTGGTTACCTAAGAAAGACGCCCCGGCACTGCTCGGGCAAATTATTGCGGTCTCGTCACTGGTCTCACTGTGCATCTACGGCTCGATCATGATCGGTTGGAAGACGTTTGACCTATCCTATGAGCAAGTGTTCCTGTGGGCAGGAATTGCAGGCATGGCTCTAACTATCTTTGCAGCCTTTGCCTTCCCAAAGTACAAAGCACACGTGGAACAGCACAAAAAGCTGATCCTGCGCAAACGCTATTGGCTCTACTATGCGCTCACCTTCATGAGTGGTGCCCGCCGTCAAATCTTTACAGTTTTCGCAGGCTTCCTGATGGTCGAACGCTTTGGCTATGAAGTGCATGAAGTTGCAGCGCTGTTTCTGCTGAATGGCGCAATCAACATGTTCCTCGCTCCAAAAATTGGCGCTTTCATTGGCCGAGTTGGCGAGCGAACCGCACTGACTTGCGAGTATGTCGGCTTGATCATCGTTTTCCTGTCCTACGCCTTCGTCACCAACGTGTACGTGGCTGGCACCCTTTACGTAATCGACCATGCTTTCTTCGCCATGGCCATCGCAATGAAGACCTACTTCCAGAAGATCGCAGATCCGGCAGACATTGCACCAACCTCCGCTGTCGACTTCACCATCAACCACATCGCAGCTGTGGTGATTCCGGTGGTATTTGGCACAATCTGGCTTTTCTCCCCTGCACTGGTGTTCATCGCAGGCGCATCCATGGCTGCTGTTAGCCTGATCCTGAGCCGCATGATCCCGCGCAATCCGGAGCCAGGTATGGAAACCGTTTGGGTCCCGGCTCGTCAGCCACAAGCCGTCGGCGCTGAGTAGGCATCCCATAACCCAACAAAAAAGGCTGGCCCAATCGGACCAGCCTTTTTTCATTCAAGCTCTGCAGCTGCTTAGCTCTGGCTCTCTGGAATGTGAACCACGAGACCATCCATTTCGTCAGTCACACGGATCTGACAGGAAAGGCGAGACGTATCCCGAACATCCTGAGCAAAGTCGAGCATATCTTCTTCCATAGGCTCTGGTTCACCAGTTTTGTCATTCCACGCTGGGTCCACGTACACGTGACAGGTCGCGCAAGCGCAGGCGCCACCACATTCCGCTTCAATTCCAGGAACCATGTTCTTAATCGCGTTCTCCATAACGGTAGAACCGGCAGCAGCATCCACCTCATGGCTTTCACCTGATGAGGTGATGAAAGTAATCTTTGGCATATTTAAAGTCGTCCCGACCCTGATTGGCTTATTCTGTTGTCTTCAGATACATGCAGGCGCCCAGCTATTCAAGAACTTCTGAACCAGACCTTATGGTCAAACCCGCGCAGCCAATCTCGCATTACAAATTCCGCAGCTTTGAAAGATCCGCAGACACCTCCGTAAGGCAAGTCTCAACAGTCACCAGCAATGGCACGACTCCACTCGCAGCTTCCTGCTCAGCTTGCTCCAGCGCCTCCCCAAGCGCAAACGCACCAACACCGCGCGCAGAGCCTTTAAAGCGATGCAGCAAGGCACGAAGGGCTTCTGTTCCCATTGTCTCGCACAATCCCCGACGGAACTCTTCTATCTGATGAGCAAACATCTCCAGGATCTGACCTTGCAAATCCGGGTCATCAAACGTCACAGAAGAGAAGTGATCCCTACATATAGCACTTGTAGTTTTATGTAGTTCCATAGCCAAGTTTACGTTAGGCCTCCAAACACAGCCAAGTGACTCAAAGTTATCGCGATATTCGGAAAGTTGATTCGCTTGAGTGACTCAAACCCTGCCACCACCAAGACTCTACCCCTCATTTCCCATAGGCAACGGAATCTAGTCCCCAAAAGAAAACACAGGTTTTTATTTCATGGTTAACAAGATCCTACCGCCCAGATTCAAATCTAGACTCGTGACCCCGTCACCGGCTCTCACTGCCATTACACGTTAAAATTGACAAGACGCTCTGTTAAAGATGGTTAACAAGATTTTTCGAATTACCATCACGCTCCAGCATCGCACGTCCCGTATCGGTCAGCTTACAAACGAGCCAATCCGGCTTCAACGGGTTGGAAAACCAAGGCTCCGCCCACCCTGCTGCAATACACGCCCGCACAGTTGCAGCTGGCACTTGTCGACCGCTCTCATCGAACAGCGGTAACTTTCCACCTGCTTCGTTAAGACCTCGCCTTAACCATTTGAGTTGTGTGGGACTCGGACGATTGGAACCTTTAGAACTGACTGGAGAATTTTCGCGATTAGCCATAGTGAGTTCCCCCCAAAATTGCTGCCTGTGACTTATCGTAGGGCACCTAAAAATCCCGGCAACTTCTGTTGTACAGTCCACCGGATTGTGCCATTAGGTTAAGGGTAGCTGCAAGGTGGGGAAATCTAAATCTTAAGGTACCGTTAACATTAACGGTCCGCTTTGATTCTGAAAACTCCTTGTTTTTGGCCCTAGAAGTTCGACGGTGCTCTCAATTCAGAGCTGTTGGATTGCATGGGGCCAAACCTATTGTTGTCTGAAATGCGTTCTTGTTTGGGAGGAATGTATTTCGCGTAGGACGGACACCTTGTGGTAACGGCGCCGGCACAAAAGGCGAAAAATGTGCTGACGACCGGCAAGTAGAGAGTACGGACGCGAGGCGAGATATGGCGAACACCCCGAAGGCGAAAGCTCCATCGGAAGTGGCTCTGTCAGCGGTAGAAGAAGCCCTTCAGGCTGATTTTGGCGCTCCACAAGAGTCTATTTTATCCAGTGAACAGGAGAGCACCACTGCGGCCCCCCCGCAAATGTCTGCTAGCCCTGCAACGGAGTCTGTAACAACAGCTCCTTCCTCTGATAAAAAACTGGCTCAGCTTGTAGAAGAAAATCAAGCTCCGAGACAGGTTCGCAAACGTGGCCGTGGTGGCCGCCCGCCCACAGCAAGCAACGATGATCGCCAGTCCATTGGCTCACTGATGTTTGCTCTGCAGCGTAAGCCGTCTGCAGCTCCATTCTGGTTCGCATTTGCAGTCTCCGTTGTCTGGGCCAGCCTTGGCTTGGCAATGTCCTGGGGCTCATTCGCTGCTCAGCTTGAAAAATCATCCTCCTTCTCAGGCGTATTTGAAAACCCGACGCTGGTTCTCATTTCCGTCTTTATTGTTGTTCCAATCGCATTTGTCTGGGTGATGGCTCTCCTGTTCTGGCGAGCACAGGAAATGCGCAACGTCGCACGGGGCATGACGGAAGTTGCTCTTCGTCTTGCTGAGCCTGAAGATGTTGCAAAAGAAAGCATCCTGAACGTTGGTCAGGCAATCCGCCGCGAAGCTGCCGCCATGGGCGACGGCATTGAACGCGCGATTGCACGTGCCAGCGAGTTGGAAGTTCTCATTCATAAGGAAGTCTCGTCCCTTGAGAACTCCTATAATGACAACGAACTGAAAATTCGCCGTCTGGTGGAAGAACTTGTCAGCCAGCGTGAAGCCATTCAGGCAAACGCAGAGCTGGTTCGTGAAACCATCTCCGGCTCCCACGAAAATCTTGCATCACAGCTCGCGAACACATCAGAGGAATTCGCCTCCTCTGTTGATCGTGCCCGGGAACGCCTAACCGGTTCGATCGACGCTACGCTTGAGCAGATGACAAGCAAGATCGAAAATCGCGTCACAGAAGCAACCGACAGCTTCACTGAAGCTGGCAGCGAAATGGTCTCCTCGCTGACCGTTCGCTCCGATGATTATGTCGAGCGCCTCACTTCTACCGGCTCTGAGCTGGTTGAAACACTCTCCGACACCGGCTCCAAGCTCTCTGAAACACTTCACGAGCGCGGATCTTCTATCAATGAAGAGTTCTCCTCTACTGCAAACTCCTTCATTGATAACCTGACCGAGCGCGGTACAGACCTCAACACCCGTCTTTCTGAAACTTCAGAAGCACTCGTTGACAATCTGGCAAGCCGCAGCGATGAAATCACTGCATCCCTGTCCTCCACCGGAACTGAAATTGTTGAGGGTCTTTCCACTCGCGGCAATGAAATCAGCGACCTGTTGGCAGAACGCGGCGACGCTCTGAACGCAACACTCGGCGCTGCTGGCGCAGAACTGTCTGCAACCATCACAGACCAGACAGAAGCCATGAAAGGCGTTCTGCAGGCGCAGGGTACTGAGCTGACGGCCTCTATCGAAGAGACGGTCTCTTCTGTAACGGCACAGTTTGTTGGAGCAAGCTCTGACCTGACACAAACTCTGGTAACCACATCCGGTGAGGTTGTTGGCCAGATCAGTGCAGCAAACACAGAACTCAACTCCACACTGACCAACGGTCTGTCCGAGTTTACATCCAGCGTTTCGCAAACCAGCGGCGAGCTGGCACAGACACTGGTGATCACCACATCAACCGTCACCGAGCAGCTGACCGAAGCAAATGCGTCCCTCACCGATACGCTCAATGTTTCCGTTCAGTCCATCAGCTCTGCTGCTGAGGGTGCAAGCTCGCAGATTGGTGCTGTTATTTCAAACGGCGTTACAGAGTTGAGCACAAGCGTCACAAGCGCAAGCTCCGAACTCTCACAAGCTCTGGCAACAACAACCTCCACTGTGACCGATCAGATCAACAGTGCGAACGACACCCTGACAGAAACAATGAACCTTGGCGTTGTTTCCATTAACCAGAGTGTCGAGACCGCAGGTTCCGAGCTGACAACGACACTTCTCACCGCTTCCAGCGAAGTCACTGAGAAGATCACCACAGCAAACGACAACCTGACTGAGACCCTGAAGGGTGGCATCGATACCATCACCCGTACAGTGGATGGCGTCAGCGGCGAACTCTCCCAGTCTCTGGACAGCGGCGTTGAGCTTCTGTCTCAAACGGTTAGCAACACAACCTCTGTTATGGCAGAGACAATGGAAAGCGGCGTAGCTAATCTCAACGAGAGTGTTTACGGCGTATCCGCACAGCTGACAGAAACACTGGACACCAGCGCATCCAACTTCACAGCATCTGTATCCGGCGCGACCGCCAATATCACAGAAGCTCTGGAAGATGGCGTCTCGAACCTCAGCACCACTGTTTCTGGTGCAAAAGAGCATATCTCCGAGGCTTTGGAAGGCGGCGTTGTCACACTCAGCGAAACCGTCAATGCTGCAGGTTCCCAGATCTCCACGATCATGGACAGCGGTGTGGGTAGCCTGACCGACACAGTCAAAACTGCAGACACAATCATTTCCGAAACGCTGAATACAGGCGTCGGCAGCCTTAGCGAAACCGTCAATGCTGCAAGCTCCCAGATCTCAACGATCATGGACAGCGGTGTGGGCAGCCTGACCGACACAGTCAAAACTGCAAACACAATCATTTCCGAGACGCTGGATACAAGCGTCGGCAGCCTCAACGAAACCGTCAACTCCGCAAGCGAGCAGATCTCGACGCTTATGGAGACCGGCGTTGGCAGCTTGAACGAGACCGTAAACACGGCCAATACTCAGCTGACAGATACGCTGAACCTGACAGTCACAACAGTTTCCGATCAGTTCGGCAGTGCAAACGCACAGCTGCATGAAACGCTCGAAACCTCTATCTCTGGCGTCACCGATCACTTCACCTCCGCAAGCACACGTCTTTCCGACGAGATCCTTACCCGCAGTGAAGAAATCAACGCCAACCTGTCTCTTACAAGTGGCCGCCTGATCGACACGATCACAGGCCGCACCGAAGAGATGATGGGTGTTGTTGATGAGCGTGTGACCAACCTGGACACTGCCCTGCGCTCAACCGGCGAACAGGCAGCAGAAGGCATTGCAAACCGTGGTCGCGAGATCAACGAAGCAATAGCTGTTCAGTGCACCGACTTCATCGACACACTGTCCCACCGCTCCACTGAGGTTTCCGAAGTGTTGCGCGGCGCTGGTGAAAGCATCATTGCGGATCTGTCTCTGCGTGGCGGCGACATTGCGACCCGTCTGGATGACACGGCAAACACACTCGGCACCACCATCACAGTTAGCGGCGGCGAGCTGGCTGACCGTCTTGGCAACGTCAGCACTCAGATCTATGAGAGCATCACCATCAACGGTGCTGAGCTTGATCAACGTCTGGCAGAGCGCGGCGCAGAAGTTGCTGACACCATCAGCAAACAGACATCCGCCTTCAAGACTGCTCTTGAAAGCACAACAACCGACATCACCGGCGCACTTGGCCTGCGCACTGAGGAACTGGCTGACAAACTGGCTGACACCGGTACACAGCTGGCATACCTCATCGGCTCTCGTGGTGAGCGCGTAACAGCTGATCTGACCGAAATCGGCGATCGCATTACCGAAACCCTCGACATCCGTGGCCGTGCTTTGAACGATGGCCTGGCAAGCAAACTGGCAGAACTGGAACAGGTTGTTACCGAAAGCGGTTCCGATCTTGTTCAGTCCCTCGATTTGCGCAGTCAGAACATCGGCGAATCCTTTGACAACCGCATCGAGACACTCGACGCGAGACTCGAAGAACGAACCAGCACCTTCGAGCAGAGCTTCGATACACGCGCAGCAGCCCTCACCGAGACCATCGAAAGCCGCACCACAAAGCTGGCAGACGCGGTCGAACAGGGCACTGGCATCATCGCAAGCACTCTGGAAGAGAAAACCCAGTCCATCTCCAGGATCCTCGAAGATCGTACCGACATCATTGCGGTCAATCTCTCCGAGCGTGTGGAACAGGTTGGCGTCTCTCTTTCCAACCGTGCAGAGAAGATCGGCGAAATCCTCGCTCAGCGTTCAGAAGCCATCGAAGAGACAATCTCCACAAGCCTGTCCACTTTCGATCAGGCAGTTGGCGACAAAGTCGAGGCAGCTGCAACTGTCATCTCCGACCGTGCAGAACACCTTGCTGACTCTCTGTCCACCGGCACAGAGCGCATCGATCAGGCTCTGGACGCACGCGCCAAACAGATCTCTGAAACTCTGGTCAGCCGCACCCGCGAGATTGCCAAGGCATTCCACGACGGTCAGACCGAGATCAACGAAGCGCTCGACAGTCGTCTGGAAGAAGCTGGCAGCATCATCGTCAAGCAGTCCAAGAACCTCACCGACGCTCTGTCCGAGCAGGTCGCAGAGATCAACGTTTCTCTCGGCTCCAAGGTGTTCGAAGTTGCAGAAACGCTCGACAGCCGTTCCAAGGCTCTCGAAACGATCCTCACAGACCGCCTCGAAGCAATCTCCTCCACCATGGGAGACGAGAGCGAGAAGGCAGCAACCACGCTTACAAGCGCAATGGCAGAGGCAACCTCTTCCCTTGGCTCCGAAAGCACCCGTGTTCGCGATCTTATCCTCGAAGTCGTTGGTCAGGCGTCCGATCGCCTTGCTCAGGAACGTGACCTCACAACCGAGAAGGTTGTCAGCAGCGTAGAGCAGCTGTCCGGCACACTGAGCAAAGAAGGCGAGCGTCTGCAGGAAATCGTTTCCAACTCCATCGGCGAAGCCCGTAACTCTCTGGAAGGCGAAGGCGAGAAAGCAGCAGCAGCTGTTTCCGATGCCATGGCAACCGTACGCGGTACGCTCACCAAGGAAGGTGACGAAGTCGCACAGCGCGTTCTCTGCACTGTGGCTCAGGCAGCTAACGCTCTGGCCGTGGAAAGCGAAAACGCCCGCGCCATGTACACCGCAACCCTGGCTGAAATGTCTGGCGCCCTCACCGGCGAAAGCGACAAGGTCCGTGGTGATCTGTCCCAGACTATCGAGCTGGTAACTGGCCGCCTCTCCGCAGAAAGCGAACGCTCCAAGACGATCCTCGCAGATTCTGCAGAAGACGTCCGCAAGCTTCTGGCTGGCGAAACCGACGAAGTTCGTGCTCGCGTCTTCACCACCATCGAAGAAGCAGCAGGCACCTTGTCTACCCGCGTCAAGTCCGTGGCAGACGAGCTGCTGGTTAAAGCCGAGAACCTCAACGATGCCTTCGGCAGCCGCTCTGCTGAGCTTTCCGAGATCATCGGCAAGGACGGCAGCGAGCTGATCACTGCCATCGAAAACCGTGCTCATGACCTCACCACACGCGTCAACGAAGTCCAGAACGCAATTCTGGATGCAGTGGCCGTGAAGGGCCGTGAAGTCTCTGACCGCTTTGCACAGAACGGTCTGCAGGCAACACGCGATTTGGTTGAAGCTGGCGACAAGATCGTGACTGCAATCGACGAGCGCAGCAACATCGCAACCACCCGTCTGGACGACAGCCGCGAGCGTATGCAGGCCGACATGAACGTCCTGCTCAACGCAGTCTCCACAAAGGGTCAGGAAGTTGCAGAGACCGTCACCCGTCAGGGTGCAGTCGCAACCGATGCTCTGACACAAACCATCGACGGCATCGGCAACACCATCGAAGATCGCACCCGGATGGCTGTGAACGTGATGACAGGCACCAAAGAGCGTCTGGAAACAGATGTCTCCGAAATCCTGACACGTCTCAATGCCTCCAACGGAAGTCTTCGTCAGATCCTTGCATCCGCAAGCGAGAACCTGTCTGAAGTTGAAACCAACCTCGCAAACCGTGCAGGTGAGTTCAGGACCGCGATCGACCGTGCTGTTACCGAGACTGAAGCAGCAAACGCCACTATCGAAAACCAGGTCGGTCAGCTCCGCAACACAACACATACCGTGCTTGCAGACGCGGCGAAAATCGCAGGCCGCATGGAAGACCAGAACCAGCTTCTCGGTCAGGCCATTGCAGATCTGGAAGCAACCAACACCCATGTTGACAGTCGCTTCACAGACCGCCGCATGGCAATTGAAATGGTTGCAGACACGCTGATCAAGAAAACATCTGATGTTGAAGTGCTCATGGCGAACTACACCAACACCCTTGGTGACACGCTTGAAGTTGCGGACGACAAGGCTCGCGAAGTTTCTGGCATGCTCCGTGCTGCTGCTGAAGCTGCGACCAAGTCTGTGACTGAGCAGTTCGAAAGCATGCGCATGACCGCTGGTATGGAAGGTCAGAAGGCACGTGATGCAGTTAAAGCTGCCCACGATGATATCCTTCATGACATGAAGTCCACCGTCACTGAAGCATCCGAGCGCTTTACCGAT
Organism: Pseudovibrio sp. Ad37; assembly: GCF_001623075.1. Classification (GTDB taxonomy): domain Bacteria; phylum Pseudomonadota; class Alphaproteobacteria; order Rhizobiales; family Stappiaceae; genus Pseudovibrio. The sequence goes on from NZ_LMCF01000216.1 coordinate 42,840, forward strand.
GCAACATCTCGCATGCGTGAAGTTGCCCGTTCAGTACACCATGAGCTGGAAGCAACCCGCTCTGAACTGAATGCAGGTATTCTGGCTCTGCCGGATGAAGCAGAAGCATCTACCTCTGCACTGCGTCGCATCGTGAGCGAACAGGTGAAGGCACTGGAGGAACTCTCCACCATCGTGTCCCGCCAGTCTTCTCAGTTCGATGTGTCCACGCCAGCAGAACCAGCACGTGCAGTCAACGCTGCTCCGGCAGCAGTGGCAGCGACCAGCCAATACGCAGCAGCTGAAGCACCAACACTGCAGCAAGTTGCAGCCACCGGCGCAAAGCCTGCCCGTATGGCTCCGTCCCCTCGTCGCATGGAAGCTCCTGCTCCACGCGCAAAGCGTCCGCAGCCAGCACCAGCAGCTGCACCGCAGGGAAACGGCACATCCAAGGGCTGGATCAGCGACCTGCTCCGCCGCGCTTCAGATGATGAAGACACAATGGGCGGACATCCGCGCGACACAGCAAACGCACGCACCCCGCAGCACATGGTTGAATCCCTCAACTCCCTGAGCATGGACATTGCTCGTGCAGTTGATCATGAAACCTTCGTCGATCTGTGGGAGCGCTACAAGCGCGGCGAACGTGATGTCTTCACCCGTCGCCTGTACACCCTGCAAGGTCAGCAGACCTTCGACGAGATCCGCCAGAAGTACGGTCGCGATCCTGAATTCCGCAGCGCAGTTGAGCGTTACATTCAGGACTTCGAACAACTCCTGTCTCAGGTCTCCAGAAGCGACAGCGACAATCAGCTCGGTCAGACCTACCTGACCTCTGATACCGGCAAGGTCTACACCATGCTTGCTCACGCAAGTGGCCGCTTCGACTAAGCGCGACAAACAATCAAACTCAAAAAGGCTCCTGAGATTGTCAGGAGCCTTTTTTATTGGGCCGACACAATAACACCGGTCTCTGTACTCGCTGCCCTTGCCTCCTGCCCCTCATATCTCTCAGATCCTATGGTCTCCGACCCTAAAACTCTCTCAATCGCATCCTACAACTCGGGGATGTTTGATCCTCAGAGGAAGCGATAGGGTGTGCTTCACAAGAGCAAAGGCGGAAAAGAGCGATGCAGGCAACGTGGCGGCGAAATTCCTTAAAAAACGCACTGGAACACATCCACTCAACAATGCAGCTGAAGTTCGGGTTCCGGTTGTGGGATGGCACACATGTTCCCGCCAATCCGCCCACCGCGATTATTGCAATCAATGACCCTGGTGTGATCTCGGCCCTTATGCGCCGCCCTAAGATTGAGACACTCGTCGATGCATGGGTGCAAAAGCGGATCGATATCGAAGGGGTAAACCTCTTTGAGATGGCAGAATTGCGCCCACCCGGAAAAGCAAGCAAGCTGGCCAAAAACCTAAACCGCCTCTTACTCGCAAAAGCAGTCCTGCCCTTTCTGTTCTCCCCCTCAAAACGGCGCGCTAGCTCAGAGGTAAAAAGAGAAGGTGCCCGTGATGGCAGCGAGGCCTCTAACAAACGCAATATCGCCCACCACTATGATGTCTCAAATGAGTTCTACGCGTTATTCCTTGATGAACAAATGCTCTACACCTGCGCTTATTTCACGAAGGCCGAAAACACACTGGATCAGGCACAGCGCGACAAGCTGGATATGATCTGCCGGAAATTGCGGTTGGAACCGGGAGACCGCCTGTTGGACATCGGGTGTGGTTGGGGCGCTCTCATTTGCCATGCAGCAGAACACTACGGCGTCACCGCCAAAGGCGTGACACTCTCTGAGCAGCAAGTCCTGCTGGGTCGCAAAACCATTGCGGAACGAGGCTTGGAAGACCGTGTCTCAATCGAACTGCAGGACTTCTCCAAGCTCTCTGGCACTTTCACGAAAGTCTCGTCCGTCGGTATGTTTGAGCATGTCGGCCTTGCCAATCATGAAGGATACTTCCAAGCTGTCAAGCGTCTGCTGGAGCCACGTGGGATTTACCTACACCATGCCATAACAAGGCCGGGTAAGCGCACAGAAAAGAAGTTCAGAAAAAAGCCTGCCGAATACAAAGCACTGATCCGCTACATTTTCCCCGGTGGAGAGCTCGACCACATCGGCATGAGCCTCCGCAACCTCGAGGCCACAGGCTTTGAAGTGCACGATGTGGAAGGCTGGAGGGAACATTACGCTTACACCACGTCCCACTGGGCAACACGGCTTATGTCACGCAAGGAGGAAGCAATCGCTCTGGTGGGAGAAGAAACCTTCAGAATGTGGGCGCTGTATCTGGCAGGAGTCTCACTGGCATTTGAACGCGGTTCCGCACAAATCTTCCAGACGGTCGCAACCCGAAAAACAAAGAGTTTCTCCGGAATGCCTCTGACACGAGCCTCCCTGTACAAACGAGAGAATGAGACCTGTTAGCGATCAGATGCCCTATGAACTCGTCAAAAGCTATTGCGGCAATCAGCTCACCAGAGCAAATGCAATGGCCCACATGACAACAGCGATGACACCATCAAGAACCCGCCAGGAGGTGGGATTTGCAAATATTGGTCGCAGCAAACGGGCGCCATATCCCAGGGAGAAGAAGAACACGAAGGACGCCACGACAGCACCCATGCCAAAAATGTATTCAGCACCTTCATGGCGACTGGCAACAGACCCGACAAGCAGCACCGTATCCAGATAGACATGTGGGTTCAAAAACGTAAGCGACAACACCACAATAAGTGTACCGACAATCCCTGCCGTTTTGCCCTCATCCGGACTGAGAGCCGCCCCTCCTCTGATCGCGGACAATGCACTGCGAGCACCGTAAAGAGCCAGAAACCCAGCCCCGCCATACCGTAGAAATGGCTCTAACTCGGGAATTGTTGCGGATATTGCCGCGAGACTGGATATTCCAACCGTAATCAGGAAAGCATCACTGACTGCGCATGTGATGCAAGTCAGGAAAACATGCTCTCCTCGCAAGCCCTGCCTCAACACGAAAGCGTTTTGTGAGCCAATTGCGAAGATCAAACTAAGGCCAAGAGAAAAGCCGGAAAAGGCAACTGATAAGACTGACATTGGGTTTCCTAAGAGGGAAATTGAGAACTCATTGCCAACTTGACTACATCGCTCTTCACCATTAGTGAAATTCAAATACCTTCTTCTACATTAGAGATTCTGATGAATTTTGACCGAGCACAACTGGCTGCATTCGCTTCAATCCTGACCACTGGTACATTTGAGAGAGCCGCACAACACCTCGGCATCACGCAATCCGCAGTATCTCAGCGCCTGAAGACCCTTGAAGAGAAGCTTGGTTGCGTCCTCGTAATACGAGGTACACCATGTGTCACCACCACTCAGGGAGAAGTGCTGCTTCGACACGCTAACGAAGTTGCTTTGCTGGAGAAACAGGTCAAAGAGGAAATTGGCTTTTCGAGCGAAGCCAGCAACCTGACCAGCCTCCAGATAGCAGTCAACGCAGACAGCCTTGCCACGTGGTTCATAGATGCACTCGCACAGGTGGATGGTTTTCTGTTCGACCTGAAGATTGACGATCAAGACCACAGCGCAAACTGGTTGCGACGCGGGGAAGTTCAGGCCGCTGTCAGCGCGGAACCAACACCCATACGCGGATGCGATTGTTTTCCTTTGGGCGCTCTGCGTTACCGGGCGACAGCAAGTCCGGCTTTCGTCAAACAATGGTTCCCGAAAGGCGTCACCCTTGATGCACTGAAGCTCGCACCTGCGCTCACCTACAACATCAAAGATACGCTACAGACAGAATGGTTGCGCGCAGTCTTTGGAGAGAGCATTTTTCCAAACACCCATTGGCTCCCAAGCCCTCAGGCGTTTATCGACGCCACAGTCAATCACATCGGTTGGGGCATGAACCCGAGCATTCTGGTCGATCCACTCATTGAGCAAGGGAAGCTAGTTGAGCTGATCCCAGACACGCCATACGACACAAAACTTTTCTGGCATACAAGCCGGGCAACAGCCCACACAATAGCTCCCCTCACAACAGCCATACGCCAGGCAGCAAGATCAGCACTGGCAGACTAAGGCAGATGTGAATAGCCTGAACAAGCATCTCTGTTTTCCAGAGCACGATACATACGCCTTGGTACAAATTGTTAAATTGACCCAGAAATCAACATCATAGTAGTTCTCCTTACCTGCGCCAGTATATCGGGTACACCTCCGCATCGAACTGAGCAGTTCCTTCTCATCGGTCAACGCAAGGAATGCTGACATGAACTACCCAAACATCGCTATTCTCGGGGCCGGAACAATCGGCATGAGTTGGACAGCGCTGTTTGCAGCTACAGGGCGGCAGGTCACAGTTTATGATCCCTCACCGGAAACAGAAGACCGGGTGACCGCTCTGGTAAAAAATGCCGCAGAAACGCTTGCTGCACTTGGATGGCAACATGCCGGTGACACATCAAAATTACGGTTTACAAACGACCCTGTGGCAGCAGTATCAGACGCCGACTTCATTCAGGAGAGCGTGCCGGAGCGGCTGGAGATCAAACACGGGCTCTACCAGCAGATCGAACCACACCTGAAACCAGAAGTCATCATCGGCAGCTCAACCTCCGGCTTGAAACTCTCGGAGATGCAGGCAGGATTTAACAATCCAAGTCGCTTCATTCTGGCTCACCCGTTCAATCCACCACACCTCATCCCATTGGTAGAGCTGATGGACAATGAGAAAACGGATGCAAGCGTACTCCAATCAGCAAAAGACTTCTATGAGAGCATTGGCAAAGTTTGCGTACGCCTCAACAAAGAAGTTCCCGGGCACATTGCAAACCGGCTACAGGCAGCAATCTGGCGCGAGACCATTCATCTTACGATGGAAGGTGTCGCAAGCGTCGAGGATATCGACAAAGCCGTTGCTTATGGCCCCGGCCTCCGTTGGGCCGCTATGGGTCCAAACACACTCTTGCATCTGGGCGGCGGTGAAGGTGGCATCCGTTCGTTTTGTGATCACCTTGGCGGTCCTTTCCAAAGCTGGTGGGACGATCTAGGCACCCCAAGGATCACACCAGAGGTGGTGGATATACTCGAAGACGGCGTGAAAGCCTCATTGGAAAACACATCCATGCAGGAGCTGGCAAAGCGCAGGGATGATCTCGTTCTGCAATATGTCTTGTCGGGGCAAACCAAGAAAGAGAAAAGCCCAGCCTAAACGAAGCTGACATCCAAGCTACCAAGCGCTGGTCCTATGTTCTTTTCCAACCCGTCCCTACCATGAGCACATGCACAACAAAGGAGAGTGTCATGTGCTCATCAACGGGCTCCGCAAAACCAACAGTTCTGATCGAGAATGACCGCGTAAAAGTCACCGAATGGCGGTTCAAACAACGCGGAGACAACACCGGCTGGCATCGCCATGCCTACGACTACATCGTAGTCCCGCTCTTTGATGGCGCTCTGGAAATCAATTTAGGCAATGGGGAAACAGTGGAAGCCGCTATGCAAAACGGAGTTCCATACTTCAAAGAGATTGGCGTAGAGCACGATGTCATCAACGCCAACAACTTCGAATGCGCATTCGTCGAAATTGAACTCCTTGAAGCCCGTCGATAAACACCGGATTTGAACCCGCCTACTTCGCCGTCCCTGCGACCTCGATCGCAGCCGGTGCAACAGCAGCAACCTGTCGTTTGCCTGCATCCTGCTGGCTGTTCAGTGCAGCGCGTTTGGCAGCGGCCTTTGCACGAGGGATGCGACCGACAGTATTGATAGACCAGCTGGTGATCTGGGCGAGCACATTGTCTGAGGCAGCATTAAGTGCCGGAATTGCATCAGTGACCGTATCGCCAGTTGTCGGCACACTCGCCGCAAACACACGCATGCCGATGGAGCGGCCATCCCGGTCATCCACGATACGTGCAGCCACTTCCACATAGGCTTTGTCACCACCATCCACCTGCAGCTCAAAAGCCCGCAAAGTGGTTTGCAGTTGGTAGTCGATTAACAATCCCTGCCCCGGTTGCGAAACGCCGCGCAGCTTGCCGGTGTTCTCCAGCGTCTCAACAAGCTTCGCCTGGAACACTCGTGGCAGCGTGTCTGTCCATGCCACCTTCGGGAAGTAGGAGTAAATTGGGCCGCCACCCTGTGTCACAGCAATATTGCTCGTATCCAACGCCTGAAGAGCAACAGGTGTCGCCACAAGCATTTGATAATCAGAGGCACGGACTTTAACAGGAACATCGCGCGGCGCAGTCAAGCCATATAGAGCTTCAGGACCACTTGCCCCACACCCTGCAAGACCACCCAGCAGAACGGCACCAACAACGATTTTTTTAAGTGTCGAACCGAACACGCCGAGCTCCAGCCTACTGCCATTAGCCACTCGCACGTTTTCGAGTCGCTTATCTACATTTTTGTCAAACATTCCAAAAAACTCAACGCCGCTGCGCACCATTAAAGACAGGTGTGTCCGATCCGCCGAAAATCACACGATTTGGGTTACGGTCAAAATTGTTCACAGCACGTCGAATTTCAATAAGTGTCTGGTTTAATTGCTGCATTGCTGCAGTAAAGTCCTGTCCGCCTTGCTGACTCAGTTTCAACAGGGCAGCAGAGATTGGCTCTGCCCGCAAAGCAAACGCATCCGCAACCTTGCGGATGGAGGCCGCAGCCTCAGTCGCTTCCTTGATAAAGCCCTGCCCATCAGCTGAAACCATACCGTCTACTTTCTCCAAAATCGTGTTCACACGAACGGAGGCAGCATTTAGATTGGTTGCAATGCTCTTCGCCTGATCAATCACTTTGTCGACATCCGGCACCTTCTTCTTCAGTTCCATAGTCATGTCATTGACGGACTTTGCAGCATTCTGGATTTCATCAATCGCCTTGGCAAGATCTGGAGTTTTCTCAGCAAGAGTGGTCGCCACCTTGTCAGCCGAAGCAACAATATTGGAAACCTTCGCAGGGTCGATGGCTTCCACAATACCATTGGTGTTGGAGATCAAAGAATTCGCATTGTCCATGGTCTCGCTCAGCTGATCAGAGGCAGCGCTCAGGTTCGTTCCAACTTCACGGGCCGAAACGATCACACTGTCGATCTCTTTATTGCGCCCGGCAATGGTATTGCTTACTTCACGAATATTCGCTGTGGCAGCACCTGCATCATCAATAACTTTTGCGATCACCTGATTTTTGTCAGAAAGCGTTTTGGTCACCGTCTCAACCGAGGTCACGATATTACCGACCTGCTCGGACTTTACCATACTCAGGATACGATTTGCATTCTTCGTGGTCAGCACAATCTCGTTGGAGGCCGTCTCAGCATTCTTCACGATACGGTCGATGGCGTCTTTATTCTTGGTCAGTTCAACAGTCAGCTGTCGCGCATTTTCAGCAACGACGGAAGCAGAGGAAAGCATGGTGTTGATATCGCCGCGACGCTCAGTCAGCACACCACCAAGATCAGACGCACCTTTCAAAATGCGCTCAACCTCTTCAGGCTTGACGGCTCCAATCACAGCTTCAATCTGATCAAGTTCATCGGAAAGCTCTGTCGTAAAGTTCACCAGCTGATCAGAGGCCAGCTTACCGTTGGCAATGATGTCACCAACACCATCCGCGGAGGCAGACAGTTTCTTGGTCATGGCCTCAACATTGGTGACGATCTCACCCAGTTTGTCCGGCGGTACATTCGCCAGCAGGTCTTCACCGCGATCAACCAGTTTGCCAATCCGGCCCGAGAGCCCCGTCAGCGCTTTACTTGTCTCCGTCACACCAGCAAGAAAATCATCAACGCCCTTGGCATTGTTTGCCAGCGCTTGGGTAAAGACCTCGACATTCTTTATGGTCTTTTCCACTTCGGGCCGCGCAGTCATCACCAGCTCATCAATATGCGCCAGCGTGGAATCTGCCTTGCGCATGATGTCTTTGGCACCCTCCAGCAAATCCTCAAACTGGGACCTGCGTGCATACATGACCGGAATAGTATCAGCTGCTTTGGAGAACAACGCCGGACTGTCAGAAGAACCGCCGGACAGATCCACATAAGCCACGCCTGTCAATCCCGTAAACCCAAGAGACGCAACAGTGTCACGGCGCAGCGGAGCATTGGCATCAACGCGCACAATCGCAACAACAAGCTTAGGATTTTCAGGATCGTACGTCAGCGCACTCACATCACCGATCTTGATGCCGTTAAACAGCACCTGACCACCAATCGGCAGACCCGTGACTGCACCGGGGAAAATGATTTTGATATCACGCCGGCTTGAGCGGTCACCCGCACTCAACAGCCAGAACGTAAACAGGAAGGCAATGCCAACAACAGTTAGAACGAATGCACCAATAGCGATATTATTTGCGCGGGTTTCCATGCATCCTCCTCACACCCGTTTGAGGGCACGTGCCCCGCGGAAATAGGACTTAACCCAAGGGTGCTCCACCTGCATCATTTCCTCAATGGTTCCTTCAACCAGAACCCTGCGTTCACCCAAAACGGCAATACGGTCACAAATACTATGCAGACTATCCAGATCATGGGTCACCATGTAAACCGTAAGCCCCAGAGTTTCTTTCAGTTTTACAATAAGATCATCAAAATCAGCCGCTCCGATCGGATCAAGACCGGAAGTGGGCTCATCCAGGAACAATAAGTCAGGGTCTAGCGACAATGACCGGGCCAGAGCAGCCCTTTTGATCATACCGCCAGAAAGCTCAGAGGGCAGCTTATCAGCCGCATCCAATGGCAGCCCGACCATCTCGATCTTCAGCAAAGCCAGTTCATCCCGCAAACGCGGCGACAGCTTCAAGTGCTCACGCATCGGCACCTGAATATTCTGCTTCACAGTGAGAGAGGAGAACAATGCTCCCTGCTGAAACAGCACCCCCCAACGCTGCTCAATCTCACGGCGTATGGCATCCGTTGCTTCGTCAAAATCCTGACCGAACACCTCAATGGAACCGGACTGTCGCGGCGTCAGCCCCAGCACAGCACGCATGAGCACGGACTTGCCCATGCCAGACGCGCCAACAAAGCCAAGCACTTCACCGCGGTAAACGTCCATGTTCAGGTTCTCAAGAACCAGTTTATTTCCAAAGCCGACGGTAACATCCCGCACCCGAAGCAAAACCTCCCGATCATCAGCCGCACGATGACCTGAGCCCAATCCATTCACCGGTCCAGATTGTCCTTGTCCCATACTGGTTAAAACCCGATAGACGCGAAGAACACAGCAAAAACTCCATCCACCACGATGACCATAAATATAGCTTTCACAACAGAAACAGTCGTATGACGCCCAAGTGACTCTGAGGAGCCCTCAACTTTCATACCTTCCATACACGCGATAAGCCCGATGATCAGGGCCATGAACGGCGCTTTCACAATGCCAACCATCAATGTGTCGATAGTAACAGCAGCCTGCAGCTGTGCAATGAAGGAATGAGGCACGATGCCCAGATACCACCAGCAGGTCAGCCCTGCCCCAAATAACGCCGCGATGTTCGCCAGAAAAACGAGGATCGGAAGCGCAATCATCAGTGCCACCAGACGCGGCAGGATCAACACTTCAGTCACCCGCAAGCCGGTCACCTGAAGCGCATCAATCTCTTCCTGCATCTTCATGGAACCAAGCTCTGCCGTATACGCAGAACCGGATCGGCCAGCCACCATAATGGCAGTCAGAATAACACCAATCTCACGCAGAACCAGAATGCCGGAGAGGTCCACCACAAAGATCTCAGCACCAAACTGCTTCAGATAAAACCCGCCCTGCTGCGCAATAATTCCGCCGATCAGAAAGCTCATCAGACACACAATCGGAACCGCACCCATGCAGGAGCGCTGAAACTGAACGCCAATTGAAATTGGCCGTAGCCGGCTTGGATGCGTCGCTGCCGCTGTGATAATCGCGGTCAGGCTACCCAGCATTGCCAGAACGTCACGCGTATCACGACCCAGCTGGCGCGTCGCCTCCCCCACGTCCTCCAGATAATTGACGAAAGAGTTACCAGAGTGTTCTTCGGCAGGATTATCGACGTCTTCCCGGTCAACTTCCTTCAGCAAGATGTCAAAACGCTCATCCTCATAGATGAACTTGACCTCTCGCCCCTGTTCGGCTTGCTCCATCTGGAACCGCTGCAGCAACCAGGCACCAGCCGTATCGAGAAAACTAACCGCTTTTAAATCCACACAAATTACGGAATGACTGAGTCCGGACGCGGTCTGATTGATGAGTTTTTCGCAAGTAGAACCCTGCCGGATGCCCCAGGCACCGGAAGCCGTGAGCAAAAGTAACGTACCGTCTTCGGCAGTTACCAGGTCCGGCGCATCCATTTTATCAGTCAGCTTCATCACGGGACCCTGCGCCCTATAATCCAAAAATCCTATTGATCCTATACAGCTTTCTGTAGTGTGTCGTCTAGTAATCCTCATTCAGCCACAAGTACAACGGATAAAATTATGTCTATTTCTAAGCCATATCTATTATTTCTTGGGGACGTAAAAGACGAGCTGGCAGCAAAAACTGCACATGGCGTACTTGATTGGCGACCAGAGTGGTGCCTTGGCCAAATTACACTCCCGGGCTGTAAAGCCCACACGACCCTGTCAGAGATGAGTCTTACCGACGCCACAGAGGCAGGCGCAAAGACCATGGTCATCGGCTGCGTCAATGCAGGTGGCATCCTGCCTGATCACTGGATTGAAACCATCGTCGATGCACTCAACCATGGGCTCGATATCGCAGCAGGCCTGCATATCGAGCTTGGCAGCATTCCCGCCATCGCCGAAGCGGCTGCAAAAAACAATCGTAAACTCCATGACCTGCGCTTTACAGACCTCACCTTTCCAACAGGCAAAGGCGACAAGCGCTCAGGCAAACGCCTTCTGACAGTTGGCACTGATTGCTCCGTCGGCAAGAAATACAGCGCACTCGCTCTACAAAAAGGCCTAGCAGACCGCAACATCAGCTCAGATTTCTGCGCAACCGGCCAGACCGGCATCCTCATTGCTGAACGCGGTGTTGCCATTGACTCTGTCGTCTCAGACTTCATCTCCGGCGCTGCTGAGCACATCAGTCCAGCCACCAAAGACGACCACTGGGATGTGATCGAAGGTCAAGGCGCATTGCATCACCCATCCTTCGCCGGTGTCTCCCTCGGCCTGCTCCATGGCTCACAACCAGACGCTTTTGTAGTCTGTCATGAGCCAACCCGTTCCACCATGCGCGGTGTGCCTGCACCCATTCCATCTACTCAGGACGTCATTGACCTGACAATACAACTGGGCCGTCTTACCAATCCGGACATCCGCTGTGTCGGCTTAGCCATCAACACCATGATGCTTTCTGAAAATCATGCAAAAAACCTGATTGAAGAGCTGGGGGAAGCGCATAAACTGCCCGCAACTGACCCTGTCCGCTTCGGGACCGATCCAATCATTGATCATATTTGCGCGGAGTTTAAACTGGTTTGACCTGTCGCCTGTCTATTGAAGCTGAAACATTCCCAATTGCGGGAAGCTTTACCATTGCCCGCGGTTCCCGCACAGAAGTAAACGTCCTCACCGCCACACTCACACAGGACGGTCACACAGGCCGCGGTGAGTGTGTCCCTTACCCACGTTATGGCGAAAGCGTTGAGAGCGTCACCGCTCAAATCGAAGCGGTGCGTGGAGCTATTGAAGCTGGTGTCTCTATCGAAGAGCTGCAAAGCCTCATGCCCGCAGGTGCAGCCCGCAACGCAGTGGACTGCGCTCTGTGGGACCTGTCAGCCAAACGCCAGAGCTCCACTGTAGCCGAGTTGGTGGGCATCAAGTCCCAGCGCATTTTGGAAACCGCCTACACCATCTCTGTCGGCACACCGGAGAAGATGGCGACCGACGCTTCAAAAGCAGCAAGCCGCCCTCTCCTCAAAGTCAAACTCGCAGGTGATGGCGATGTTGAACGCATCGCAGCTGTCAGACAGGCCGCACCAAACAGCAAGCTAATCGTCGATGCCAACGAAGGCTGGTCAGAAGATAATCTGGAAGCCAACATCAAAGCCTGTCAGCAGGCAGGTGTTGGGCTGGTGGAACAGCCTTTGCCAGCGGGCAAAGATGGTGTTCTGGCAGAAGTGGAACACCTTATCCCGATCTGCGCAGATGAAAGCCTGCACACCTCAGCAGACCTGGAGAGCCTCCGCAATCGCTACTCAGCCATCAACATCAAGATCGACAAGACCGGCGGTCTCACTGAAGGCCTGAAGCTGCTGCGCAAGGCGGAAGAGATGGACTACGTCATCATGGTCGGCTGCATGCTCGCCACATCTCTCGCCATGGCGCCTGCCATGCTGCTGGCGCAAAATGCAGAGTTTGTTGATTTGGACGGGCCTCTATTACTTGCCAAGGACCGCGAGCACGCAATCCAGTTTGACGGCAGCCTGATGCATCCGCCTTCCCCGCAACTTTGGGGCTAATCACAAGCATGAAAAAGGCGGCTCTCAAATCGAGGCCGCCTTGTTTTTTAAACGCGCTTGGTAACCAGCATAAGCGTCAGCACACCGACACAGCAGATCCCCGCCATCAGATAGAAGGCATAGGCTTGTTCAACCGCATAGAGCCAGCCGCTGGCAATACCACTCACGCCCATCACCACACCAAAGGCTGTTTGTGTCAGCCCCTGAGCCGTGCCAAGGCGTTTGCTTGATACCAGTTTGGACGTGTAGGCAACCATGCCCAGAAACACCATGCCAAAGCTACCAGCATGCAAAAGCTGAAGCAAAACAGCGGACCACGTCTCTGTTGCATAAGGGAACAGCAACCAGCGGATGATGCTCGCAACACCGCCCGTGACCATCAATCCCCAGGCTCCCAGGTGGCGCATGAAGAAGGAGCCCCAAACAAAAATCCCAATCTCTGCCAGAGTACCGATCGCCCATAATCCACCGACCATCGCATCGCTGATGCCCACAGACAGCCAGAAGATGCTGGCGAAGGCATAAAGCGCAGAGAAGCTGCCAAGCAACAAACCACCAGATAACACCACAAGCAGGAACTGCGGATCGCGCAATTCCTCGGCGGCCCAAACGCTTTCTTTGCTTGAGCTTCGGCTTTCGGACGGCATGCCGGGCAACAAAACAGACGTCAGCGCCAACACACCAAGGCTGCCAACAGTCAGAAACAGCAGTTCAGCGGGCTCTCCGAATGTCAGATACCAACCACCGATCAGTGTTGCCACCACAAACGCAATAGAACCCCATGATCGCATAGGTCCGTAATTCAGGCCAAGAGTGCTCACAGTTTCATAGGCATATGCATCCTGCAGCGGCTGGATAGGCGTGTAGAAAATGGAGAGGAAAACAACCAGTCCAATGACAGTCCAATAGTCACTGGAGTAGATCAGCGCCCAAAAGGAGATCAGCGCAATAACACTGAACAGCGCCATGGAATGACGCCTGCGCCCTGCACGATCCGAGATGCTCGTCATTAACGGAGTTGCAAAGATGCGGACGATATTAGGCAAGGCAATCACCAATGCGATCTGCACAGGGGTGAAGTTAATATCCTTTAGAAAAAGCGGAAAGTACGCAAGAAAGAAGGCGTTCGCAAAATTAAACGCTGCAAACAAACCACTCACGCCTGTTGCAATCCAGAATAGGTTACTGGCTTTCCCTAATGAGGAAGTTCTTCTGGGCATAGTCATTGGAAAACACTACAAATGGGGGTGGAGAGTACCCGGGGAAGTGGATGGGAAGGGATACTCCTATCACTTGTGCTAATAGGGACTATCCAAATCAATGTAAACCAATTATTAGCCGTAGAATCTGTTATATAAACTTGTAGTATTATCTTAGTTAGTTATGAAGGAGCCACTTATGGCTGGCAACAACCGAAAGGTCCTTTTGAGCCCCGAGGAATTTGATGCCATCAAAAGCGCACTCTCTGAGACTGATAGAGGCCGCGCTTTCCTTCATGATCACCTCACACTAAACAGATCCGCCGAAACAGCAGACCTTCTGGAAGCTGTGCGACGACTTGAAAAAACATTGGTTGAGCGCGAACTGCCATCTGAGATGGAAACATATCGCCTGCACACCTATGAAATGTATGAGGCAATTGAGCGAACGAAGGACGAAATCTCAAAGATCAAGCTGGAAAATGCCGACAATAATCGCTTTTCAGCTGCCTCTGACGAGTTAGATGCAATCGTCACATCTACAGAAAGTGCAACACAGGTCATTCTGGAGTCCTCCGAAGCTATTCAGGATTTGGTGGACAAGCTCCGTGCGTCCGGCGCAGAAGATGCCCCATGCGACGCCATTGAAGAAATGGCCATGGAAATTCTGATGGCATGTTCCTTCCAGGATCTGACAGGACAGCGCATCAACAAAGTGGTGAAGGCCCTTCATTACCTTGAAGGCCGCATCTCCAAGATGATCCGCATCTGGGGTGTAAACCTGGCTGATGAAGATCGCCCGGAAATCAATTTGGATGAGCCGCGTGATGAAGATGATCGTCATATAGACAAGCGCCCGGATGCCCACTTGCTCAACGGCCCGCAAATGGATGGTGCAGGCGTTGATCAAGCGGACATTGACGCCATGTTTGATGCAACACCTGCCTTGATCGAAGAAGCGCTGAACGAAAACGTCGTTCAGTTTGCTGCTGAAACACGAGCAGAAGCAGTCCAGCAGGAAGAGGACAAAGCAGAAGAGCCCGCCGAGGAACCTGCTGAAGTCTTTGAACTTGATGATGTAGAAGAAGAGCTGAACGCTGTCGAAACGCCTCAAGTCGCGTTGATCGAGGACGACGACCTCATCGTCACCAACGACGATACGCCAGTCGAGACGGACACCGCGACAAAGCAGGACGACGCGCTGATCGAGATCGAGGGGCAGTCGCCTCCGCTCACCTCCCCAAGAGGCAGCAATTCCGACCCGCTCCATCACCTCTCAACAGGAGAGCGCCTCGCACTCTTCTCATAATTGAGACAGGAAACCAGAATTTCGAAAGCCGTTTGCCTCCTTTTCAGCGCAAACGGCTTTTTTCTTATGCAGGTACTTTCTCTGCAGAGTACTGCTTCAGTGCTCTCTCAAAGATGGCAGGATCCACATTTCCGCCGGAGATCGTGATCACTGCCGTCTTCCCGGCAAGGTCAATCGTGCCGGACAAAACAGAAGCCAAAGCGACAGCTGCGCCCGGTTCAACAACCAGCTTCAGCTCAAAATAAGCAAAGGCAACCGCTTTCATCGCCTCGTCATCTGTGACACGCAGACCTTTTGCCTGACGCCTACTCAATACTGAAAAGCCTTTGTCCCCCGGCATTTCAGTCAGCACTGCATCACAAACAGAACCGCCCAGAGCAGCATTGCGAACACGTGTCCCAGCTTCAAGTGAGCGCGCGTAATCATCAAAACCAGCAGGCTCTGCCGTGTAAATCTGACACTCAGGCAGGCTGGTTTCCAGCGCCAGCGCAATGCCGCTGGTCAGACCACCGCCACCAGTACAGCTGATCAACACATCAGGCGTGACACCCAGAACTTCACATTGCTCTGCAATTTCAAGCCCGGTCGTACCCTGTCCCACAATCACACCACTGTCATTGTAAGGGTGAATGAACGTCGCACCGCGCTCCTCACAAAGACCACGGGCAATCGCCTCACGGTCCTCGCTCTCACGATCGTAAAGCACAACCTCCGCCCCCAGCGCTTTCGTCCGCTGGATCTTCAGCTGAGGTGCATCCTCAGGCATCACAATCACCGCCGGAAAACCAAGGATCTTCGCAGCAGCTGCAACACCCTGCGCATGGTTTCCGGAAGAACACGCAACCACACCAGCGGGCCGCTGTTCCTGCGGGATCAGGGAAAGGCGATTGAACGCACCACGAAACTTGAAAGACCCGGTACGCTGCAGGTTTTCGGCTTTAATAAAGACACGGCCATTCACCTGCTCATCCAACACCGGAAAGTTCAGAAGCGGTGTCAGGCTGGCATAGCCTTGCAGCCTTGTTCTTGCTTTTTCAATTTCGGAAAAAGTGAGTTCGACTGGACTGGAAACATCTAAAACCATAAGAACCTCGGCAACAGCAATATGCCGCCCTGTATAGCACGCAAATCTACGAGGGCTTCAGATATTCTGATCACAGCCCAAGGAGATCCACTCAACCATTCAGGTGATTTCCAACAGAGCCTTTGCCCGCATACAGGTCCTGCCGAAATCCTGCAGTAAATGCAGGATCATAGGCATGTTCAGCATTGGCCAGAAACTGCTCGGCACTTGCCCGCCACGTAAATCGCAGGGCAACATCCCGGCAATGATCCCGCGAGACCTCCAGTGCTTCCAGCGCTGCCACCTGAAGATCATTCTTCAGCACACCTGCCCCACTGTTGCCAATCACATCAATCGGACCCATTACAGGAAAGGCCGCCACCGGTGTCCCGCAAGCAAGCGCTTCCAGCAGCACATTGCCAAACGTGTCGGTCTGGCTCGGAAACACAAATACATCCGAGTTTGCATAATACTCAATCAGCTCATCACCAACGACAGGCCCGGTAAACAACACCTCCGGATAAGCAACCTTGAGCTCCTCCAGCTGCGGGCCTCCACCAACAACCACTTTGGTTCCCGGCAAAGAAAGCTGCAGAAACGCCTCGATATTCTTCTCAACCGCCACACGTCCCACATACAAGAACCGCGGTGCTGGCAAGTGGTCCAGCAAACTACTCCGCATTGGCCGGAACCGCTGATGATCCACCCCGCGAGACCAGCGCAGCAGATTCTCAAACCCACGCATACGCAAGTCCGCTTCCAAAGTGCTTGTCGCAACCATGCACCCTTGCCCACTGTTGTGAAAACGACGCAGCCAAGAGTAACTGAAGGACAGCGGCACAGGATAACGGGCCTGTAAATACTCAGGAAAACGCGTGTGATAGCTGGAGGTGAAGACACGCCCATCCCGCTTTGCCACCTGCCTTGCCATAAGGCCCAATGGCCCCTCGGTCGCGATATGCAGATGATCGCAGTCGTACTTCTCAATAAACCCACGCACGATATGCGGCAGCGTCAGGCTCAGCCGGATCTCGCCATAAGACGGCATTGGAATGCTATGGAACGATTGCGGCGTCAGGAACTCAACCCGAATACCCATAGCGCGCAGTTCAACTGAAAGCCGCTCCAGCGTCCGCACAACGCCGTTGATCTGAGGCTTCCACGCATCGGTGACAATCAGGATCGAACTCATGCCGCCACCCGTCCGTCAGAACTCTCGCTGGCAGGCTCACTCTCGTCCCGTTTGCCATCGCCCCAATGAATAACCTCAAACGTTCCATCAAAGTTCTCAGCAACGGCAGTGCAACTCTCTACCCAATCACCAGTGTTTATGTAGTGGATGCCGTTGGTCTCATGATCAGCCGCATGATGGATATGACCACAGATCACCCCATCCACCTTCTGACGCTGCGCCTCGGAAACCAGTGTTTCCTCAAACTTACCAATGAAGTTGACGGCGTTCTTTACCTTCAGCTTCGCCCACGCAGACAGGCTCCAGTAGGTCAGCCCCAGCTTACGACGGCAATAATTCAGCACTGTATTGAGATTGAGCGCACTCACATAAGCCCAGTCACCAAAGAAGGCCAGCCACTTTGCATGACGCACCACCACATCAAACTGATCACCGTGAATGACAAGGTACCTCTTGCCAGTGACTCCTTCATGAATGACCTGATCAACAACCTCAACACCCCCAAAATGAATGCCGAAGAAGTCCCGCAGGAACTCATCATGATTTCCGGGAATGTAAACGATCCGTGCCCCTTTGCGACCTTTGCGCAAGAGCTTCTGCACCACATCATTATGCAGCTGAGGCCAATACCAGGACCGCTTCAGCCGCCAGCCATCAATAATGTCGCCGACAAGATAAACCGTATCAGCGTCGTTTTGCTTCAAAAAGTCCAGTAAGAGATCAGCTTGACATCCGCGTGTGCCCAGATGCACATCAGACAAAAACAAGCTTCTATATTTTTTACTAGTAGAATCCCCGGTCACCACGAAGCCTCCGGAATAAGAAAACCTTCTTTCCTTTAAATTGATTCACAAGAAACAAATATGACAGGATACATATACTAAAACCTGTCAGTTTCTTGCTTGAATCTCAAGTAACATTACTCCCCGTTTATTAGAGTAGAGCAAAGCAAGCGCCTGCAATTCAAGTGAATATTCTATTTGCTTGCTAAGCTAGATCCTGACTGGCTCAAACCTTTCTGAGAATGTAGGCTGCCTTTCACAATTCACCGATTCATTAGGATGTTGAAATGCACTTGGGTATTGAGGGGCGCAAAGCCATTGTCTGCGCATCCAGCCGTGGGCTGGGTTTGGGAACAGCAAAAGCACTGGCAGAGGCTGGGTGTGATCTCGTAATCAACGGACGCAACGAGAAACGACTCGACCAAATCGCGAGCGAACTGGCAGCACAACACAACATCTCAGTTATTCCCGTGGCAGCAGATATCTCCTCACCAGAAGGCCAGCAAGCCGTTCTCAAAGCGTGCCCAAACCCGGACATCCTCGTCAACAACAACGGCGGTCCACCACGCAAAGACTTCAAAGAGCTGGACCGTCAGGCGATTCAGGATGGTGTCATCCAGAACATGATCACCCCGATCGAACTGATCAAGGCAGTCATTGATGGCATGGCAGAGCGCCGCTTTGGCCGCATCGTCAACATCACCTCCATGTCCGTGAAGATGCCTATTGAAGGCTTGGACCTGTCCAGCGGCGCCCGTGCAGGTCTCACGGCTTTCCTGGCAGGCGTCTGCCGTCAATACGCCCAGCACAATGTCACTATCAACAATGTGCTGCCCGGAAAGTTCGACACCGACCGCCTGAAAGGTGGCTTCGAGCGTCAGGCAGAGCAGACCGGCATCTCCATTGAAGAAGCCAAACGCCTGTCTTCAGAAGAGATCCCAGCAAGGCGTCTCGGCAATCCGGAAGAATTCGGCAAAGCTTGCGCCTTCATGTGTTCAGCCCATGCTGGATACATCACAGGCCAAAATCTCCTGCTCGACGGCGGCCTCTACCCAAGCGCTTTCTAAAAATGAAAAGCCTCCCCGCAGTCAAACCGCCGGGAGGCAAACCAAATCAGCTATTGCAGTGTCTTAGAACTTCAAACGGGCGCCAAAGCTGATAATGTCGACATTAGTGTCATTGACCGGCCCTTGAATGGTAATCCCTTCATAGAACGGGTGGCCAGGCATGATGTTAATCTTTTCGCTTACCGGGAATAAGTGCGAATAGCCAAAATCAACTTCAAGCCAATCCTCGTAGAAATAGCTCAGCCCAGCACTGAGCCAGAATCGATCAGCATCAGGCAAACGCGGACCCCGGTTGCCTTCATTAAGCGGAGACCACTCATAGGCCACCCCAAATCGTCCTGTAATACTGCTGGTAAAGTCATATTCAGTCCCAAGAGATATGAAATAGCCATCGCTGTACTGAAATGGAAGATTAGAAACTTCGGTACCTTGTAGATCAAAAACAGGGAACGTTCCAAAGCGTGACCAGTGTGTCCACTCAAACGTCCCCATCCCGCGCCAACGCTCATTCAGCTCTTGCTGGAAGGAAACGGTTACTGTTTCCGGCATAATGATGTTCGCACGAATAGGAATTGGTGCATTACCTCCAATAACCAGCCGCCCTTTCAGGTTCTGCTCAACCGGAGAACGATATCCGATACCCAATTGAGTACCCTTCCATGGCTTAAAGAGCGCTCCAACAGTTGCCCCAAACCCAAGATTATAATCTTCACCACGCAACTCTGCAGTTGGAGCCGCTGCAGCAACCCCAAATCCTGATTTTAATCGAACCTGAATATACTGAAGCTGCAAGCCCACCCCGACCGAGAACTTATCAGTCAGTTCGTAAGCAGCCGTTGGTGTAACATTGACAGTTAGAACGCGGGAAGACCTCGCATAGACCTGCCCCGCCCACTCAATCTGAGGTTTGGTTTCAAAACCATAAGGCGCATTCGAACTGATCCCGAGAGACAGACGATCATTCACCTTCCAAGTCCCATAACCTGCAGGCACCCAAGCATCTACTCCAATATCTCCGGAGGAATATGGAACTCCCGTAATCGGTACAGGAAAGAAATCAATCGTCGCCGTATCCAGATCAACCGTTGCACGTGGAAACACGATGGTCTGCGAGGATTCCATCTGCACCCCATCATGGCCAGTCATGGTCGCCGGGTTCCAATACATGCTGGAGAGGCTTTTCGAGATGGTCGCATTTCCCGCAAAGGAAAGTCCCTGATACCACGCCGATTGCTCACGAACAGCAAAAGCACCGGCAAAAGCATCAGACGCAATCAGCAAAGAAGAAAGACTAGCGATCGTAATGGGTAGATATCTGGACATGCACGGTACTTTCTGTTCTCAAGAA
The DNA here is from genome assembly GCF_001623075.1 of Pseudovibrio sp. Ad37. Lineage (GTDB taxonomy): Bacteria > Pseudomonadota > Alphaproteobacteria > Rhizobiales > Stappiaceae > Pseudovibrio. The sequence continues at coordinate 63,222 of NZ_LMCF01000216.1, forward strand.
AACAATCAAGCAGTGCCATGATCAAACTACGAGTTACTTATTGATTCGGCTCTCTTCACTAGAATGGAAAATGTTACAAACTAATTGCACTGGCATATTTAAGGGTAAAGGGAGCTAACTTCACAAAACAACAATACCTAGCGGGCTCACAATCACTTGGTTATTCGCATTTTAGGCAGGTACACTGAAACATTTTCTGTGACAAAACTTCCGCATAACAAAAGGCCCTCCATATGGAGGGCCCTTCAAACACGATTTGATCTGCCGACTAACCTCTTGCAGAGATGTTTTTGCCCAATGAAAGAGCGCTCCACCCCGCCAGAAGCTTCTGCGCTTCTATGTAACTCTCATAAATCTTACGAGCCCTCTTGTCTTTCTGGGTGTAAACATCCAGCACCTCAGCACTGGTTTCCTTCAAGGCGGTTAGCACCTCCTCCGGAAACTCACGCACTTCAACACTATGCTCTTCCTGCAGCACTTTCAGGCTGGCAGCATTTTGTGCATTTGCTTCAGACAGAGCGAGATCAGCTTCCACGCGGCAAGCCTCTTCAACCACCACCTGTAGTTCTGGAGACAGCCCCTCCAGCGCAACAGCGTTCACGATAGCCTCACCCGTGCCATTCGGCTTATTGAAGCCCGGACCGTAGTAGTATTTGATCAGCTTCTGAAAGCCCAGCGCACTGTCGCTCCATGGACCAAGGAACTCGACACCATCAACCACACGCGTTTGCAGACTGGTGAAAATCTCGGAGGCTGGAATATTGACCGGAGTAACACCAAGCTTACGCAAGATCTCACCACCAAGGCCAGCGATACGGAGCTTCCGGCCTTTCAGGTCATCCAGCGTCTCAACAGGATCACGATACCAGCCAGCCATGGTTGGGCCAGTGTTGCCCCCCATAAACGGCTTCACACCAAATGGCGCGTAAAGATCATCCCAGAGCTCCTGACCACCAAGCTGATCCACCCATGCAGTGTGTTCCTGAGGCAAAAGGCCGAACGGAATTGTCGTAAAGAACACTGATCCGGGCATCTTGCCAGCCCAGTACATGGCAGCTGAATGGCCCATCTGTGCAGTACCGCTTGAAACAGCGTCAAACACCTCAAAAGCCGGAACCAGCTCACCAGCAGCAAACAGGCGAACACGCATCCGGCCATTGCTCATAATGTTGATGCGATCACAAATGCGTTGCGCAGACATTCCAGGGCCTGGCAGGTTCTTCGGCCAGCTGGTCACCATACGCCATTCAATGACCGGATCAGCATCCTGAGCCAGTGCTGGTGCAACAAGTGCAGCGCTTCCAGCAACCGCTCCGGCTGTAAGCCCAAGCGCCTGACGGCGGGTCAGATTGTTTTCTTTGTTCTTGGTCATTATCTCCGCCTTATTACTCAGACCAGAATTCATGGAAATGATGCACAGGCCCATGTCCCTCGCCTATATCAAGCGTATCCGCAGCTTTGATCGCCTGACTAATATACTCTTTTGCTTCACCAATGGCATCTTGCAGCGCTAGCCCTTTGGCAAGCTCCGCTGCAATCGCAGAGGACAAGGTGCAGCCAGTCCCATGTGTATTCGTCGTGTCATGCCGTGGAGCTGTATACCACCGCTCCACATCGTGAGAGAGGAAGAGATCATCACAGGTATCATCAGATCCGTGCCCGCCTTTCAGCAGAACCCCATTTGCACCCATATCCAGCAGCAGCAATGCTTGTCTGTGCATGTCTTCACGAGATCCAGCCATCGGCTGCCCAAGCAAAAAGGCCGCTTCCTGCATGTTTGGCGTAATCAACGCCGCAATTGGAAACAACTTCTGCTTCAACACAGAAACAGCGGAGTTTTGCAGCAAAACATCTCCGGAAGTTGCCACCATCACCGGATCAAGGACGACGCACTTAACATCATATTCCGCCAGCTTTGTGGCAATAACATCGATAATCTCTGGCTGTGAAAGCATGCCGATTTTCACGGCATCCACCTTCAGATCAGAAAAAACAGCATCCATCTGCTCCGCCACAAATGCTGGCGGCACATCATGAATACCTGTCACACCTTTGGTGTTTTGGGCTGTCAGTGCAGTAATGACACTGGCCCCATAAACACCGCGAGCCGAAAAGGCCTTCAGGTCTGCTTGAATTCCGGCACCGCCACCGGAATCCGACCCTGCAATTGTGACTGCAATCGCACTCATTAGGCCAATACCCCACCTTTATTATTCATTGTTTCGAGCTTGAGACGCTCGTTGAACTGGTCAGCCTTCAAGCCATAAAGGGTATCGATGAAAGCTGGAGTGAAGCTTCCCGGTCCGTTCGCCTGCTCTGCGGCAATCTCGCCGCATACACCATAGACAGCAAGCACGGCAAGTTCCTTATCTGGCTCGGTAGCGGCGAAACCAGCCAGCACACCGCCCAGCGCACAGCCAATGCCAGTCACCTTGTCCATATAAGCATGCCCATTGCCCACGGTATAGGTCGTCTCCCGGCCAAACACAGCGTCTTCAATACCGGTGCGCACAATCAGTGTGTTCTCGGTGACAGCTCCACTCAGCCCAGCGCTCTCAGTCATGTTTGCTTTAAGGATCGAAACATTCTCTTTCAAAATATCTTTCGCAAACTCCATGCGAATATCTGAACGATCTACTTTAACCGGGTCCAGCACCACGGGCATAGATTTTTTGGCAGCCCCTTCAAGCCCAAGCCGAATACCATGCCGCCGCTTTCCATCCAGCGTACCAAGATTGAGGAGCAACCCGTCAACACTCTCGATGAATGCAGGAATTTCATCATGGGCTGCTGTCATAGACGGCACAATGTTACAAGCCAACATGATGTTCGCGGTAAGGCTCTGCGCAACAGAGTTCGTCAGGCAATGAACCCGAACCCCACGCTCACGCACGCTCTCAAAGACTTCCCAGAGATTTTCAGTTGTGTAGGACATTTGTTTTCGCTCCCCTATAGATTACGGCGGGAACGATTACCTTGGTACTCATCCCAATTCCCTCCGCCGGCACAATCCGGATCAGGTTCTAGGAGTTGGCTTGGCGCCTCTCAGCCCGTCAGTCACTTCCGAGCACCCCCATTGGTTAGAATTTTTTGCTAGCAAACAAGAAAGCGAACTGCAAGCGGAAACGAGAGGCAGCGACAAAAGGCAACTGGGGGTAGATTTCGCTTAAAAAACGCAAAAGCTTGCAAAAAAACGCAGCTTCAACGCAAAATGCTCACAAAACAACGCAAACTCAAATTTGAGCGCATCCCTGAAAGACAAATCAGCCTTTCGGGACAGAAGGATAGCAGATTTATGATTCCGTTCTTTGTACAGATCAAATGCCAGCTCGGAAAAACCTATCAGGTTGCCAACGCCATCGCAGACGCGGAAGTCGCCTCCGAGATCTACTCCACCTCCGGGGACTTCGACCTGCTGGCCAAGTTCTACATCGATGATAACGAAGATATCGGACACTTCGTTGCAAACAAGGTTCAGGTCTTCGAAGGCATCCAGGACACCAGAACCATCATCACCTTCAAAGCGTTCTGATACCTACGAAAACAGGCGGGACACCAGCCCGCCTGCACAATCTCTTTTCAAGCTCTAAAGTCTTGATAACTTAGCTTTGAGCATCCTGAATTGCGCTCCACACAGCAACCGGCGTCGCGGGCATATCTATATGCTCAACACCTGCATTCTTGCGCAGCGCATACTGCACAGCATTCATCACCGCCGGCGCCGCTCCAATAGAACCAGCCTCACCAGCCCCTTTGATGCCCATCGCATTTGTCGTGGAAGGAACGTTGCTCGTCGAGAAGTCGAAATTTGGCAAATCATCAGCACGTGCAACATGATAGTCCATGAAGGATGCTGACAGAAGCTGCCCGGTTTCATCATAAACCGTGTTCTCACAAAGCGCCTGCGAGATCGCCTGCCCCGCACCACCATGCACCTGACCAGCCAAAAGCATCGGATTCACCGTCACGCCAAAATCATCCACGATCACATAACTGACCACGTCCGTCTTGCCCGTTTCCGGATCAATCTCCACCTCACACACATGCGTGCCATTGGGATAAGTACATTCATCCTGCATGACTTTTTCCGCTGCATTCAAGGTCTCCGGTTGCGAACCAGCCACATCAACAAGGCTGACTTGCTGGTCGGTACCAACCACGCGCACCTGCCCGTCTTCCAACGTCAGATCCCCAACACCAACCTCAAGCTTTTCACTGGCGATCTCTTTGATCTTCTTAACCAGCGTTTCAGAAGCCGCTTTCACAGATGGCATTCCAATCGGAATGGACCGCGATCCACCGGTACCACCGCCAGTCGCAACACGGTCCGTATCTCCCTGAACCATCTCAACCTGGTCAAGCTGCAAACCAAGATGTTCTGCAATGACTTGGCCATAAGCGGTGGCGTGCCCCTGACCGTTGCTCTGCGTTCCAATCAGCAAAGTAACGCTGCCGTTCGTGTTCAGCTCAAGCTTAGCTTCCTCACCACCGGCAAAGGCACAGGCCTCCACATAGGTCGATAGCCCAACACCGCGATACAAACCTTTTGCCTTGCTCTCCGCTTCACGCTCCGCAAACGTCGAATAATGAATCTCGTCCAGCGCCTTGGTCAGGTGAGTTCCAAAGGAACCCGTATCATACATGCGGCCAAGCGCTGTCGTATAAGGCAGAGCAGCGTCGGGGATAAAGCTCTGACGGCGGAACTCCGCCGGATCCATACCCATCTCATGCGCAGCTTTGTCTGCCAGACGTTCCATCAGATAAAGCGCTTCCGGACGCCCTGCCCCTCGGAACGCATCCACCGGCACTGTATTGGTATAAACGCCTGTCGCTTCCACCCACGTTGCGGGGATATCGTAAAGACCGGGAGTCATGGTGATGCCGATCTGCGGAATGCCTGGGCCAAACTCATGCAGATAAGCCCCCATATTTGCAAGCACATGCACCTTGAGGCCGATCATCTTACCGGTCTCATCAAGCGCAAGCTCAGCTGTGGATACATTATCCCGGCCATGCGCATCAGACATGAAGTGCTCGGTACGCTCCTGAAGCCATTTCACGGGATGACCAAGACGTTTCGCGGCAATCAGGCAAAGCGGATATTCAAGATAGGTGAACATCTTGGTTCCAAAACCACCACCCACATCAGGTGTCACAACGCGGATATCTTTAGGGTCGACGTTGAGTATGTTCTTGGCAATCAGATCACGCATCCCATGACCGCCCTGCGTTCCAGTGGTCAGCGTATACCTGCCGCTCTCACCATCAAACTCGCCAATACAAGCCCGAGGCTCAATCGCATTGGACACCAGACGGTTGTTGATCACCTTAATCTTGGTAACATGATGCGCATTCTGGAAGGCCTCTTCCATCGCCTCCTTGTTACCCATACCAATGTGAAAGGCCTCATTAGACCCATGCTCAGGCCACACAAGCGGAGCACCGTCTTCTAAAGCTGCTTCAGTTCCGATTGCCGGATCAACATCCTCGTAGTCAACCTCAATCGCCTCCATCGCAGCCCGCGCCTGCTCCACCGTATCGGCAACAACAAACGCAAGAGCATCACCAACAAACCGGGCTGTATCAGAGCAAAGAACTTCACGATGAGGCACCCAGTGCTTCGTCCCATCCAGCTGCCGAAGCACGGCTTTACATGGGATAGAGTTCGTTCCTTCAATATCTGCAGCAGTCAAAATAAGCTGCACACCATCCATAGCCCGTGCTTCATCCACTCCTTCTAAAGTGAACTTCGCGAACGCGAGAGGAGACCGCAAAACAACGGCATGTGCTGCACCAGCCACCTTCAGATCATCCGTATAATGACCCTTGCCAGAAATAAAGGCAGCATCTTCTTTTCGGCGAACGGGAGCACCAATTCCAAACTTCGGTGTAGCAACCTGATTCATGAAAACCTCAAAAATCTGGAGAGCGACCCAACACCGCACCTCCCAATACAGCTTTTTACGTATCAGCAGAGAACGTACAGTGCTTTTCTCAAGCTGCAAGTGTTTTCTGGTTCACTGCAGAGGTGTATTTCCCAGAGTGACTTAAGGTCATTATCGCATTATTTAGAGCAAATTACGGAAGGGTACTTAGAGCTATAAGTTGTCGGCAGCTTCGTGCTTACTGTCGAAACTCTCAAGCTAAAATTTGTTTTAGAATTTGACCAAACCGCAAACATTAGGTTATTTAAGCCATACACCCATCTGATCTTTGTTACGTTGTCCGCCCCCTGGCGCACACCATTTTGCACCAGACATCGGGTCTGGTCGTTTTGATCGTATCAAGGCAGCTTCGAAAGCAGTTACATGCCTGTTCCTTCAGCAGAGCCTGAAGGCAGCTCATCATCTGCTGCGTTAAAAACAAGGTTTTCCGCAAAATGGCAGAGCCTTTCTAATAACACACGCGGCATCTGCTGGGCCCTTCTGGCAACATTCCTTATGGCCGTCATGAGCACCATCATCAAGCTGCTCGGCGACCGCTTACACGTTACGCAAATCCTTATGCTTCGCCAGTTTTTCATGTTGGTGATCTCAGCACCGATCATTATCAAAGGATTTCCGGGTTCGCTCAAAACACAGGCTCCACTGCTTCACCTGGGCCGCATACTGCTTGCGTCCTCTGCAATGTATTTCGGCTTCACCGCAGTCATTCACTTGCCGCTTGCTGAAAGCACAGTGATTGGTTTTGCGCGCACGTTTTTCATCACGATCTTCGCAGTTTTCTTCCTGAAGGAAGTCATTGGCATTCACCGAATTTCGGCAACTATCCTTGGCTTCATCGGTGTGATGGTCATCGTCCAGCCCGGCACCGGCGCGGAAATGAGCATCTACAGCTTCATGGCGATCCTGGCCTCAGCCTGTGCCGCACTCGTAGGCGTAATCCTGCGCAAGGTCACTCAGGTTGATCAACCCATCACGATTCTGACCTTTCAGGCAACTTTTGTGGGTCTGATCATGGCCCCCTTTGGCATCTATTATTGGGTATCAATCGACTTGAATGATGCGATCCTGCTGCTCTGTCTTGCAGGCGTCAGCTGGGGCGCTCAGATGAGCAACATTCAGGCCCTCAAGTTTGGTGAGGCGTCTGCAATCGCACCGTTTGATTACATTCGCCTTGTCTACGCAGCAATCATCTCTGTCGTGATCTTTGGCGTCTGGCCCCTCTGGACCACTTATCTCGGTGGTGCAATTATCGTCGCGGCTTCCCTTTACACCCTGCACCGCGAGACTGTGCTGGGCAAGAAAGTGGCAACTGGTACAGCGCCCACGAAAACGCACTAGAGCAACCGCTAAACTCAAGCAAAAAGCCCTCGCATTTGCGAGGGCTTTTCTTTTTCACGAAGTAGCTATCAGCTGGCGTTTTCAGTACTACGCGTCTTGGCAGCCTCTTCTTCAACCAGCTCTTTCTTGGAGAGCTTACCAACCATGGTCTTTGGCAGCTCCTCCCGGAACTCAACCGCCTTCGGCATTTCAATCTTGGAGATGTGGCCCTTCAGGAAGTCTTTCAACTCCTCTGCAGTCGCACTCTGCCCATCTTTCAGTTTCACAAAAGCCTTCGGTGCCTGCCCGCGATACCCATCAGGGATGGCAATCACGATAACCTCAGCAACGGCTGGATGCTGATAAAGCGCCTCCTCGATCACACGCGGGTAAACGTTGTAACCGGAGCAAATGATGAGGTCCTTGATGCGATCAACAAGGAAGATGAAACCCTCATCATCCATGTAACCGACATCACCAGTGTGCAACACACGGCCATCTTCCAGAGTTTTGGCGGTCTCGTCAGGACGGTTCCAGTAACCCTTCATGACCTGCGGACCGATGATGCAAAGCTCACCCTTTTCTCCGCGCTCAACCGTTTTCTCTAGGTCTTCCAGATCACGGAACTCAATAGTCGTCCCCGGCATTACAACGCCGATAGAGCCGTCTTTACCTGTTCCGTCCATCGGGTTAGCTGAGGCAACCGGAGAGGTCTCTGTCAGACCGTAGCCTTCCACCAGAACACAGCCTGTCAGGGCTTCAAATTTCTGCTTCACTTCAACAGGCAGCGGCGCTCCACCAGACATACAATAGCGGATTGATGTCAGATCGTAGTTTTTCGTCAGCTCACTGTTGTTGATCGCGGTGTAAAGCGTTGGTACAGCCGCAAACAAAGTTGGCTTCTTCTTCGCAGCCAGATCAAGCAGTTCTTTCAGATCAAACCGCGGCATAAGCAGCATCTCAGCAGCGCCTAAAATGGAAAGGTTCTGCAGAACAGTCATCGCAAACACATGGAAGAATGGCAGCACACAAAGTGTCTTCTCGTAGCCGCGCTTCAAGCCACCGTAATGGCTTTCCAGCATCTCCATGTTTGACGTGATGTTGTAATGCGTCAGCATCGCACCCTTAGGCACACCAGTCGTACCACCGGTATACTGCAGGATTGCCACATCTTCCTTCGGCTCAATCTCAACCGGAGTAATGCCTTTGGACTTTGCAAGAAAATCTTTGAAGCGGATGTGAGCTTTATCAGCTGGAATGTTGGAAACATCCTTCCGCTTGAACAGCTGGAACAATAGCTTCTTAGGCTGAGGCAGAATATCCGCCATCGGACAAACAATGATGTTGTCCAAAGCACCTTCCTGACGAACAGCTTCCACACGATCATAGATCACAGAAAGATCCATGGTCACCATGATGCGTGCGCCAGAATCCCGCGCCTGGAACGCGATTTCGCGCTCAACATAAAGCGGGTTGAAGTTGACGACGACACCGCCAATTTTCATGATCGCAAAATAGAAAATGGTGTAGTACGGCGTATTAGGCAGACAAAGGCCGATCTTGTCGCCCTTCTTCACACCCATCGCCTGCAGGGCACCTGCAGCACGCTCAACGAAATCTCCCAATTCGCCGTAGCTTGTTGATTTGCCCATAAAGTAGATAGCCGGACGGTGCGCATAATTTTTGACCGTATCATCCAGATAGCTATCGATAGTACGAATTGGAAATTCCACTTGTCCCTCACGACCTGTCGCCATGCGCAGATCTCCTCCCCGAATTATTATAGTTCTTCAGACGAAGTTGACAGGAAACCGAAGCTGAGCGCCAAGGTTCATGTGTGCAACATATCAGAAAAACCTTATATCATCATGCTTTGCGTGGAATTTGCGGCAGGTTTACCATTGCGTCAACCCAGACATACGGTTGACCTTCAATGCGACACATTACTCAATTCCACTGATTTTTTCTCGAGAACCCAAGAGATATCAAAGCTCTGCTCTATTGAATGAGCTGAAAACTCGACACGTCAAAAAGCCCAAAATCAGTAATTTTAAGGTGGGGAATAACCGGAAGAGGCAAGAATGCGACCTGCAAAAACGGCTCTGGCAATACACAATTGAGAGATTTTGCAGCTTTGCGCAGCACTTCCAAACGCTCTTTGACCACCTCAAATCGCTCCAAACTCATCAATCCGGCAAGTGGCAGTTCCATCTCAGCCAGCACTTCTTCACCTTCAGCAACCACAAATCCACCGCGCAACGCAATGCATCGGTTCACAGCAATTGCCATGGCCTCTTCATCAGCGCCAACCACACAGATGTTGTGACTGTCATGTCCAACAGAGGAGGCAATCGCACCCGATGTCATTCCAAACCCGTTTACGAACCCTGTCGCAATATTCCCTGTCTTTCCATGACGCTCCACAACAGCCACTTTGATAGCATCCTGCCCCAAATCGATCTGGGAATAATTATGCTCAACGGGCAAATCCATCTTCAGATGCTCGGTGATAATCAGCCCCGGTTTCACACCAATCACTGATGTTTCGCGCTGCGCAGGCACACGGAAGCTTTCAGCATGCACTGGTTCGGCATGGCAACTGTCCAGCAATCCTTCCGGCTCAATCAACTTGCGGCTGGCAAACAACTCATCCGAAACCACACGCCCAGCACTGATCACCTGATCCACATCACAGCTTTCCAAGTCATTGAGCAGCACAATATCCGCACGCCAACCCGGCGCAATCAATCCGCGATCTCGCAGACCAAATGCAGTGGCTGCTGACCAGCTTGCCGCACGGTAGACATCACGAGGTGCACATCCATGAGCAATCAGGCGTTTGATGAGACAATCAAGATGTCCCTCCTCCGCAATATCAAGTGGATTCCGGTCATCCGTACAAAGCGCAACAAAACTGGCCCGCTCTGGTGTCAGGACAGGCGCTAAAGCATCCAGATCTTTAGAGACAGATCCTTCTCGGATCAGGATCGTCATGCCCTTAGAGATCTTCTCCAATGCTTCTTCTGCAGTGGTCGCTTCATGATCAGTCCGAATGCCCGCGGCAAGGTAGCCATTCAAGGCTTTGCCACGCACCAAAGGCGCATGACCATCAATATGCTCCCCTTCAAACTCAGCAATCTTAGCCAAAGCATCCGGATCACCGGCCAACACACCGGGGAAGTTCATAAACTCCGCCAAACCAATAACGCTTGGATGATCCTTGAATGGCAAAAGGTCATCAATCTCCAACTGAGCACCAGCTGTCTCAAATTTAGTGGCAGGCACACAGGAAGACAGGTTCACCCGTAAATCCAGAATGGTCTCAACAGAGCTGTCGAGGAAGTACTTAATGCCAGCAGCACCGGTCACATTGGCAATCTCATGCGGATCACAAATCGCAGTTGTCACACCGTGAGGCAATACACAACGATCGAACTCAAACGGTGTCACCAACGATGATTCCACATGAAGATGTGTATCGATAAAGCCCGGCACGGCAATCTTGCCGCTGCAGTCGATCTCATTCACACCGCTGTAGTCGTCATAAGTTCCAACAATCTTCTCACCGGAGATCGCAATGTCGGTCTTCGTCAGACTGCCGTCGATCACATTGAACAGCTTAACATTCTTCAACACCAGATCAGCAGGCGCATTGCCCTGCCCCTGATCGATGAGTGTTTTTAAACCGGCAACTTTTTGCTGACGAGATCCCATGCCATTTCCTCCCAGAGGAAGCATAGGGCATGCCTCCTCATTTATATTTCCCTTGGGGCAAGCCTAGCAAAAGATCGCAAGCTCCCCAATGCCGCCATTACAAATGCTTGTTGGAATTGTACAAATCATGACAGTCAGAAAACAAAACCCACAGAAACTGCATTTTTTAGATTGCGACTTCCCCTTTCAGCACGCCGAACTGCCTAGTTTCTAGGCACATTCGTATTTTTGCTTGCATTTTGATGAAACCCGCATCAAACAGAGGTGCAATTTCATAAATGCAACCTTTGTATGAGTTTTGATGCAGATAAGAGCAGTCTAACTGCCAAGCTTGCGGCTCACGTCCGCGCCTCTCACAACTCTACAATCAAATTTAATTCAGTTGGCCTGTTGGCTTGCTCCTGCAAATTCTCCAACTGATACCGCATGCCAAGCAATTGAAGCCGGATATCCGATACCGGCTCACGACTAAGGGAACTCCATGGCGAACCGTCCAGCACAATCTGACCCATTTGATCTCGTTGTATTTGGAGGCACCGGCGATCTTGCACACCGCAAGCTGCTCCCAGCTCTCTATCATCGCGAACCAGTCGGTCATCTGGGCGAAGACGCGCGCATCATCGCAGTTTCCCGCCGCGAGCTCAGCGACACAGAATACCGCGACTGGGCCCGGACTGCCATTTGTGAGCACGTCGCTGAAATCGATCAGGAAGCTCTCGAACGCTTCCTCGCTCGTATCCAATATGTGTCCGTTGACGTCGCTCAGAACACCGGTTGGGAAGCTCTGGAACAAAAACTGGCAGGCCGCGAAGACGTTGTCCGCGCTTTCTACCTCTCTGTTTCTCCAGACTTCTTCGGCCCAATCTGTTCCGCCCTTGGCGAACACAATCTCGTAACAGAGACGTCCCGCGTAACCATCGAAAAGCCGATCGGCAAGAACGGCAGGTCTGCTCACGACGTTAACGAGACCATCGGTTCCGTCTTCAAAGAGCACCAGATTTTCCGTATCGATCACTACCTCGGCAAAGAGACCGTTCAGAACCTTATGGCTCTGCGCTTTGCTAACGTACTGTTTGAACCACTCTGGAACGCGGCTCACATCGACCACGTACAGATCACCGTGGCAGAAACACTCGGCGTTGAGAGCCGCGCTGGTTACTACGACACCGCTGGCGCTCTTCGCGATATGGTTCAAAACCATCTGCTTCAGCTGCTTTGCCTCGTTGCTATGGAACCACCTGAATCCATGGCACCAGACAGTGTGCGCGACGAAAAGCTGAAGGTACTCAAAGCCCTCCGTCCAATGAGCACCGAAATGGTCGAACGCAACACAGTTCGCGGCCAGTACCGCGCTGGCGCATCCGCGGGCGGTGCTGTAAAGGGTTATCTGGAAGAACTGGGTCGCAACGATTCCAACACAGAAACCTTCGTAGCTGCCAAAGTAGACATCGAGAACTGGCGTTGGTCCAACGTTCCGTTCTACCTGCGAACCGGCAAACGCCTTGCCGCTCGTGTTTCTGAAATCACCATCCAATTCAAAGACCTGCCTCACTCCATCTTCCTGCCAGATGCTGGACGGATTGCAGCAAACAAACTGGTCATCCGCCTGCAGCCAGATGAAGGCGTGAAAATGCAGGTGATGATTAAGGACCCGGGCCCAGGCTCCATGCGTTTGCGCGAAGTACCGCTGGACATGACCTTTGCTGAAGCCTTCAGCTCCCGTCATCCGGATGCTTATGAGCGCCTCATCATGGATATGATCCGTGGCAACCAGACCCTGTTCATGCGCCGTGACGAAGTTGAAGCAGCATGGACATGGATCGATCCGATCCTTGAACAATGGTCCCAAATTAAAGAAGCTCCAAAGCCTTATACCTCAGGCACCTGGGGTCCATCTGCCTCCATCGCACTTATCGAGCGTGATGGCCGTACATGGCATGATGAAACATATTGATTAAACACCAGGTGCTGGCCCGCTGGCACCTGGTCGCCCTTGCAAGTATTTCTCCCACTTGCGCCCATCCCCGAAACAATCAAAATTGCCTACGGGCAGAGTTGTCAGAATAAAAATTAGGCTCAGAATTTAAATCGATTAAAATGACCAAAAATAAGGATTCCTCCTCCTAATCCCGCGTCTGGTCATTCGGTTTGACTGATGCAAAGTCAAAGAACAAAAGGCAGAGCACAAGACATGGTTCACCCTCGCCTCAAAGAGATTACAGATCGCATAATCGAGCGCAGCGCTACGAGCAGACAAGACTATCTTCGTCGCATGAAAGCGCAGCACACGAACGCACCACAACGCACAAACCTCGGTTGCACAAACCTGGCACATGGCTTCGCAGCCTGTCCGGCAGCTGATAAACAGCACCTCGCCACAGACAAGCAGCCAAACCTCGGCATCGTTACTGCCTACAACGACATGCTCTCCGCACATCAGCCATATGAGAGCTACCCGGAAATCATCCGCGAAACAGTCCGCAAAATTCAAGCGACAGCTCAGGTTGCTGGCGGCGTACCAGCCATGTGCGATGGCGTGACACAGGGCCTGCCAGCGATGGACCTGTCACTGTTTTCCCGTGACCTGATCGCCATGTCCGTTGCCGTTGGCCTGTCACATGGCATGTTTGACGCGGCAGTGTTCCTCGGTGTGTGCGATAAGATTGTCCCGGGCCTGCTCATCGGAGCCTTGTCCTTCGGCCATCTGCCGGCAATCTTCCTACCTGCTGGCCCAATGACCTCCGGCATTGCCAACGACGAAAAAGCCCGCATCCGCCAGCTGTTTGCAGAAGGCAAAGCAACCCGTGAAGAACTGCTTGCTTCTGAAAGCGCATCCTACCACTCGCCTGGCACCTGTACGTTCTACGGCACTGCAAACTCCAATCAGATGCTGATGGAGATCATGGGCCTGCACATGCCGGGCAGTTCCTTTACCAACCCGCTCACACCCCTGCGCAAAGCATTGGTTGAAGAAGCAGTCACACAGGTCGTCGAACTCACCGCACAGCGCAGCACACCTACGCCGCTCTTTGAGATCATCGACGAACGCGCAATCGTAAACGGTGTCGTGGGCTTGCACGCAACAGGCGGCTCCACCAACCACACCATGCACCTCGTCGCAATCGCCGCCGCCGCTGGCATTCAGCTCACATGGCAGGACATTTCGGATCTGTCCGAACTCGTCCCGCTGCTTGCCCGCGTTTATCCAAACGGCAAAAGCGATGTAAACCATTTTGAAGCAGCAGGCGGAATGGGGTTCCTCATTCGCGAACTGCTGGATGCAGGCTTGCTGCACAAAGACGTCAAAACAGTCAACGGAACAGGCTTGGACGGTTACACCGTCAACGTCTTCCTTGATGACAAAGGCGGTGTCCTCCGCAAGCCAGCACCGGCTAAGGCATTGGATGAAACCATCCTTGCGCCAATGTCCGTTCCGTTCAACAAAGACGGCGGTCTCAAAGTCCTCACAGGCAACCTCGGCTCTGCCATCATCAAAACCTCTGCTGTCGCACCTGATCGCCATATCATCGAAGCCCCAGCTCAGGTCTTCCATACTCAAGAAGATGTCGAAGCTGCCTTCAAAGCTGGCGAACTCAACAAAGATGTGATTGTTGTGCTCCGTTACGTTGGTCCGCAAGCCTGCGGCATGCCAGAAGCCCATAAACTGACACCACCTCTTAGCGTTGTGCAGAACCGAGGGTATAAAGTCGCACTTGTAACAGATGGCCGGATGTCCGGCGCCAGTGGCAAGATCCCAGCTGCAATTCATGTTACTCCCGAGGCGATGGATGGTGGACCAATTGCAAAGGTAAGGGACGGTGACTTGCTGCGCCTTGATGCAGTAAGCGGTACGCTGGAGCTGCTTGTTCCTGCAGATGAGTTTGCGCAAAGAACTGCCGCACCTGCAGATCTGCAAGCATACCAGAGTGGAACCGGAAGAGAATTATTCGCAAGTTTCAGGGCAAACGTGAGCTCAGCCGATACCGGCGCTCGCCTCTTCAATCTGGAACAGACAAACAAAACCCAACGGAATGCTGACACAATCAGCGCAATGGAGACAGTGTAATGGCTCAAAATATCGAGCGAGTAGAAGCAATCATGACCGCCGCCCCGGTGATCGCAGTTCTCATTGTCGATGACCCCAAAAAAGCAGTTCCAATGGCACAGGCCCTCGTGGATGGCGGCATCCCGGGCATCGAGATCACACTGCGCACTCCAAACGCTCTGGACTGCATCAAAGCAGTTGCCGACAACGTCGAAGGCGCTCTGGTTGGTGCTGGTACCGTTCTCACCCATCAGCAGTACGAAGCCTCCGTCAAAGCAGGGTCAACATTCGTCGTTTCTCCGGGCGCAACAGACAACCTCATCGCAGCCGCTGAAGATTTTCAGCAAACTCCTTTACTTCCGGGCACATGCACTCCGTCTGAAGTGATGAAGCTGCTGGAAGCAGGCTATGAGCGTCTCAAGTTCTTCCCAGCTGTTCCAGCCGGCGGCACTCCGATGTTGAAAGGTCTGTCTTCTCCTCTGGCTGCGGCTAAATTCTGCCCAACTGGTGGTATCAACCTTGGCAACGCACGTGATTTCCTTGCTCTGCCTAACGTCCTTTGCGTTGGTGGGTCATGGATCGCAGACGCAAAAGCAATTGAATCTGAAGACTGGGCAGGCATTGAAAAGCGGGCTCGCGAAGCAGCTGCATTGACTGTTTAATCGCAAACCATCACGATTGATTGCATTGAATTTCTTACCCGGGGCCTTACATCAAGGACCTGTCATGCTCCTAAAAGCATGAAGGTGTTTCCGGGTAAGAAGACGCATAAAAACAAAACTTTGAAGCAGTTTGCACGTCCCGAAAAACGAGCAAGCTGCTTTACGGTAAATTGGCAAGGCGCGACACTCGCTGCCAGTCAGAAGCTATTACAAGAATAAATGGAGGCCTCGATGCCGACAGCTAATCCAAAAGATATCTTTAAACGCCTTGATGAACACGCTCAGGCCATTCATTCCACTAAGATTACCGATCTCTTCGCAGCAGATCCTTCTCGTTTTGATAAGTTCTCCCGCTCTTCTGACGACCTGCTCTACGATTTTTCCAAGAACAAGCTGACTGAAGAAACTCTGGAGCTCCTGCTCGAACTCGCACGTGCTGCCAATGTTGAAGCAAAACGCGATGCCATGTTCGCAGGTGAGCACATCAACACCACAGAAGACCGCGCCGTATTGCACACTGCCCTGCGTAACCAGTCCGAGAACCCAGTACTGGTGGACGGCAAAGACGTTATGCCTGACATCAACGAAGTGCTCGTCAACATGGGCGACTTCGCAGAAGGCATCCGCTCTGGCGAAATCACAGGTCATTCCGGCGAGAAAATCACAGACGTAGTCAACATCGGCATTGGTGGCTCTGACCTTGGTCCGGTGATGACAACTCTGGCTCTGGCCCCATATCATGATGGCCCGAACCTGCATTACGTCTCCAACGTAGACGGCTCACACATTGCCGACACTTTGGAAAACCTGAATCCGGCGAAGACCCTTTTCATCATCGCCAGCAAGACCTTCACCACTATTGAGACCATGACCAACGCGGCAACAGCCCGTCGTTGGATCGCCAAACACAACGGCGAAGAAGCCGTCGGAGCACACTTTGCAGCTGTCTCCACCGCACTGGAAAAAGTCGCGGCCTTTGGCATCTCGCAAGAGCGTGTCTTTGGCTTCTGGGACTGGGTCGGCGGACGTTACTCCATCTGGTCCGCGATCGGCCTCCCACTCATGATCGCTATTGGTCCGGATGCATTCTCTGATTTCCTCGGCGGCGCCCATGCAATGGACAATCACTTCCGCACCACCCCGATTGAAGACAATATCCCGTTCCTGATGGGCCTCGTCGGTGTCTGGCATCGCAACGTGCTGGGTTACGACACCCGCGCAGTTCTGCCATATGATCAGCGCCTTGCCCGCTTCCCTGCCTACCTGCAGCAGCTGGACATGGAATCCAACGGCAAGAGCGTCACCAAAGACGGCATTGCTGTTGAAACCCAGACCGGCCCGATCGTCTGGGGTGAGCCCGGCACCAACGGTCAGCATGCGTTCTACCAGCTGATCCACCAAGGCACGAGCATCATTCCTTGCGAATTTCTGGTTGCTGCCAACAGCCACGAAGAGGACCTGCAAGTCCACCACAATCTCCTTCTGGCAAACTGCCTTGCCCAGAGTGAAGCCCTGCTCCGTGGCCGTTCTCTGGAAGAGGTTGAAGACAAATTTCGTAAAGATGGAAAATCTGAAGAAGAGATTGCCAAACTAGCTCCACAAAAGGTCTTCCCGGGTAACCGGCCTTCAACCACCCTCCTCTATGATCGTCTTGATCCATTCACACTGGGTAGATTGATCGCGTCTTATGAACATCGCGTCTTCGTTGAAGGAGCGATTTGGAACATCAACTCCTACGACCAGTGGGGTGTTGAACTTGGAAAAGAACTTGCGACACAGCTGTTGCCAATGGTTGAAGGCAGCCAATCCGCAGCAAACAAAGACAGTTCGACCCAAGGCTTGTTAAAATACCTAAAGAAGGCAAGGAGCCTCTAATTTTTAACAAACTTTAACCATGTTCTTTTTGTTAGCTCAGCCTCACAAAGTTAGAGCTGCCAGGAGGTATCGGGGTCCGGTCAAATTGGGATTGGCAGCAAAAGGAGACTGGAAAAAATGAAAAAAATTACTCTTGCTGGTGTAAGTGTTGCATTGCTTGCCCTTGCTGGTTGTAACACATCCTCAAGCACAGACCGAACTCTCATTGGCGGTGGCCTTGGTGCTGCGACTGGTGCAGCCATCGGCGCGGCCACAGGTGGTGGCGTGGGGTCTGCAGTTGCAGGTGCAGCAATCGGCGGTGTAGCCGGCGGCATTGTTGGTAATGTGACAACTCCGAAAAACTGTACTGCCTATGATCAGTACGGTCGCCCATACCGCGTGAAGTGCCCATAAGCCTCGCAAAAAATTTGGTTACAAAATTCCAAAGGCCCTGCAATTGCGGGGCCTTTTTGCGTTGCATACCTACAACTCTCAAAAGACAAACAGTATCAGCTTAACCACCTTCCCATCTCGTCAACGACATTCACTCATCTGCAACAGATCAAGCACTACCGTGGATTTCAAACAATCAGACCATGGGTAGGATCGTGAGAAAAGCAATAATCATAACAGCCACCCTGCTCACACTCGGTGCTTGCAGTGAGTATAACCGAACAGACCGCGTCCTCGTCGGCGGTGGTCTTGGTGCCGCCACCGGCGCTGCAATTGGAGCAGCAACAGGGGATGTTGGCGCGGCCTTTGCCGGTGCAGGTATCGGTGCCGTTGCAGGCGGGTTGATTGGTGCAGCCACCACCCCGCGCCGCTGTGTCGGCTACGACAGACATGGCCGCCCTTACTACTACCGCTGCTGACACGCCCGCAGCCAACCCGGCTCAGTCAGGCGGGTCATGCGGGGTAAAAACAACACTCTCACAGGACCGGTCTGCTGGTCCATGCCAGACCGCCTCAATGTTGTTGCCATCAGGATCAAGAACAAAAGCTGCATAATATCCCGGATGATAGGAACGCGGGCCCGGTGCTCCGTTATCGTGGCCCCCATTATCCAGAGCAGCTTGATAAAACGCACGCACTTCATCTTCTGAGTTGGCCATGAATGCCAGATGAACTCTGGTAACGTTGCCATCTGTTGCAGGCGTGACAAACAGCTCGTCGAAGATGAAGAACTCATCAGTTTCATGGGTGAGTGATCTGCCAAGAGTGGCTAGGCTCGTCTTGTAGAACTTGGAACTCATCTGCAGATCTCGTACCACCAAATGTACGTGATCGATCAAACGTCCTTTGTGTACTTCCATTTGGTCCCCTCCCCGCCAGTCTTTTGCAGGTTACCGACAGACCTAAAGGTCTGTCATAAAGTCCGATGCAGACATATCAAGCTTGAAACTGCGCGGGCTCTTGGCGACAGGCTTATTCTGAAACAACTTTTTCCAAACCATCTTATGCGCAGCCGCCAAAGCCATCTTGGCGTATTTCATCACACCAACGCTGTGCCGATTGCCAGAGATCCCTGCTCTACGCAGCAAACCATTGGCATAGATAATCGCATAAAAATCCCTGACCTCAGTGGTGAAGTGCTCAGTGGTCACCGAGATGTTCACTTCATCATGGTTCTCAACCCGATGCGGGTTGTTAAGCGGCCAGTGCGCCATCTCACCCGGGCTCAGCGTCACCTTTGTAGCGAACTCATCATACCAGGGCTCAAAGCGGATCTCTTCTTCGGTCGTCCCAAGGAAGATACCTTCCAACTGCTCATCAGAAAGAAACGGTGCGGTACTTTCATAAATATAAACGTCCTTATGGCCCTTCACCTGCCATAAGGATTGTCCGGGTACATCTGCATGATAGTACACTTGAGCACCGGGGGAAGAAATCAGCATCCCGGTCTTGTGCTTAAAGGTCTCAAAGCCCGGAACCCTCACCTCGAGCTCATCAAATATCTTCGACGTGACCTGCTTGAAGCCCTCATCCCATTCCTGAAGTGCACGAAGAGAAAGCCAGAAACGCCCTTCTTCTACAGCACGAAGCACATCCTCGCCTTTGGTACCTTCAATGCTGCCCTGTAGCCATTGGGACTTCTTGGTGCCAATCGCACCGGGACGAACAAAATCATAGTGCTCAGAGGGAGTGGTCTCGATCAACCGCGCCAGGTTTTCTGGCAGAAACACAGGTAACTCATGCAGGCGGTTGTTCAGCAGGAGCGTGTGCTTGCCGAACACCTCTTTGTAATGCTCTTTCCATTCAACAATCAAATCATGCTGAAGAACCAATTCCAAATCATGATACATGACGCCGCCCAATCAGAAAAATACTAGTAAATTTTGACCAGTATATCGAAACCGCACCTGCAAACTCATTAACGCCGCAGCAAACCGGTGACAGGGTAAACAGAACCTTTACCAACGCAAAACGGGAGCCAGTGGCTCCCGCTTCTAATCTCTAAGTCCGCTTAGACTTTCAGGCCGCTTCAGTTTCCTGAACCAGAGCAGCTTCTGGAGCTACGTAAGTGTAGCCAAGGTTCTCAGCAACTTCAGCAACAGTGACTTGACCCTTATAAACGTTCAAACCCGGCAGGAAGCCTGGAATGTCGCGAAGAGCAGCTGCGTAGCCTTTGTCAGCCAGCGCCAGAACGTAAGGCAAGGTCGCATTGTTCAGCGCGTATGTTGAGGTGCGAGCCACTGCGCCTGGCATGTTTGCCACGCAGTAGTGAACCACTTCATCCACGATGTAGGTTGGATCCTGGTGAGTTGTTGCGCGGGAGGTTTCAAAACAACCACCCTGGTCGATAGCAACGTCAACCACAACAGAACCCGGCTTCATCGCCTTGATGTGCTCTTTGGTCACCAGTTTCGGCGCAGCTGCACCAGCCACCAGAACAGCACCAACAACCAGATCAGCAGCCAGAACTTCTTTCTCAAGCGCGGCACGGTTGGAGAACACTGTCTTCAAACGGGAACCGAAGCGAGCAGAAAGGGCGTCGAGAACATCAACGTTTCTGTCCAGAACGGTAACATCGGAGCCAAGGCCGATTGCCATTTCAATTGCGTGGGCGCCAACAACACCGCCGCCAATCACAACGGTTTTCGCAGGAGCAACACCCGGTACACCGCCAAGCAGAACACCAGCGCCGCCATTGGCTTTCTGCAGTGCAGTTGCACCAGCCTGAATGGAAAGACGACCAGCAACCTGAGACATAGGCGCCAGCAGAGGAAGGCGGCCTTTTTCGTCAGTTACGGTTTCATAAGCGATGCAAACCGCGCCGGAGGCGACAAGGTCAGCAGTCTGCTCTGGATCCGGAGCCAGGTGCAGGTAGGTGAACAGCAGGTGATCAGGACGGAGCATCTTGCGCTCAACAGCCTGAGGTTCTTTCACCTTCACAATCATTTCTGCTTTCGCGAAGACGTCTGCAGCAGTCGGCAGGATGGATGCGCCAGCTGCAATATAGTCAGCATCGCTCGCGCCAATGCCAACACCAGCATTGGTTTCAACAACCACGTCGTGGCCATGAGCAACAACTTCACGCACGCTGTCTGGCGTCAGACCAACGCGATATTCGTGATTTTTTATTTCCTTAGGAACACCAACAAGCATCACAATCTCCCAATCAGCTTCGGCTTTGTGTTTCTACATAGCTTATGGAAATCTCAGCTGCAGATGCTTGCAATGTGCGCACGACACGGTACATTTTAGCAAACATCTACGAATAAACATCGTTCAGACACAATAATCTGCGAAAACGGCAAAGCTATGAAACTCGACAAGCTTGATAAAAAGATCCTCCGCGCGCTGCAGGACAATGGCCGTATCTCCAATTCTGATCTTGCAGATCATGTGGGTCTGTCCGCCTCTGCCTGCTTGCGTCGTGTCCGGACTCTGGAGGGTGAAGGCGTCATCGAGAAGTACGTCGCACTGCTCAATCCGAAAAAGCTGGGCAAGCGTATGAGTGTCTTTGTCGAGATCTCGCTCGGCTCTCAGTCAGAAGAAGCCCTTTCAACATTTGAGAAGGCTGTTGATCGCTCCACCGAGATCATGGAGTGCCACCTCATGGGCGGCGATGCGGATTACATCCTGCGTGTGATGGCCGATGATCCGGTTGATTTTGAGCGCATCCACCGTGACCACCTCACCCGCCTCCCCGGCGTTGTGCGCATGCGCTCCTCCTTCGCGATCCGCTCCACCAAACAAGGCAGCGCCCTGCCAATTTCAGAGAGCTAATTCACCTCGAAAACCTTGCGGTTTTCTCACAGGCATACTCGACGCTTCTGCCAAACCTCTCTATAACAACGCTCAATTGTATATTGCTGCAGTTCTCCCGGGCTGCATGAGTATGGAGCACGACTTTGACCCCAATTATCACTTGCTTGCTGGACGGTCGCTACGAGCTGGCCGAAGGTCTCCTCTGGGATGAACTGACAAAACACCTGTTCTTCTGCGACATCCTCGGAAAACAGATCCACGCAATGCATTGGGATAGCAAAGAAGTCACCACATGGGACTTCCCGAAAGTCGTCGGCTCCTTCGGTCTTTGTAAAGACGGTCGCCTCATCGTGGCGATGAAAGACGAAATCATCCTGTTTGATACAGGCACCAAAATGTACGAGGTCATCGCGAAGATTGAGCCGGATAATCCACGTACTCGTCTGAACGACGGCAAGGTTGGACCTGACGGCGCATTCTGGGTGGGCACCATGGACGACATCAGTCCAAGAACACCAATCGCCAGCCTCTATCGCGTCACACCAGACGGCAATGTCACGCAAATCGCGACAGAGATCAGAACCTCCAACGGCTTGGCGTGGTCTCCGGACAACAAGACCATGTACCACTCTGACACCGGCTCCGGCGAAGTCTTCGCCTATGATTTCGACCGTGACTTCGGCGCAATCACCAACCAGCGCAAGTTCCTGCAGCTGGACAACACAGTGGGCAGACCGGACGGCGCAACAACAGACACCGATGGCAACTACTGGTCCGCAGGCGTCTCAGCAGGCAACGTCAACTGCTTTGATCCGGATGGACAGCTGCTGCAGTCCATCGCCATGCCTGTTCCACGCCCGACCATTCCGTGCTTTGCAGGTCCAAACCTGGGCACACTGGTCGTGGCAAGTCTGCGCCCTCATGGAGATGACGAGCTTCTCAAGGAGTTCCCAAAATCAGGCGGTCTCTTCGCAATGGATGTGGAGCACAAAGGCCTGCCAACCTGTCGTTTCGGATAAGCTCTGCCCTGCGTCCTGAAAAACAAACAGATTTAGCACCGCTGGCTCATGTCCGGCGGTGTTTTCGTTTGAGCCCCGGAGTACGGGGTGAGCAAGGCGAACAGGCAGTGCCTGCGCATTATGAGTAAATTAGTTTCTTCGGCATTGGCTGCTCGCCTCGCCCGGGCGTTTTTGTATGAAACAAGGTCTCCACCGAAAGGCATTGGGAGCAGGCACCATCAGCAACAAGCACATCAGCCAGAGGCAAATGTGAGTGTCAGTGATAGCTAAACGCCTGCCAGTGTAGACGCCCATCGGGTGACCAGCTTCCGCTTGGTCCCTGCACTAAAGACTTTCAAGGGGTGTTTCAACGGACCCGCCGGAGGATGCGTTAAGTCTCCCGGTAGCCCCGCCCAGCTCACGCTGCACTGACGGTCGCTCCGCCAGCTGCCCGTTCACGTGAACATGAGATCAACAATAAGCTAGCCTGAGCGCACGGGGATAAGATTTTCCGGATGCAGACAAAAATAAGGGGCAGTCAAACCGCCCCTCAATCAACTCTGCTTCAGCTTTCACCAGCCTCAGAAGGCTTGTCGTCAATCTGGTAGGGCGCGAGAACCTTCTTGGTTTTCTCCGGCAGGTTCTTCCCCCAGCCAGCATCAAGCTTGTGGTCAACAGACACGCGGTCATCAAACACAAAGCACTCGCCTTTCCAGAGGCTCTCGTCCTCTGGTACATTTTCCAGATAATTCAGAATACCGCCTTCAAGGTGGTAAACCTCATCATAGCCCTGCTCCAGCATCAAGCCGGTAGCCCGCTCACAGCGGATACCGCCGGTGCAGAACATGGCAACCTTCTTCTTGGCGCGCAGAGAGTTATCATTGCGTTTGACCCACTCAGGAAACTCATTGAAGGTTTCCGTGTCAGGGTCCAATGCACCTTCAAACGTGCCCAGAGCAAACTCATAGTCATTGCGCGTATCAATCACGACCGTATCCGGGTCAGAGATCAGCGCATTCCAGTCCTCTGGCTTCACATAGGTGCCGACAAGATCATTCGGATCGATATGGTTCACACCCATATTCACGATCGCCTGTTTCAAACGCACCTTCATGCGCTTGAATGGAACTTGCTTTGCCCAGCTTTCCTTGACGGTGATATCATGAAAACGCGGGTCTTTGCGCAAGTAGGCAATCACGTCCCGCATCTGCGGTTCTTCACCAGCAATAGTTCCGTTAATGCCCTCACGAGCAATAAGAAGACTGCCGCGAATACCTCGGCTTTTGCAGTAGTCAAGCAGAGGTTCGCGCATGTCTTCAAAGTCCGCAAACTCAACAAACTTGTAGAGCGCACAGACCAAAATGGGGGTTAGCGTATGTGTCATTCTTTGCCTTTGTGGGCTTATTCGTAGCAGTACCTATACTCATTTCCATCGGGTCTGTCAGCAAAAGAGACCATACCAAAACTGTAAACCTCCCCTGCCGAAGCAGGGAAGGTTGAAATGTAACTCGCACGAGAGGTCGTCACAGGTCCATTTACCGGCCCGGGCGGAAGGTTTCCATAATGGTAAGAAGCGTCTGAAGCTGATCCGGCGTGCCAGACTGAGCAACCTTTTCCGTAGCACCAGCAGCTGCCATGGTATCCATGGAGTAGATCTGCATAACGCCCTGGTTGGTTGCAGCCTGAGCCAGAATGTTCTGCTGCTGAGAAGCAGCCACGTTATTCTCAAAGAGAATACCGGTTGAGTGCGCCATCGTCTGGAAAAGCGAACCCATAGCCATGGCGGGTGCTTCACCAACAACCTTCACATTGGTTTGTGTGACGGCATCAGTAATCATTGGATTTACCGTATCCGGCATAGTCGTCATCCTTAAAAATGCAGCATATCTTTCGAAGAGACGAAACCGCCTTTCGAATACCGATACGCGGGAGACAGAAACAAAAGCAGCTCAGCAGAATATGAACTGCCATGAATAAGAGAAGTCGTGTCCGGTGATTTCACAGAGAACCACCAGGGGCATGCCCACCTGAAAACCAACCGGACACCATTAACTGCAAGTTGAACCAACGTCGCCGGAGGGCGACGCCTAAACCCGTTAGGTTGGGTTGAAAACGCGCATGATTGTCAGCAGCGTGTTCAACTGGTCTGGTGTGCCGCTCTGAGCAACTTTTTCGGTAGCACCAGCGCCAGCCATCGTATCCATGGAGTAAATCTGCATGACTCCCTGGTTAGCTGCTGCCTGAGAAAGAATGTTCTGCTGCTGAGCGGCAGAAACATAGTTCTCAAAGAGAATTCCGGTGGAATGAGCCATTGTCTGAAAGACACTGCCCATTGCCATCGCAGGGGCTTCACCCACGACCTTTACGTTGGACTGGGTAACCGCGTCAGTGATCATAGGGCTAACAGTTGTTGGCATTCTAATAGTCCTCTTTCATACAGTTCTGGTCAAAATCCGGTTCTGCATTTCCTTGAACTGGCTCCAAAGGAGTACGCGCTACTACAACTTAAAGGATGCATCAGAACCATTCTCATCGCTCTGGCCTTTGCACCAGAAAGCGAAGCTCGAAAGTTCCGGTTATGGGTTGAAACTACGCAAGGTAGTCAGCAGCGTGCTGAGTTGGTCAGCTGTCCCAGCCTGAGCAACTTTTTCTGTGGCCGATGCCCCGGCCGTTGTATTCGCGGAATAGATTTGCATGACGCCCATGTTGGTCGTCGCCTGTGCAAGAGTGGTAGATTGAGACGCGGATGCGACTGAGTTCTGCAACAAAATGCCCGTTGAATGTGCAAGGGATGCATAGAGGTTTCCCATCGCAATTGCAGGCGCTTGCCCAAGCACCGTTACATTGGATTGCGTGACAGCATCCGTCACCATGCCGTCCTCTGGTATTACGGGGCCAATCCCCGGTAGATCCGCCATAAATCACTCCCACCTGATCAACCGAACTCATGAGCAATTCGGTAAAAACGCAGCCCTGCTTCACCTCTGATCAAGCGCAAGCACTGCACTGACCAGAGGCAAACTCTCAATTATTTAGAAAACTCAATGGCCGTTGCAGACTGACCAAACACCGCGACTTAACGTGAAAAGTACCGACACAATGTTCCGAGCAAACTCTCGTTCACCTGCTCGGCTTCCTTCGGGTCCATATGTGAAATGCTGTTTGCAGCAGCCATGGAACCAACAGAATAAGTATGCAAAATTCCCTGATTCAAAGCGGTCTGCGCAATGATGTTCTGGCGCTGTGCATTCGAGACGGAATTCTCAAAAAGCACCCCTGTCGATTGCGCCGCTGTCAGGAAGGTCAGCGCCAGCGCGAACGCAGGAGCCACCCCAAGAATTGCAATCACGTCAGCATCAACAGTTCCGCCATCGGAGGGTTTTGCTGCGCCACATTGTTCCTCAATAGTCTTTGGCATTTTTTCTCCAATATGCTTGTTATTATTGCCATTTACAGACTATTGACGCCGCTCCTCTCTATTTGTGAACTCTTTCCTAAGAGCCAGTGCCCTTCGTAAGAATTGGTTCACACATCACTCATCTATCGCGAGATCTCTGTTGCAGATAACTGATCAAAAGCTCGGAGAGCTTCTCATTGAGTGGCGCAATCTGCCTTGAAAGCTCCGATTTGATTTCCTTCTTCAGAAAATCCCGCATGGCTTCAGCAGCCTGTACCGCCATCGCTTCCTGATTGGGAACCCCGCCGGGACCGGGCAGGCCAGAGCCCGGAAACTGCGCCATGCCGGGACCAGCTTGCGGCCCACTTTGCCCAGGCACCATTTGCGGCTGCGGCTGCGCGGGCGGCGGTGCTGGTGGTGATTGCGGCTCCTCCTCCTCATCCCCCGTACCAATCACGCTCTTAATCGTCGTAATCTCTTCATCAATGGAGGTGCACAGCTTGGCTGCCGCCTGCTCGACCTCAGACACAATCGTCTGCGCAGAGGATGCTGCATCATCACAAGCCCGATTGATCTGCGCCTGCTGCTGACGGATTTCAGCAACCACCTCATTGTAGTTTGGAATGCCCTGCCTCAGCTGCGCAAATTCACTGGCGGCCTGATCCACATTCTGCTTCACCTTGGTCAGCTGCACGACAGCATCATCCAGCGCAGAGTTGAATTCCGGGCCCGGTGTCACCGTGACCTTTTGAGGACCAGCATCTGCGGCCCCTGACGTTCCGTTCGCGGCTGTACTCATCGCCTCACTCCTCAAGTCCAGTCTTACCAGTTGTGATCTGAATTCCGCTCGGAACTGCGGTCCTCTCCCCGCGCGTCAAACTCAATGTCGCCAGTGGAGGTAAACCGCGCAAGAAGCTCCTCTTCCACCCCATCCTGGATCAATCGGTCCTCGTCTTCACGGTCCTCATACCGATCGGCCTCTTCCTGCAATCGCTCATCGCGAAACCCGAGAACCACATCCGCTGCAGTAATGCCATCTTCACACACCAGCATCCCTTCCGCCTTCACCAGCGCATCCCGCGCCAGACTCAGGTGACACAAAAGCCCTGGCAGCGTCTCAACACCAGACCGCGACAGCGTAAGCGTCTCTTCCTGCTCGATAACCCCTTCCCAGCGGCGTAACTGATTGAGGATCACCTCCTCCAATTCCTCTCGAATGTATGTAACGTCCCGTTCCATATCTCACCTTTAGAGCTGACCGGGGATCTGCCTATCGCGTCAGAGCCCGAAGAAAAGTCGCAAGCAAAATGTAATCCTATTGAAACAACAGCGTAATTTCCTGAAACAGATCCATCAGCTGACCCGCTTCCGGCAGATCACTCACTCACATCCTGAAACGCCGAGATGGCATTGGTCACCATGACGTTCAGCTCCGTCAGCGCAGGTGTCGCTGCCAGCGCCGGATCCTGCGCTATCTTCGCAGCCACAATCGCCTGTGCGGCCATGGAGATTTGCATGACACCGTTCATGTAGGTCTCTGCATTTTGCGACGCATGCCCGCTGGACTGCTTGGTCATCACATCATCAGGAATGGAGATCATCGACTCCAATCCTTGGTAGTTTTGAAAGTTGGTAAACTGCACGGCCTGAGTAATCTGTTCGTTTAAGGCAGAAGTTGAAGGCGCAGAGGTTGGCAATGGTGGATAGGATGGCCCGGAGGACTGCTCCTTCCCGGTATCCGTGGATGTGCCCTGCGACTGCCCACCCGCTCCGTCAGAACCGGTAGTATCCTCAAAGTCTGCACCGCCAGCAGATCCCTTTTCACTATCCATCACCATGGTTTGTTGCGCTCCGGATTGACTGTTGCTCTCACTTGCTGTGTTGACGGTTTCCGTTGCCGCCTGTGAGGACATTTTGACCGCTGGAGAAGATCGCTGAGCACCCTGTGTTCTGGATGCCTCAGCACCGGACTGAGTTGAGGAACGCAAACTATTATCGCTCAAAGGTCCGTGGAGCAGAGAGATCAGGCGCCGCCGACGCGTAATCGCATTCTCATACTCTTGAGAAGCTGAACTCTCACCTCTCTCCCTCACCATCAAATTCCCTCAAATTAGCCACCTGAAGGTTTAGACTCCGCTCCAGAGGTCGGGCCTATTTCCATAATCAGCTGCACGCCTTTGGACACAACAGCCGTCGATATCTGGTTCATGGATTGTTGCGCATGGGTCGCATTTTGAACCGACAATCCCGTCGCATTGCTAACCACTTGGTACAGATTGGCAATTGCCTGAGAAGGCGCTTCACCCACCACCTTCACATTTGTCTGGGTAACGGCATCCGTCACCTGAGCATTTACAGTATCTTCCGCCATGCTTTCGCCCTCGCAGTCTAAATTCGTTAACTATTCGGAGAGACGCACTCCCAACCCTCCTGTGAACATTCAATCTGCTCAATTGAGCCGCTTACGCTTCTTGGAGCGGGCATCTCTCAGCTTCTCACGCAAAAACTGCACCCGTTTTCGGGCCAAAGCCTGAGAAATATTCAGCTCCTCCGAAATCTCGCTGTAACTGCGATCCTCGGCAAATTTCATGGAAAAAATCTGCTGGTAGATAAGAGGAAGCCGCTCCAGCGTCTTGCTGATCAGCATCAGCTCTTCCTTCTGAGCCAGCAACACTTCCTGCGGTGCGCTTTCAATCTCTGTATTGGCCAGATGTTCGTCGTAAACATCCTTATCGCCATCACGAAACTGATATTCATAACGCTTCTTCCGGTACTGACTGATAAACTCGTTTTTGAGCGCATACATAAAAAAGGCGATTGGCTCCCTCATATTCAAGGGACGCTGTTCAAAGTGCGATGCAACTTTGATGATCGTTGCCGACATCAACTCTTCAGCCGCATCCATGTCACCACCAGTAAGATGAAACGCTCTTCCAAATATCTTTTTTCTATGTTCGTTCCAGTATTCCCAAACAGGCGTCAAATCCTGACGCCCATCAAGATGTTCTAGTCGTGTATTCTTGCAATACATCCGCCACACCTCAATGTATTACAGACTAAATCTCTAAACACCACAAAGAGACATCACGAAACACACACCAACACTGGCATGAAGAACAGATATCAACTTTATTTCTAGAGAATTCGTCCGCTTCGATAGAGATGAAGCTACGGATATTCTTGTTTTTGGAAAACCAACGCAATTTTATGGGTTGTATTAATTCATGCTTACAACCTTTGATAATAGAACGCGAACCAGATTAGAAATTTTAAGAGGTTCCAGTCACTTAACGACCTTCGAGTAATCAACCTTGCAGAATTACAACACAACCAGAAACACGACGACGACCTGTTAACAACCCATAAGGTGTATACTTGAGATTGATACAATCCGAAAAATGCATAAGCCCAATCTCATAGAGCGCCATCCACCCTGCCCTTAATAGACAGCTCGCCCGGCGTTTTGTGACATCAGCGATTCTACAAATTAAAGGAGGGATTGTTTTTCCAGGTGCTCAATCACAAACCGGGCACGCTCTTCAACGCACACTTGCGGCACGTCAACCAACTCATATCCATAAGCACGATAGACCGAAACATTCGCGGCATAATCCTGGCACGCAAAGTCAAAGCCATGCGTTCGCTCCGCATCATGTTCAAAAATCTCTCTCCACGGCGCACACACAAAAACAGGAGAAGCAAACCGCCTCAGTTGCGCAGCACGCACCATGCTCTCAGGAACAGAAGCCCCAATAATTGCACTATATGCAATCGCCTCAAGAAAACTGCGATCATGGAAAACAGGCTCATCTGATCGCACCACCCTCTGATCAAACGCCGCAATGGAATGCTCAAACAACAAATCCCGAAAGGCAACGCAGTCCTGATCAGGAAGGGCAGAACCGTCAATCCCCCGTTGCTCCCGCACCAACTGGCGCCCAACCTTCTCCCGGCACGCATACCCAAGAGACTTGAGATACTCCAGCAAAGTAGATTTCCCAGCACCAGACGCACCAGACGCACCAGTAATGACAAAGTTCATCGCAAAACCTCGCAAAGAATGAGCAAAACAAGACGATATATTGGGGGGAGAGTTCGAAAACCGGAATGCAAGGAGCGCAAAAAGGGTAGTGCTTTCGATCTGAAGTGTGAATCGGCATGCAAAATTGACCCGGTTAGGTGGGTTATGAGCGTTTAAGATTGACCCACCTGTTTGTTAGGATCCGTGCATTTAGCGCGGGGCATGAACGGGTGATATTGATGGAAAGTGCAGCCAAGATCCGCCGTCTTGTTTTACGGGATGGTCGAAGTGTCCGGTCGGTCAGT
>NZ_LMCF01000217.1 GCF_001623075.1 Pseudovibrio sp. Ad37
AGAAGTTTCCCGAAGCGGCCTCCTTCAAGATCAGTTTATCCAGCGTCAGATCCGATACGGCGCGGCGCAGACGCTCATTCTCCCTCTGTAACCGTTTCAGTTCCTTAAGTTGCTCTGTGCCCATTCCACCGTACTTTTTCTTCCAGCGGTAATAGGTTTGTTCAGTAAAACTGATCTGTCTGATTGCATCAATCCGGGGCATGCCTTGCCCCATCAGAACTTCAACCTGCCGTAACTTCACAACAATATCTTCAGGTTTGGGGCGCTTGATAGCCATCTATGGTCCTCCGGTTTCCTAACTATAGGCGTGGACCACTTCAAAGGGGGGAGGCTCAAGGACGAGCGAGAAGACGAGGACGAGGAACCTAAAGGAAGGAAAAAGCCTCTTTCAGAAGAACACCGCAAGAAGCTGGAAGATGAGCAGCAGAAAATGTTTGATGAAACAACGGGGAACCCTGATAGTCCTCATTATGTTTCCAAAAAGAAGCGTAGCCCAGTTTTGACGTCAGTTATTGATCCCGCTACAGGCAAAGTTTATCATGGCACCAATGGTGGTTTACCTGGCACGCCTAAAGTAGATGGTTTACCAGATGACCTACACCCAGTGCTACAAGATAGGATAGACAAGTATAATAAGTCGCTAGCTGATAATGACACCAGAGAGCGATTTAGGAGTAACAAAGAACCCGTAAATGGTAAACCCGGCCACCATTCAGAAATATGGGCGCTCAATCAAGCGTTAAATGCTCGAAAAGAGTTGGGTATGCCTGTGAATGAAGGCACTTTAAATGAGTTGTTTCTGTCGAACCGAAGCTTGGAGAAAAATACTTTTGGGAAACATAAGAAAAAATGCCCTGATTGCGAAGAAATAACTAAAGGAACCGATGACGTAACCGCTAATATTAATTTCAGGGATTAGGATCACAGATTGTGACAAAGTACATTCAACGTATTAGCTATGATTTTGATCTTTATAACGAAGGTGATCTTTTCGTAACATACTCTGATAAACCTTTTACAGGTATCCTATTTTGCGAGGAAAACGGCGTTCTTATAGGAGAAGAAGCTGTTCTTAAGGGGGTGAGGGAAGGCTTTAGCATTGATTACTATCCAAACGGGCAGATTGAGGGCGTGCAGGAGACTTCCTCCGGTGTAAGTGTTGGAATCAATGCCTTATGGGATAAAGATGGAAAGCTTATATATGCACAAAAGCGATGGTACGGAACGATAATAGAAGAACTTCGTTTAGAAGGTGGAGTCCTTAACTACGAGAAAAAAGCTCGAGATGATGAAGTCGAGCATATTCTCAAATCTCCGGTTTCAAATATGTACCCATTCAGAAAAGAATCCATTTATGACCTTCTTGCTGAAGCCGAAGAAAAAATTAAGAATGGTACAGTGTTTGACGACCCGAGATTATATAGTGAAGGTTAGAGAATTTTGTCTTCACTCTCACCAAATTTAAAGCTGTATTTACATGAGCAAAAGAAACTATCTGAGCGCGTTATCTTAGAGGATTGCATCAATGCGGTAAACTTAGTTGCTGGTGTTGATGTTTCCTATAGCAATGATGGTAAGTATGCTTGTGCCGTCATTATCGTTCTTGATGCAGAAACGCGAGAAGTATGCGAACAGGTTCACAGTATTGGTATTCCAGATTTTCCGTATGTACCTCAATTTCTCGCCTATCGAGAAATGCCGCTCGTGAGCGAAGCTTATTGCCAGCTCTCAAGGCGGCCTGACTTATTCTTTTACGATGGCAATGGTACGTTGCATGCTCAAAAATGTGGGGCAGCAAGCCACTTTGGTGTTGTCTTTGATGTTCCAGTCATTGGTTGTGCCAAGAATGCCTCAACTTCAATCACAAGAATTTCTGGAAACAGAGGTGACCACTCTCCGATCATCGAAAACGGAACTGTGTTAGGTGAGCAGCTTGTTACTCAAAATGGAGTAAAGCCTCTCTATATTTCAGTAGGGCACAAAATTAGTTTGAAACGCTCTATTCAAGAAACTTTGAACTTCGCGCCGGATTACCGCCTGCCTGAGCCAATCCGTCAGGCAGATCATTTATCTCGATCTATTTTGAAATCAATTTATTAAGGATTTGCGATGCCAGCAGCCTATAGAAAAGGCGATATCGCCGCAGGTCATGGGTGTTTTCCGCCCACGCCTTCCTCTGCAGGAAGCCCCGATGTGTTTGTAAACGCTATTGCCGTGGTACGCGTGGGTGACGGCGTTATCCCTCATGGTTGCGGCAACTGTCCGCCTCACCCTCGTTCCATGTCTGCAGGATCTGGATCTGTGTTCGTCAATGGCCGCGCGGTATGCCGAGTGGGCGATGCTGTAGGGTGTGGTGGCTCTGCTTCCGCTGGATCAGGGGATGTTGAAATTGGTGGCTGATCAAGACACATCAAAGCCTGGAGTATTTGACTTAGGAGAAGGCCTCACACCGGTAGATATATGGCAAGGCCTTCATGCCAGCGAACCTCTCTGGATTGCGTCTGCGGGCGTTGAGGGCGGCAAAGAAAATCAGACCCGTATTGACGAGACAGATCTAAGCCTTCTGAAGAAACTGGAAACCTTCCCTGCGAAAAGATGGGCTCAGATGTGTGATGGCATCGGCAGGACGGCGCTCGGCGCGGTAGCATTGTCCTGGTGCCAAAGTTCTAACGATCAAGCCTTCAAAGTCGCTTGGTCGAGCGCAGTGAACGATGAAAAACTCAGTGATAGTCAAAAGCGGGCATTAAAGTTGGCAGAGGCTTACGATTAAGACGGTACTCGGTGCACCTGAGTTAATGTCTCAAGAGTATCCTGATCACCTTGAGGTCCTGTCCCAGTGTTGGGATGAAGGAAACGTAAGTTCTTGCGTCAACACCACGTCAACCGCTGTACGCAGTTTGAACTGTACATAGCGCTGTTTGATGTCGTATAGTTCGTTAAAGTCTTATGAGAGTTGCTAAGCGGTATCAGTCGCTTGTGAGCTAACTTATTGAAAAGTAACTTATAGTAGAATTTGCTATATTAGAGGATCGTAACCTGAAGGTCGCAAGTTCAAATCTTGCCCCTGCAACCAAAATTCGATCAATGGATCAACAGTATAACTAAAGCCCTGAGCCAACCGCTCGGGGCTTTTTGCGTTCGCGTCAACACCACGTCAACATTTGAACCAATCGCGAGGCAGGCAATAGCTGGATGGGGGGGAATGACGATCACAGTCGCGGATCAGTACGGGTGAGGGCCTCCAGGATAGGCGTAGTGACTCAGCTGCTGCAAAGCGTCAGTTAGCAAGCTAAGATCTACTCAGCGACGCCCATTTTCCTGAGTACTTTTCCTGCCTGAAGAGGAACTTCTGACCATAAGCTGCCATTGGTGCTGTTCCTCAGCCGTCGCAGCCAATGTTTGATTTCAACTTCAAGACGATCTCCTCAAACTTCCTGCTGAAGTAATGGTAGATCATCTGTTCCCATGAGTTGACAAGCGCTATACGGACTAACTGTCGTTCGCTGCAGGCAAACAGCATGAAGACGTTAAGGTGCCTCAATTAAGCGTTAGTCGCAAATGTAGTGTGGGACGAAGCGCGACAAGTCTTTTGTGATCTTGGAGCTGTCTTCACGGATGCCTATTCCTGCTGGCTCATCTCCAATAACCCAAGATCCTATCACTGTGAAATCCTCACCATATTGCGGGACTGGGCAATAAGCTTGCAGAACGAAGCCCTCAACACCGTATGGGCCTTGTGCTTCCTCAGCGACTTGCGCTCCCTCCATGATGGAGACATTAGCCCCTTCTCGGCTAAAGATGGGTTTTCGTACATAGCGGTCGGTGAGATCGCTCATGTCTTCATCCTGCTCAAAATAGGATGGCAATAGGTTCGGGTGGCCTTTGAACATTCCCCAAAGCAGCGGGAGCATGGCCTTATTGGACAGAATGGCCTTCCAAGGTGGTTCAATAAGGCGCATGTTTGTTTTGGGCAAGATAGGTCCATAGGACTCGCGGAACATATCTTCGTAGGGGTAGAGCTTGAAGAGGTTCTCAATCACGTGCTCTTCTTGATCGGCAAACTGAAACGCCTCATCCACGCCAATATCTTCGATAAAGACAAAGTGGTCCTGAAGGCCAGCCTGACGGGCGCAATCTTGCAGGTAGCGCACGGTTGCGCGGTCTTCAATAGCATCCTTCACGCAGGACAGGTGCAGGTGGTCTCCGGCTTCCAGAATCTGTGAGAGACGGCTGATCAGCTTGTCCTGAAGTGAGTTAAACTGATCGGCTTGCTGCGGGATCCCGCCGCGGGAGAGCTGGTCTTCCAGCCAGTTCCACTGGAAGAAGCCGGTCTCATACAAAGAGGTTGGTGTATCAGCGTTGAATTCCAGCATCTTTGCAGGGCCGTTGCCATCGTAGACAAAGTCAAACCGCCCGTAGAGCGCTGGCTCGGAGTTCTTCCATGATTGCGCGATCCAGTCCCAGTATTTCTCTGGAATCTGTAGCGCGCGCATCATCTGCTCACTTTGGACCGCTTTGTCGACGAGTTGGAGACACAGGCCGTAAATCTCCTCGGTCACATCTTCCAGATCATCCTCGATCTGTTTCAGCGTGAACTGGTATGCACGGCTTTCATCCCAATAGGGTTCGCCGTACATACTGTGAAAATTGAAGCCGAGCGCTTCTGCCTGTTGTTTCCAGTCGGAGCGCTCAGGCAACAATATTCGTTTCATAGATCAGCTCAGATGCTTATAGGGCTTCAAGAAGTTTTTGCACGTCGCCCTGTCCCGGACGCTCAAGGCGCTTGATCTTCTCTTCAAGGTCTGCCCCGCTATCAACCCGCGCTTCCTGCTCGGCAGCTTCCAGCATAGCCTGCTGATGGGCCTGACGTTGTTCAAGGCGGTCAAGACTGTCCACCGCACTTGCCAGTTTGCCATTGGAGGCCACTGTGCTGGTGGAGGAAGCTTTTTGAGCCTTGATCAAAGCTTCGGTTGCTTTGGCGCTTTCGATCTTGCGGTTCAGGTTTTCAATACGATCCTGAGACTGACGGATAGAAGCATCCATTTTCTCTTCGGTGGATTTATACTGATCTGCCAGATCCTGTTCAGAGATCGACTTTTCTTTCAGCTTGAGAATGCTCTCAATGATCTCGACAGCCAGCGCTTCATCACCGGTTGATTTTGCGGTGCGCGCGGCGTCTGTACGGCGCTGTACTTCGCTTTCCAGCTCGGCAACGGAACGCTCTTTCAGCACCCTGTTGGCGGTCATGCGCGAGCGCTCGTCCTTGGCCTTAGCGATGGCGTCTTTCGCCTCGCGAATTTCCTGTTCCAGAATTACCATCAAGTTGGAATCCTGAATGCTCTCAGCTGCGTTGTTGGCGTGGCCCTTCACCGCAGAAAACAGTTTGCCCCAGATGCTCATAGATGCCTCCTGATTATGCGCTGGCTTTTGGACCGAGTTCACGGGCCAGTTCGATTGCGTTTTCTGCGATTACTTTGAATTCCCCGACGATCTCAGAAATCGGAGAGGTGGAGGACATGGTGCCGAACAGCTCATGATACTCACGGTCGCCAATCTTCTCGATGGAGAGGGCGCTGAGCGGCATGAGTGTACGGTGAGAGCGCAGCATCAGTGCTTCAAACGCTTCCGGATCTTCCAGCTCATCGCGATCCCAGAGCACGGTGGTAGTGGTGATTTGTGCAGTGCTGACAACTACAAAGAGGACGACATCACCGATGCTCTTCATGTGAACTTCAAAAACATCCTGTGCTTCAGGTGCAGCAACAAACTCCATTTCCTCTGAAAGGCCTGCTGCGCTCTTCAGCGCTTCCAGCAAACTTGAGGCCGTCCATTGGCTAACCGACTGAGCCATTACAAATTCTCCAATTCAAAACCGTATGGGTTCAAAGCGCTTTATAAGATGCGAGTCTTTAGTAGATTACCACCCGACTGTCTTGAGTGGGCTCTAAGAATGCACTTATTTAATGCAAATAAATGCTTTTCCCTATTCACCAAGTCAATATAATTACCTATTACTCACGGGGTTAATTTCAATAGTTCGCCACAAGTTTCTTCAGTGACCGTTCTATGGTGTACAGGCGACAGGACGTTTTATCAGTGCCAGTTATTCAGCGGATATATTCCAAGTTCTATGAGCACCTTGTTGAGCTGCGTCTTTGGGTGCTGTTCTCGCTCATAGGCGCGTATCTGCTGATCTCATGGCTGCTATTTCTGTGGGCGGGTGAGACAGATCTGGTGTCTGACCCTGTCGTGTTCTTGTACTTTGCCTCAACCACCGCCTCAACCGTCGGCTATGGTGATTTGTCACCAACAACCGAAACTGGCCGCCTCATTTCGGCAATCTGGTTTGTGCCTGGCGCACTGCTTATTTTCACAGCTGTGTTGAGCAAGCTCACCAGCTCTCTCGTTCAAGGGATAAGACGTATGGTCGATGGCAGAGGTAACTTCAAAAGCCTTACGGGTGCCACAGTCATCATCGGGTATCACAGGGACCGTACCGAGCGTATGATTACAGACCTGATTGCAGGCAGAGACAACGACACCAAGATTGTGTTGCTTGCCACCTCCGCCGATATCACTGTACCTGAAGGGGTTCGTTATGTACGCGGTGACCGGCTCGATACGCTGGAAACACTGAAACGGGCTGCGGTGGAGCATGCAGAAAAGATCATCGTTTACACCGAGAGCGATGCGGAAACGTTTAACACCTGCCTTGCTATCCGTGAGCTCTCCGGCAATGTACATGTGGCTGCCTATTTCGGGGACCGCGACACAGCCCGCCGTGCAACCAAACTAGCACATGTGGAAGCAGTGGTTTCGAGTGCAACAGAAACGCTTGTACGTGCTGCTCAGGATCCGGGCGCAAGCCGGGTTATCATGGCATTGAGCAGTGCAACGCACAACGCCACCATCTATTCTGGTGTTCTGGAAGGGGCACGCGGATATCTGGCTGCTGAAGTTGAGCAGCAATTTCTTTCGGTTAATGCCGTTTTGCTTGCTGTGAGTCAAAATGGAGCGGATGATGTGTCATTCAAGCCGTTTCCACGTGATTTGAAGGGCGGTACCACCGTCTATTATGTGGCTCAGCAGCGTCTTGAGCCGGAGACATGGTCTCGTTTAATGGAGAAGCTTGATGCTGCGGTTCTGGCGTAAATCAAAAGCACAAAATGAATTACCTGAAGTGCTTGGTGTTACCATTGGTCGGGCTGTCACTGTTGACAGTATCTCCGTCAAGTTGCTGCCTCAGGACAGTTTGATCGAGGTGCCACAGCTGACGTTTTCAGTCGTTGCGCAAGGCCATTGTGATCTTGGCGAACAGTCACACTTGCACCGCTTCTATCCAGATGACGACACCCTTCTCTTGCAAATTCAAGGTGGGGATGGCGTCACCGATGAGCGTGTTGATGAGATTATGTTGTGGTCTTACTACGATGTTCAGTACCCCAGCACAGATCACCAATGGCGCGAAATCCGCCGCTCTATCTGCCAAAAAACCTTTTCACTCTCCACTTCAGGGGGCGATGTGCTGTTTGAGCGAGCATGGTTTGATAGCTCTGACCAGCCAGAAGAACCCATGCAGTACAGGGAAAGCGTGAGTGAAGATCGTTCTGGCAAATCTAGACGTAAAATTTTCCAAAGCGCCATGTTATTCGCACGAGAACTAAGCGACGGCAAAGACGAGATGTTGCTGGTGAACATGGAAGAGGTGGAAGGCACAAGCGAGCGCAGTGTGGCCTTTATGCTCGGGCGTAGTCTTTCACAACACGAATTGCATATTTGATCTTTATGGAGAATATCTTGGCTGAACTTCAAAATTCTTTATTTGGCTTACTGCCTTTCCTAGCCTATTTTATTGTCGCCGTTGTGATGCTTGTGATTTTCGTGGCGATCTACAAGTTTGTCACTCCTCATAAGGAAATGGCACTTATCAAAGAAAATAATAGTGCTGCCTCTCTCTCGCTCACAGGCACTGTTCTTGGCTTTTCTATTCCTATCGCAAGCGCCGCTGCCAACTCTGTTGGTCTGATTGATTTTGCTGTTTGGGGTGTTGTTGCAGGTGTCCTGCAAATCATCACATTTTTGGTATTCCGAGCGTTCTACCCGCAAGTCTCTAGCCGAATTGAAAAGGGTGAAACCGCAATTGGTATCCATCTTGGTGGCGTTTCTATTAGCGTCGGACTTTTGAATGCCGCTTGCATGACCTATTGAGCCTTGGAGGAAACCAGATGAAACGTTCAGGACCTCTAAAACTCGTAGTCATGGCAACAGCTGGGGTGTCTCTTGCTGCTTGTGATAAGTTCGAGGAAAAGGCAGACGGACAAGTTTTTGTCGATCAGGAGCAGTGTGTTTCTGCTGAGCAATATAGCGTGAATGAATGCACCGCAGCCTTCAAGGTTGCCAAAGATGCAGACAATGCCTCCGCACCGCGCTACAATACCAACCGCCTTTGTGAAGATCAGCATGGACGGTATGCATGTGTTCCAGCACATGGGACTGGAACCTCGTATAGCAGCTACTTTGTTCCAATCGCGGCTGGATACTTTATTGCTAATGCTGCGCAAGGTTTGTCTGACTGGAAGTATCGCGTTCGCCCTGTTTATCCAGATCGTAATCGACGCCATTTTTACACTAGCGGCGGATACCTTCTCGACATGTCGTCGAGCAATCGATCAGCTCGTATTCCTAAAAAAGCGACGGCAAAACTCCCTAAGGCACCCAAAGTTCAGACCAGAACCTCCATCGCGTCTCGTGGTGGTTTCGGATCCAGATCAGGACGTGGATTTGGCGGGTAAAAAAGATAACAGATGAGGCAGCGCATATGTCAGTGCCTCATCTAAATTACACCTTCTACGAAAACTGCCTCAACTCTTGATAGAACTGCTCGAATGGCCGGTATTGGCCCTCAGTGATCTGTTTGCACTTTCAACGAGAGACTGTTTCCTGTCAGTTGTCACAGCATTAACTTGAAAGCTCAGAGCCCTGCAGTTGCAATGAGGGATCGCAGCTTGTCACCCACATCGACCGGTTCTCCCGGTGCTGTCATATCTGGCAGCCAGACGATATCCCATTTGCTGCGTTGTTTGACGCCCAGCGCCGGCTGAGCTTCTGCATGGGTAAGAACGGAGTATGGGCTCACCGGGATCTGGTAGGTTTCACAGAGATCAGCAACAGTCTCCGCTAGTGCCTGAACTTGAACTTGCGTGATTGGATACTTGCCGGGATCAAATGGAGTTTGTTTTGCGCCCGCCATAGCATCAAGGGCTACGCCAATTGAGCCGGTGTTGAGTGCTCTGGTGTGAGCGGCATAGTAGCCATCGCGACAGTTGGTATTGGCCTCCGGTTTCAGAGCTCCTGCATGCGTTCGACCTTCCCGGTCGATGATGAGATGATAGTGCTGTCGCTCCAGCTCGATGAGCCCGTTAGCGCCTGCGGTCCAGTGCAGGATGATCCGATGAAGCCCTGAGGCATGAAACAACTCCTCGCCGCGCTTCATGTTCCGCGCTTTCAAGGCCTCAGCTATTGCCGCTCTTGTCTTTGGTCCATCAAGACCATCGATGGGGCCGGGATCATAGCTCAGAGCAGCAAGTCGGGCTTGGATGTCTCGTGTAGTGTAGGTCATAGTTGGCCCTCCAGACATAAAAAAAGCCGCCCGAAGGCGGCTTGAAGAGGTGAGTTCTTTAGGATGGGTAGGCGTCAGGCTCGGTCTTTGGCTTTTCTCGCTTTTGCCAGCTCCTTAAGCGCATGGCTAAGCTCTAGGCGCTTTTCACGCACAGCATGTATAGCTTGCTGGCTACAAGTCTTGCATGTCCGCTTACGGGACCGCGGAACGACTTTCAGGAGGCGTTTAATCACGGCGCTTGATCTCCTCGGTTAGGGCGCGAATGGCCTCGGTGCTGGCTTGTAGGCTTTCGGTGGCCTCCTTCTGGATCTCGCGAAGGGCGGCGTTGTATTCCTTGGTGTCTTCCCGCCACCAATTGAGAACCCGCCATGTAAAGAAGCCCAGACCAACAATGGCAACGGCAGCTGGTCCTCCACCCAGCGCATTGATGATTTCGCTGAGGTTGGTCATGGTGCGTCCGGCACTCCTACACTGAGATAGTGTATGGCCACGCTGACGGTGCCTCCGGTGAAGTCGCTACCATTCGCTGTCAGGCGGATAGGCGTCTCTGCATAAAATCCCTGAGGGCCAATGATGCCTTTATTGGTGCTGCCAGCAGTAATGCCGAGACTGCCTCCGAATTTAGATGGCTCTCCATCTATGCCGCAGTCATAGGAAAAGGCCCCGGTGATTGCTGTTATCGTGCTTGTCGAAACACCAAAGCAGATGGACCGATCTGGAATAGCAATTGTCGTCGTGACGGAAGAGCCCGATAGGTCGGAGAGTGTTTCTTCCAGAACGCCCAGACCTGTCGTTGCACCAAGCGGTCCTTTCGCGACCTGGACCAGAGGCGCTGATTTCAGAACGTTCAGTGCTTCGGGAAGGGTCTGCCAACTTCCTGCGGTGTAGATCAGCAAAGTACTTACTTCCGCATCCCAGATACGCATGCCGTCAATGGCGGGTAGGCGGAACCAACTGCCATCGGCATAGAAGGCAACATCCTTCTCCCAACCAGCCCACTCAATTGTGGCAGGAGCATTCACGATATAGGCATCGCCTTCATCGGAGGTGCTTGGCGGATCTGTGGTGGTCGCATTGAGTACCCGCATCTGGATGAGACTATCCAATAAGCGAAGGGCTTCGTTATGGGTGACATGCTTTTGGGCCTGTGCTGCCATGATGAAGGGCAGGGCAAGCCGAGGTGTGGTCTCTGACATGGAGGTTGCCTCAGAAGTGCAAAGTGGTAGTTAGGGGTGTGCCGCGGCCCAAGGTGTTTGAGAGCTGGTAGATGCGAACGGCAATCGTAGCGCCAATCGTTAACTCAGCGCCGAAGTCCTCTATCTGCTCCGCACTGGTGTAAACCACGCTGATGGTCGCTGAAGTCAGCGTGCGAATGACCGAGCCTTCTTTGAGGATCTCCACCTCATAAGCCTCAACATCCTCGCCCAGCGGGACATCCCGGGAAAGCCAGCTGTCTGCTTCCAATACTCGAGAACGCCTGATCCAGGAGAGAGTGAGATCTCCGGGTCGTCGGCCTTTGCGATTGGGCTGGGCAACATGACTAGGTGAGAATGGCTTCAAGCCGTTGGCTTCTGGCGTAAATCCTAAAGCCAAACTTGCCGGGCCCGACATAGCTGCTCTGCCCGGCACAATGCGCCACTGGAACAGCAAGCTAATCTCGCTCATGGCTATGGGAGCTGGGACCAGGTTATCATCAAGGCGGATGACCCTTGCTCCTGCAGGGACACTGTCACCCATTGCGCTCTCCGTGCCACGCTTACCTCTAAGCAGACGTGAGAGCTTGTAGGTGGCCGGTGCGATGAGCTCTGCCTTGCTGGCCTGAAGGACCTCCGGTAATCCCCCCCATTTATGGAGGAGTTTGGCAGTAGAGTTATGCTGCTAGGTTCAGTTTAGTTGCGGGTGTGATGCCGCCGATGGTCATGTTGGACTGTTCGTTGTTGTTTGTCCAGAGCCAGTTTGTAGCTTCTATTTGCGCTTGTTCGATGGTTTCAAAGCAGTTTTGATCCAGCCATTCCTGCCTGACCGTTCTGTTATAGCGCTCCACATACGCATTCTGGGCTGGCTTTCCTGGCTGGATATGTCGGATCTTGATGTCTTGCGATTTGGCCCATGACAGCAGAGTTTCACTGATGTTTTCTGGGCCATTATCGACACGTATCACGAGTGGTTTGCCACGCCACGCAACCACGTGCCTCAACGCGCGCACCACCCTGAGCGCAGGAAGAGAGAAATCGACTTCAATACACAATCCCTCCCGGCTGAAGTCATCGAGAATGTTGAGTGTACGCAATCGTCTGCCATCTTCCAGCTGGTCGGACATAAAATCCATCGACCATACCTGATTAGGACTGGAGGGCGCCGCCAGCTTGTCAGGCTTTGCTCGTTTCAGGCGCTTGCACGGCCTGATCCGCAGGTTCAGCTCCAGCTCGCGGTAAATACGGTAGACACGCTTATGGTTCCAGCCAAAGCCTTTGATATTGCGAAGATACAGAAAACACAGCCCAAAACCCCAGGTTCTGTTGGTTGTCGTTAAACGCAACAGCCAATCAGCTATGACAATGTTCTCATCGTTCAAGTGCCGCTGATAACGGTAGCAGCGCTCACTCACGCTAAAGGTGTGGCACGCCAGAGCGATGGAAACTCCCTTTACTTCGACAGCAAACACAGCCATCTCCTAGCTCTGAGATGGCTTGCTCACTTTTTGCAAGCGCTTCCTTCAAAAGCTCACTACGGATCTTATCTTCGGTGGAATAGCGCTTGTGGGTCTTACGCCGAATATCCTTACTCATCTTTTCGGCTGCTGCGCTGACGACCTTTGTGTTTTTATGATTTTGCCAAGTACTCCTCGATAGTGCTTGCGTGATTCGACAATGCATTCTTACCTATTAAGGCTCTATGGAGCTCAATTTGATAGGTGAATATTTTTCACTTGGTCTTGCAAAAGTAGCTAGCAATAGTGATTATTGTGAATATTTAAGTAACTTTGAATAAATGGATTTAATTTTGGTTATTTAGTTAAATTTGTATTTAAATATTTAATTGACGCTCGTCGTATCTGAAAACAATCTTCCGCACGCGTAAGTGCGCAAATCATATTTGGATGATGGATCTTAGATGAATAAAATACTGTCCAGGCTGCTGGCATTTGGGCTTTTGTCAGCAACAACAGCACTGGCACAAGAGTTGCCGAGTTCCCAGGTGGAAACTTACAAGGACTGGACATTGCGCTGCGTTCCGGTTGAGGGCCAGCAGACCTGCCAAATGATGCAGGAATTATCATCCAAACAATCCGGACAGCGAGTATTAGCGTTTGTGATTGATAAGCAAGCTGGTCGCGCTCCAGTGACCGGAACATTAATCTTGCCTTTTGGTCTGGAACTTGATGCTGGGATCAGTGCAAAGATTGATGAACAAGCGGCTTTTGAGAGGCTTGCCTTTTCAACGTGCCTGCCTGCTGGGTGTCTTGCTCCAGTTGAGCTGAGCGATGCGCTTACTGAGCAGCTCAAGACCGGCCAGAACCTGACATTAACGCTCAAGTCTGTCTCTTCTCAGCAGCCAGTTTCAATTGAGCTGTCTCTATCTGGTTTTTCTGCAGCTTTTGCGCGCCTGAACGCTCTATCCAATCCGTCTTAAGCTTCTCATTGCTGCCATTTGTCTGTTTGTTTTCATGATTTCTCTGCGCAAATTTGTTGCACCCTTTATTCTGTTCTTTTGTGTCGCCTCAAATATTGCCCAGGCACAGCCAGTTCCTGATCAGATTTTGAAAGATCAGGAAAACATCATCATACGCGAACAGGAACAGCGTCGGCTCGAACAAGAGCGGATACTTGGTGATCATAAGCAGGTCAGTCGGCCAAAATCTCAAAAGTTAGAACTGCTATCAGGGCAAGAGAGCGCTTGTTTTGATGTTCAAGAGATCGTGCTGCTTGGTGAACTCAAGGAACCTGTATCAGAAATCAAAAGCGAACTTGTCTCTTTTGAAGGAAGGTGCCTTGGTTCGGTTGGTTTGCAGAACGTTCTACGGCAGATCCCAAACTATTACATTGAGCGGGGCTTTGTCACCACGCGGGCTTATCTGGAACCGCAGGACATCTCAGCGGGCCGATTAGAGGTTCTGGTTGTCGAGGGTCGTGTTAGTGACGTGGTCATTTTGGAAGGTGATAAAAGACGTTCCAGAACGCGGCAAATCACGGGTAATCGCAAAGACCAGATACTCAATATTAGGGATTTTGAACAAGGGCTTGATCAGGTTAATCGCCTTGGTTCAAAAACCGCTAAGATTAGAATTGAACCGGGTGATACCATTGGCAGCAGCCGGGTCTTTATTGATGTTCAAGATAGCTACACGGTTGATGCATCTGCCCAGGTGAGTAATGAAGGCTCTAAATCAACTGGCCGCCATCAGTTATCGGGATCGGTCAGTGTTGAAGATGCATTGGGGTTTTATGAGAACCTGACAGTCACGGCTAAAACCTCGCTTGATTATCTGGATCGCTCGCTCTACTCGCGCTCAATCAATGGCTATGTGTCTGTTCCCTGGCACTATCTGACCCTGTCTATGAGTGGGTCGTTTCAGCAATATGCATCTGAGTTGACTTCAGCTGCTGGCAGCTACGCGTATAATGGCGACAGCTGGGAGGCCCGTATTGGTGCTGATTATGTTGCCTATCGCGATAAAATCAAACAGGTTTTATTCA
Organism: Pseudovibrio sp. Ad37; assembly: GCF_001623075.1. Lineage (GTDB taxonomy): Bacteria > Pseudomonadota > Alphaproteobacteria > Rhizobiales > Stappiaceae > Pseudovibrio. The sequence continues at coordinate 14,317 of NZ_LMCF01000217.1, forward strand.
GTACCGGTCTGACCTTAAAAGAGAGCCGTAACTTTATTACTGGCAGGTACATACCAGCTTCCAGCAAACGACTTTCCGTTCTGGACATCTCTGGTGCGCTGTCCGCTCAGGTTTTGCAAGGTGCAGGAACCGTCAAACTGTCTTTCTTAAAGGGCATTGATGCTTTTGCGGCTCATTCTGATACTATTTTCAGTGACAATGTCCCCAGAGGCCAGTTTTCCAAAGTTGAACTGGATGCCTCCTGGCGCAAGAATTGGCAAAGCACTGCTGGTCTTATGGGTTTTTCTGGCACAAGGCATTGCTCCAGCTTATGCACAAAGCCTTACACCAGATCCTGGTTCAAATGCGCCAGGCGTTCTGGAAGCTCCCAATGGCGTGCCGGTTGTCAATATCGTCAAGCCAACCAGCTCAGGCCTGTCGCATAACAAATTTCTTGACTTCAATGTGGGCCAGAATGGCCTGATTTTAAACAATTCCACGGAAATGAGCCGCTCTGAGCTCGGTGGAATTATTGAACAAAATCCAAATCTTAAAAATGGGGCTGCCTCCCTGATTTTAAATGAGGTGACATCCTCAAACAGATCCTTGCTGCAAGGACCCTCCGAGGTCCATGGGCAGGCCGCAAATTACATTCTTGTCAATCCCAATGGTATGACTTGCGATGGCTGCGGCTTTATCAATATCCCGCGAGCTACCCTTTCAACGGGGATTCCAGAAATTGAAGATGGTAGCCTGTCTTCCCTTGAGGTGGACCAGGGTTCGGTCACAATTGGGCCGGGCGGGCTGAATGGGCAAGAGACGGATTATTTTGATATTGTTGCGCGCAGTATTGAGATCAACGGCCAGATCAATGCGGGGGACTATCTGGGCTTATTCGCCGGCCGTAACAGCTATGATCCTGCAACAGGTCAGATCACAGCACGTTCTGATGATGGATCAGACAAACCTGAGTTCGGTATCGATTCATCAGCTCTGGGCGGTATGTATGCCGGCAAGATCACACTGGTCGGTACGGAAAACGGGGTGGGTGTACGGGCTCCTGACAGTGTTGTAGCTGCCAGTGGAGGGTTTTTTCTGGATGCATCTGGAAAGATCTCTTTAGGCTCTATCAATTCAGCTAAAAAGGTGCGTGTGCGCTCAGCCAAGAGTGATGTGAAGGTCCGCGATAAATCAGTTATCTACGCGGCAGGCTCTTTAGAGTTGGAAGCTGGAGAGGATATCATCATCTCCTCGCAGGCAGTGGTCGCAGCTGCTGGCAATATTGCTTTAAGCGCTGGTAATATCCTCAGCAAAGGCAAGGATATTGCAGCCGGTATTGACCGGGAGAGCAAAGCTTTAAAAGGGGTTGGCCATGTCACTCTCAGCGCTGAAAACAGACTTTCTTTGGGGGCTCAAAGTGTGCTTCGTGCTGGCAGGTCTGCAACCCTTAAGGCTGCCTCGACAAAACAATATGGCAAGATCAATGCGGAAGGCCTGGTCTCAATCACCTCTCCCGCTTATGAAGCCCTGGGCAAGAATGCGAAGTTAAGCGGCGCAGCAATTGAGATTAAAGCCAGTGACGTGTTTGTGCTTGGCAAGAGCACGCAGGGCCTTATCTCGGGCAATCACCTGACCATCAATGCCGGTAAGCTTTCGCTGCTGTCTGACGTGTTTGCAAAAGAAGCAATTACACTTGAGGCCAGTGGTGAGCTGCAAATCGGGAAAGCCTTAGAGACCGATGCAGCATTGTCGATTGATGCTGGCAAGACCACTTTCTTAAAAACCGCTGCTGTGCTTGCCAAAGCAACGCTTGATCTGGATACAGCTGGGTTGAGTGTTGCTGGCTCTTTGGAAAGTGCGGGCGATATGTCCGTGGAAGCTGGTGCGTTGACGATCAGCGCCGGTGCGCAAGTGCTGTCTGGGGGAGATTTTGTTGGAACAGTTTCCTCTGTCCGAAATGCAGGCATTTTAGCCTCTCTGGCCGATTTTACCTTAACCAGCACAGGCAATGTCATACTTCACGATGGCAGCTATCTTAAATCCTCAAAGGCAGGTCGTTTAAGGGTTGGGGGAGATTTAAGTGTTGGCGCGAAAGCTCTGGATCGCGTGGCAACGCTCTATAGTGGTCAATCTCTTGATCTGGAGATTGCAGGCAAATTGCATTTAAGTCATGAGGATGCTGGCATTGCCAGTGCTCAGGGGCTCAATCTTAAGGCTGGGCGTCTTGATGTGTCCGGGCAAATTCTGAGCAACCGCAATCTGGACCTGACCTTGATGAACGCAGGCGCGTCAAGACTTGGCATAAAAGGTAAGATCGCCAGCGATGGTGTTTTAACCCTGCACGGTCTGACAGATGGCACGCACCTGGTTAATGCCGGCGAGCTTTATGGCCGGCGCGGTGCTGATTTGCAACTGGCTGGCAAACTGACCAACACGGGCGGTTCTTCCTCCCTGCGTTCAAAAGCAAAGCTGAACGTGATGGTTGAGGACCTTCACAATGAAGGAACACTGCAGGCTCAAGATGAGCTGAAAGTGAAAGCAAAGTCCAGCTCTCTTCGTCAAGGCCGGTCCGGCCAGATGGTCAGCCTTGCCAGCTTCGTAGATATTGATGGGGCCAGCGCTGTCCGGCTGGCAGGTGTTACGCAAGCAGCCTCTTATCTTCTTGTAAATGCTGGCGGGGCGCTGACTGTTTCTGGAAGCGCGGCTGCAAAAGCTGGCAGGGCGAAAGTCCGGGCAACAGACACGCTTACTTTGACAAAAGACAGCGTGATCTCAGCCTCTGGGCTGCTGGATGTTCACGCCTCCACCATTAAGAGTGATGGAATACTCAGCGGGGCGACCACGACCGTACAAAGCCTGAATGGTAACATCTCAATTGGTGCTACTGGGGCCATTGAGGCAAAGCAAGATGATCTGACCCTGACGTCCGCGGCCGCTATTGACCATCAGGGCAAAATTATCTCTCTTGGTGAACTTGCCATAAATGCAAGTGGTGCATATACCCAGCGCGGTGACACGGCCCTAACAAAAGCCACAGCAGCTCTTGGCATCAATGCTGCAAGTCTGGCAATCTCTGGTGAAGTCACTGGTCAGGAACATGTTACCTTACGTGCGCGGGGCGGTGCGCTGAGGGTTACGACAGGCGCGAAATTATCCTCTGTCAAAGATATGAGCCTTTCTGCAGCGCAAACTCTTTATATCGGATCAGGCACTGAGCTTAAGAGCGTCAACTCGATTTTTCTTGATGCAATTTCCCTCACATCAGCCGGCCTGATGGAAGCCAATGACACAATCTTGATTACTGCGTATAAGGGCGGGTTCACGAACTCTGGCACTTTGAAAGCCAATCTGGCTGGAGACGCAGGACGCACAGGTGCATATGGATTAAAACTCTCCTTAAAGGGGGATCTGGTCAACTCAGGCACGCTGAAAAGCGACAGCTCCGTCTTTGCAGAATTTGAAGGCTATTCAGGAGCCGGGTCCCTCAACAGTCTGGCAGATATAGATATTGATGCCCAAGGTGCCATAAGTGTCGACCCCGGCGGGCAGATCCTCTCTAAAGGTAACCTGGATCTGAAGGCAGCTGGATTGAGTGTTGCTGGCTTACTGGAAAGCAGTCAGGATATGGCACTTCAGGCTGGTGCCCTGACAATTGCTGACAACGCGCAGGTGTTATCTGACGGCGACTTTACCGGAACGTTCTCCTCGGTTGATAATGCAGGCACTTTAGCCTCTCTTTCCAACTTTACCTTAACCAGTTCCGGCAGTGTCACCCTTCAGGACGGCAGCTATCTTAAATCCTCTGGTACAGGCCTCTTAAAGATTGGCAGCGATCTGGTTGTTGGGGCCAGGTCACCTGAGCATATCGCCACACTTTACGGGGCTGGCGCGCTGAGCATCACGGCTGATGGTACCGTTCACTTGAGCGATGAGACCGCCTCAATCGCCACCCCGGATACACTGGTCCTGAAAGCTGGAAGGCTTGATAATGACGGCCAGATCCTGAGCAACGGCGATCTGGACCTGACATTGACAAAAGCAGGTACGTCCAGCCTTGGTCGCAGCGGTAAAATTGCCAGCAACGATGGGACACTTACACTGCACGGCCTGAGCGCTGGCACTCATCTGGAAAATGCTGGCCAGATCTATGGCGAGCAAGATCTTGACTTACGTCTTAACGGTAAGTTGGAAAATTCAGGCGCGGCCTCTCTCATTCGCTCAAAGGCCAAACTAAATATCAACGCTGATGAGATCGTAACAGCAGGCACGCTGCAGGCTCAAGATGAGCTGATCGTGGAAGCTAAATCTGGCGCTTTTATTCAGAGCAGTTCAGGACAGATGGTCAGCCTTGCCAGCTTTGTTGACATTGATGCAGCTGACTCGCTCCAGCTGGGAGGTATTACAGAAGCGGCCTCATACCTCGCACTTGATGCAAGAAAGGATCTTACCGTTTCTGGAAGTGTGGCCTCGTTAGATGGAGGCACCGTTATACGCGCGTCCCAGGTATTCACTCAGGCACAAGGCAGTGTGATCTCAACCACTAAGCAGATGGATGTGGAGGCGGCCAGTCTGGAGGTTGGCGGAACACTGAGCGGGGCGACCACAACCGTTCAAAGCCTGAGTGGTAATATTGCAATTGGTTCAGCCGGCATCATCCAGTCAAAACAAGGCGATCTGACCCTCACCTCTGCTGGGGCTATTGACCACCAGGGCAAGATCATCTCTCTTGGTCAGCTCTCCATCAATGCAGCGCAAGCCTACACGCAGCGTGGTGATCTGGCGCAGACAAGTGCCAGAGCTGCCCTTAATATCAGCGCGGCAAGCGTGTCGATTGCTGGTGAGGTTACAGGTCTGGAAAACGTCAGCTTAAGTGCGGGCGACGGTGCGCTTAATATCCTTAAAGGAGCAGAGCTTTATTCAGCAGGAGACATGAACTTTGTCGCGGCACAAGCTCTTGATATCGCGAGCAACACAACACTCACCAGTGCTAAATCTATTTCTCTTGATGCTGCTCGTCTCGCATCATCAGGCCTGATGGAGACCAATGATACGATCTCAATTACAGCCCATGAGGGCGGGTTGACAAACTCTGGTATCGTAAAGGCCAACCTGCTCGGGAAGGACGAGCGCAGCGGTAAATATGGCTTAAAACTCTCCTTAAAGGGCGACCTGGTCAATACAGGCACACTTTATAGCGGCAGCTCTGTCTTTGCTGATTTTAACAATTACTCAGGAACCGGATCTCTCAAGAGCATCGCAGACCTGGAGCTTGAAGCAGCTGGAGCGGTGACCATTGGTGCAGGCGGGCAAGTCATCGCCAAAGGCAACCTTGATCTAGATGGAACCTCGCTGCACGTGACAGGCTTGCTGGAAAGCAGTCAGGATATGGCTCTTCAAGGTGGTGCCCTGACGATCAGTGACAACGCACGTGTGTTATCTGACGGCGACTTTACCGGAACCTTCTCCTCGGTTGATAATGCTGGTACTTTGGCATCTCTCTCTGATCTTGCCTTAACCACAACGGGGAATGTCACGCTTCAGGACGGTAGTTATTTACAGACGTTGGGCGCAGGCACACTATCGGTTGGCAAGGACCTTTCCATCGGGAAACAGGTAGCTGGGCGTATCGCAACGCTTTATGGGGCTAGCGAGCTGAGTATCACGGCTGATGCCACCGTTCACATGAGCGATGCTACAGCTTCAATCGCTACCCCGGATACACTGGTCCTTAAAGCTGGAGAGCTTGACACTAACGGCGAGATCCTAAGCAACGGTAATCTGGACCTGACATTAACCAAAGCAGGTACGTCCAGCCTGGGTGCCAGCGGGAAAATTGCCAGTAACTATGGCAAACTTACACTGCGCGGCCTGAGTGCTAGCACTCATCTGGAAAATGCTGGTCAGATTTATGGGGAGCAAGGTCTTGACCTGCGTCTTAGCGGCAAGCTGAATAACTCAGGCGCCATGTCTCTTGTTCGCTCTGATACCAATTTAAACATTATAGCCGGCGAAATCGCAAACACTGGTGTGCTGCAGGCTCAAAGTGAATTGAACGTTGAGGCTAAAACCGGTGCCTTCACGCAGGCCAGCTCCGGCCAGATGGTCAGTTTTGCCAGCTTTGTTGATATAGAAAGCACTGGGCGGGTCCAGCTGGGTGGTATCACCCAGGCAGCTACTTACCTCGCACTTGATGCAGGAGAGGATCTTATCCTCTCAGGCAGCGTGGCTACTCAAAGCGGCGATGCGATCATCAATGCATCTGGAAATCTGATCCAGAGTACGGGCAGCGTTGTTTCTGTATCTGACCTTCTGGACATGAGTGCTGCCAGCATTGAAACAAACGGGACTCTAAGCGGGGATACCACTGCACTTGAAAGCCTCAGTGGTGATCTGGCCGTTGGTTCTGCGGGTATCATTCAGTCAAAGCAAGGGGATTTGACCCTGACCTCTGCAGGTGACGTTGATCATCAGGGTAAGATCATCTCCCTTGGCGCGCTCTCTCTTGATGCAGCAGGCAGCTTCAACCAACACGGAAATCAAGCTCAGACAAAAGCACAGGAAACGCTTGACCTTAGCGCCAGTACTATGTCTTTGGGAGGAGAGCTTAAGGGTCTGCAGGGAGTGGCAATAACAGCCCGTGGTGGGGATCTGAACCTTGTTGCTGATGCTGATTTAAAGTCAGGGCGTGATTTACGTCTTTCTGCTGCCCAGGACCTGACAGTGGCAGGAGCCCTTTTCTCCGAAGGGAAAATTCTACTTGAGGCAAGTAGAAAGTTTGACGTTAAAACAGCAGGGACGATCACGTCTCTGGGAACGCTGGAACTGGACGGAAACAGTCTTTCAAATGCGGGCCTTCTTGAGGCTAACGATGCGATCACGCTAACAGCTAGTGTCGGTGGTCTTACGAACTCTGGTCGTGTGAAGGCAAATCTGGCCGGAGAAGACAGCCGTACAGGTGAGTATGGGCTCAAACTCGCGCTTCAGGGCGATCTAATCAATACGGGAAGCCTTTATAGTGGCAGTTCCCTCTTTGCAGAATTTGATGACTATTCGGGAGCCGGTTCTCTTATCAGCATTGCTGATATGAGCCTTGATGCTGATGGCGCAGTGACAGTTGCCGCTGGCGGAAAGGTTCTTTCTCAAGGGGCTCTGGACCTGGAGGCAGGTCTGCTAAGCGTGTCTGGCTCGCTGGAGAGCGCAAAAGACATGATGCTTGAGGGTGAGACACTGACCATCAGCGCAGGCGCCAAGATTGCCTCAGACCAACTTCTCTCAGCAACCCTTACCAGGGACCTGAGCGTTAAAAGCGCAGCAGAACTTTACGCAGATACAATAACACTCAATGCCAGATCCATCTTCAACACAGGCAAAATCAGTGCCGGGACCGCATTAAATCTAAGAGCAAGCAACACGCTTCAAAACGGACCGACAGCACAGATCTTGTCCAATGGCACGGTAAACCTTCAAGCCAAAACACTTAACAATGACGGCACAATCAATTCTTCAAGCAGCACAACTGTCACACTCAGGAACACCGCAGATGCGTCACTGACCAACGCTGCTTCTGCGCGATTGGAAAGCTTGGGCAAACTTACAATTTCTGGCCGGTCCGTTGTCAACAACGGCCTGTTCTCCGGCGGAACCGGATTTACCTTTACGACGAACGGCGATGTCACCATTGACAAAAATGCTGTTTGGCAAAGCAGGTCAGGCACACTCTCTCTCAACGCCGACAATATTCACAATGAAGGGGCTCTGGTCAGTGGTCAGGATTTAGAGCTGCACAGCACCAGGCTCGACAATGACGGTGGGCTCATTCTTGCCAACCGAAACCTGACCATTGAAGGCCAGAGCGTGGGCACGCGTAGCACCCAGCTTCTCAACCACAATGGTGGTGGAATTGAGTCTCTTGAGGGTGACATCACCTTGCGTACTCAAGACCTGCAAAACCTTACAAAGGTCGAGAAGACGCTTAAAACATACGAATATGCAAATAATTATATCTATCGTTCGTACCCACCCGAGTGGTTAAGGCCAAGCAGCCGTAACAACATCTATGTGAATATGGGGTATGTCGGCGGTTATACCTATGAGACGATGTGGGATCGCCAAGGCGGGACTGGTTATGTCTTCCTCCCTGACATTGTGCAAATTGAAGCGATATTAGCGGACAAGGGAGCTTCCCCAGAAGAATGGAATCCAAACTGGTGGAACGAGTATGCGCCTACAAGTCTGGCAACGTTTGATCCGACAAAAGGTCATCTGGAGCGCTGGAATGTTCTCTCTCCTGACGAAGAACACAGGGTTCCGACGGGCGGGCAGGCGATTGTCTATATCGAACAAGAAGAAATCGAGTATAAAACATCTGCTGCTAAAATTTATGCAGGGACCGGCAATATCACGATTGATGCAGGGTCAATCCTTAACGAGAATAGCCAAATAAGTGCGGCAGTCGATCTATCGATTAGCGGCGGCAGCCTTGAAAACAAGGGCGTTTCAGCATCAAGAACATATGGCGTAAAGCTCAGCTATAATTCCAGAAGAGAGCATCGGGGTTTTGGCTGGCTCGGGCAGATACCGAAATCTGACCAGAGAACGGTTGAAACCTCCACAGTTGCCGCTGCTCCCGGCATTATCCATGCAGGTGGTACGCTGAGCGGCAATCTGTCCGGCACACTGACCAATACGGCTGCAGATGATGTTGCAACCTCTAATTTAAATCTGGAAAGCTCTTCAGGCATTGAAACCGGCTCAGGCGCACAAGGCATCACGCAGCAAGGCAAACTTGGCTCGCAGACCGCTGGGTCGGTTGGCACGGAGGAGGCAGATGCCGATGAAGCTTCTGAAAACTCCGAGGGCTTCACATTTGCCATTAGCGGGGAGCAGCCAGAGACGCAAGGTGTCACAAAACAAGGTAAACTTGATGCAGATGGCCAGGTCGGGGCTGAAAAGGCAGATACCGATGGGGCTTCTGAAAACACCAACGACTATACATTTGCCAATAACGGAGAGCAGCCAGAGACGCAAGGCGTCACAAAATAAGGCAAACTTAATGCCAATGGCCAGATTGGTGCTGAGAAAGCAGATGCCGATGAGGCCTTGCAAAATTCAGGCAGTTATACTTTAGCCAATAACACGCAGATCCTGCAGACAAATGCGAGTGGTCTGACCAAAGGCGATAGCCTTGATGGCTCAACGATCAGTGCACCTACACCTTTGATACCAGGCCTGGGCTCCATTGATAATCTTGATTTTGGTGATCTTGATCTGGAAGACCCTAAGACGATCAATCCCCGTGAAAGCAACGGACAGGATTATTTGCGGGCCATTGGATTGACCTCTAACCCGCAGCTGTTTGCCCCTGCTCAGGAAGACAAAACCTATCTGATCGAAAGCCGCTTTGAGTTCATCGATCCTTCAAGCTTCTTTGGTCTGGATTATTTTGCAGATAAGCTCGACCTCGACAGTCTGGACCAATATGGCCAGTCACTGGGAGATGCTTACTTTGATACCCGGCTGGTTACCGACCAGATCCTGGCTGCAACCGGCGAACGCTGGATTTCCGGGGGCGTGAGCTCTGATGCAGATCAGGTCCGCGAGCTTATGCATAATGCAGCAGAAGCTGCAGAAGATCTGGATCTTGGCTATGGAATTTCTTTAAGCGCAGATCAGGTCGCGCAGTTGACACAAGACATTGTCTGGTACGAGAAAACAGTTGTCGCGGGTCATGAAGTTCTTGTTCCCCGCCTTTACCTGGCGGATGCGAAGAACCGGCGCAATACCGATGGTGCGATTATTGTTGCTGGTAGCGTCAATCTTAGCGCGGGCGAGGTCATCAACACACGCGGGAAAATCTCAGGCAAAAAAGACGTCCTGATCGCCGCCCAGGGCACACTGACCAACAGTTCCGGCAGTATTTCCGGTGAAACAGTTGAATTGGCCGCCAATGAGATCGTGGTTGAGACACTCATCACAACCACCGACAATGGTCAGGACCGTGTTGGCACCATCGTGCGGGAAATCGGCTCTGTCTCGGCGGAAAACTCTTTGATCCTGAAGAGCACCGGCGACACGCTGATCGCTGGCGGGGATCTGTCCAGTGGCGGGACATTGGAAGTGGGGACCGGTGGCAATCTCAAAGTCACAGGTGTTGAAGCCAGGTCTCATTTCGATTCTGACACAAGGGGCAACGGTGTTCACAGTATCCGCGTTGAGGATAAAACCCGATACGTGACCTCTTCCATTCAAGTGGCCGATGATCTGAAGCTGAAGTCAGAAAAAGACATCACGCTTGAAGGCGCTTTGATTGCCAGTGATGGCACTGCCTCCATAGAGGCTAATGGTGATGTCACCATCTCCGCGCTGGAAGAAAGCACGTATAGTTTCAGCAACTCAAAACATAAGGGTTTTCTATCCGGCAAAACCCGTCGCCGGGAGACGTCCAGCACCGAACAGGTGGGAACGGTGGTCGCAACTGTCGATGATCTGGACATCAAATCAAACAGTGGTTCAGTCGACATCACTGCTTCTGCGATTTCCAGTGAAGCAGATGTCACTTTGGAAGCAGCCAAAGACGTCAATCTGAACACGGCAGAAAACACGTTCCAGGAAGATGTGCTGAAGAAAAGCCATGGCTTCTTTGCAGAGGTTGGCGGGGGAAGCGCAACAGTTGGCTACAAATCACAAAAGCACAAGTTCAACACAGATGTGACTACCAACGTGGTGTCCTCTGTCTCCGGTGAGAACATCAGTATCAAGGCTGGTGAGGATGTGAATTCCACAGCTGCGGTCCTTAATGCTGACAATGACCTGAGTATCACCGCAGGCCGCGATATCGATCTTAAGGCTGTCAATGATAATTATGAGCACTCCGAGAGTCACCGGGTTGATACAGTTGCTCTGAGTATCAGTGTTTTTGAAAACGTCTCTGGTGCAGTGAAAACACTGGTGGAGACCCCAAAGGCTGCAACAGCAGGCAAGGGCAATGTCGGATATCAGGCGATAACCGCTGTCTCTGCCGGACTGAAAGCAGCCGAAGCTGCAAACACGCTCGTCGATATAGCGCAAAATGGCGGTACGGTTGCCGGGATCACCAATAGCCTGACTGTTTCCAGTGAAAAGAGCAGATCACACGAGGAAAGCTCTGCTGCGAAAGTCTCTGTGCTCAATGCTGGCAATGATCTGACACTGATAGCTGGCGAGGACATCACCAGTAAAGGCGCTCAAATTGATGTGGGCGGGGATGCGACTCTGGATGCGGGCGGTGAGATCACCCTTGAGGCTGCCGACAACACCATGGCAAGTTCTGGCAAGAACTCGTCTAAGTCCGCAGGGATCTCGGTCACAGCTGGGGTCAGCCGGACAGGCGACATATCTGTCAGCGCCGGGGTCAATGCCAGCATTCAAAACGGCAAACACGAAAGCGAGCAGACTTATAAAACCAACAGCAAACTGAATGTTGCAGGCAATCTGGACCTGACATCTGGCGCAGACACCACGCTCAAAGGCGCGCAAGTCACGGCCAAGACAGCTGATCTGGATGTGGGCGGCGATCTGAACATTGAGAGCATTCAGGATACAGGCAGCAACTCATCAAGCTCTGCAGGTGCTTCCGGTGGGATTTCCTACAACTTCATGTCAGGTAGTCTCTCCGGGAACCTCAGTGTCAACGGCAGCAAGGGCGAAGGCTCCAGAGCCTGGGTCACCGAGCAGACCGGTATTGTCACGGAAGAAACCCTTGAGATTGATGTGGCTGGCAACACGGATCTCACAGGCGGTCTGATTGCGTCAGATACGGACGACCTGTCTCTTTCCACCGGCACGCTCACCTTCAGTGATATTGATGATCACGACAAGCAGTCCAACATTGGCGGCTCAGTTGGCGTCAACTTCACGGTGCCGGGGGCGAAGGATACGGATAAGAAGCCGGATACGGGGCCTGATGATCAACCTGACAACACTTCAGATCAGACCGACAGCCAGGAAACTGAAGCTGAGACATCCTACGGCGGCCAGTTTGAAGGCAGCTATGCCAACCGCGACAAACGCCAGATCACGCGCGCCACGGTCGGCGAAGGTGAGATCATCATCCGTGATGAGGACAAGCAGCAGGAGCTCGAGGAGAACGGCGAGACGGAGAGTGTCGATGAACTCAACCGCGATGTCGACTTAGCGCAGGAAGTCACCAAGGACGAGGAAAACTACGTCGGTGTCTATGTATCAGATACGGCAATTGAGGCAGTACAAACCGTCGTTCGAAAGGCCACTGAACCTGGTGGATTCATCGATAAATATCTTCTGGGCAAAGAGCTGACTGAAGATGAAAAGCAGAAAGCAAAACAAGGTGTTGATGCCCTTGTCGCTGGAGGACAACTGGGAGGTTGTACAACAACCCAAAGCTTCAGCATCTTTAATCTCTTTATCAGTACCGCCCATGCGGCAGAACTAACCAAGTGCTTTATTGTTCAAGCCGACGGAAGTCGGTTAGAGTTGGGCATAAAAACCTACGAAGAATGCCAGGACGCAATCTATGCTTATCTGAACCAGCTTCCTACCAATCAGAAGATTGAGTTGCTCAAAGCAACCGGTTTTGCCGGGGGTATTGGAAGTCGGTCTGGCGAAGCCGTTGAAAACTTCATGGTCATGTGGCTTCTTGACGCCGCAGAGCAACTCGATGGAAAACCAAGAGGCGAACTCTTTAACGCATACTCGCAGGGTCTCGCTGATGGCACTGAACTCCGCGAGCATATGACAACAGAGCGCTGGCAAATCTGGGCTAATCCAAACACGACCGTCGAACAGAAAATTGTAGCACTAGAGGATACAGGTCTTGAACTCGGAACTGTCATCGCTATGGCGATGTTGGGTGGCGTGAGAGTTCAGAGCAATGCTACTAGTAGGAAACTGTCTACGACGGAAAAGCACGGGATTTTGCGAGAAGCATCCCAGTTAGAAAAAGGAAACCTAACTCTTAAAGGCACTGCAACACGAACTGAAGCCGACGAACTTGGTAAGGCATGGGTAGGACCAAATTATCGAATTGCAAGCGACGGGAAAACTCTTGTTAGTGCTGACGGCACCAAAACGTATCGCCCACCAACTCCAAAACCTAATAACCCATATAGTCAAACAGGCATCCAAATTAATCTCGAGAAACGAGAACTCATTAACGGCAAGTGGACAATAACTTCGAATGCTCACTTGGACGTTGCGAATTAAGGATTCAAGTATGCAAGCAGAACTAAAGCAGCTAACCTCATTAGATATTGATCCAAAAACATACTGGCCTGATGTCGAGGACTCTTTTAGTTTTACACTCGATGCACATATTGGCCCAAAGGGAGAAGCAACTAGCGAGTTATTTCAATTCCATGTTTGCACTCCCAAGTGGGCTGTTTCCAATATGGTGAACAAGACTTTTGGAGACTTTGGTTTTTTTGGTATTTATATGATTTTGGTTGAAGAGTATGACTTTGAGCGAATTCAGACCAAAATCAGCCAATTATGCAGTGAGATAAATGGTGAAAGTTGGTCCGATGTTGCTATCCAACTTAGCCGTTATGCGATGTGGGAATATGCCAACTATCAGCAGACATAAAACTTAATCCCCTTACTTTCATATTCTGAGAGGCGTTGTTGCAGAAGTCCCTACTGGGGATTGCCAACTTATTTTAAGTGAGTTGCAAAAGCCCAATTTGAGAAGATTTCATGCAGCCATTTCAGCGGTATAGTCTGCCCAAAGGGCAAAGGCATCGGGTCTTGCGTGACGGTAGGAATGAGAGGAGAGTTTGTAGCGGCGAGGGGAGTATGAAGCGGCAACCAAGCTGGTTCAAAACCAGCGAGCTTATGGAATATCTGATGTTGAACACACCGTCAACGTTGCTAGGGTGTAGGAGTTCAGGACACAGCTAAATGGAATGGGTATCGTGATTGACTGTTATTGGAGTTGTAACACACGTGAATAGGCTTGGTAGCCAGTTGATAGTCGCTATTTTGCTCGATGGACCAGCAAATCTTAAGCTAGGTATTGGGCAAGAACTTACGTTTCAGCATGCATACAAGGTCACTATAAAAGGTTGGAATATGTGGCCGGACAACTCGACCATAGATGTGATCCTTGACGGTGATTGCATAGAGGTAGCTGTAAACGACAAAGTCAGCCTAGTCCCTTAAGGAAGAAGCTAACAATGCTGTCTAATTTTGATCAGAACAAAGAAAAGAAAGTTCAAGTTGAACTGTCAGAAACGGAGTTGAGATATTTAGTTGGGGCAAGTTTAGGCTTACTTCAGAACATTCCTGCAAATTCTTTGTCAACTTATGTCAATTTAAATGTAGACGAAATAGTTGAATTTTCAGCTAAAATCAGATCAATAATGGATGAGAATGATATTTCAATGTGAGTTCAACCGAGGTGTCTGAAAGCGAAACATACAATTCTTGCTGACACAATAGATGCTCCGCAAGATCGGGTAGTTGGCGATCTTCTTATCAAAAAAGCCAGATGGTAGAACGTATCCGTTCGGTGATGAAAAATTTGGATGCTAGCGGTGAATAAAATGGTTAAATATCAATGCCCTGTATGTGGATTCCCAGAATTGAGAGAAGCTCCATACTCGGATGGTTACGGCTCATTTGAAATATGTCAATGCTGTGGATTTCAGTTCGGTGTTTCGGACAATGATTGCAATGTTACATTCGACGAATGGAAGCGTGTCTGGGTTGCCCGTGGGATGCCTTGGGAAAGTAGTGATTATCTAAAACCAGCCGGTTGGAATCCCAAAGAACAACTGAAAATTGCGGGTTTGTGGGATTTTGAAACTTAACACGTAAGCAGTGGGGAGTAAGTTTCAAAAGGCCCTACTTATATCAGCAATTATTCTAGGTGGAGCGGTGGCAGTTCAGGCCGTTCCAGCTACATTGTCCTGTTTCAAGACACCTGCTTGCTTGACAGAAGTAACCGTTGCATTGGCAGAAGGCGCTGCAGGTGATGCACTGGGTGGATCAACTTTAATGACCACTGGTGTAGTCGTTGCAGTAAAATCAGCTGATAAGCTGAGGGCTATCGACGGCTTGTTAGATGACATTGCTAATGGCGTAGTTATAAGCAAAGGTGGGGGTACAATTGAATCTGTTAATGGCCAAACTAGATATAGCAACGCGCTATTCAATACAGAAATTCGAGATACACAACTTGCAACTACGGAACTAGTTGGAAATGTAAGAAAAAGGGGCGCTGTTGCACAATTCGAAATTAGCTTGCAGCCTGCCCAATCGCATGCATCTGATCATGCAGAAACCTTCTCGAACGTGGCGCGTCCGAAGGCCGTCATTGTGTTGAGAACGGCGAGGCCAAGTTTCACCTCGATACCTTCAAAACGGTCTGCTAATTCTTGCCTCACAGGCGTCCCATCATAAGCACCATCACCAAGGAACGTGGCAACCGTGATCAGCCCCACTTGAGTGGTCCGGTTTGAAAGTTAGTGCATGACTGGCCTTTGGTCTACTGGAATGATTACTTCAGGAGCCGGTGGGCGGAAGTTCAGCGCACTATGGGGGCGTTTGGTATTGTAGTGTATCCTCCACCTTTCGATGATTATTTGGGCTTCACGCAACGAGTAA
>NZ_LMCF01000218.1 GCF_001623075.1 Pseudovibrio sp. Ad37
TCACTAAACCGGGCGTTAGAAAGTCACGTTTTGTCGTCCTTCTAACGCTCATATTTTGTAGGGAAAGAAAAAAGGCCGCTGTGCACGTTATATCGCCCACCTATGCAAAATCTCACGCCGCGCCACAGGTAAAATCGCGCTTTCAAACGCTCTCATTTGCTTACATAGTGCTGACACAGGGCACAAATGCAAAAAGCTCCCGGAAGGGAGCTTTGCTAAACCTCTTTATATACCATGAGGTTAAATGGTGAGCCCGCACGGGTTCGAACCGTGGACCTACTGATTAAAAGTCAGTTGCTCTACCAGCTGAGCTACGGGCTCACTAAACACGAGACGTCTATTGGTGGGTGCATAGGGATTCGAACCCTAGACCGGCTGATTAAGAGTCAGCTGCTCTACCAACTGAGCTATACACCCAAAACGTTTCCCGCCGAAGCGATGGCGGGTGTATATAAAGCCTTTTGCGAGAGCGCAAGGCCCTACGTGCAACTTTTCGAAAATGTCTTGTGTAAAGTAAACTTATCCCAGACTAACCTATGCAAATCTACGAATTTTCGCAGCACAAACACAATTCAGAAGTGCGAAACGCGAAAAAACACCGCAATTTTCGCAAAGCTGCCTTCTTATCAATTAGTCCAACGCAAAATTTTCACAGATCTCCCAGCCACGGTCTATCTCAAATCTTCTTAGCAGTCACAGGCGTGCACTGCAGCTAAAGTCGTTCCACCATCATCGCACTGCAAAATCCCGTATTTCTGCGGGTTCGCTCAAGCGCAACAATTGCGCTTAGAAAAGCCAATGCAAACAGAGCGAGTATAACTTTCCGTGACGCAACTTCTGCAAAGCACGCTGACTGTTGCAGATAACTCAAGAAAACGAGAGGTCTTTGCGGCGCAACATTAAGAAGAAGCCACTTGACGCTTTTACGTATCTAAGCCTAATCTCTCCCCGAATTTCAGAGTTTACCTGAGCGATTCAATGGTGAAGCGCGGTAATCTCTTTCACGGTTGGAATTATGTTAAGGGAGAGTGGAGCCCTGAGGCTCCCAATACCAAAATGCAAACTTCAATTCTTCTTATCGTGGTGGGACGCGCGTCGCCGGAGTGAGCAAGCTCACTCGGAACGGTTAGACGCGCACAAGGAGCCAAACGGCTCCTTTTTTTATGGCTAATTCGCAGTGATGTTTAAAAGAGCACCTCTGCAAAACAAACAGTCGGATTGATTGCACACCCTTCAATCAGGCAAAACGAGCAGATACAGGCAACAAGGACTTGATGATGCAACGGGAGATGACAGGCGCTGAAATGGTTCTCCAGGCGCTGAAGGACAACGGGGTGGAACATGTATTTGGATACCCTGGTGGTGCAGTTCTACCCATTTATGATGAGCTGATCCAACAGGACGCGATCCAGCACATCCTTGTCCGTCACGAGCAAGGCGCAGGCCATGCTGCTGAAGGCTATGCACGCTCTACCGGCAAAGCCGGCATTGCTCTGGTGACCTCTGGTCCGGGCGCAACCAACATGGTGACTGCCCTGACAGATGCCATGCTCGACTCCATCCCCATGGTCTGCATCACCGGTCAGGTACCAACCAACCTCGTTGGGTCTGATGCGTTCCAGGAGTGTGACACCGTTGGCATCACCCGCCCGTGCACCAAGCACAACTGGCTGGTGAAGGATGTTGATGATCTGCCTCGCATTCTCCATGAAGCGTTTTATGTTGCACAGTCTGGTCGTCCCGGCCCTGTTGTAGTTGATATTCCAAAGGATGTTCAGTTTGCCATCGGCACCTATGAAGGCCCCCAGGCAAACCCGAGCAACCACAAAAGCTATCGCCCACAGCTGAAAGGCGACATGACTGCCATTCGCGCAGCTGTTGAGCTGATGTCAAAAGCCAAACGCCCTGTTTTCTATACAGGCGGCGGCGTCATCAACTCCGGCGCGGCTGCAAGCCAGCTGCTGCGTGAACTGGTAGACCAGACAGGCTTCCCGATCACATCCACTCTGATGGGTCTGGGGGCTTATCCGGCTTCTGGCGAACAGTGGCTCGGCATGTTGGGCATGCATGGCACCTATGAAGCCAACATGGCCATGCACGATTGTGATCTGATGATCTGTATCGGTGCACGCTTTGATGACCGCATCACGGGCCGTCTGGACGCCTTCTCACCGAACTCCACCAAGATCCACGTGGACATCGACCCATCCTCCATCAACAAGATCGTTCATGTTGATCTGCCGATCGTTGGCGATGTGGCACACGTTCTGGAAGACATGGTTCGCATCTGGCGCGCCTCCAGCTTCCACTCTCAGCCAGAGCTGAAGGAATGGCAGACACAGATCGCCAAGTGGCGCGCACGCGATTGCTTGTCCTACCGCCACAGCGACGATGTCATCATGCCTCAGTACGCATTGCAGCGTCTGAACGCAGCCATCAAAGGCCGCAAGGATGTTTACATCTCCACCGAGGTTGGGCAGCACCAGATGTGGGCAGCGCAGTACCTTGGCTTTGAATCGCCAAACCATTGGCTGACCTCCGGCGGCTTCGGCACGATGGGTTATGGTCTGCCAGCAGCCATTGGCGCACAGGTTGCCCATCCAGACGGGCTGTGCATCAACGTTGCAGGCGATGCCTCCATCCTGATGAACATTCAGGAAATGTCGACAGCCGTTCAACACGGTCTGGCCCCTAAAACATTCATTTTGAACAACTCCTACATGGGCATGGTTCGCCAGTGGCAGCAGCTGCTGCATGGCAACCGCCTGTCCCACTCGTATACTGAAAGCCTGCCTGACTTTGTAAAATTGGCAGAAGCCTACGGCGGCAAAGGTATTCGCGTTACCAAACCGGGTGAACTGGATGACGCCATTCAGGAAATGATTGAGACACCGGGTCCGGTTCTGTTTGATTGCTGCGTCGCTCAGCTGACCAACTGCTTCCCAATGATCCCATCAGGCAAAGCACACAACGAAATGCTGTTGCCAGATGAAGCAACTGATGAAGCCGTTGCAAACGCCATCGACACCGCTGGCAAGTCATTGGTATAGGTAAGCTGGGAGAAGCATTATGAACGCACAGAAAACAGACGCTCTATCGGCCTATTTCCTAGCCGAAACCAGCGATGTCCTCGAAACACATACTCTATCTATCATTGTAGACAACGAACCTGGTGTTCTTGCCCGCGTGATTGGCCTCTACTCTGGCCGTGGCTACAACATTGACAGTCTCAGCGTCTCTGAAACTGAGCACGAGAAACACGTTTCCCGTATCACGATTGTGACCACAGGTACTCCTCAGATCATTGAGCAGATCCGCCACCAGCTGGATCGCCTTGTACCGGTGCATATCGTCCGGGATCTGACCGTTGCAGCACGCAATTCCAATCAGGAAAAGCCGCTTGAGCGAGAGCTGGCACTGATCAAGGTGCGTGGTGAAGGAGAAAAACGTCTGGAGGCCCTGCGTCTGTCAGAAGCTTTCAGGGCAACTGTCATTGATGCAACCATTGATCACTTCGTTTTCGAGATCACAGGCCGCACCAATAAAATCGATCAATTCATCGAAATCCTGACACCACTGGGTCTTGTTGAGGTTTCACGTACGGGCGTTGCCGCACTTTCACGCGGTTCCCAAGGTCTTAAAGACTTGCAGGATGAAATTTAACAGTTAGAGGACAATTTTGTCCTATTGATATTGAGCGGCGTCTTTTGCAAGTCTGTGAAGACGCCGTTTTATTTTGATAATCTAGAGCGTATCCCCGACAGGTGAGAACCGGTTCTCGGATAAGGGTACGTGAAGAATAAAAAAGTCAGGGCATGGCGTATAAAGGCGACATGCCCTGACTCAAAAAAGAGTATGCCCCATGAAGACGCCTAGCCGCTTATC
Source organism: Pseudovibrio sp. Ad37 (assembly GCF_001623075.1). GTDB lineage: Bacteria > Pseudomonadota > Alphaproteobacteria > Rhizobiales > Stappiaceae > Pseudovibrio. The sequence continues at coordinate 3,886 of NZ_LMCF01000218.1, forward strand.
TGTCAACGTAAACGCTGTAGCAGTTCTGCGAAATCGCCGCGACGTTCCGTGGCCAAGTGTGACGCATCTGGCAGCCCTCGCCCTCAATGCAGGCGCCAAAGGCATCACCGTGCACCCACGCCCGGATGAGCGCCATATTCGCCGCACGGATGTTGAAGACATTTCCAAAATGCTGCGTGAAGAACTGCATGGCAAAGAACTGTGCCTCGAAGGCTATCCGGATGAGCGCTTCATGGAGTTGGTGGAGCAAACCCGCCCGACGCAGGTTCTGTTTGTACCGGACGACCCGTCCCAGCAGACCTCTGACCATGGCTGGGACTTTTCCGAGAACATGGATCTCCTGAAAGAAGCCATCAGCACTGCAAAGTCCTGGGGTGTGCGCACATCACTCTTCGTGGATCCGGAACCAAGCCAGCCAGCTCTTGCAGCTGAAGCAGGCGCTGAGCGTATCGAGATCTACACCGGCCCTTATGGGGCCTGTCATTCTGACAAGGAAGCCGAAAAGATCGAGCTGGAGAAAGTCGTTGCCACCGCAGAAGCGGCAAGAGCAGCAGGCCTGCTGGTCAATGCAGGACACGACCTCACCGTTGAGAACCTGCCAGCTCTGATTGAGCGCGTACCATACATCTCAGAGGTCTCCATCGGCCACGGCTTCACTGCCGACGCTCTGGAACATGGTTTCACCCAAAGCGTTCGCCGTTTCCGCCACGCCCTTGGTGAGCCGACAGAACTCTAAGAATTATCCCGTTTCAAAGAAGAGCCTGCTGTGATCCGTTACAGCAGGCTTTTTTGTGTGTAGCTGCTGAATTCAAACCCCTTCAAAATACCGCAGAAACTCAAAGCTGGTGATGTCCTTCTCAATCCATGCTTTGAACGCCTTCAGCTCATTCTCCCGGCTACGTGCATACTGATCCGCCAGCGACGACCCCAAGGCCTCCTTCACAAACTCACTCTCCCGGAAGAGCTCCAGTGACGCTTCCAAGGATCGCGGCAACTTCTCCAAGCTTTCATCCTTACCCGGATCACCAATCAGCATTGCCGGTGGCTCCTCCCCCTTGCGAAGACCTTGCAGCCCAGCGGCAGCAATCAAAGGCACGATGATATACGGATGGGTGTCAGCCCCCGGACACCGATGCTCCAAGCGGACCGCTTGCGGGTCAGGACTGGAAATCACGCGCACCGCACTCACGCGGTGCTCATCTCCCCAACACACTTCTTCAGGACAACCAGTAAATCGGGAAAGCCGGCGGTAAGAATTGATCGTTGGCCGAAACGCCAGATGAGACGACTGCATCTGCTCCAGAAGCCCAGCTACAAAGAACCTCCCCCGCTCACTCAGCACCGCCTCCCGATCATAAAATACATTGTGCCCCATCTCGTCATAGAGGCTGATGTGCACGTGGGTTCCGCACGCAGAATCCTGCCCCATCGGCTGATAACGCGCCATAAAAGTCGCAATCAGATTATGCTCCCGGCAAAGCTCTTTCAGGTGATGACGTGCCCGCACTGCATTGTCAGCAGCCTGCAACGGCGAGGTTGGCGACAAGGCAACCTCATACATGCCCCAACCAATCTCACTCTCCATTGAGGACACCCCGATGCCAAGCGAGTCCATACGCACCCGAAACGCTTCCATCAGATCCATGTAATCCGGGTCACGATTGACCGAGTCATATTGCAGTGAATGACCAAACGGCTTGAGTTTATGATGCTCGCCTGCCTCAACCAATGCACGGTCAAAGTGAAAGATCCCAAACTCAAACTCCATCCCAACTTTCATGGTGAGTTTCAACTCGGCAAGTTTCTCTTCCAGCATTTCCAACGGGCGCCACACATCCAGTGAAAAGCGCTCTCCACCCCGTTCATAACAGTTGAGCAGAACCTCAGGGACCTCAGACCGCCACCCCAGCTGGCACAGGGTGTTACCATCTGCCAAACTGTGCAAGTTGCCAAATCCTGTATGATACCAGACATGCGGAGACTCGTAGATCTGCTCACCTGCAGGCTGCCCGTCACCGTGAGGAATGAGGTAAAGCGAGGAATTGGTGGAACATCCCTTCTCCAACCCATCCAGATGCTGAAGTCGGCACCGCAAAAGCCCGTTCATATCCGGAACCTGCGTGATGACCGAATGTACGCCCCGCTGCCTCAACTGCGCGATTTGCTTGGCCAGCCCTTCCTTTGAGGCGGTTTGCTGTTCCCAAAATGTCGTCATGCCTGATCCACTCCAAGATGTACAAAGCACCTTAAAGTCAACGCTGATTGCAAAGCATGGAAGAATTTGGCGACCTTTAAACTAAATCTCGCATCCGCATAAGTTGCAAGTAAATCCTCAAGACTACCTAAGCAGTGTAATTGGTACACAGGCGCCTCGACGCGAATTATCGACAAAAACCACATCAAGCCTATGAAATGATGAAAATAAGTGCCCCCATACCCACCGTGCAGATCAGCAACACTCGTAGAGATAACTAATAGTTTATTGCCAGAAAATTGTAAGGATACGGATTTCTGCTAGGTTGGACATTCCCTAAGGACACCCCATCAAGAATAATAGAAACATGCGCTCTTTATACCTCCTGGCTATCCCCATGGCTCTTGCTGCACATCCCCTCAGTGCACAAGAAGCCAACCACCAAACAGAAGCTCCACGAGAGCTTAACGCAGGCGGTTTTGTCGGCGTCAACGTTGGCCGCTCTTTCTTTGAGGCTGATCAGATCGACACGAAAGATCAGGAACCAAACACCCTTGGCTTCTATGGATCTTACGCTCTGCCACTCTTCCAACAGTTCAGCCTGCAGGTAGATGGAGATCTCGAATACTACCAGTTCGACACCAAGGACGGTGACAACACCCTCCGCGACGGTCTGGGAGCAGTCCACTTCGCTTACAAAGACCCACAGCAAGGCCTGTTCGGTGTCTTTGGCGGCGGGGGTGTAACTGTTGACGGTGGAGACGACACCTCCACCAAAACCTTCCAGTTCATCGGCGTTGAAGGCCAGTATTACCTTCAGGGCATCACCCTGTTCAGTCAGGCTGGCTTCCTTGATGGTGATGACGACCAGAACGAGACCATCGACAACGGCCTGTTTGCCCGTGGTGGCGCAAGCTACTACTTCACACCAAACACCAAGTTGACCGGCTCTCTGTCTTACGTCAGTGGTGATCGCTACAATCACCCAAACCCGGGTGATGCGCGCGATGGTGAGGTGAATATCTTCAGCTGGGGTGCGGAGTTCAAACAAAGCTTCACCGCTCTGCCAATTGGTCTCAGCGCTTCCTACAATGGTCATGACTTCCAGATCAAAGGTGATGAATCCGACGAACCGGTCATTCATGAGTTCCGTTTTGGCGCATTCTTCCAGTTCGGCACCACAACATTGCAGGAAAACGACCGCACAGCAGCAGGCTCTGATCTGCCACAGCTGAAACGTTGGATTTCCCTCTCAACCAACGAAGTCGACTAAGCCTCTGAGATAAGGCTGAGCTATGTAGTAATACGCTATTACCCGCTCAGCCTCTTCCCTTGCTACGTTTCCCTCGCAGTCACATCTGGGAGGGAAACATGTCTGCCAAAAAAGTGCTTATGATCACCGGTGATTTCACCGAGGATTACGAAACCATGGTGCCGTTTCAAACCTTAGGCGCCGTTGGTCATGATGTTCACGCCGTTTGCCCGGATAAAAAGGCAGGCGATACAGTCGCAACATCCATCCATGACTTTGAAGGTGACCAGACCTACACCGAAAAACGCGGCCACAACTTCACACTCAACGCCAGCTTTGACGCCATCAACCCGGCCGATTATGACGCACTCGTCATTCCCGGTGGCCGTGCACCAGAATATCTGCGCCTGAACCCAGCCGTTCTGGACATGGTGCGTCACTTCTTCAAAGAGAACAAACCGGTTGCAGCCATCTGCCACGGTGCTCAGCTTCTCTCTGCTGCTGGCGTGTTAGAGGGCAGAACCTGCTCCGCTTATCCGGCCTGCGCACCAGAGGTCACCATGTCTGGCGGCAAGTTCGCTGACATCGACGTGGCTGACGCAGTCACTGATGGCAACCTTGTAACAGCGCCAGCATGGCCTGCTCATCCAGCATGGCTCAAGCAGTTCCTTGCTCTGCTGAACCAGCCTGCTTATGCTTAAGAAGCAGCACTAGACAATTGCGGAGGGGACCATGTGTGAGCTTTTCATCAAAGCAGATACTGACCTGTGGGAGAGCACAACACGCTCCCTTCGCATTGACCGTATGGTCACCAGCGTGCGGCTGGAAACTTATTTCTGGACCATCCTTGAAGAGATAGCTAAGCGTGATGACATGTCCGTTGGCCAGCTTCTGACACGTCTGCACAATGAATCCATCGAAGCAGGGCATGACTTGGGCAACTTCACCAGCTTCCTGCGCGTGTGTTGTCTCCGCTATCTCTCGTTACAGGTGACAGAGGATATCCCGAAAGACAAATCCGTCCCGATCAGCACCCTCAATGCTCCTCAGTTGCTGAAGAACGAACGCGCCTATCGGGCACAAACACGTGCCATAGAAAACGCAAGTTAGGCTCCCCTCACCTTCTTCAGCGAGAGAAGCCAATCAACTGCTACGCAAAGACAAAGTCTTCAGCGCTCAGGCTATGAGTGAACAACCACCCCGTATCCACCTCCAGCACATCATTGCCATAGGATATGGTGATCCATCCTCCCAAAACTGTCTCGTTGATATCCAGCTCCGAAAAGGAGCTCACACCGGCGGCGGAAAGATCAATGGTGTCCTCGCCAACGTCGAAGTCATCAATCACATCCTTCACACCATCATCCGCAAAGCAAAACGTGTCGGCACCATCTCCCCCAACAAGGAAGTCACGGCCCGCACCATCCCGCAGAACATCGTTACCATCTCCACCTTCCAGAATGTCATCACCGGAACCGCCAAGCAGCTGGTCATTGCCATCTTCCCCGCGCAGATGATCATCACCAGCAAACCCTTCCAGGGCATCATCACCATCATTCCCGCGTAGCAGGTCATTGGAGGTTGATCCGAGGATGTAGGCATCCTGTCCATGGTGACCAGTTGGGTCCAGCAGAATTGGAATATCCTCAACCCACGTATCATCACGCTTCTGATCAGAAAGCCCGGAGATAATCACCACGCTGTCCCGATTCATCTCGCTATAGAACGCGGAGGCGTTGATCGCATTGAATGCCGTGCTGTAGTTGAAAGGCAGATGCGCCGACCAGCTCGGCAGGTTGAGCAATCCGCCCCCATCCCAAAACAACGGTGTATCATACCAATCATTGAAAATGACGATATTGCTGGTGTCGTAGCCGTAGTCCGTATCGTTACCCGTCAAATCCAGACCATCAGACGAGATCGTCGAGGGCACCGGATCGTTTTCCAGATCAAAGCTGAAAAGCTCAGCTCCACTGTCCAGAACAGCAGCGCCATCCTCCGGCGTATAATGGCTAGCAAATGCCATGTAGTTGGCATCCACAAAGAAGCCATCCAGCCAGTCATTGCTGCGCTCTGCCATGTTGGCAACAGCACCGCCACCCAACGAATGGCCTGTCACAACCAGATCACTACCATCCAGACCATGCCCGACCATGAAATCCTTCAGCGCAGCAAGCAGCCCGCCGAACGCTTCTTCAACGTAATGCGGTTCATCCTTGAAGAACTCAAGATAGTCGATCACATCCCCAATCGTGTCGGTAACAATGTTGTCCAATGTCCCCGTCGTTCCACGAAACGCCAGCGCAACCTGCGTGATGTTGCCTTGATCATCATATTTGGCCAGCATATCCGCTTGCGCATCTTTGAACTTGAACGTCTCTCCCTGAAACGTCCCGTTGTGATCAACGATTGCACCATCATACCCAAGATCAGCAGCAGAAAGGACCGTCCATCCCTTCTCCTCAATCCTGTCGCGTGCCGCTTGTTCACTCTCTCCGCTCAACAATCCGGCTTGATCTTCAGTTCCCCAAAGAGTTCCGACTAGTGTTCCCAGCGAGAACCCGTTGGCTTGATACGCACTCCCAAGCGCATCATCCAGCCCGTGATAACTATAAAGCATCAAGTCCAAAGCATCAGACATGAGCTGTCGCGCGTCATTCCCTTTATACTCAAATAAAGACATCATCCCTCCCGAATGCAAAGCAACTACATCCTGAAGGAAAACGCTGATCTCACAATAATCAATACCAGTACTATGAATTCCATATTTCAAATATTTGAAATGCGGATGGATGTTCATCCAGCAAGCAACAGATAACCTAACCAACGCCTATGAAACTATTAGATTATAACTGGAAGTTCTTGCTACAAGGACAAATTCATTCAGCTCATCTAAATCCCAACTCTCCTTCAAATTTCTCTTGTATATTAGTTTATTAGAATATATTAATATTATAAATTAGAGAGATCGGAGGGTAATCAATTGGATCTTCTCAGGCAAAACGTTTGGTCCCCCTACCTGGCGGGCATAATCATTGGGCTCCTGCAAATCCCGACTTTCTTGCTGGTTGATACCGCACTGGGAGCATCATCCTCTTTCGTCACCGGCACAGGCTTTATCTTCTCGCTCTTTGATTCCAGCATCACGGAGATCAAGTATTTCGCCAAGTACATGTCCAAGGACAAGTACTTCTGGCAAAGCGCATTGGTCATCGGCATCGCTCTGGGCGCTCTGATCTCCTACAAAGCAAGTGGACGCAAAGCCAGCTTCTCATCCGCCAGCTGGAAGAACATTGGCGCAAGCTCGGCACCAGTTGCCCGCCTCCTGCAAGGTTTCATCGGCGGTTTCGTTCTGCTGGTTGGCGCCCGCATCGCAGGCGGCTGCACATCAGGACATGGCATCTCAGGCCTTGCTCAACTCGGCGTTGGCTCCAGCGTTGCTGTTGCAGCCATGTTCGCAGGTGGCATCGTCACCGCCAATCTTCTTTACAAACGCGCATCCTAAGGAGAGGTCATATGGAAATTTTCTGGCTTGTTATCCTCGGCCTCACCATGGGCATCATCTTCGGTGTCGCACTGGAAAAGTCATGCGTCATGGAACCCGGCGTTCTCATCGGTCAGTTCCTCTTCAAAGACTACACCATGCTTAAAATGTTCCTTGCAGCAACAGCAACTGGTCTGGTCGTCCTCTCTGGCCTGACCGCACTCGGCCTTGCTGAGCTGCACCCGAAAAGCTTTGTTGTTGGCAACATCATCGTCGGCGGCACCATCCTCGGCGCAGGCATAGCCATCGCAGGCGCGTGCCCGGGCACAGTCTTCGCTCAGATTGGCCGCGGTTACAAAGACGCATGGCTCACTGTCATCGGCGGCATCATGGGCGCAGCGTTTTATGGCTACAACAAATCCCTCATTGACGGCGTGTTGGACATGGGCAGCCTTGGCAAGATCACCTACGCAGAGCTGTTCCCACCCCTGCCCTTCTGGATGCTCGGCCTCATCACCGCAGCTGCCCTCGTCGTGGTCATGATTGCGCTGGAAATGTACCGCCCATGGAAAGTGGATCGTGGCATGGACCAGAACAACGATGCATCTGCCAGATCAAATGCTGCACATGCATAATTTAAGAGCCCCCAACTGAACTGACTTTAGTTCAGATCAGTAATGCCCCGAAGGAGCACAGACCTTCGGGGCATTTTTTTGCGTGAATGAGAAAGGATCAAACCAAACTCACCCTAAGACACCTAATTTTGTTGCGCTCACTCTGCATTTTCCCTCACTTTCCTGTTGCATCCATTTCGATTCTACGGCATAACCGAACCGTACCGTACGGTACATAAAATTAAACAAGCCGAACCGCTGGAACTAGAACTGCATATGTCCACTGAGCCAGAACAACCAGACTTTACAGACCGCCAGCGTGCGGTACTGGACAAAGCGCTGGAGCTGCTGGTGGAAGGCGGCGAAAAGGCGCTGACAACAGCCGCCATCGCTCGCGCTGCGGGGTGCTCGAAAGAGAGCCTCTACAAGTGGTTTGGAGATCGCGATGGATTGCTGGCTGCAATCGTGACCCGTCAGGCCTCCAAGGTTATTCCGGGTGCTGATCCAGCTGCAAACATGAGCGAAGACGGCCTACGAGCCGCATTGGAAGAATTTGCCAGAAACCTGCTGGAGACCATCTCCGGCGACGTTTCTCTGGCCCTGAACAGACTTGCCATCGGGCAAGCCAGCAAATCTGAAACCGGTCTTGGCGCCATCCTCGAAAAGAGTGGCCGCGCCCGCATTGGCAGACAGACCACAGCATTGCTGGAAAAAGGATGCACACTTGGCTACCTGCACTGCGAAGACCCGCAGGAAGCCTACAGCACACTTTACGGGCTGGTCGTTCGCGATCAGCACATCCGCATGCTTCTGGGCGGCACCGCACAGGCATCGGCAAAAGACTTGGAACTGGTTGCCCAAACAGCAGTCAAACAGTTCATACAGCTCTACGGAGCACAGAATTAAAGCGCCTCTCTGGAAAGAGGAAACAGATTTTCAGGGATACGCAAACCAAAAACTAGACCATACGTGCTTTGGGAAAGGCACGGGCGAAACAAAGGGTAGTACCATGCGCGTATATTATGACCGCGATTGCGATTTGAACCTGCTCAAGGGCAAGAACATCACCATCATCGGCTACGGTTCTCAGGGTCGTGCACATGCAATGAACCTTAAAGACAGCGGCGTTGCAGGCATCACCATCGCTCTGCGCGAAGGTTCCACAACACGTCTGAAAGCTGAAGCAGACGGCTTCACTTGTAAGACTGTTGCAGAAGCTGCAAAAGACGCAGACCTGATGATGATGGCAACTCCTGATGAGCTGCAGGCAGACATCTGGAAAGAAGAAATCGCAGGAAACATCCGTGACGGCGCTGCAATCGCTTTCGCACACGGCCTAAACGTTCACTTCGGCCTGATCGAGCCTAAGTCCACCATCGACGTTCTCATGGTTGCACCAAAAGGCCCAGGCCACACAGTTCGCGGCGAATACCAGAAAGGCGGCGGTGTACCTTGTCTGATCGCTGTTCACCAGGACGCAACAGGCAACGCAAAAGACCTCGGTCTGGCATACGCATCCGGTGTTGGTGGCGGCCGTTCCGGCATCATCGAAACCTCCTTCCGCGAAGAGTGTGAGACCGATCTGTTCGGTGAGCAGGCAGTTCTCTGCGGTGGTCTGGTTGAGCTGATCCGCGCTGGCTTTGAAACTCTGACCGAAGCTGGTTACGCACCAGAAATGGCATACTTCGAGTGTCTGCATGAAGTGAAGCTCATCGTAGACCTGATCTACGAAGGTGGCATCGCCAACATGAACTACTCCATCTCCAACACCGCTGAGTGGGGTGAGTACCAGACTGGCCCGCGCATCGTGACTTCCGAGACCAAAGCAGAAATGAAGCGCGTACTGGAAGAAATCCAGAACGGCACCTTCACCTCTGAGTGGATCCAGGAATACAAGGCTGGTGGCGCGAAATTCAAAGCAACACGCCGCCTGAACGACAAGCACCCAATTGAAGAAGTTGGCGCAAAGCTCCGCGAAATGATGCCTTGGATCTCCGCTGGTCAGCTGGTCGACAAAGCGAAGAACTAATCTGATCCTCATCGCAGGATACGCATAAAACAAAATCAGAGCGGCAGTTGAATTTAATCTCAACTGCCGCTCTGATTGTTTTTATAAAGATCAATGCACTGAAGACTTGGTCACCCGGTTTTATCTCTGCAGGTTCGGCTCAACCTCAAGCTGAATTTTCCCGGCATCAACGGCATCAGGCTGCAAACTGAGCATGTTCTGAAAGAAGCTCTTTTCTTTAATTTCTATGGTTTTCTTGTCTCGTCGGCTTGCAACACTGCTGGCAGGCAAAGCTTCATCAGAGGGAGCAACCGAAAACTCTTTTGCTAAACCCTCTGGCAGCTCAATTGAATATTCACCGCTATCAAGATTATAGGCTCTGAAAAAACCCTGATCATCCGTGAACACAGTAATGGCCTTATCGCTATCCTTGTTTTTCAGCAGCAATGGAGCATTCGCAATAGGTTCATTTTGATCATCAACCGCCTGACCACACACCGAGGCCGCAGGCGCACCTGTCACGGCATCACTCCCCTCGCATCCCCCCATCGAGAACGCTGGTATACTGACCAAAACCAATGCGAAAAACATCACAAAACGAGCGAAATGGCGGATCATCATCTACGCTCCTCCTTAGCGGTTTTTGCTCAAAACAACGGTCGGCTTAAACTTCTCACCTGCATTAAAAAATCGGGGAGCAACATCCGGATCGCCCAACGGGACCAGATACCCGTTATAAGACTTCCAGTTGCTGGGAACGGTTAACTTGATCTCAAGCTCCTCCTCGTTGCCCCAACTCTCCACGGAATCCCATTCATCGCTAACAACGGCCAGCGCAACCATGTTGACAGAGTGCGGTTGCTCAATTCTGACCGTAGCAACAAGCTCAGTCAGGTTGGGAGAATTGCCAAATTGCTGCAGGCAAAAGACAATCAATCCTCCACCGATGAATGTCACAGCAATCGGCGCCGCGTTTGTTTTCAGCTTGCCAAAAAATGGAAGTTCAAGCTCAACAACGCGCCCTTCATTGTCAACAAATCGCTTTTCTTTAATCAGCGCATAGACCGACAAAATGGCGATAAGACCGCCAAATAAAATACCCGTAAGAGCAAGAATAAAGGCAAAGAGCATCCAGACCTCCCACCAATCACTCCAAAAATATCCCAGCCAATTCGAAAAAACCAACCGTCAATATTCGAGAAGAAAAGCAGCGACGCGCAAACAGAATAAATCCAGTTCACCTTTATTCGATCAACAATAATCAATAATCTTCCAAAGGCTTAGAGATCTACGACATCCAGAAAAACCTGAGCCTTCACTGTGTTTTTTTGTGCTTAAAATTGCTCACTTTACACGACACCCTCATCAGGTAATTTACGTAGTATTAGAGCGATTGGCCCGAAATCATCTTTTGCAAGGTTAGGGCGTGGAGTTTTTCTTGAATCCTATTAGCAGTCCATTACAACGACTTGATAAGTTCCCAATTTTATTCTTCGCAGTGATGTTTTTCGGCGCATTTTCGATTGCCTTCGTAATCCCATTATTGAGCACCTACATCATCGAGGAATTGCAGGAACCAGCGTTTAATCTTGCACTAGTCATCGGCGGATTTTCGGTTGTGTCTCTTGCCACCAACCGCATTTTTGGTGGTCTCATTGATGGTGGTAACCGCGTCAAACCATTGCTTCTCATCAACATTTGCGCCTTCACTGTTCATGCTCTCATCCAATTGACTGCCCCCTCCTACCTGTCTCTCGTCATTCTCGGCATTCCGTTGATCGGCATCAGTGCTGGTGCTCTCTCCACCATGTACTCCACGGGTCGGTTGATTGCAGAGCAGACCGGACGCGATCCGGGCACCTTCAACCTTCACATGCGTATTTGCCTGTCGCTTGGGTGGGTCTTTGGTCCGCCTGCGGCCTTCCTGCTTTATGGCACCTATGGGTTTCAGGAAATCCATCTTGCAGCAGCTATTTCAGCCTTCATCTGGCTCACCCTTTGCCTGCTGTTCATCCCCGCAACGCTGAAAACTCACATCAAGAAGCATGCTCAGGAAAGCAGCACTGCCAACACAGTTCCCATGATGTTGCTGATCGCATGTGTTCCCGTATTTGCCTTGTCCGCCGCAAACAGCGTTTTCTTTTCGGCAGGCCCCGTTTACTTCATCAAGGAGATGGGCCTCTCGGTCTCCGTCCCCGGCTGGGCTTTTGCAACCAAAAGCCTCTTTGAAGTCATCATCATCTATTTTGCAATCAAGCCAACACAGCGGATTGGCGAGCGGAATATGATGTTACTTTCTGGCCTCGGCGCCATGCTCTTCTTTGCAACAATCACAAGCGCTACCTCTGTTGGACAAGTGCTCATGCTCTGCATCATTGAGGGCATGTACTACGGCATTTGCGCCAGTGTGGGCATCACGTTCATCCAGAACTACGCCCGCCACAAACCCGGCATCGCGACCTCATACTTCGTCAATGCCATCTTCGTTGGCGGCCTGGCAGGTAATGTCCTCACTGGGCTTATCGCATCCTACACCACCTTCCAAAACACAATCCTAAGCAGCGTCGTCCTTGCAGCCCTGGCCACCTTGATCCTGCTGGTCATCAAGCCCCCCCAACACCAGCAGCTTGCACAAACATCCTGAGCATTTGCGCTGGCCGGAACAGCGCACATAAAAGCGCGAGAACATCTCCTGCTTGCAATTCCTTCAAGGAGATGTATCAATACGTACATTCCCCGCAAGACTCCATAAGTCTTTCCCCATCACCTTTGGATTCCCCATGCGCTCTATTCCTGCGGCTCTGGCAATGCTGGATCGTTTCCCAATACTGATTCACGCCTACATGCTCATTGGCTCTTTGGCGATTGCTTGCCTCATCCCGCTCTACAGCTCTTATGTTGTCACAGAGCTAGGCGAGCCAGCATGGAAACTCGCGGTCTACATCGTTGGTTCAACCGCCATCACTTTGTTTTCAAACCGCTATTTCGGCGCACGTATTGATGCCGGAGCACGGCTGAAACCTATCTTGATATTCTGCTCCACGCTTTACATGCTCAACATGGGCCTTCAATCAACGGTACCAGCCTACTGGATGTTGCTGATGGGTGTGCCGCTCATGGGTGTCTCAGGTGGCGTGCTCTCCACCATGTTCTCTTTTGGCCGCCTGTTCGCAGAACAAACCAATCGCGAACCCGCCAAGTTCAACTCACACCTGCGCATCGCTATGTCGTTGGGCTGGATGGTCGGCACACCACTGGCCTTCACACTCTACGGCATGTTCGGCGTCAGCTCCATTTTCCCGACAGCCGGCGTCATCAGCATCTGCTGGGTGGCAATGGGCATATGGATCGTTCCCAAAAGCTTCACCACCCACCATCCGATCAAGACCAGCGAGAATGGCAGGATTGAGCCAGTTCCGTTCGCCCTCATCCTCGCCTGCCTGCCCATATTCGCGCTCACCTCGGCCAATGTCATCTTTGTATCCGCAGGTCCTGTCTTCTTCATTGAGGAGATGGGCTTCCCAACAGCAACACCGGGCCTCGCCTTCTCAGTCAAATGCTTCGTCGAAGTCTTAGTCATCTTTGTTGTCGTTAAACCTGCTCAAAAGCTGGGTCAGAAGAACGCTATGCTGTTCTCGGCTCTGCTTGGAACACTCTTCTTCCTACTGATTGTACGCGTAACAGAGCCGTCACAAATCTACCTGCTCTGCGCACTGGAAGGTCTGTACTACGGCATCAACGTCGGGCTTGGCCTCACATTCATTCAGGCATACGCACCCCATCGACCGGGGATCGCCACTGCGTCCTACACAAACGCCATTTTTGCTGGAGCGTTGGTTGGCAACATGATGACCGGCACAGTGGCAAGCATCACCAGTTTCGGAAACACCATCCAGTTTTCCGCTCTGCTCACGCTGCTCTCCGCCGCAATTTTGATGTTCGTCCGGGCTCCAAAGCCTGAAACCAGTCTCCAAACCTCCTGAACGACAGACGTAAGCAATTGAAAATGACCCAAATTCTGGAAATCGAAATCTCAACCGACAAAGACAAACTTCAGCGCGACAAGATCTATCAGTTCCTCTCGGAAGTTTCTTATTGGAGCAAAGGCTTGCCGCGGGATGTCTTTGACAGATCCATAGAAAACTCACTGTGCTTCGGGCTGTATCTGGCAAATGGAGAGCAAGTTGCGTTCGCCCGCGTCATCACAGACAAAGCCACCTTTGCTTATCTGGGTGATGTCTTTGTCACTCCCGCTCATCGAGGCAAAGGCCTCTCCAAACAGCTCATGCAAGCAATCGACGCCCACCACGAACTGCAAGGCCTCCGCCGTGTCCTGCTGGCAACAGCAGATGCGCACGACCTCTACAAACAATTCGGTTTCACCCCACTTGGCGCGCCCGACCGCATGATGGAACGACACAACAAGGCGGCTTACCAACAACACTGAGCTCCAGGACCAGGACCAGGACCAGGACCAGGACCAGGACCAGGACCAGGACCAGGACCAGGACCAGACTTCCTCGCAAAATTAGGCCTTCAGCAACCAAAAACTTCATTTCAAACAGTGGTTGAGCTGAGGCTTTAACCGCACACCTATAAGGAGAAGGGCAACTCTACTCTGGAGGTCGGGAATGACGCTCAATAAAACCAAGAAATCCCTTGCCCGCCAAATCTTGTGCGCAACTGCCACCGTAAGCATCGCATGGTCTCTCTCGCTCACCGCGACCACCGCAGAGACCATCACCAAACCGGCGACACGCTTCACCGGAGATCTTTATGAAAACATCTTGAAGCAACTGCATTTCTCCGACGAGCAAGACTTCAAGGATGCGCAGGCAGGTTATCTCGCTCCACTACCAGACGGCGGCGTGGTCAAAAACGCCAAGGGCGATATCGTCTACGATCTCTCCAAGTTTGACTTCATCATGCAAGGCTCCATTGCCCCTGAAACGGTCAACCCAAGCCTCTGGCGTCAGTCCCAGCTCATTTTACTGAGCGGCTTCTTCCAGGTGTCAGAACGTATCTTTCAGGTGCGCGCGGCAGACCTCTCCAACATCACCTTCATTGAAGGCGATGAAGGCATCATCATCGTAGATCCGCTAATCTCCGAGGAAACCGCCCGCTACGCTCTGGAGCTCTATTATGCCCAGCGCGGCAAGAAGCCGGTCAAAGCCATCATCTACACCCACAGCCATGTAGACCACTTCGGCGGTGTCCGCGGCGTGGTGGATGAAGCCGATGTCGCCAGCGGCAAAGTCAAAATCTACGCCCCCGAAGGCTTCATGGAACATGCCGTCTCAGAAAATGTAATGGCCGGCAACGCCATGAGCAGACGCGCCTCTTACATGTACGGCAACCTGCTACCGCACTCTCCGGAGGGACAGGTCGGCGCGGGCCTCGGCCCAACCACATCAAGCGGCACGGTCACACTCATTCCGCCAACCGATATCATCAGGGACAACGGCGAAACCCATAAGATCGATGGCCTCACCTTCGATTTCTGGATGGCTCAGGATTCAGAGGCTCCCTCAGAGTTCTTCTTCTACATTCAGGAGTTCAATGCTCTCTGCACCGCAGAAGATGCCACCCACACAATGCACAACACATACTCATTGCGTGGTGCGAAACTCAGAGATCCACTGGGCTGGTCCAAGTACATCAACGAGGCCATCTACAAGTACGGTAAGGACGTTGAAGTCCTCTTCGCTCCGCACCACTGGCATCTGTCTGGCAATGACACCATCGTGAAACACCTGCGCAACCAGCGCGATCTGTACCGCTACATCAACGATCAGCCATTGCGACTGGCCAACCATGGCTTCCGCATGACTGAGATTGCCGAGATGTTGGAAGTGCCGGAAACATTACAAAACGACTGGAGTACCCGCGGATACTACGGCTCGTTCAATCACAACGTAAAATCCACTTACGTGAGGTATCTGGGCTGGTTCAACGGCAACCCCGCCACACTGCATGAGTATCCAGAACGCCTGTCTGGCCCCAAATACGTCGAGTTCATGGGCGGTTCGGTGATCTTGCTCCAAAAAGCGCAGGAGTCCTTTGACAAGGGTGATTACCGCTGGGTGGCAGAAGTGCTCAACCATCTGGTCTTCGCAGAGCCAGACAATGAAGATGCCGCGCAATTACAGGCAGACGCGTTAGAACAGCTCGGCTATCAGGCAGAATCCGGTCCATGGCGCAACTTCTACCTCTCCGGCGCTAAAGAACTTCGGTCCGGCATTCAGGAACTGCCTGCCGTTGATACAGCCAGCCCGGATATCATTCGCTCTATGGATGTGGATCTGCTCTTTGATTACGCGGCCATGCGTTTGAACAACACAAAGGCGGGCGATCAGCAAATCAAGCTGAACTGGATCTTCCCGGATACAGATCAGAAATATGCAATGGAACTGCAAAACGCAGCGCTCAGCCATATTGAAGGATACCAGCTGGAGAATGCAGACGTCACGGTGACACTGGACAGAAGCACACTCGACAACATCATGCTGGGCATGGAAACCTTTGATGAGGCCATCAAATCCGGCATGATCACAGTGGATGGAGAAGCCTCCAAACTGACCGATCTGCTGGCAATGCTGGACAGCTTTGATTTCTGGTTCAACATCGTGCGCCCCGTGCCGCTGGACAAGGCCAACCAGAGTACACCAAGCAAATAGCAGGCTTGCATTTATGCCTGAAAGAGCCGGTTCAACACCGGCTCTTTTTGTATCTAGAGCGTGTTCCCGAAAAGTGGTTCCGGTTTTCGGATAAGAATACGCGCAAAATTAAAGAGTTAGAGCTTGGTGCGTGAATGCATATGAGCGCAACATGCTCTAATTGTTGCTCTGGGTTCTCAAGCGCCATTCAAGCTGGCGCAGTGCCCTCTCGGCTTCACGATATCCTTGATCAGCAGCCATCTTGTAAAAGTCCCGAGCCTTCACAAGATTGCGGCCCAGACATCGCCCGCTTTCATGACAGTATCCAAGCAGATAAAACGCTTCCGGCACGCCTTTGGACGCGGCAAGCAGAAACATCCGTGCCGCCTCACCTGGGTTCGGCTCTTCATTGAAGCCCTGCAAATAGACTTTGCCCAGCAACACGTCTCCCACAGGCTCTCCTCTTTCAGAGGCCTGCTGAAACAGCTTTTTCGCCAAGTCCACATCCTGCCGCACACCGCGTCCGTTCAGGTAAAGCAGCCCGGCATTGGTCAAAGCAAACGGAAAGCGGGCTGAGGACGCCGTATAAAACTCCAGCGCCAACTCATAGGACTGTGGGACACCGCGCCCGTTCTCATAAAGCACACCCAGATCATTCAAAGCCTGTGCATTGCCCTGTTTAGCCGCCGCTTTGTAAAGCCGGATCGCCTTTTCCAGGTTTGGTTCCGTTCCCTGCCCAAGCAGATAAAACCGCCCCAGTGCAAACTGCGATCGCGCCAATCCGCGCCGTGCCGCCCGCTCATAATGAAAGAAAGCCAGTTCAAGATCTCGTTTAACCCCGACCCCGTCTTCATAAAGCGTGCCAAGATAATGGTTGCCCAGCAAATGTCCCTCACCAGCCGCAACACGGTAATGCCGGATTGCAGCAGCAAGGTCCGCCTCGCCGCCATCTCCATTCTCCAGCAGCTCACCAAGAGGCACATGCGCATCTATAGAGCCCAGAGAAATAGCTTTGCGATAAAGCACACGAGAGCGCGAGGTATCCCGCTCAACGCCAACGCCATCACGATACAGGCCAGCAAGGTTTTCAATGCCCTGCATCAACCCGGCCATGGCAGCGCCTTTCACCCAATAAAAGGCCAGCTTCGGATTCCGCGCCACACCGATGCCATGCAGATAGAGAAGGCCAAGATTGTTCTGCGCCCAGGCATCTCCCCAGTCTGCGGCAATCTGGTAAAGCTCACGTGCTTTCTCCGCATCAGGCGCACCATGCTTGCCCTGCCGGTAGATTTCACCCAGATTGTTGTAAGCAGCCGCAAGCCCCATCTCACCAGCTTTTTCATAAAGCTCCATGGCAACGGGCAGATCCCGCGGCACGCCGTGCCCCATCTCATGCGCCACGGCCAGCCCGAAGACGGCCTCAGCATTACCAGCAAGCGCTTCTGCGTTCAGGGAGGTTATCACCGCACTCTTGGATATCTCCGCCCGTGTGGAACGGTGGATCTTCCCTGCCCGGTTATGAAGAAGCGTCAGCCCGCCAACACCCTTGGTCAGCAGGAGTTCCTTTTCACTCCCACTTGCTTGCCAACTCACGGCATGAGCGGGCAGGCCATTGGCAACCGCAAGCAAGCAAAGGAGTGGCAAAAAAATGCGCATGAGTACCTTCTCAACTGTGATTGTCACGGGTCAGAAAGAGCGCCATGCGAAAGGGCAAACACGTCATGCTTGCCCGGAAAGCTCTTGTCAGCCTACGAACCTCATGCAAATAGTTAATCGTTAATCTTTTCGGGTTGGATATCCTTCAAATCACATTGGTCACTTGAAACCATTTCCTCTTTTGGGCCACTATTGGCTGGTTGTTTCAACTAGACCGAAAAGAAGACTGGCAAATCTTTGGCCTCAACTTCCTCGGGCTTAAGCACAAACGGTGCTGGTTGAATTTGGAGAATTAAGAAGAATGCATTGCCAGATGCGGCTCGCCGCAAAAAGCCAAGCCATTGCCCTTACAGATATTATGCACGCTGCTAAAGGTCACTGGGGATACGATCCGCAGGACATGCAGGAGTTTCGGGACCATTGGAAAATCACCCCGGAAATGATCGAGGCAGATCCAATCCTTGTCATCACCGACCACGAACGACCACTTGGTTTTGCACGCATCACCAGGGAAAATGCAGAGACCGCCCTGCTGGATTGTCTGTTTGTGTTGCCCGAAGCACACGGCAAAGGCCACGGAGCCTGGTTGTTGGAAGGGGCTGAAGAAGCAGCCAAACGCATGCAATGCACGCGCATGCGCCTTGAATCAGATGCAAACGCAGCTCCCTTTTATCAGCACCACGGTTATCGCAGCACAAGCAACAGACCGAGTGCCTTCAAAGGTGCTGGCCCGATCGAGCACATGCAAAAAGATCTCACCCCGCAAATCCATGAGATCGCAGATGTCAGTTTGAACCTTAACACCTCCGATTGCTGGGATTTCGCCACCAATAACAGTGAGGCTATCAAGGAAAACTGGCAGACATTGATTTCCGATAACCCGGATCTTTGGGATGGTAAGGTTCTGTCATTGTACCAATACTCCTTGGACCAGAAGCAATTTTCCGGTGATCTGGTAGAAATCAACTACTCCGAGTTCCTCGCATGGCGCGACTGGGGCTTTCCTGACAGAAGCGCCAAAAACCTGTTTGGCTGCGCAGTCCTCCGTTCCAGCCAGGGCCATCTCGTATTTGGTAAAATGGCGGGAAACACCGCAACAGCAGGTCAGGTCTATCCACCCGGCGGCAATCTTGATCTCAACGATATCACGCCCGCTGGGAAGGTGGATATCTTCAGCTCCATCGCTCGCGAGCTGGAAGAAGAAACAGGCCTCACATTGGATCAGGGAGAGTTGGGGGACGTCTTCGCAATCGAAGATGGGCCACGCCTCGCAATCGCGCGTATTTTAACATTGCAACTCACCTCAGACGAAATCCTTTCAAAAATTGCACATTTCAACGCAAACCAGAAAAAACCTGAGTTAGAAGAAGCAGTTATCGTAAAATCCCGTGAGGATCTTAAGGACTACAGCGTCCCCCCATATGCCTTGGCGCTCACCGCACACCTGTTAAATTAACGAGCTATCTTCATTTGCAGACTTGTATTTGGCGCCAAAACAATCTTGAGTGGCGCTCAAGCAACCCTTTTTCGCAAGTTGAGCCTGTGATGCAAAACCACAAGCTCAACACCAAACTGAGATAATTGGACTTTTAAAATGGCCAGACCTTATGCCCTGCTAGACGTTTTCACTGATAAAGCGCTGGCAGGTAATCCACTTGCAGTTGTGCTGGATGCAAAGGGATTGTCAGACGCTCAGATGCAGCAGATCGCCTGCGAATTTAACCTCTCCGAAACCGTCTTTGTTCTGCCACCAGACAATATCGCTCATAACGCTTCCATCCGCATCTTCACCCCGTCCATGGAACTGCCATTTGCAGGCCACCCAACCGTGGGAACCGCCGTTTTGATGGCAGAAAACCGCTTCGGCGCACCAGATAACGATATGGATGCATTGGTGCTGCTAGAGGAAAAAGTCGGACTAGTACGCTGTGCAGTTGCCTTGCAAAAAGACAAGGCCACCTCTGCCGAGTTTGATGTTCCAAGACTACCAAAGCCAGCTCAGAGGCTTGGCGAAAAAGATGTGATTGCTGCAGCACTGTCTTTGGAACCAAATGAAATCACATTCGAAAACCACAAGCCCAAAGCTTGGGAAGCCGGTTTGCCATTTGCGTTTGTTCCAGTCGCAGATATGGACGCGATCAACCGCATCCAGCCAGTTCATAAATACTGGGAAGAGGCATTCGGCACCATCGACCACAACAATGCCTTTGCGTACTGCCGCCAGACCATCCATGTAGACAGCGCATTCCACGCGCGCATGGTCTATCTGGAAAACGGCTTGCCACGAGAAGATGCAGCAACAGGGTCAGCAGTCGCAGCCTTTGCCGGGTCCATCGCAGAATTCGACCAGCCACTGGACGGCACACACAAGTACCTCATTGAGCAAGGCTTCAAGATGGGCCGCCCCTCGTCCATCTCACTGGAAATGGAGATGCGGTCTGGCGCCATTCACGCTCACCGCATTGGCGGACAGGCAGTTATCCTCGCTCGCGGCGAACTGCACCTCTGATCGATAACACCGGAGGAGAGCACTCCGCCTCCTCCACTTCTCCCGCATATTGGGACTGCTTTGTGAGCCAATTGAGATTATCTCAGCGTGAGCTGCATATACTTTTGAGTAATCAGAGCCCTGTTTTGAGTAAAATTCTTGCGTTTAATCCGCATATCCGCTAGGAAAATTACAGATTAGGCAAAAACGAGACTTACTCGGTAACGCTACAAGAAGATTTGGCTTGTAACTTCAAACAAGTTTCCGACACGTAAGTAGTTGGAAAACTTTGATTTCAAGCCATAGCGACGAAAAGGCAGCTGACAGATAATGATCGCGAACCGCGACAATCTGAATGAAAACAGCACCATGCGCCAGCATGGCGGCCTCTTCCTACGCGCGCTCCTTCTACTTAGATGCCCCTAGGCGTCGGCGGCCCCGTATCTGGGCGGGCACTTAGGGGATCACTCTTAAATATCTGAGAATGAAGAAAAATCCCCAGGCGCTATTCAGGACACGCAAGGTGTCGGGGCAAAGTTGAAGGCATTACCAATGACCGCATCCGCTAAAGACCAAGTAGTTATTTTCGACACCACTCTGCGCGACGGAGAACAATCTCCCGGCGCGTCCATGACCTTGGAAGAAAAGCTGCAAGTCGCTGAATTACTTGATACAATGGGCGTCAACATCATTGAAGCAGGCTTTCCAATTGCCTCTCAGGGTGACTTTGAAGCGGTCAGCGAAATCGCCAAACGCTCAAAAAACTCCGTAATCGCAGGCCTGGCCCGTGCAATCCCGGCGGATATTGACCGCGCTGGCGAAGCAATTAAGCAGGCAAATCAAGGCCGTATCCATACATTCGTCTCCACCTCTCCAATTCATCTGCAATTCCAGATGAACAAAACAGAAGAGCAGGTTCTGGAGATCATCACCAAAACGGTGAAACAGGCACGCAACCTGATCGATGACATCGAGTGGTCCGCAATGGACGCCACCCGAACCTCCATCGAGTACCTGAGCCGCTGTGTTGAAGCCGCCATCAACGCTGGTGCAACAACCATCAACCTGCCGGATACCGTTGGCTACGCAACGCCAGCTGAATATCAAGCCATGTTCGAGCAGGTCATCGTGAATGTTCCGAACTCTGATAAGGCAATATTCTCAGCGCATTGTCACAACGACTTGGGCTTAGCCGCAGCAAACTCTCTGGCTGGTGTCGCAGGCGGTGCACGTCAGATCGAATGTACCATCAACGGTCTGGGCGAGCGCGCTGGCAACGCCGCGCTGGAAGAAATCGTCATGGCCCTGCGTACACGAGGCGACGTACTTCCATATGAATGCACCATAGATCCAGCCTATCTGACCCGCGCATCTAAGCTGGTCTCTGCAGTATCCTCCTTCCCCGTCCAGTACAACAAGGCAATCGTCGGCAAAAACGCATTTGCCCACGAAAGTGGTATTCACCAGGACGGCATGTTAAAGCATGCAGAAACCTACGAAATCATGCGTCCGGAAGATGTTGGAGTTCGTGCAACCTCTTTGGTTATGGGCAAACACTCTGGTCGTCATGCGTTCAAAGACAAGCTATCTGAGCTGGGTTATGAGTTGGGCGACAACGCTTTGCAGGAAGCCTTCCGCCGCTTTAAGGACTTGGCAGATCGCAAGAAAAACGTTTACGACGAAGACATTGAAGCGCTGGTGGAAGACCAGATCACAATTGAAAGCGAGAACGTCAAGGTTATCGCTCTGACAGTGATTGCTGGTACTGGTGGACCTCAGAAAGCCATCCTGACCATGGACGTCAACGGCAAGCACGAAACTCGTGAAGCTACAGGCGACGGCCCGGTTGATGCCACCTTCAACGCGATCAAGGCAATTTGGCCGCATGACGCAAACATGTCCCTCTATCAGGTACATGCAGTGACAGAAGGCACCGATGCTCAAGCTGAAGTTTCCGTTCGTCTGGAAGACAACGGCAAGATCGCAACCGGTAAAGGTGCTGACACAGATACTCTGGTCGCCTCTGCCCGCGCCTACGTCTCTGCACTGAACAAACTGACAATCCGCCGTCAGCGTCAGGTCAACGTGGAAGACGCGATCACCGTTTAAGTCATTCAATTTTCATGGAAAGAGCGCGGGTCGAAAGCCCCGCGCTTTTTTTGTGCTAGTTCAGGCTGGAACAGCAAGCTTCTGACAGCTTGGGCTAAGCACCTGATAAAATTCGCATGGCAAACCATCAACCAGACGCGTCTCACGAAACTCAAAGCCTGCACGCTTCATGACTTTCTTGGAAGCATGATTTTCTGGATGGGCAAAGGCCAAAAGGTGAGAGTAATAGGTGTTCTCGAAGAACCACTCCACCAGCGCCTGCGCAATCTCACTGCCGAAGCGTTTGTTCCAGAAGTGCTCTAACAAAGTGTAGTCCATCTCGACTTCGGCGGTTTTCTCATAAAGAGAGAAACCAGCACGGCCAACGAACTCACCCTCATGCGTCGACAGATGCCATTGACTGAAACCCATCAGTTCCTGAGTCTCAATAAAGCTTGCCAACCGTTTTTTCACGATCGAAACATCCCAGGCCACATTAGTGGGCTGTAAGTAACGATTGACCTCTGGATTGCTATGAAGGCTTACAAGATCTGCCAGATCATCAGAGGTAAAAGGTCGTGCCCGCAGCCGTTTAGTTTCCAGGATTGGGAGTGTCACGCTTGATTCCTCCATTATAATCACACGCCAGCCAGCCAGAAAAACCAGCCACGTAAGACCAACAGCCTCAGGTCACATCTGGAGAGTCCTCCCTCAGATTACAACCGCCTTAATGCATGCAATATGCTTTTAAATACCGTCAAAATTCAAAGGCGAATGCTTGATGGCACTTCATTATGTCTAAAAAGCGTCAGAAGTCCTTCTTCATGCAATCCTTTGAAATTCAGTAGGATTTTCTCGAAGAAAGTATGCAGATAACATTTAATAAGGCAAAATTACGATCTTTAGATACCACAGATTTGCCGGATAACGCCAATTATGCGAGCCGCACAATGACTTAAGGTAAACCTAGTCTTATACAACTCATCACAATCACTTAAAATTAGTACTGGTCGGTGGAGTATACTCACACCGACCAGAGCTCTAAGGAGCCTCAGCTCCGCCGCAAATTAAATTTCTCGGAAAATAGTATGACTTGTTTGGCGGCCTCTGCCAAACGTGCGCCTCTCTTTAAAGAAACCGTAGAAAGATGTCACTCAGAAATTCATCAGTAAAACTATCTATCTGCCAATTTTAACAGGGATTTTCGCCAATCAATAAAAGCCAGCATTAAAATCCGTGGGAGAACGCAGTCTTCACAGTTTCAACAAAGGCTTCAATTTCGCTTGTCTTGAGCGGGTCAATATTCTGCCAGGTCGAAAGTTGTCCCCTGAAGAACGTGGATTGTCGCTTTGCATAGCGGCGCGTCTCAGTCTTAGCTTTCTCAACTGCCCAGTCCATGCTGGTGAGCCCCTGAACCGCTTCTGCAAGCTGCTTCACGCCAATCGCCTTCATCACTTGCAGGTTTGGATCAAGGCCCTTGGCCCAAAGCGCGCACGCTTCCTCAACCGCTCCCTGCTCCACCATCAAATCAAACCGGCGATGAATCCGATCATGCAGGACTTTGCGATCTGGCGACAACACCACTCTCACAGATTCATCGGTACTCAGCAAAGGAGTGCTACGCTCATTCTGCCAGACTGATAGAGACTTACCCGTCCCCTCAATAACCTCCAGAGCGCGTACAATGCGCTGCGTGTCTGATGGATGCAAACGGTCAGCCATAATCTGATCCCGCTCTCCCAGAGCGTTATGAAGCGCCCCTGCAGCTGCATCCTGTGAGAACACCCTCCAATGCTGCCGCACATCCTCAGGAATGTCGGGCATCAGGGATAGTCCCTCCAGCGCGGACCTGAAGTAAAGACCAGTCCCACCAACAACAACCAGCGGGCGACCTGATTGTCGGGCATCCGACAACAGTTCTTCAAACTCCGTCAGCCAGTTCATTACGCTGTAAGGTTGGTCACTGGGCACATGGCCGAACAAGTAGTGCGGTGCCTGCGATTCTTCTTCCACGCTTGGACGCGCGCTCAAAATGTGCAGATCAGAATAGATTTGCATGGAATCTGCATTAACAACCCACGCATTCAGCTCTTTTGCCAGTTGAATGGAAAGAGCTGTCTTGCCGCTGGCCGTCGGTCCGGCTATCAACACCGCAACAGGCCTTTTACCAGCGCCATTCACTTGCCCAGTCCGAGAGCTGCTTATGTCGTTTGTTGTCACGCTCATTTCCAATCCAGCCAAACCTGCTGTCACTGAGGATATCGTTGAGAAGGTCAGTGCCCTTCTTCCCGCTGCACCTCAGGTTAAGGTTCTCAACCCTCACATCGCTGTAGACCTGACGATTGAGGGTCACGCAGAACCTGAAGAACTCGAAAGCTCTATTCGCACAAACCTTGCAAATGCACCAGTTGATGTTTTCATTC
Source organism: Pseudovibrio sp. Ad37 (assembly GCF_001623075.1). Classification (GTDB taxonomy): domain Bacteria; phylum Pseudomonadota; class Alphaproteobacteria; order Rhizobiales; family Stappiaceae; genus Pseudovibrio. The sequence continues at coordinate 28,749 of NZ_LMCF01000218.1, forward strand.
AACCCCAGAATGGCCGCAGAAAGAAACTCCTGATCGCAGATATGGATTCCACCATGATCCAGCAGGAGTGCATTGATGAGCTTGCAGCGGAACTGGGTTTGAAAGAGAAAATCTCCGAGATCACCGAGAGCGCCATGCGCGGCGAAATTGAGTTTGAACCAGCTCTGCGACAGCGTGTTGCCCTGCTTAAAGGCCTGGGCACCGAAGTCATCGGCAAGACCATCGAAAATCGCATTACGTTGACACCTGGCGGACGAGAACTCGTGCAGACCATGAAAGCCAATGGCGGATATGCCGCACTGGTATCCGGTGGTTTCACCTCGTTCACGCAGAAGATTGCCGAGATCATCGGCTTCGATGAAAACAAGGCCAACATCCTTCTGGAAGCGAAATCCAAGCTCTCAGGTGAAGTTGCTGAACCGATCCTTGGCAAACAGGCGAAACTAGACCGCCTCAACGAACTCACTACGGAAAAGAGCATCGCATTGGAAGACGTCATTGCAGTGGGTGATGGCGCCAATGATCTGGCCATGATCTGCGCTGCTGGTCTGGGCGTTGCCTTCCACGCAAAGCCGAAAGTGGCTGCGGAAGCTCGCGCTAAGATCAACTACGGCGACCTGACAGCCCTGCTCTACATTCAAGGTTACAGCCACGACGAATTTGCAAAGACCTAAGTTTCCTTGCCTTCAAATAAAAAAGCCGCCTCCAATCTGGAAGCGGCTTTTTTCATGTCTGATCAAAACGAACTAGTCTTCGATACGAACTGCAACAAACCGCAGTTCCCCAGAACCGTTGGAAAGCAACAGCAACGCAGAGCGACGTTTATCAGCCTTAAGAGCTTCAACCATATCAACCACGTCTTTTGGCGCAGCAACAGGCTCCTGAGCCACCTCAACGATCACGTCACCAGCACGAACCCGTTTGTCTTCAGCAGAACTGCCTTCAGCAACGCGGGTAATCACAACGCCTTCGATTTCGTCTGACAGGGCAAAACGTTCACGCAAAGGTTCATCGATTTTGGCCAGAGACAATCCAAGCACAACGGTTTCATCCGCTTTGCTCTTTGGACTTTCCTGCTCTTCCTCAACCTTCTCAATTTCAGCCACCTCATCAAGACGCCCGAGGGTGACCTCAAGCTCGACTTCTTCACCACGGCGCAAAACCATGAGCGGAACAGTACTGCCAATCGTTGTCGTAGCAACCATGCGCGGCAGATCGCGCATTTCAGGGACACTCCGACCATCAAAGCTCAGAACAACATCACCTGGCATGATGTCAGCTTCCTGTGCAGGTCCACCCTCAGTTACACCAGCAATCAAAGCACCACGCGCACTTTCCATACCGAGACTCTCAGCGATCTCTTCAGTGACATGCTGAATACGCACACCAAGCCAGCCGCGACGGGTTTCACCAAACTCACGTAGCTGCGCAATCACACGGGTTGCAGTCTCTGCCGGAATGGCAAAGCCAATGCCAATAGATCCACCAGAAGGCGAGAAAATAACAGTATTGATCCCGACAACTTCACCATCCATGTTGAACAGTGGTCCACCCGAGTTGCCTCGGTTGATGGCAGCATCAGTCTGAATAAAATTGTCATAAGGACCGGAGTTGATATCGCGGTTCCGTGCAGAAACGATACCTGCTGTAACTGTACCACCAAGGCCGAACGGGTTACCGATCGCCATCACCCAGTCACCAACACGCAGCACTTCAGAACTGCCGAACTTCACAGAGTCCAAGGTTGACTGAGGCTCAACCTTCAAAACAGCAAGGTCCGTCTTCTCGTCAGATCCAAGCAACTGTGCTGACAGTTTGGTACCATCATTGAAGTTAACGGTAATCTCGTCCGCACCCTCAATCACATGGTTGTTGGTAACAATGATGCCCTTTTCACCGTCAATAACAAAGCCAGAACCGAGCGATTGAACACGCTGCGGGCTTTCACCTTCAGGTTCTTGCCCGTTGAAGAATTCTTCAAAAAATTCCTGAAAAGGAGATCCCTCAGGGACATCTGGCAGCTGAAGAGACCGTTTGGCTTTCACTCTTTGCGCGGTCGAAATGTTGACCACGGCATCACCAAGCTCTTCAGCAAGGTCTGCCAGAGATTCTGGGCCGCTTGCGCGAGCACTATCGAAGCTGCCGGTCACCGCCGCAACTCCAAGTACACTCGCAAAAACAATTGCCTTGATCGATCGTCCAAGCTCAAGGCGAGGGAAAACACCGGCCATAAGCCATCTCCTCAGATTATCAGATTATCAGGTGAACACAAACACTTCACCAGAACGCATACTGAAAACAAATATGCCCGCGCTTGGTTAATAAAGCGCGGGCAAAACTAACATTTATTTCTTAACTGCGTCAGGCTGAATTCTCGCAGTTGTATCATTGGCAAATCTGCGTCTAGCCACTAAGGGAACGCACCAACCATACAATCAACACACCCAGCCCCATCGCAGCAACACCACCAAGACGGAGAGACTGATCAGGAATTTCCTGAGCTTTCCGCATGAATTCCTTCAAATGGCCTGGGGCTAGAGCATAAACAACTCCCTCAACAACGAGGACAAGTCCCAGAGCCACAATAAAATCATTCATTACTGTGGTGCACCAACCGCCGGAGCACTCCGCGTTCCTGCCGGATCGTTGAAGAAGCGGAAGAAGTCAGAGTCAGGAGACAGCACAAGCGATGTGTCGCCTTTTTCCATAGCAGTTCTATAGGCCTGCATAGAGCGATAGAACTCAAAGAAACTCGGATCTTTACCATAGGCTTCTGCGAAGATCTGGTTGGCAGCGGCGTCACCATCACCACGGATGATTTCTGCATCACGCTCAGCTTCCGCGACAAGCACAGTCGCATCACGATCAGCACGTGACTTGATACGGCGAGACTGTTCCTCCCCCTCTGCACGGATTTCCGTTGCCTCACGTTGACGTTCTGTCTGCATGCGGCGGAAAACAGCTTGAGAGTTTGCTTCTGGAAGATCTGCACGGCGGATTTTTACATCAATCACTTCCATGCCAATCGCTTTTGCTCGTTTATCAACGTCTACTCTGATTTGCTCCATCAGATTGGAACGATCATCTCGCACGACCTGCTCCAGAGTTGCATTACCAAGAACACCACGCAAACTAGAATCCAAGAAAGTCGCCAAACGAGAGGCACCAGCCGGAATGTTGTTTACGGATTGATAGAAACGTACTGGATCAGAAATCCGATAGCGAGCAAACGCATCAACAAGCAGACGCTTTTTGTCTGCAAGGATCGGTTCAATCGGTGGCATATTCAGATCGAGAATACGCTTGTCGATAACCAGAACATTTTGCCAAGGTGCCTTGAACTTAAGGCCTGGAGTCGTTTGAATGCCACGCACCTCACCAAACTGCAAGACAAGTGCTTGTTGAGCAGGCGTCAGACTAAATGTGGACCAGTACAAAACCAGTGCAACAATAGCAATTACAATGCCAAGAAGACCACTTTTCATTAGTTGTTACCTCCAGCACGCTTGTTCAGCTGGTCAAGCGGCAGGTATGGCACAACACCATTCTGCTGGCCGTTGCCATCAATGATAATTTTCGAATTTTTACTCAAGACTTCTTCCATGGTCTCAAGATAGAGGCGTTGGCGAATAACGTCTGGTGACTTCGCATACTCCTCATAGATCTTTGTGAAACGCTGAGCCTGACCGTTTGCTTCTGCAACAGTTTTGTCCCGATAGCCCTGCGCTCTTTCAGACACGCGAGCTGCGCTACCACGAGCCTCAGGAACAATCTTATTCGCATACGCCTGCGCCTCGTTCTGCACGCGTTCTTGGTCAGCACGAGCTGCCTGAACATCGCGGAACGCTTCAATAACCTGCGCAGGCGGATCAACCTTCTGCATCTGAACGTTACTTATTTGGATACCGGCTTTATACCCGTCTAAGGTTTTCTGCATCAGCTCCTTCACAGCAACCTGGATCGGTGTACGACTTTCAGTCAGAATGGCGTCGATCTGAGAGCTGCCAACCACTTCGCGCATCGCGCTCTCAGCAACAGCCTTCACAGTGCCCTCCGGGTTCTGAATATTGAAGAGGAACTCCTGAACACCTGTTGGCGTATTCTGGATGACCCATTGAACCTTGAAATCCACATCAACAATGTTCTCGTCACCGGTCAGCATCAGGCTTTCTTCCGGTACATCTCTAGTGTTAACAGAGCTGCGACCCGAGAACTGTTGCAAGCCAATGGTGGTCTCGCGAACACCTTGTACGTTGGGAGTTTCAACAGTACCAATCGGATAAGGCCAGTTGTAATTCAGACCTGGGCCAGTCTGACCTACGACCTTTCCAAACACCATAGGAACGCCAACATAACCTTCATTAACACGATAAAGGCCCGTGGCCATCCAAATCAAAACAGCAACTAGGATGGCGAAGAGAACACCTTTAAAACCAAGGCCGCCTCCATCACCAGGAAGAACGGATTTCAGCTGATCCTGACCCCGTTTGAGGATTTCCTCAAAATCAGGTGGATTACCACCGCCACCGTTTCCGCCGCCACGCTGTGGGCCACCGCCGCCACCCCAAGGGCCACCACCGCCCTTGTTGCCGCCGGAGTTCCCCCAAGGGCCGCCGTTATTGCCGCCACCTCCGCTTTGATTGCTCCAAGGCATAGAGAGATCCCTTTACTAGGTATGCTGCCGGACAAACCGACAAATAGATGAGAGTTAGACTAAGCCAACTATTACTTGATTAGGGTTATAGGCAAGTTACCAGCGCCTTTCAACGAATGCAGATACGCCAAAAGGCTGCACTTTATGGAAAAACACCAAAACCCCACAGAAACCGGACATTATTGAAGAAGATAAGCCTTCTTTCGCACGTTTCAACCGACGTACAAGAGCCTACCTGCAAATTTCAGCTGTAAGAATTAGAGGCACAATCAGGCAAATTCTTGCTGTTTTGCTCAACAAAACGTAAACCAAGCCAACACACAGCGGAAACGTGCAGAGTTTCAAGCCCTCAGCTTTCAGGCGGCACCCTTAAACACATATCAATATGCGGAATACCATCGTCCAGATAGGTCTCCGAAGTGGCGTAGAAGCCAAGTCCGCCATAAAAGTCCTTCAGATAGTCCTGTGCCTGCAACTCCACGCGCGCATCATCATTGGTCGCTGCGCAGTAAGAAAGTGCGGCATTCATCAACTTACCGGCAATGCCCTGCCCGCGCGCATCCTTTGAGACCAACACACGGCTAATCTTGAACACATCGCCATCTTCGTGTTTCAGGAGGATTCGCAGCGCCCCGAGAATATGCCCGGCATCATTCATCACGAGAATGTGTTTACTGACAGGATCGAGCCCATCGATATCTGGATATGCGCACTGCTGTTCAACAATAAACACATCGCAACGTAACTTTAGCAAAGCATAGAGCTGTTCAACGCTGAACTCGTTGAAGTCTTTAAGCTCAAGAAACTGGGACATTCCACCTCAAAATTCCGCGGCTCACTCCCGAAAAGCAAGCCTTAAACCCTTATTTATCTTGGTGGTCAGCGTTCAAATTGCAAGTCAATTACTGCCAGAAACTAATCTTTAGGCAGATTTCACAAGCAGAAACAGAAGGAAAGACCCAAAGCACCAATCCCCTTAACCTCTCGTTAATGAAGAGCGGCGGGGATGCAGATGCGGGCAATAAAGCCAAAACACCTCATGAACAGCTTGCAGCGCAGGTTCCTGCCTTCGTCCTCCTATCAATCGGAGTGGGACGAAGAAACGATACCCAATTGGTTTCATAGCGATCTGACCGATCTTCATAGCCAGAAGATTGAAAAGCAGGCGAAACTGTATTCAACCCTGCCTCTCTCTTGCGCTCAGGCTTTGCAAACCCATGGCATCTGGATCAAACATGATGTGTTGCCGCGGGAGTTCTTTCGCAGGCTCAAGTTCGAAGCCTTTGACTATTTTGTCGGGCAGAGAGATCAGAATAAGCGGCTTCTCTCCAACTGGCATAACGCACAAAGCTTCACACTGCCGTTGAACTATACGCACCTTCTCAGGCAACCCTTTTTGCAATCTGCCATCACAGACGAGCTTATTCCGCCACCGCTACAGTTCGCAGCAGGCAGAAAAGCCAAGCCTGCGTACCATATCGAGGCAATGGCACAATGCACGCCGTCCTTCCGCTTTGAAACGGAAGGCAGCAACACACCACCTTTTGAAATTGAGCACGATGCATTCTCGCCCGGCGCAATTGCATTGCTTTTTCTGGAAAAAATCACACCAGAAGACGGCGCAATGTTTTACATCCCCGGCTCACATCGCATGACAGAACAGCGTATTTTCTGGGAGTACCAGCGCCATCTTGATTATACAGAGATGGAAGAAGAGGACGATGAGCCCATCACAGGGCTGAGTGATCTGCAAGAGCTGGATCTGCCACCTCTCCTGCCTTTAAAGGTAGAGGCCAACACACTGCTGATTATGGACCGCTCAGGTTTCCATGGCCGTTTGCCAAGCACCAACAACGCGCACAATGCTCATACAGCCCACCGCCTTGCTTTGCGCGCAGACCTCACAACAAAGTCTTCAACGCGCAACAACTAATCAGCCTGTATCAAAGCTTGCGGCGATAAATTTCCAGTGAGGAATCAGCAGAGTCCTTTTCCCCACGATCAAACGGCGTGCGTTCAGCAAGCTCCCATTCTCCCTCATAGATGTCCGGGAATTTCGTGTCACCGTCTGGCTGCGCATGAATACGGGTAATGTAGAGAGTGGAAGCCTTTGGCATCGCTTCTTTATAGATCTGCCCCCCACCCACAATCATAATCTCATCGACACCATCATTTTCAGCAATGTCATTTGCAAGCGTGAGCGCATCACCAAGGCTGCTGACCACTTCAACACCTTCATAAGCGTAGTTCGGATCACGCGTGATGACGACATTTTTGCGGTTTGGAAGAGGCTTGCCAAGCGTCGTGCAAATACTCTCAAAGGTCCGACGCCCCATGATCACGGGCTTACCTGTTGTCGTCTTGCGAAAGAACTTCAGATCGGTAGAAACAGACCATGGCATGTCATTGTTTGCGCCAATCACACCATTTTCAGCCACGGCTGAGATCATCGAAATTTGCTTCATCCTATCCTCAATCGGCAAGAGACAAGTCGTACTCAGTTGATGAGAGCATCAAGCTCCCATCTAAACCAGTTCAGGCAGCAGGAAAGAACCTACGGCCTCACATTCCAACTAAGCATTAACGGCTGGCCTTCGTCTGTAACATCGAACACACCATAGGCCGCTGTCTTCAGTTTCAAATCAGCACCAGCACCTTGATCAGCCAATGCTTTCAATGCAAAACGTGCAATCCCGTTACTGGTCACTACAAGAAGGGTCTTGCCTGGGAACTTCTTGGGAGCAGATGCAAAGAACTCCTGCCAGCGTCCAATCACAGCGTGCGGGTCAATGTGCCAGCCATTCGGCGGTACACCTTCTTCTTCCCATGCACGAAGAGCATCATCACCAATCCGGGCCAGAACCTCTTCTTCAGGTCTATTTTCATCCGGGCCGTAATCGATCTCCACCAAAAACGGCAGAACCTTCAGATCAACCTCTTCAGCCTGCGTTTTCAGTGCAATCTGCGCTGTTTGCTTGGTTCTCTGCAGCGGAGAGCAAAACGCCATATCGAAGCTCACACCCAGATCGGCAAAGTGCTCAGAGAGCTTCTCAGCCTGCCCCAGACCAGAAACACTGAGAGGCAAGTCTGTGCGGCCACCAACACGAGTGACAACATCGCCCTTATCAAAAGTGTTGCCGTGTCTGAGAATATAAACGCGCGTCAAAGGCCAGTCTCCAGATGATCAAACGGGTCACCAAATTTAGCAATCAATTGTGCAGCAAGCTCCGCATCGCTTGGCGTGTCCACACCAGACATGGAAAGTTTAGGCGGCTGCACTTCTTCCGCATGAACAACCATACCGTTTTCCAGAAAACGAAGCTGCTCAAGCCCTTCCATCTGCTCGTAATACCCAAGCCCAAGCTCATTGAAACGCTCAAGAGCATCAACGCGGTAGCCGTAAAGCCCGATATGGCGGAAGACGGGAGAAAGCTTGTCGGTCTCCCGCAGTTTGTCTTCTTTGCGAATAGCCGGAAGAATGTTCTTGGAGAACCACAGGGCCGTTCCATCATCCCTGCGCACACAAGTTGTGCCGGAGAACGGATGAGCCTTCTTGTGCTCACGGAGCTCGTCCAACCCATTCCAGTCCAACCGGATAACAGGCGTAAACACGTCCGCATCAGGGCGCATTGCAGCAGCCTGGATCAACGCAGAAACATGCTCAGGCGGTGTAAACGGCGCATCACCCTGCAGGTTCAAAACGAACTCGGGATGCGTGCCATGCACTCTGGAAGCAGCAAGCGCCCGATCCGTACCCGATGGATGCTCCGGATCAGTCATCACAAAGGGCGCACCAATATGTCGGCAATGCTCGGCAACCTCTTCATGGTCCACTGCGACCACATAGTCAGAACCAGTTTGTTTCGCAGCAACACGAGCAACCTGCACAACACGCTCCAGCAAGCTGCGGCCACTGATTGGGTGCAGCGGCTTGCGCGGGAAACGAGTTGATCCAATACGCGCCGGAACGCAAATAAGGGTTCGCATGGGAACTCCTTTTAAAAAACCAAAGACAACTAGACCGCAACAACACCTTTGATGTGTGGATGCGGGTCATAACCTTCCAAAGCAAAGTCCTCGTAGCAGAACCCGAAGATATCCTTCACTTCTGGATTGATACGCATAACAGGCAAGGCCCGCAGCTCTCTGGAAAACTGAAGCTCAGCCTGCTCCATATGATTTGAGTAAAGATGCGCATCACCAAGCGTATGAACAAAATCACCAGCTTCCAGATCGCAAACCTGCGCAATCATCAATGTCAGCAATGCATAAGAAGCGATGTTGAACGGAACACCCAGGAACACATCTGCCGAGCGTTGATAGAGTTGGCAGGAGAGCTTGCCGTTTGCCACGTAAAACTGGAACAGCGAATGACAAGGCGGCAGCGCCATGTCGTCAACAAGCGCGGGGTTCCAGGCAGAAACAATCAACCGGCGGCTATCCGGGTTTGTTTTGATCTGCTGCACCACATTGGCAATCTGGTCGATAGAACTACCATCAGGCTTAGGCCAGGAGCGCCACTGGTAACCATAAACAGGCCCCAGGTCGCCATTCTCATCTGCCCACTCATCCCAAATGCGCACCTTATTGTCTTTAAGGTACTTGATGTTGGTATCACCCGCCAAAAACCAGAGCAGCTCATAAATGATAGATCTCAGGTGTAATTTCTTGGTCGTAACAACCGGAAAGCCCTTGGACAGATCAAACCGCATCTGATGACCAAATACAGACTTGGTGCCTGTCCCAGTGCGATCTTCCTTGACCACACCTTCATCCATGATACGGCGCATCAGCTCTAGATATTGCTGCACGAAGGATCATCTCCTGTTTTGCGATTCGAGTCGCGCACAGTATAGCCAATCTACCGAAAATCGCCTCTGTGCCATCTTGCATACGGGGTCTTACCCCAAGCTTCCGTCGATAAAAAGACCGGGAAAATAGCTTGAGTGCTTCCGCCTTAGTCAAATCCCAGCAAAAGCGTCATTTACAAATCTTCAACACCACCACTTGTTCAAATTGGCCTGTGAATATGCCGCTTTGTCAACAGGTTCTCTTAGCCCTGCGACAGTAACCGATAGCTTTTGCCCTTCCATTTGCCAGTGCGTGCACCTATATTCCCCCTGCCAGTTCGCTGGCTACGGCAATAAATTGCGAGCGCAATAAACCATTCGGACCCGGGGGCGGTACCCGGCGCCTCCACCAAAGCCCGTTGTACTCCAGCGGTCTTCGGGGGGGCGAAACAGGATCGACGAGGGCGTAAAGGCTTTGTTTTTGCTCGGCATGGTACCACCGTTATCGGACCAAAATGATAGTTGCAAATGACAACTACGCTATGGACAACGCTGTAGCTGCGTAATGCAGTTCCGGTAGTCCACTAAGTCCCGTTGGTTAGCACCTTCAGGCGGGGTTCGGAGGCACCTGGCAACAGAAGCCTCCACTTTAGTGTTAAAAGGCTCTTTCCTTATTCTATGCCTATTCAAGGTATAGAAATAAAAGACAGGCCTTTTTGTCGCCTCTACGCTATAGTTAGGCCGAATAAGAACGCAAAGGATGAGCGGTGCCGGACATGGCTGAAGATTTAATCCGCTATGACATCATCATTCAGGACGCGTTGAGAAACGCAGTCCGAAAGATATTGGTTGAGGTCAACCGGGCAGGACTTCCCGGAGAGCACCATTTTTACATTGCCTTTGAAACCACGGCCCCTGGCGTCAAGATTTCAAACCGCTTAAGGGAACGTTACCCGAAAGAAATGACGATCGTGCTGCAGCACCAGTTCTGGGACCTGCAGATCACTGAGCACGCTTTCGAGGTTGGTTTGTCCTTTGGTGGTGTTCCGGAGCATTTGTATGTTCCGTTCTCTGCAATCAAGGGTTTCTTCGACCCGTCTGTCCAGTTTGCTCTTGAGTTTGAGCCTGGCAAGACCGGTGAAGAACTGCCTGCAGAATTCCGCATTGCAGAACGTGATCTGGACTCTGTAGAAGAGTTCCATGCGCGTCTGGAATCGGCTGTCGAACAGGACGAAAAAGAAGAAGCTAACGCAGCAGCTTCCGAAACAGAAGAGACAGCTTCAGACTCTGAGGAAGAGAAAGAGAAAACCGACTCTGACGAGACTTCCAAGGATGATAACGGAAGTGCGCAGGTTGTTTCTCTGGATGCTTTCCGCAAGAAGAGCTGATCCGTCCGATCAAGATAAGAGCGGTCGGCTCATCAACGTCATGTAATGGGTGATTGTATGAGCGCGACCGTTGTTAACCTGCGTCAGGCCCGCAAACAAAAGGCCAGAGACAGCAAAGCCCAGTCCGCTGCGGAAAACCGCCGGAAGTTCGGGCGCTCAAAAGCCGAAAAGTCTCAAGAAAATGCAGAATCAGACCTGCAGACAAAACGCTTTGAAGGTCACAAGTTGGCCTCTGTCTCTTCTTCATCACCAGCAGATAAAGAGTGAGGCTTTCATATGAGCCTCAAGAAACGTTCCATCACCCTACACGGACATAGAACCAGCATCACGCTGGAGCCGGAGTTCTGGTCTGGGCTGGAAGACTTTGCGCGAAGTCAGGGTAAAAATATTACCGCGACCATCGCTTCAATTGATGATGAGCGAAACCCGGAAAACAATCTCTCAAGCTGCATCCGCGTCGCCGTGCTCAAACACTTTCAGACCCAACTGGTCAGTTAACCTGCAGCAGGCGACCACCTGGCAGCTCAATGAATTTAGGCGCTCCCCGCTCATCAGTCTGCAAATCAGGCAGAGGTCCACGCAAGACCTGGTTGTCATTGCCTGCTTCAAGCACGCCAAGATTTTTCGGGGCACCTGACTGGATGATAGGCCCAAGCAGGTCAACCTCTCCCGCTGGCACCGTCGCCTCGTTCACGCCACCAATGGTCACCGGAGCTTCCAATGCAGGTAGACTGGATTTCGCGCGCGGTTTCGGTGGGTCAACGATTGCAACAGAGGGGCTAACGGGCTTTTTTGCAGTGGCGTCTCCGTCAAGAACTGACCGAATACGCGCACTAAAGTCCTGTACAGTGCTCTTGTTGCTCTCAGCATCGGCCTTAGCTTGCGCTTCAGCCGCAGCTTTGGCCTCCGCAGCAGCTTTCGCCTCTGCTGCTTTCTGAGCTTCCTCAGCCCGCTTAACAGCCTCAACCGCTTTCGCCTTGCGCGCTTCTTCCTCAGCAGCCAAGCGGGCAGCAAGGGCTTTCGCCTCTTTGTCTGCCTGCGCCTGTCGCTTACGCTCAGCAGCGGTGGCAGCTTCGGCTTGCCGAGCCTTTTCCGCGTCCTCAGCAGCCTTCGCTTTTTGGGCGGCTTCCTCTTCCCGCTTTTTCTTCAGTTCATCAAGCATGCGCTCTTGCTCAGCAATCTTGCGCTGCTCTTCCTCAATGCGTTTCACATTCAGTTCAATCGCACGAAGATTGAGGTAGGAGAGCAAAGGCCCCGTATCCAGCTTGCGCACCGGGTTTTCCAGCGGACCAGCATACAAGATAGCGACCTGAGGCTCAGCACCCGCAACCTTTTGCGCCTCATCACGGGTCTTCATGGAAACATCGCCCGTCAGCGCCCACTTCTCCAGATCAACAAGCGCAGAGCCAAACAGCGTGGTCCCGGCAGTATCAACGGAGATGTTACGCGCCCGGATCCGCCCACTGGCAATGCCCAGGGACCCATCAACCCGGTTGAACGATATAGAGCCCGCATCCAGATGGTCCGCAAAGGTGTTTTGAATAGCAGCCTCATCCAGCTCAAGACCCGCATCAGCTGCCTTGATCACAAGGTCAAAGGCCGCTGGGTTGATCCGGCGAATTACACCATCAGTAACGCTGAAAGTACCACCACCTGAAAGACCAGCCACAAGACCGGAGATTGTGCGTCCGCTTCCTTCAAACTCAGCAATCGCCTGCAACTTACCTGTTGCTAAAGCGCGACCTTCATCAGTCCAGGCCAGCTCTTCAAAGTCAACATCATCCAACCGGAACCTGCCAGAAAGGCTCGCTTGTCCCTGATCCCGCCGCAAATCAAAGGCACCAGAGAACTCACCTCCTGCAAACCGGCCAGTCCCTTCATTGATAGACAGCCGATCCGAACGTAGCCGAAGCTGACCACTTGCGGCGTCCAGTCGGAACTCATCACTGAACAAAGCACGATCACTCTTCACATCAAGTGTCAGATCCACACCATCAGCAAGGCCTTGCCCAAGCGCCTGCGAGGACCACACAGAATCTTCCTGAAGCACACCGGCCCAAACATTGGCTCCCAGCAGCAGCTCACTCAAACTGCGCATATCAAGCTCAGACAATTCCAGCTTGCCGGAGGCTTCTAAAGGTCCACCCTTCTTCAAAGTACCTTCAAGATCACCAGACAGATCCATATTAGCCAGCTGGCCTTTCAGATCTGAGAGTTTGAAGTCCCGCCCGCGTCCTTCAAACTGACCACTCAGGTTTGCTTTGAGAGGACCGGAGTAAATTGGATAAATCTTGCCAAATGCCAGTCCATAATCCGCCAGATCATCAGACTGCAACGCAACCTTGGCAGACCAGACAGCAGCAGACCGGTTCGGAACCCGTACGGTCCCATCGGAGAGAATCTTCAACCCAACAAGATCACTGGAAAAACCAAAGGCCAGTTGATCGCGCGGACTGCCAGACAAGGAAAGACGAACCTCTCCCGGTTGCAGTTGCGTGATTGGGATAGCTTCAAACCCAAGCTGTCGAAGCACTTTGACGCCATCTTTGCCACCAAGCGTCATTTCCGCATAAAGGTCACCTTCTGCGAAGTCATCAATGCGGCCTTCAAAGGTACCATTCAAATCCAGATCACTGACGCCAACCTCACCAAAAAGGTTCAAGGACATATCCGTCCGCCCCTTCTCAGCATAGGCAGAAAGCTCAGCTTTAAGGCTAGCGGGTGCAAGATCCGGAGCAGCTGTTTTCAGACGCTCAATCAACGGATGGTCAGGTGCATATTCTTCCAAAACAGCAACCGCTCCAGTCAGAGACGATGCTGTCAGCGTGCCTTTGATATTCCCCTGTGGTGTCGTGCTCAGGTCATCAATGCGGCCCTTCATATCAATGTAAGCACCAGCAAAATCACGAATTTTCAGCTGCTCGATTGAAAGCGCATCCCGGCTCAGGCTCGCACTCACGGCCATGCTTTTTGCTTTCACGCCACTGGCAACAAGCTCATCTGCGTAAAGCCGTATGGACATATCAACCGCACTGGGTTTGATCTTCTTACCCGTAAACGCTTCCACATAACGCTGGATTTCATCCAGATTGACCCGGTCACTATCCATATCAACAGTGATCAACGGGCTGCGATCAAGCGGATGCTCAAATGAAATCAAGCCAACACTGCGCACATCTCCAGCATCTATCCGCAAATCAGGCAGTCGCAGAGCACCGGAACCAGCTTCAACACGACCTCTCAACGCAACAGGAGACAGACGTTTGGAAGCATCCTTCCGCTCTCCCAGCCACCAATGCCCCAGCTGATGTGGCTGACGAGAAGAAATCTCCCAGTCACCCTGATAGCCAGCAGAGCCACGCAGCTCCAGGTAACCACTGGTCTTGAAGAGGCTACGACCCGGCAACTCACCAGAGAGCTCATCAATCTTCCAGCCAGTGCCTGTCGATTCAAGTAAGGCACTCAGATTGGAAACAACAGAACCACCCGCCACTACAACAGGCACGGTCAGATCCATATTGCCTTTCACATCCAGCAGGGGCAGAGACTGCAAGCCGCCAGCCAGTCGCGTAAGAACGGCATCAGTTGGAACCAGCGGACGCTGTGGCCCACCACCAATCATCCGGTCCAGATCAACCTGTTTAAACTGAGCAACAGCCTGAAATTCTGGCTCTGGACCAAAACTATAAATACCGCCACCTTCAGCGGTAATCGGGCGATCTTCTGAGCCAAGACGCAAAGTACTCTCAGTCAGTTCCAGCCGCTCACCGTCCAGATTAAACTTACTCTTCCCGGCCCATTCCAGCGCATCAGAGCCTTCACTGACAACAGATTGAACCTCGGCATCTCCGTAATAGGAGACCACACCGTTTTGGTGTGTCAGGAAACCATCCGTTGAGAATTGAGCCGCAACATTTGCAGGAGACACCTGCGTCTTAACTCGGATCTGACCATTGCGTTCAACACGGCCACTACCAATTTTCAGCGTGTAAGGCACGCCTTCATAAAGCATTGCGCCTTCCGCTTTGAAAGGCCCCTGCAATCCGCCAGCATAAAGTTCAAGGTTCGCATTGCCTGCGCGGCGCACTTCACCAGTCCGCGCATCAGTCAACACGACAGACCCATTTTGAACGCTCACCCCCTCCAGAATAAGCGAGGTCGGGTCGATTTCAGAAATAACGGAACGGCGGGAGTTGGTTTGCAAAACATCAAGACGGCCATCCTCATCAAGAGAAAGGTTAAGCTCCGGCTCGTTGAGTTTCATCTCAGTAACGTGCACTTCTCCGCGCAAAAGCGAAGGCAATTCAATACGGCCTTCAAATCCTTTGATCGTCATCAACGGATCTTCGACAGCACCAACACGAACGTCAGAGAGTTTCACGTAGGGAGCAGGCAGCAGTTGGACATCGGTCTCACCGAGGATCGTCACCTGATGCCCCAGAACTTTCTCACCATAGCTTTCAAACAGGGAACGATAAGCTGACCAATCGATGACCAAAGGGCCAACAAGCGCGATGACCAGCGCCAAGATCAAAGTCCCACCGACGGTGATGTAAACCGAATTCAACGTTAAGCTCCTTTACCCACTTCGAACCTCACGCCTTGCCGCGCTGTCCGCCTATGAGCTGCATGCAAACACTTGTTTGTCTATGTGAATTACAGCAGGAACAAGACGACAGCAACGACTTAAGGCAATGTTTCCGAACGGATCGAAGCAAGTGCGTATTTATGGCACTTCTTTACTCGGTATCTAAGGCAACAATCTTACCGGGGTTCATAATATTCAGCGGGTCAAGACTACGCTTGATTGCAGCCATCACAGCCACCCCTGCACCATGTTCCTTAGGCAGATACTTCATCTTGCCCTGCCCCACACCATGCTCACCAGTACAGGTTCCACCCAGCTCAATCGCACGATAGTTCAGCCGTTCAACAAACGCCTCAGACTTGGCAATGTCCTCAGGGTCAGTCAGGTCCGTCAGCACAAGCACATGAAAGTTGCCATCACCAACATGGCCAACTATCGGACCAATCAGGCCATTTCCCTCGATATCATCGTGTGTAGCCGTCACACAGTCAGCTAGACGAGAGATAGGCACACAGACATCTGTCGACAATCCGGTTCGCTCAGGTGCCAGTCCAAGGCCAGCCCAATAAGCGTCATGCCGCGCGGCCCAAAGCTTATTGCGCTCTTCAGGATCGGTCGCCCATTCAAATTTTTTCAAAGAGTTTTCAGCCGCAATCTCACCAAACCGCTCAGCCTGTTCTCTCACACCAGCCTCAGAGCCGTGGAATTCCACAAGCAGCAACGGTGATTCTGGCAAATCCAGCTTTGAATAGGCATTGACGGATTGGACGGTCAGTGTGTCCAACAGCTCCATACGGGCAACGGGAATGCCATACTGCACCGCCTCGATAACCGTGTTGCAGCAATCCGCAATGCTATCGAAAGAGGCAATTCCACCTGAAATTGCTTCAGGTATGCCCTTCAGCTTCAACGTAATCTCAGTGATCACCCCAAGCGTGCCTTCTGAGCCAACCATCAAACGCGTCAGATCATATCCTGCAGACGATTTCTTGGCACGGCTTCCAGTCTTCACAATAGACCCGTCAGGCATGACAACTGTCAGCGCCAGAACCATATCCTTCATCGTCCCATACAGCACTGCATTGGTGCCAGAAGCCCGCGTCGCCGCCATGCCGCCAATGGTGGCATCAGCGCCCGGATCAATCGGGAAAAACAAGCCAGTATCGCGCAAATAAGCATTGAGCTGCTTGCGTGTCACACCCGGCTGAACCACACAGTCCAAATCCTCGGCATGAACTGAAACAACCTCATTCATTTGAGAGAGGTCCAGCGAGATACCGCCGCCCGGTGCATTCAGATGCCCTTCGAGAGAAGAACCACTGCCAAACGGAATGATCGGCACATGCAGGTCAGCACAAAGCTTTACGATTTCAGAGACTTCCTCGGTCGACTGCGCAAAGACAACAGCATCCGGCGGTTGGTTTGGTAGCCATGATGTCGTATGCCCGTGCTGCTCCCGCAAGCTCATGGATGTCTGGCAGCGATCGCCAAACTTCTCACTCAAGAGCGCAATCGCTTTGTCGATCCCCTCGGCATTACGTGTAACATTCAGCTGCATCCCCGTCAGAGACATGGCAGACCTCCCTTATATTCCAGATACTTCCCCCCGGAAGCACACTTCCAAGCATATAGTCGAAACTTCGAGACACGCCTCGGCATTTATTGGAATTATAGTATTCTGCATGACCAGCATAATTGAGCTTTTGGCAAGGCTGAACCCACCTTGACGTTGCGGCCTCTTGAGGTTCCTTAAGTGTTTCTCAGTGCTTATCGAAAATAATGATCCGAAATCCGAAGATCAGAGCATATCCTGATTAGCGTTTGCTGGGGAATCTCGTTAAAGACAGTGCCAATCATTCATTGTCGTATCGCTTAATCTATTATGCCAAACCAAGCTAACCCGCTGAAAATCGCAATGCGTATAGCCTATAAATGGGTCGAACCTAACTTACGTTTGTTCATGTCATCGCGGCTCCCGCTTGTATGGCTCCTTGCGCTAATCATCGGAGCTGCTGTGGGCGGGTCAGCGATCCTGTTTCGCATTGGCATCGGTCTGGTTCAGTGGTTATCGCTCGGCACCGTCTCCGAACGCATGATAAGCGCGGCCAACGCGCAACCATGGTATGTGATTGTTCTGGCACCCGTCATAGGCGGCGCAATTGTGGGCCTCCTTTTGCAAACTATCCAGAAGAAGCAACGTGCTGGCGGCGTAGCAGACGTGATTGAAGCACGAGCCCATGGAGGAACCGGCCTGCCCTTTTGGCCTGGCCTCAACTCCGCACTCATCACAGTCATCTCACTTGGCAGCGGCGCCAGTGCAGGCCGTGAAGGCCCCATGGTTCACCTGGGGGCCACACTCGGCACATCCGTCTTCTCCAAGCTGAAACTCCCGGATTCAACAATGCGCATCCTGCTCGCTGCAGGTGTCGCAAGCGCAGTCTCCGCAAGTTTCAACGCGCCGATTGCAGGCGTACTATTCGCGCACGAGGTCATCCTCGGCCACTACGCAATGTCCGCTTTCGTTCCAATCGTGCTCTCATCAGCCATGGGAACACTGGTGTCTCGCCTCTATTTCGGCGAAGCCGTGGCTTTCATTCTGCCCCACTACCAAATCAACACGTATTGGGAATTCCCGGCTTTCGTGCTGCTCGGCATCATTTGCGCAATTGTTGCCATCTCCTTTCAGTTCGCACTGATCGGCTCAGACTGGCTTGCCAGAAACATCAAAATGCCAATCTGGCTCCGCCCGATCATCGGCGGCGCATTGGTTGGCTCAATCGCTGTCTTCTATCCGGAAATCATTGGCGTTGGTTACGAGGCAACCGATGGAGCGCTCAACTCAGAACTGCCGCTCACATTGATGCTCTCGCTACTCGTCGTGAAAACAGTAGCAACAGCCATCACACTCGCCTCGCGCTTCGGTGGTGGCATCTTCTCACCCTCGCTGTATCTGGGGGCGATGACTGGTGGTGCCTTCGGTCTGATTGCGGCAAATCACCTGCCCGAAATGGCTTCCAGTCACGGCCTCTACGCTATTTTAGGCATGGGAGCGGTCGCCTCAGCCGTCCTTGGCGCACCAATTTCAACCACCATGATCGTATTCGAGCTGACAGGTGGTTACGAGTTGTCCATTGCTCTGCTGATCGCTGTTTCCATCTCAACGGGCCTCAATCAGGCAATCCATGGTCGTTCCTACTTCCACTGGCAGCTGGAAATGCGCGGTGTCATGCTGCAAGACGGCGCCCACAAATGGCTCGTCCGCATCGTTCATGTTGAAGATTTCGCAGATCCGCCAAGGCCAGACTCCGATACTACCTTCAACCCAGAGTCAGAAGCACCGTTCCTTGCACCACTGGATACGCTCGAAAAAGCGCTCAGGACCTTCGATGATGCAGGTAAGTCCACCTTGCCAGTCATTGACCCAAAGAATCCGGCGGAAGTTATTGGTTACGCAAGTCACGTGAAGGCTCTGCGTTACTTCAATTCAGCACTCATTCAGGCGAATGTTGAGGAGCACCGCTAGCCAAACCCCAGATAATCTCCATTGACCCAATCGTAAAAAACAGCAATCTCATTCAAGACATCCTTGTCTTCGCTGGATAAATTGGGTCTATGAAGCCGGTCACACAAAAAATTGCCTTAGAAGCAACTCCGCTCAATTCGGGAGAGAACGCACAATTCTGGTGTGCGCCTCGCTTTGATGGATTAGAATGTCTTGCGGCAAGTTTCAAAACCCATGTGTACGAACCTCACACTCACGATACGTTCGTTGTCGGTGGTATTCTCTCGGGTTGTCAGTGCTACTGGCAACGCGGACAGCAGATATTCGCTGGTCCCGGAGATCTGGTCTTCGTCAACCCATTCGAGCTTCATGACGGCATACCGGAGGGTTACGGCTACACCTACCGGATGACCTACCCCAGCATCTCACTGTTGCAGAAGATCGCCGAAGACCTGACGGACAAGCCACAAAGCGGAACACTTTATTTCCCGGAGGCCTGTGTCCATGACCCAGAGCTCTGTCAGGAATTCGTCGAAGCGCACAAATCCATACAGAACCGCTCCATTGATCTGGAAGCTGAAGAGCCGCTCTATATGATCTTCGCCAAGATGCTCGCAAAACACGGCAGCTTCACTGACAACATGACCGGCTCAAAAGATCCCGTCGCAATCAAACGAGCGCGGGAGTATTTGGAAGAAAGCTTCATGGGCAGCGTGCATCTGGATGATCTGGTGAACATCTCAGGCCGCTCAAAGTACCACCTCATCCGCTCCTTCAAGAAAGCGACAGGACAAACACCGCACGCCTACCTGACGGATGTGCGGGTACGAAATGCCAGACGCTTGCTCGTGCGCGGAACCTCTCCAAGCGAGACCGCATCACTCTGCGGCTTTGCAGATCAGGCTCACCTCACGCGGCAGTTCAAATCCCGTGTTGGCACCACACCAGCAGCGTTCCAGCGATCTGTGATTTCCATTTAATCACAGCGGCATACCAGAAGCGCAATTTCATTCAAGACGACATCGGCCTCTCTGACTTAAAAGCACTCCATGCTCTGGAGCGCGTTCCGTTTAATTGAATTCAATCAAACGACAAGAATTCGCTGAAAGTAAAGAAATTAGAGCGTGAGGCGTGAATGTAAATGAGCGCAACAGGCTCTAGGAGGGTTTTGTGAAAAGCAATCAGAACAAATCAGCGATCAACGCTGGTCCCAATGAATTTTTCCTCGGTGTAACAACATTCTTCCCGTTGATTTTCGCCGCGACACCCATCGGCCTGTTGTTTGGCGCGCTCGCAGCACAAAAGGGTATGTCTCCTTTGGAAGTCCTGCTGATGGGCTCCTTCGTATTTGCAGGCGGCTCTCAGTTTCTCGCGCTGGATTTATGGGCCGACCCGCTCCCGTGGCTCACCATTGCCTTCTCTACTTTCCTGATCAACCTGCGTCACGTGCTTATGAGTGCGTCCCTTGCCCCCAAACTCGGCCATTGGACACCCCTGCAAAAGTACCTCGGCTTCTTCATATTGGCCGATGAGGTCTGGGCTCTGTCTGAACAGCGCGCCATCAAGCATCACACCACTTTCAGCTTCTATCTCGGTGTTGGCCTGACCCTGTTCATCACCTGGCAAGTCGCAACAGTGGTCGGAAGCCTGATAGGCGCAGTCATGGGCGATCCATCCCGCTACGGTCTGGACTTTGCGTTCACCGCCCTCTTCATCTGTCTGGTCATGGGCTTCTGGCAAGGCCGCAAAACTGGCGTAGTCCTCGCAGCAAGCGGTTTAGCAGCAGTTCTCACTCACAAGTTCGTTCCAGGTGCTTGGTACATAATCGCTGGCGCAATCGCAGGCGTCATCGCCGCAGCAGTCCAGTATGACGAAAAAACCAACGGGCTCCGGAAACCTGCGGAGGCACTTCAGTCATGATGTCAGAAGTCTTCGCAGTTGATCCGCTTGTCCTCTTCACCATTGTGGCAATGGCAGCAGGAACCTACCTGACCCGCATAGCAGGGCTGGTGCTGACAAAGTTCGTCACTTTCTCAGGTAGAACTGAGGCAGCCTTGCAAGCCGTTCCGCCAGCGATCCTCATGTCGGTCGTCGCCCCAACAGCCTTCGCAACCGGCATCGCAGAGACCGCAGCAACAGCCATCACCGCGATTGCAGCCCTACGCTTGCCAATGCTGGCAGCCATGACACTCGGTGTTGTCAGTGTTGTCGTGCTCAGATTGGCACTCTCTGTCATCTAAACAAAAACCCCGCTCCATGAAGCGGGGTTTTCTTTATCTCAAAGAGAAGCAGGAGCGGTTTAAGAAACCGGACGAGTTGCCTCTTCCAGCCAAGCTTTGGTCTCACCATCAAGCAGTGGCCCAACCAATTCCCGCACACGAGCATGGTAAGCATTCAGCCAGTTCAGCTCAAACGCGGAGAGAAGCTTGGTATCCACCATACGCAGATCAATCGGCGCCAGCGTCAGCGGCTCAAAACCGAGCATCTTCTGATCACCACCCTCAATGGCAGCAGCAGGCGTCACCAGCTCGAGGTTCTCAATCCGGATGCCGTACTCATCAGCCCGGTAATAACCCGGCTCATTGGAAAGGATCATACCCGGCTTCAGCGCGATGCTGTTTGGAGCTTTGGAGATCCGCTGCGGACCTTCATGCACGCCCAGATAAGAGCCGACACCATGGCCAGTGCCATGGTCAAAGTCGAGCCCCTGCTTCCAAAGATCGATACGAGCCAGCGTATCCAGCTGAGACCCAGTCGTCCCAACAGGGAAACGCGCGGTCGCAATAGCGATATGGCCCTTCAGAACAAGCGTAAAGTGCTTGCACTGCTCAGCAGTCACAGCTCCAACAGCAAGCGTACGTGTGATGTCTGTTGTGCCATCCTCGTACTGCGCACCAGAATCGATCAGATACACACTGTTCAGCTCAATCGGCAAATTGCTGTCGTTGCTCACACGGTAGTGACAGATCGCACCGTGAGGGCCTGCCGCTGAAATGGTGTCGAAGGAAATGTCCTTCAAAGCACCCGTCTCACGGCGGAACTCCTCAAGCTTTTCAGCAACAACAACCTCAGTCAGGCCACCAAGAGGCGCCGTCTTCTCAAACCATGCAAGGAAACCAGCATAGGCAACACCGTCACGCAGATGCGCAGCTTTTGTGCCCTCAATCTCAGCCTGATTTTTAACAGCCTTCGGCAGCAGAGTTGGCTCCTGCCCTTCCACAACGTGGCCGCCATTGTCAGCAACCGCATCATAAAGAGCCTGACCCGCAAGACCGGTATCAATGAGCACCCGTTTGCCTTCAGTACCCAATGCTTTCAATGCAGGTGCAAGTTCTGTCGGTCCTGCAATATCTGCAAGAGCGCTCAGCTCATCACGCACTTCATTGGAAAGCTTGCGCCCATCAATAAACAGCGATGGCTTGCCGTTGGTCGGCACCAAAGCAAAAGACAGTGGCAGCGGTGTATGCATCACATCGCTACCGCGAATGTTCAACAGCCACGCAATGGAGTCTGGCTGTGTCAGAAGCGCTGTATCCGCCTCTTTTCCAGCAATCAACTCACCAATACGCTTGATCTTGTCCGCAGCACTTTCACCAGCAAACTGCATCCCGTGCATTTTCACGGCACCAAGCGGCGCTTCCGGGCGATCACTCCAAACGGCATCAACAGGATTGCTTTCAATAGCAACCAGCTGTGCACCAGCCTTCTCACAGGCAGCTTTCAAGGAGCGCACCTGACGAACAGGATGCAACATCGGATCGTACCCGATCTTCTGGCCTTCTGCCGCGTTCTCACGAAGCCAGCCCGTCAGCGGCTCATCAATCAGATGACGATAGGCAAACGCCTCTTCGTCTACCTGATCCCGCACCTGAATGGTGTAGCGGCCATCAATAAAAACAGCTGCCTTGTCACTGAGAACACCAGCAATACCAGCAGAGCCGGTGAAACCCGTCAGCCACTCAAGGCGGCAGTCGCTATCAGGAACGTACTCACCTTGGTGAGCATCTGCCCGCGGCACCAAAAAGCCATCAAGCCCACGCGAGGCCAGCTCGTCTCGCAGAGCGGCCAACCGAACCGGCCCACGAGATTTATCATTTACTGTGTCAAAGCTTTGAAACATGCCGGAAGGCTAATGCCGATCGTCACGCAACTCAACCACACAAACACGGCTCCTAAGAGGAATTTATACTCTCAATTCAGGCGATGAGGATACAGAAGTACACAATCCATGCGTTATACGCAGATCTGCTATGTACTCCATGCAATTTCAGATCATGACAATACAGAGACATGCAAAAAACGCATAAGTGTCATGCGAAACTATCTCTTTTTTTACAAACTAAAATAATAGATAACTCCTCTTGTCGACGGGGCGCTTCCCTCCCAAAGCAAACCGGTGGATCACACCTCCTCCCAAAGTGATCTGCACGACAAAAATGGCCGGCATCCATCAGCTGCTGATAAAGCGCTAGAAATGCCACTCATACAGCTGGATACCTCCTCCCAATATCTAGCAAGCTAAGCAAATTCCTCCCAGTTGCTTGGCACACAAAAAAACCTTTGCTTCCCCGGCAATTTCCTCCCAATTTGCCGGATCAGGAAGCAAAGGTTTTTTGTATTTCAATCAGACATCAAAAAACCCTCACTGCATCAGCAATGAGGGTTCAAAATTATTACAGCGTATCTCCGAAAAGTGGAAACCGGTTTTCGGAGAAAGATACGCAAAAACAAAGGCTAAAGCAGTTCATGCGTTTCCATTTAAATGCGAACTGCTTTAGCAGTCTGTCAGACCTTATGAGTCCCAGTTGCCTTTTGCAAAGGTCAGCGTCAGCCATCCTTCAATCTCGCGGCGATGCACAAGCTTCAGTCCCTGCTGTCCATACGCTGAGATGATCCGTGGACCATGCTCAATCCGCAAGCCGGATAGAACCAGCGTAGACTTATGCGCAAGGTGAGCGCACAGTTTAGCGGACATCTGCATCAACGGTCTTGCAAGAATATTGGCAACAACCAGATCAAACGGACCAAACTCATTAAAGCGGCGGTCATCCACACCAGCACCGGTGAAGGCTTTGAAGTGAGGCCCCACATTGTTCTTACGCGCATTATCAATCGCAGCTTCCACCGCAATAGGATCGATATCGGTCGCCAGAACTTCAGAGCTGGTCAGCTTAGCAAGTGCAATGCCCAGAACACCCGTTCCGGTGCCTAAATCAAGCATACGGTGGTATTTGTGCCGCTTCAACAAGCGTTGAAGCTCCAAAAGGCAACCTTCAGTCGTACCATGGTGACCGGTACCAAAAGCCTGCGCTGCTTCAATCTCGATACCAATGTCAGACTGGCCGACAGCATCACGATCATGCGCACCATGAACGATAACCCGATCCGCACGAACCGGCTTCAAACCTTCAAGGGATTTAGCAACCCAATTGATGTCAGGCAGCGCCTCAACTTCAGCAAAGCTTGGAATAACGCCGCCTTCAAACTGATCAAACAAACGCATTTCAACCAGATTGATTGCGTCATCAACCGTAGATTCCAGAACCAGCACTTCTGCGGTCCAAGTTTTTCCGTCCTTGGAGCTTTCAAAGACGGCAACTGGGAACCCGTCATCTTCAAAGCGCGCCTCCATAATATCGGAGAGTGCTTTTGCTTCAGCCTCAGGTGCCGGAATGCGAACCCGGATCGTGTCCATGCAAAATCCCTTAGTTACGATGAGCTATCAAAACTCAGTGAAAACCTTTGCCTAGGCGTATAGAAGGTGCAGCACCGAAAAGCCAGTACTCACGAGGTTTTCTCGCGCTCTGCCGCATATTCGCAGGGAACAAGGCTAAGTATTGTTGAACCAGCAATCGGCATCGCAGGCTTGGTGCCATTCAGCGGGCGAAGCTTCTTGGTCGGGTCTATCAACATCAGCACAATAGCCGTCTCCGGCAAAGCCTCCTGAAACTCGGTCCAGCCATAAGTATCTGTCAGCTCACTGGCTTTGATGAACCAGCCTTCACGGATCTTCGTTTCAAGGTCATTATAGCTGTGTTCTGGTGTCAGGAAGGGACGACCGCCAAGAGTCACAACACGGCGAAACTTTTCCTTCTCGCTTTGCTCTTCTGAGGGGGCAAACTGATACACCTCCCCTCGCCCCATAAGCGGTCCAAAGTTTGTGGTCACCAGCGCGTTGTAATCATCATTGTCAGTCACAGCGAGCAAAACGCTGTAATTCTCAAGCGGAAGCTCGTTCTCAACTTCCTCGGAAAGAACCTCGCCATAGTGGTTCGTAAGCCCGGCATTGCGCGAAAGCCGCAGCTTACCCCAGTTACGGTCAACCGTAAGGCTCGGAACATCCAGCATTTTCAGCTTGGTCGCAAGCGCTACGCTAAACCGGCTCGCCCCAACAATCAGCAATCCCGGCCCCGTATGGCTGGAAAGCCCGAGCCACCGCGCAAACGGCCCAAGCGAAAACCCGTGCGCGAACACAGTCGCAACCACAACGGCAAACGACAAAACCGCCAACCGCTCTCCATCAGGAGCCCCATGTTCAACAAGCGACCTTGCAAACAAGCCGGAAACCGCAACGGCCACAATACCACGTGGCGCAATCCACCCAACCAGCAAACGTTCTTTCCAGCTCAAGTGAGCACCAATGGTTCCAACCCAAACCGAGATAGGCCGGATCACAAACAACAGCACCAGAATAAATGCCAAATCCTCCAACCCAAACTCCGCAAGACTGCCAAGCTGAACTGAAGCCGTCAAAACAATGAATACCGAAGACACCAGAATGATCGTGACGGCTTCCTTAAACCGTTTCAGCTCTTCAAGACTGGCGAGACGAGAGTTACCGAGCACCAGTCCAAGAACCGTCACCGTCAGCAAACCGGATTCCTCCAGCACCAGATCAGAAAGCGCATAAGCGCCCATCACACTCACAAAAATCAGCGGAACTTTGAGAAACTCAGGAACACGGCCACCAACAAACAGCCAGATCAATCCACGCCCCAGCGCCCAGCCACCAACACCGCCAATCAGCAGCCCAGCCACAGCCCGGATCGCCAGGACCCAGAAACCATGGTCGCCGTGATAAACCAGATACCCTTCAAACATGAACACCGCGAGCAGCGCACCAAGTGGATCAGCAAGAATTGCTTCCCAGCGCAGCAATGAACTCACCCGTCGCTCCAACCGCGCCTGACGCAGAAGGGGAATAATGACAGTAGGACCGGTAACAATCAGAATTGCAGCAAACACCAGCGCCGAAGGCCAGCTCAGCTCTGCGATATAGTGGGCATTCAATGCGCCCAACAAAAACGCGATAAAAGCGCCCAAAAGAACGAGTCGCCAAACCGCCTTCTCAACACCGCCAATACGTTGAAAGTTAAGAGAAAGACCGCCTTCAAACAGAATAACGGCAACCCCAAGCGCAACAGTTGGACGCAATAAATCACCGAACAACGCAGTTGGGCTGAGAACACCCGTGGCAGGGCCAATGAGAAAGCCAGCAACAAGCAGAAGAACGATCGCAGGCAAAGACCATCGCCAGGCAAGCCATTGTGCACCAACGCCCGCCACACCAATCATCGCAAGTGCGAGAACCACCTCATTCATTGCTATCTCCCAACACAACTTAGAAGAGAGATAGCACAATCTACCCTAAAGGTAATTAACGCTTGAGCTGCAGCTTATGCCCGCTCGACAAAGCTATCGAGCACTTTCTTTTGGCCAGCTTTTTCAAAATCGACGGTAAGCTTGTTCCCCTCGATATCGCCGATCAATCCATAACCGAACTTCATATGGAAGATCCGCTCACCAATCGCAAAATCGCTTCCTGCCTCAGTAACGCTCTTGGCAACCAGCTCGCCTTCAATGGTCATCGGACCAGCCTTCTTGGCACGACGGCTCTGGTTTCCGCCATGCATTTTGCCATACTGCTGACCAGACGCCTGCGCCTTACGCGCACGCTGCCAACCCGGCGTAGAGTACTTGCTCTGGAAGGGATCACTGTTGTCAAACCGGCTGGCACCATAACCACCACCAGCGCTATTCAGACCATACCCACCGTAAGAGCTGGAGGCCTCAACAACCTCAACACTATCTGCAGGTAGCTCATCCAGAAACCGCGAAGGAATGCAGGACTGCCACGAGCCATGAATGCGGCGGTTAGAGGTAAACCACACTTTCACACGCTTGCGGCCACGGGTAAGACCCACATAGGCAAGGCGCCGTTCCTCTTCCAGACCAGCTTGTCCGGTTTCATCCAATGCCCGCTGGTTCGGGAACACACCCTCTTCCCAACCGGGAAGGAAAACACTATCAAATTCAAGGCCTTTTGCAGAATGGAGTGTCATAATCGAGACCGCATCCTCTTCCGCATCGCTGTCCTTATCCATCACCAACGAGATGTGCTCAAGGAACCCAGCCATGCTCTCAAACTCTTCCATCGAGCGGATAAGTTCTTTCAGGTTGTCCAAACGTCCCGGCGCTTCAGCAGATCGATCCTGACGCCACATCTGGGTGTAACCACTCTCATCAAGAATGATCTCCGCCAGTTCCGTATGGCTCATGGTCTCAACCTGATTACGCCAGTTCTCCAACATGCCAAGAACATCCGCGAGCGCAGCACGAGCTTTCGGACGCAGCTCATTGGTCTGCACCAACTCTTCAGCAGCAATCATCAGCGGAATAGCGCGTTCCCGTGCATAAGCATGAACGATTTTCAGCGTAGCTTCACCAAGCCCACGCTTCGGCGTATTCACGATGCGCTCAAAAGCCAGATCATCTGACGTCTGCATAACACAGCGGAAATAGGCGAGCGCATCACGGATTTCCATGCGCTCATAAAAGCGCGGGCCACCAATAACGCGGTAGTTCAAACCAAGCGTGACGAACCGATCTTCAAACTCACGCATCTGGAAGGACGCACGCACCAAAATGGCCATTTCATTAAGGGAATGCCCATGGTTTTGAAGGGCTTCAATCTCATCACCAACAGAACGGGCTTCCTCTTGAGAATCCCAGGCCGAGGTGACTTGTACCTTCTCTTCTTCCTCAGATCCCATCTGGTCAGTGAAAAGAGTTTTACCAAGACGGCCCTGATTATGCGCGATCAGGTGAGAAGCCGCGGACAGGATGTGGCTGGTCGAGCGATAGTTCCGTTCAAGCCGAACGACAACGGCACCCGGGAAATCCTGCTCAAATCTCAGGATGTTATCAACCTCAGCACCACGCCAGCCATAAATGGACTGGTCATCATCGCCAACACAGGCCACGTTCGGATTGCCCTGCGCCAGCAGACGCAACCACATGTACTGCGCGATGTTGGTATCCTGATACTCATCCACCAGCATGTAACGGAAGCGATGCTGGAAGCTCTTCAAAACATCATCATGCTCTTTGAAGATCGTAATACAATGCAGCAGCAAATCACCAAAATCACAGGCATTCAGGATCTTAAGCCGTTCCTGATAGGTCTCATAAAGCTTGCGCCCCAAGCCATTAGCAAAGGCCTGTGCGTCACCAGCTGAAATCTGTGAGGGTGTAAGCCCCCGGTTCTTCCAGCTGTCCAGCAGCCCGGCAAATGTCTTTGCAGTCCAACGCTTTTCATCCAGACCTTCCGCCTGAATGATCTGCTTGATCAAACGAACCTGATCGTCCGTATCCAGAATGGAGAACGAGGACTTCAATCCAACAAGCTCAGCATGGCGGCGCAAAATCTTCACGCAGATCGCGTGGAACGTGCCGAGCCACGCCATGCCTTCAACACCATCGCCAATGTAAGCGCCAATGCGCGTCTTCATCTCGCGGGCAGCTTTGTTGGTGAAGGTCACAGAAAGGATCTGCCCCGGAGTGGCATGACCCGTTGCCAGAATATGCGCAATACGCGTTGTCAGAACACGTGTCTTACCAGTGCCAGCACCTGCAAGAACGAGCACTGGTCCGTTGATCGTTTCAACAGCAAGTCGTTGTTCTGCATTCAATCCTTCCATGTAGGCTGGGGCGTTGGTTTGCCGTGCAGCCATGGCCCTCGCTGCGATACCACCTGCCTTGGGCTGTGGTGCAGCCAGAGGATCAGCAGGGTGAGCAGGTATTCCGCGATGAAGTGGGCCAGAAGAGTTTGCCATTGAGCTCGTTAGATCCTTTGAACGCATACCCCTCTCAAATCAGAGGGAGAATCTCCAATACTTAACGAGGAACAATATAGCAACAACATTGAAGAAGCGAGGCATCAGCAAAGAGATACACATCGTTTTGTAAGGCAAGGCATCTTCACTCAGTAACTCTTGCCTCACGCCAGTTTTGCTCTGTGATGTTTTATCAAGCTTGTTCTGAGTTACTTGAAATCCGGGAGGCCCTTTAGTGTTTTAAAGAGGAAGTATGCGTATACTTGCCAACGAGAATAACTCAGCTTAGCAATGGGAATATCTTCACTTCCGAAAGACAAACAACACTGTAACAACCTGAAAGAAAAACTATGAATACTGGTAAGTTACACATGACACGTCGGAACGCCGTCATTGGCATCTCCGGTTCTTTACTGGCAGCACCTGCTCTGGTTTCCTCCGCCCAGGCCAACCACCACGGCTCCACCGATTACACCAACAAGACGCTGACAATCAGCCCCTTCTCACTTGCCATCAGTGAAATGGCGACAATGAAGGCCAGCAATCCATTGGTGCGCCAGTTTGCAGAGCTGGAAAGCGAAGAACAAACTGCGGTCTCAAAAGTGATTGAATCCACAGGCGCCATGCCTCCCCCGCGTCCCGCTGCTCTGGAAAACATCTACAAGAAGCTGGAGGCCGAAAACGGTGAGGACTTTGACCGTCTGTACATCTCAGCTGAAATCACTGGTCATGAGGACTTGCTGAAGATTCAATCACCGGAATCCGGTAAAAAGCCTGTGAACGTGGATGTGGCAACAGCAACCATTCTGGTCGCTTTCATCCATACCCATCTGGCGATGCTGGCAGAGATCCGCAAGCAAATCGGCTAAACAACTCATTCAAACATCTCAGAAAACACCAGTGGTGCGCTCCGGCCTCACTGGTGTTTTCCTGTCAAATTCAGCCACCCCAACGATCACATCTTCAAATTTGGCTCAATTATCGCTGTCTCCCGAGAGATCTTGCTAAGATTTCCTGCCCACTCTCTTAGTCACGGATGTTGCTTTTGGAGAACATCTGACCGCAACTGGAATGGAGTTTGAGATATGCCGAAGGTCATTTGCAGATATAAAAACTACGATGACTTCTATAAAAACCGCACAAGCATCTGGGCTGAAATCAGACGTCGGATGAACATCCACGCGACGGACACTGCAAGCTTCGACAAACTCATTTTCCAGGGCAAGGCAGCCATCCGGCTGACCTACGACAATCATGTCGAAGACGCGCCGGATATGAAGAAAGCCAGAACGAACATTGCCGCACTTGAAAAAGAGAAAGCAAGAACCTTCCGCTTTGTTCAGGCCTCCAAGTCACTGGAAGAGGATATCTCGACAAAACACAAAATGCTCAAAGTGCTCGAAAGCCAGCTGAAGCAGCAGGAAAAAGACCCTAAAACTGATCCCAACTATCGCGATACGGCGAAAGAGCTCAAAAAGCTGCTCAAGCTCCAACCTGCAGTCAAAAAGAAGATCCAGGAATACGACAGTGCTCTGAAAGCACTTGAAAAAGCTGAAGCAGACTACGACCCGCTGAAAAAGCAGGTTGAAAAAACCATCCCAATGAGCGTTCAGACAGACGGCAAAAACATGATGCTCTATATCGGCGGACGCGCCGAAGCATCTGTCCGCCTAAGAGCAACATTGGCGCAGAAGTAGGTTTTGCCGCAAACCTGCGAATGCAGCGAGAGGAGCCAAACAGCTCCCTCGCTTTTTAATTATTGATCGCCAACCAGCACGAACCAGTCATCCTCTGAGATAACCTGAACACCAAGGCTCTGTGCTTTGGTGAGCTTAGACCCAGCCTTCGGACCCGCGATCACCAGATCAGTTTTCTTGGAAACAGAACCAGATACTTTCGCACCCAGACTTTCCGCACGAGCCTTCGCCTCATCACGACTCATGCGTTCCAAACTACCTGTAAACACGAGTGTTTTTCCAGCAACAAGGCTGTCAGAGCTATCAACAACAACCACATCAAGCGGGGTGATCTGGTCAATCAGCGCAGTAAGCGCGTCGCGGTTATGTTCCTCTGCAAAGAACTCGACCAGAGCATTGGCAACTGTGCCGCCAACTCCGTCAATGTCATTGAGTTCACGGTAAGCTTCTGAAGTTGCATCAGTTGCTGCAATCATGGCATCAGAAAAAGCACTCCAGGAGGAGTAAGCCCGAGCCAGCAGCTTGGCATTTCCTTCACCAACATGGCGAATACCAAGCCCGAAAATCAAACGGTTCAGTTCAATTTGCCGTTTGCTATCAATAGCTTCAAACAGCTTGCGCGCAGAAACAGCACCAAACCCCTCACGAGACCGCAGTTTATTGAGAGACCCCTTATCCCGTTCCGCTAACGTGAAGATATCCGCTGGAGTGCGGATCCCACCTTTATCCATGTCATATTCGTAGAACGCTTCCACCTGCTTCTCGCCCAGTCCTTCAATATCGAAGGCATTACGGGAAACGAAATGCTTAAGCTTCTCAATCGCTTGCGCTGGACAAATCAATCCACCTGTACAACGGCGAATAGCATCAACCTTGCCAGAGTTCGGATTGACTTCGCGAACAGCATGAGAACCACAGGCCGGACAGTTCACGGGATACTCGAATGGAACAGAATCCTCAGCCCGTTTACTCAAGTCCACGTCCACGATTTGTGGGATAACGTCACCGGCACGCTGGATAATCACCGTATCACCAACACGGATGTCCTTGCCATCTCGGATGGGTTCACCATCCTGACCAATGCCTTTGATGTAATCTTCATTGTGAAGAGAGGCATTAGAGACCACAACACCGCCAACCGTAACAGGTTCCAGCTTTGCAACCGGAGCCAGTGCACCCGTTCGTCCCACTTGAATTTCAATGGCATTGAGCGTTGTAAACGCACGTTCTGCCGGAAATTTATGAGCAATCGCCCAACGCGGTGAGCGCGATACAAAGCCAAGACGGCCCTGCAGATCCAGCCGGTCCACCTTGTAAACCACGCCGTCAATATCATAACCAAGACCGGAGCGATCCTCCTCGATCCCATGATAGACTTTCAGGAGTTCCTCAGCGCTCTCACAGCGCTTCATCAGCGGGTTGATCTGAAAGCCCCACAGTCCGAACAGTTCCACCATGCCCATCTGCGTATCAGCAGGAACCTCACTCATATCCCCCCAGGCATAGGCGAAGAACTTAAGTGGACGTGTCTTGGTGATCTCGGAATTCAGCTGTCGCAAAGACCCTGCCGCCGCATTGCGCGGGTTTGCAAACACCTTGCCGCCATTGGCTTCCATACGCGTATTCAGTGCCGCAAAGTCCGCATGACTCATGTAAACTTCGCCGCGCACTTCAACCACATCCGGCACACCCGCAGGCAACACCTGCGGAATATCCTTAATGGTCAGCGCATTAGCTGTCACATTCTCACCAGTGGTGCCATCACCACGGGTCGCGGCATAAACCAGTTTGCCGCTCTCATAGCGCAAAGAAAGGGAAAGGCCATCAATCTTAGGCTCAGCCGTCACCGCGAGGGCACCCATCAGCGGATCGTACTTTAAGAAACGACGCACCTTGCCAATGAAGTCCTGCACATCCTCATCAGAAAACGCATTGTCCAGAGAAAGCATCGGCACGGCATGAGTAACCTTGCCAAACCCGTCAGCAACTGCACCACCAACCCGGTTGCTCGGGCTGTCAGCGCGCACCAGGTCCGGGTGAGCAGCTTCCAAAGCCTCGTTCCGGCGGCGCAGCGCATCATAGGTTGCGTCATCAACAATCGGTGCATCTTTGGTGTGATAGGCTGCATCATACTCAGCTATCAGCCCCGCCAGCCGCTCCAGCTCCAGCGCAGCTTCCTCCGCGTTCAGGGCTTCAATTTCTTTTTGAGAGGTATCAGCAAGGCTCACCGGTCTACTCACCTGTTTAATCATCAACTGGGGATTAGTCTTATCGCCACCGGGAATAACACACCACCCGGAACAGCCAAGATTTAGACAGGAATTACCCTGAGCCCAAGAAAAGTTGGCCCACGACTTTACGCAGTTTGCGTTGCTTTGTGTGATTTTGCGTTGATTTGCGTTTTTTACGTGAAACCTGCGTTCCTATGTAACGGGAGGCCCAGGCTCAGGTTGTCCCAAGCCCTTCATCCTTTCCAGGCTCATCAGAAATGGAGTTATCCCCCTCCTCTGGGTCATCCCCTACACTTGTTTGCATCTCATCAATACCGATCATCCGCATCAGCACCGCAGCCAACGCCAGCGCAGTGAAGATTGGCCCCACCGGGAAGCCGTGAGCCGCCAGCCCAATATTAACGATCGGCAAAAGATAAACCGCAAACAAAAGGAGCGGCGCCACAAACGGAGAATTTGCATCATCATCAAACAGACCAGTACGCGTCGCATAAAGGTAGAGCGCTGGAGAAAGCACTGCATAGTCCCAGAGGAACAGGAAAGGCGTTGCCAGCAAAACACACAGCGTCACAGCAAGATTACGGGCAATCGGTTCACGCTCACGCATAAACAGCCAGAACACCACCACGAACGCCAAAACCGTAAAGGGCAATTGCACCAGATATCCAGCCGTTGCAGAAAACCCGAGCGCCCGCATGGCACCAAATGCAGACGGGATCAGATAAAGGAAGCTGCCCTCACCTTGGTCCATGACAGTTGCCAGCAAGGACGGAACCGTGTCCAGATAGATCCACCAAAGACCGGACCCAAAGAACACAGCAGAGGCATCAACAAGGAACGCCACAGTCGCAACACAGGCGCACAGCGCGATGATGCTGCGATGGGCAATCAGTATAATCGGGATCAGCATAAACAGCTCAGGTTTGATGGAAACACACCCAAGCAACACACCCGCCCATGCCGGATGCCGGTCCAGCAGACGCAACCCGCCATAAAGGAACCCGCCCGCCAACATGCCAAACTGGCCGTAAAACAGGTTCACCAGTGTTGCAGGAGCAAAAATGAAAAAGGTGAACGCACGAATGGGCGCTTTACGGCTAAAGGCGACAGAAAACGAGAGCAAAGCTCCCATCCCCATCCAAAGGCTATAAGCTTGTAGGTAGGTAAGTCCAGACAACGGAACCAGAAAGACCAACAGACTTGGCGGATGCACCCACGCGTAAAAGCCGGAGCCACCAGCCACATTGCGCTGTACTTCATCATAAAACCAGCCAAAGTCATAAAGCTGCGCAGCTTGCCCCGCCACAGCCATGCGAGAGGCAAGCAGGAACTGGTAGAAGTCGCCGCCCACCCTGCGCAGATCGAATCCATCAAGGCCCATCACCGATCCAAACAGATACAGCGGATAGACCACCACAATCAGCAGCAGCGCGATGACAAAATAGATCTGTAAGCGGGCGAACGAGATAAACATCTACCGGCCTCCATCTATGCATATCCCCGTAAGTGGTTCCGGTTTTCGGATGAGAATATGCGCAAGTATAAAGTCTTGGTTGCCGGAGAGTTTAGAAGATACCAAGTTAATTATTTGAATACGCTACGTAATTTAAGATTCTTTTAGGGAAATGAAACAGTGTTCACAAGAGAAGGTATGCCACCAAATTCTTTATAGGAAAATCTGAAGAAGGGTTATGCTCGCAAAACCTGTCCCTTGCGCCTAGTTAGAGCACGGCCTTGGCTCACCCAAAAAAGGTCCACTCCCAAAACACCATGGCCACCACTCCCTCCTTGATTTTCAGCAGTAACTAGGGAACTCTCCCTCCTGCAATCAGGAGTTCCAATGGCCGCCCCTCAGGACGCAAAGCGTGTGCCTCTTATCGAGGCCCGAAATATCTCAGTCACCAAGCAAGGGCGTCAGCTCTTTTACGCCTATTCGTTCAAGCTGTATGAAGGCGATAAACTGTGCCTCAGCGCTCCTTCCGGTCGTGGCAAAACAGTTCTCCTTCGCATTCTCGCAGGGCTGGATAAACCGGAGGCAGGCGAGCTGCTCTTCAATGGCGTCTCTTACACAGCAGGCGGACGAACGCAGCTTCACAAACAGCTCAACTGGCTGCCTCAACGCGTCAGCCCTTTGGCAGATCATATTCGCGATGCCCTGCTGGCCCCGTTTGAGCTGCAAGCCAACCACAAACGCAGGCCATCAGATGTTCAAATGCTGGAAGCTCTCACAGTAGCAGGTCTACCCAACGCAGCACTCGATCAGGCGACAAGCAGCCTTTCTGGCGGGGAACGTCAACGCCTCGCACTCGCCCGTGCACTTCTCCTCCAGCGCCCGTTATGGATTGCAGACGAACCTACAGCCGCCCTCGACAAAGCCCACGCCCTCGCCTGTGGCGACCTGCTAATGGAAACCACTGGGACACTGCTGGCTGTCACCCACGACGCCCACCTTCAAAGCAAGATTGATCAGGTAATTGAACTGCCAGAACCAGCACAGCCAGGCTCACAGGAGCGCGTGCAATGACCTCAAATGTCGCATGGAGTGATCTGGCTCTCTTTTATCTCATAGCAATCATCCCACTGTCCCTGCTGTGGACCATGGGTCTGAGGGACCTTTCACGGGATCTGGCAATATCCATTGCCCGCATGAGCATTCAGCTGCTGGTTATCGGGTTCTATCTGCAAACCGTCTTCGATCTGGACAATCTGGCCCTTAACCTGCTCTGGCTGGTTGCCATGGCAACAATTGCTGCAATCACCTCGGCTGGCCGCGCACAAATGCCCCGCCTCAAATCAACAGCCCCGCTCACGGCAGCTATACTCATTGCCATGCTGCCAGTGCTGCTGATGTTCATCGTAATCCTCAGCCGTCCTGTGCCGTGGTACTCCGCGCAAGTCACCATTCCAATCGCCGGCATGCTGCTCGGCAACGCTCTGGGTTCACTGGTCATCGCACTGCGCCGGTTCAACCTGAGAACGCCGGAAGATAAGGAACACATCGAGCTGCTCACCACCATGGGAGCGACCAAACTGGAAGCCCGGCGAACACTCGTCAAATCCTCCCTGCGCGCAGCCGCCTCCCCCGTTATCGCCAGCATGGCAACACTGGGACTGGTCTCTCTTCCGGGAATGATGACCGGTCAGATTCTCGGCGGCTTCAACCCGATCGAGGCAGTCCAGTACCAGATCGCCATCATGCTCGGCATCTCCGCCACCCAAACCCTCGCCATCATCCTCGCCCTCCGCTTCACCATCTATATGGAGTCGGAGTACGAGTGATCAGAGACAAAGTGTCTTTCACCAGCAATTCTTGGGCATCAGCGATTTTGCGGGAGGGGTCAGCTTTTTCGATATGATGGAATGAGCCAACATATGGGCAATTTCTTTGTGACAATCTACCGGTGTATCGTCGGAGACGCGATTCCGGGTAACTTAGGCTATAAGTAAGTCAATAACTTACCATAGGAGAGGATCAAATTTACCCTTATGTGTTGCAGGAACTCCGATCAAAGTAGGAAGCTTAAATCAGCTCTTCTTGGCCCATTAGACGCTTGGCTGCGGCACGGGCTTCTTCGGTGATGGTGGAACCGGCGAGCATACGGGCGATCTCTTCGTGTCGGTCGCCCTCGGCGATCTCAGTCACGCGGGTCGCCACACGGTCCTTCTCCACCTCATCCTTGCGGATCAGGAAGTGACCATTGGCACGCGCGGCCACTTGCGGCGCATGCGTCACCGTCAGCACCTGAACACTGTTCGCAAGGCGGGCAAGACGCACGCCAATCGCTTCAGCCACGGCACCGCCAACACCCGTGTCGATCTCATCAAACACCAGTGTCGGAGACGAGCCCTTATCTGCCAGCGACACCTTCAGCGCCAACAGGAAGCGGGAGAGTTCACCACCCGAAGCAACCTTGAACATAGGCCCCGGACGAGTACCCGGATTGGTCTGCGCCCAGAACTCGACAGTGTCGATACCGGACGGCCCGCGCTGTTCAACATCACTCTCGATATTGATGATAAACCGCGCCCGTTCCAGCTTTAGTGCCGGAAGCTCAGCATGAACCGCAGCCTCAAGGCCTTTAGCAGCTTTCTGACGCTTCTTTGACAGCGCCGCCGCCAGCTTGTCATAGGTTTGCTTGGCAACCTCTACAGCGCTTTCCAGCGCCTGCAATTTCTCTTCACCTGCATCCAGATCAGAAAGGTCACCTTCCATCTGGGCCCGCAGTTTAGCAAGATCATCCGGCTGTACAGAATACTTGCGAGCCGCAGCCCGCAATGCGAACAGACGTTCTTCCGTCTGCTCCAGCTCTTGCGGGTCAAAATCAGTATCGCGCAGCGCCTGCTCCAAACCACCGCGCGCTTCCTCCAGCTGGTCCAAAGACCCGCCGATGGCTTCAACCACACTTGTCAGATAGTTGGGCGCCAGATCAACTTTGCGCTCAAGACGGCGCAACAAACTGGAAAGCTCAGGAATTGGAGAGGCTGGTCCGTCAAGTGCTTCATAGCCCTCGCGCAGATCGCCTGCGATCTTCTCCACCTGCATCATATCCTGACGACGCAGAGCAAGCTCATTCTCTTCCCCATCACGAGGGTCAAGCGCACTCAGCTCATCAGCACTGGAGCGCAGATAATCCGCCTCACGACGGGCTTCCTCAATGCGAGCAACATGATCCTTCAGAGCCTTCTCAGCACTACGAACCGCTTTTGCGCTCTGCCCCACCTTCGCAGCATCACCTTCCAGCCCGCCAAAGCTGTCCAGCAGCTGGCGATGGCTCTCAGGATCAATCAGTGCACGGTCATCATGCTGCCCATGAACCTCAACCAGCAACTCTCCGATCTGCCGCAGCAAACCAGCACTCACTGGCGAGTCGTTCACAAACGCACGGGTGCGTCCATCAGACGCCTGCACGCGGCGCAAGATGATATCGCTGTCGTGCTCTAGTTCATTTTCCTGAAGAAGGGTGCGCAGAGGATGCGCCATTGGAACGTCGAAAACCGCGCTCACCTGACCGCGGTCCTGACCATGCCGAACCAGTCCGGCGTCTCCCCGCCCACCAAGGGCGAGGCTTAAACTGTCGAGAAGAATAGACTTACCTGCACCGGTTTCACCCGTCAAAACACTCATGCCGTCGCTGAAATGCAAATCCAGCTTATCAATGAGAACGATATCCCGAATAGAAAGCGATGCCAGCATGGTAGTCTAGGAAACTCCGATTCCTTGAAAGGCTTAAAGGAGTTTCATATCCCCAAATGCCCTGCTAAGCCAGCTGCCTTTGTTCTCATGTGGCTCCAGACCGCCCTTTTTCAAAAGAGAAAACGCATCTTTGTACCACTGGCTCTGCGGGAAGTTGTGTCCCAGCACCGCTGCAGCTGTCTGTGCTTCGTTCGTCACACCAAGTGCATAATAGCTTTCGGTCAGACGATAGAGCGCTTCTTCAACGTGACGGGTGGTCTGATAATTGCTCACCACAGTCTTGAAGCGGTTGATAGAGGCAAGGTAGTTACGGCGCGCCAGATAGTAGCGGCCAACTTCCATTTCCTTACCAGCCAGCTGGTCTTCCGTCGCGCGGATACGCTGACGAGCCTGCTTGGTGTATTCAGAATCTGGGTAACGCTGAACAACTTCACGCATTGCATCCAATGCTTTGGCGGTCACAGCCTGATCACGACCCACATCTGGGATCTGACGGAAGTAGGACTCACCAATAATGAAGAGCGCGTAGGCGGAATCATCGTTACCAGGATAAAGCGAGGTAAAGCGCTCAGCAGCGGAAATCGCTTCAGGATACTTACCCATTTTGAAGTTCAGGTAAGCAATGTTGATCAGCGATTTACGCGCGAATTCGGAGTAAGGATAGATGCGGTCAAGCTCGTAGAACTTTTTCGCAGACGCTTGCACGTCGCCAGATGCACGAAGAGCCAAAGCCTCATTGAACATTACTTCCGCAGGAGTTTCATCCAGCGCAAGATCATCAACATCATCCTTGGTTGCACAGCCCGCAATAACGAGTGCCATCGCCAAAGAGGTATATCTAATCGCTCTTTTGAGGCGATTAGCCCCCAAAGCAGTCCCGGCAGCATCTGAACGCAGCAATGTTTCCGACTCCTATCGTGTTGGGATTCGGGTAAAATCCCTCCCAGTTCACGCTTCTATCTCAATGTTTGGATAACGTCACGTAGTACCACAGCATTTGCCTCGAATTTATGTCGGAATAGAGGCAAAAACCGTTGAATAACTATTTTAGCCTCAGGAGACGTTAGGGCCAAATGCTGCAGCCTGCAGTCCGCCAATCAACTCGGCATGACCTTTTTCGCGTGCATGACGATCTACCAGAGCAACATCAGCTTCGACAATTTCAAAAGCATCCGGGTTCTTGAAAAGCTCCACAAGGATGCAGTGATTCATACGGTGACCGCCTTTGTAAGAGCGGTACTCGCCCAAAATAGGCAGACCAGCAAGAGCAAGATCACCGATCGCATCAAGGCTTTTGTGACGTACGAATTCGTTTGCCCAACGGGTTCCTTCAGGGTTCAGAACGCGATCACCGTCAAGAGCGACGGAGTTCTCTAGGGAAGAGCCCATGGCAAAGCCAAGCTTCCAGAGTTTCTCAACATCCTGCACGCTACCAAAGGTACGGGCACGGGAAATCTCATCACGGAAGTAATCAGGTGTCAGGTCAAACTTGAGCTGCTGACAACCAATTTTTTCGTGATCGAAATCGATGGTGATGTCAAAACGGGTGCCGTCAAACGGGTTGAGTTCACACCACTGATCACCAGAAACGTAGCGAACTTTTTCTTTGATGCGGATAAAGCGACGCTTTGTGCCGAGCGTTTTCAGGCCAACGCGGTCGATAGCTTCAACGAATGCTTCGGAGCTACCATCCATGATTGGCATCTCAGGTCCATCAATGTAAGCGGTCACATTGTCAACGCCCATACCGCGCAGAGCAGCCATCAGGTGCTCAACGGTAGAGATGCCGCTGTCATGAGGATCACCAAGTACGGTGCACAAAGATGTTGCAGTGACTTCCTTCCAGTTTGCTTCCGTCTGCACGTAGCCACCCTTGGTGCTACGATGGAAAACAATGCCGGAGTTCGCGTCTGCTGGGTGAAGTGTAATGGAAGCTGGACCGCCAGAGTGAACCCCAATACCATTCAAGGTTACACTGTCCGCAAGCGTTGTCTGTTTTTCGACACGCATTCCCATATTGTTCCAGCCTTTATCATTCCGCTCCAGGTACATACTGAACCTCACGAGCCACTACTTTCGAATACCCTCTGCGGGTTGGCTGGAACATAGCTCTTGGAGCTTACCAAATAAAATAAAGCTTTATTACGGTTTGTAACGTCCTGAAAATTTTAGGTACATTTACCGACAATTCCATTTAAAAACGCAAAGCAGCAACCCGGAAAAATCCGGATTGCTGCTCGAGAGGCGCGAGTTCTGTTGATAATCAGGTGGCTTGGCGGCGCAGGAACGCCGGGATTTCCAACTGATCATCTTCGATCATTTGTGAGCGTGCAGGCGCAGGGCGTCCACCAGCGTCCAGAGTCCCGGCTGCACCGTGATTCTGAGGCTCGGTTGGACGAGGCGCTGCTGGCTGGCGTGGAGCCTCAGCAAACGCATCTGCCTGTACTGGCTCATGGTGCTCCATGTGCTCATCTTCACGGCGGCCAAGACCACCAGTCAGACGGCGCAGAAGACCCATTGGGCGACGCTCTTCTTCCATGTGATGCTCATCATGCTCTTCAACCTGCTGGGCCATAGTGGCTGGAGCTGGCTGAGGAGTTGCAGATGCCGGCTGTGGTGCAGGCGCTGCAGCAGGAGCATCCGTGCGCGCACGAATTTCACGCTGTGCAATTGGCGGAAAGTCTTCAACACGTGGCATACGTGTCTGAGGCTCTACCTTTTGTGCAACAGGTGGAATAAATGGCTCAGGAATATTGGTAGGCTCATCAAAAGCCTGCGTTGGTTCCTCAAGTGCATCATATTCCTGCACAGGCTCATAACGACGAGACTGATAAGGAGAAATTTCCACTTCCGGGTCAGTTGCAACAGCAACCGGCTCAGAGTGCATAAGTGTTTCGGCTGCTGCGGAGCCCATCGCGCGCATCGCACGAACTGGGGTGGGTGCAGGAGCTACTTCTACCGGCGCAGCTACCGCTGGACTGGGCGTAGGCGTAGTAGCGCTCTGCAGACGCTCTGTGAGTTCAGCCATACGAACCTCTGCAGGAGAGATATCTTCACGCAGCTCTTTGTCGATGCCGGTGGCAACAACAGAAACGCGGATAATACCGTCCAGAGATTCATCGAAGGTCGCACCAAGAATGATGTTCGCTTCTGGATCTACTTCCTCGCGGATACGAGTTGCAGCTTCATCAACTTCAAACAGCGTCAGGTCGTTACCACCAGTGATGGAGATAAGCAGACCGCGCGCGCCCTTCATGGAAGTCTCGTCAAGCAGCGGGTTCGCAATCGCAGCTTCAGCAGCCTGGATGGCACGCTGTTCGCCGGATGCTTCACCGGTACCCATCATCGCTTTACCCATGCCACGCATTATGGAGCGTACATCAGCAAAATCGAGGTTGATGAGACCTTCTTTGACCATCAGGTCAGTGACGTTCGCAACGCCGGAATACAGCACCTGGTCAGCCATGGAGAAGGCGTCAGCAAAGGTGGTCTGTGCATTCGCAATGCGGAACAGGTTCTGGTTTGGAATAACAATGAGAGTATCAACATTACGCTGTAACTCTTCGATGCCGGCTTCGGCAACACGCATACGTCTGGACCCTTCAAACTGGAAGGGTTTGGTAACCACACCGACGGTCAGTATACCTTGTTCACGCGCAGCTCGAGCAACAACTGGCGCAGCACCGGTACCGGTGCCACCACCCATACCCGCGGTGATAAACACCATATGCGAGCCGGACAGGTGATCGTTGATCTCGTCAATAACTTCTTCTGCAGCAGCTGCACCAACTTCAGGCTGGGAACCAGCGCCCAAGCCTTCCGTAACAGCAACGCCCATCTGGATAACACGCTCAGCCTGGCAAAGAGCCAATGCTTGTGCATCTGTATTAGCAACAACAAAGTCACAGCCCTGAAGACCGCTCGTTACCATGTTATTTACGGCGTTTCCGCCACCGCCACCAACACCGAATACGGTGATCCTGGGCTTCAATTCCTGAATATCAGGCATTTTCAGGTTGATTGTCATATTAACCTCGCGACCCTAATAACATGCCCGAAGTCGGGCATGTCGTTCTTCCTC
This sequence comes from Pseudovibrio sp. Ad37, assembly GCF_001623075.1. GTDB lineage: Bacteria > Pseudomonadota > Alphaproteobacteria > Rhizobiales > Stappiaceae > Pseudovibrio. The sequence continues at coordinate 70,989 of NZ_LMCF01000218.1, forward strand.
TCGTGCGTCCGCCGCATCTGGCGAAACTCGTGATAGTGGGGGTTATGCGATCCCCACTAGAAACTTTCTCTAATCCACTGACCAACCCGAGCCAGATAGCTCCCGCGACCCTTAAGGCCACGGCGTTGGTGCCGGGGTTCGAATTGCTCAATCTGTGCTACCTGCGGATAAATCAGCAGGCCCACAGCTGCCGAGAACGCCGGACCCTTGGCTTCCTCTGGCAAACCGGAGATACCCAGCGGACGCCCCAGACGCACACTGCGCCCAAGAATGCGTCGTGCCGTTTCAGAAAGGCCAGTCAACTGACTGCCCCCGCCTGTCAGCACAACACGTTTACCCACTCGGCCTGCAAAACCAGAAGCGACAATCCGGTCTCGCACCATCTCCAATATCTCTTCAACGCGCGGGCGAATAACCCGCGTCAGCATCGCCCGGGGGATCTGCGTTGGCAGATCGCCATCCGTATCCACGGGCGGCACCTGAATAAAATCACGGTCATCCACCACACTTGGCAGCGCAGACCCATGTAAAACTTTCAAACGCTCAGCAGCTTCCATCCGAGTGGAGAGCGCGCGCGCCACGTCCATGGTGACGTGATTACCGCCAACAGCCAGCGCATCCAGATGCACCATCTGACCATCAACAAAAATCGAAAGCGTGGTTGTGCCACCGCCCATATCAATACAGGCAACACCCAGCTCAATCTCGTCTTCTACCAGCGTGGAAAGGCCTGCTGCGTAAGGCGTCGCAACCAGTGACTCCACTTGCAGGTGTCCACGCTCAATACAAAGCTCCAGATTACGCACTGGCGGTACTTCTGCAGAAACCACCTGCATGTCCACGCCCAGCTTGCGGCCCATCATGCCGCGCGGATCACGAATGCCGCGGTTGCCATCCAGCCCGTAGGAGATCGGTAGCGCATGCATCACCGCCCGTCCCTCGGTCGCCGTATGGGTAGAACCCGCCGCCAGCACACGCTGAATATCGGCCTCAGTCACACCTTCAGTTCCAAGCGGCACAGTGGCGGAGAAGATCTCGCTCTGCAGACGGCCACAGCTGACAGTCACCAGCAGCGTTTCCACCATCACACCGGCCATACGCTCGGCCTGATCAACAGCGCGGCGGATCGCCTGCTCAGCCTGATCCATGTCCACAACAACGCCGGACTTCATGCCTGCAGACGCCTGATACCCGTATCCCAGCACTTCAATGCCATGCGAACGGCCCGGCATCAGGTCTTCCTCGTCGCCAGGCACCAATTTCGCGATAATACAGCACACTTTCGTGGAGCCGACGTCCAGCACAGAAACCACAACAGATCTGCGGCTCGGCAAAGGCCGCATCCGCGGCAGAAAAATCACGTTCTTATTCGAGCTCATGTGTCCCTCCCGGAGTTGGAGGGCGTACCCCGTTGCTCGATGGTGGTTTTGCGGCGAATGGCGGCGTCATCCGAAAGACGCACCACAACGCGATCCTGCAAACGCAGGTCCACCGCGACGATATCGCGGGAGAGCAAACCACCTTGATCATCCAGCTTCTTAAGTTCCGCCAGCGCATCGCCAACATCAAATTCTGGCAGGCGCACTGTAATTCCGTTTTCCAGGGCAAGATCCCAGCGTCGTTCGGAGCGCAGCTTTGCAGCGCGCACCCGGGCACGGATACCTGGGAAATTGTCCAGCTCGCTCATAATCTCACCAGCACGCAGCTGCGCACCGTGATTAACCACGCGAAGCAAATTCGCATAACGGCCATCCACCTCATCGGTGATGACCTCGCCTTTTTTGGTGATGACAGACGTAATGTCCCCACGCTGCCAGAGCGCATAAGGCTCTTGCTCTTTGATCATCACACGCAGCGTACCGGGGTAGAACTTCTGGATGGCCGCATTCCGGATCCAGGCAATACCTTCCAGACGCTCTTTCGCGTCAGCCGCATCAAACAACATCAAAGAAGGGCGTTCGTGAAGTTCAAGCGCTTCCAGCACCTGAAACTCGGTAACACGCTGCAAACCTTCCATTTTGATCTCGTTCACCGCGAAACCGACGGAGGATGTAACTGATTCGCTCACATTACGGGCGTGTCCACCCAGCGTAATGCCATAAGCAGCGGACAATGCAAGGAAGCCAAAAGCGCCCGCAGTTGGTGCCCAGGATGGGATAAGTGCAAAAAATCCAGTGACCCCCCAAGCGGGTCTCTGGTGCAAACGCGATACGCCACGACTTCTGAAGCGATAGCTCCAGACGCCTGTGCGTTCCCGCAATGCATCAAATTTTGCCTTTATCTTCCGCAACTTGCGTCCTCCACGATCCAACTCACCAATTCTTGAAAATCATGTCCGGCATGTGCCGCGATTTCCGGGAGCAGTGATGTTGGCGTCATGCCGGGTTGAGTGTTCACCTCAAGACAAATCAGTTCGCCTAGGCCACCGGGTCCTTCGTTAAAACGGAAGTCGGCGCGTGTAACGCCGCGACACCCCAGAGCCTGATGTGCCTTGAGACTTGATTTTTGTATTTCTTGGTAAACAGATGGTAAAATTTCCGCAGGAAGTATGTGTTGTGAACCGCCTGGGACGTATTTTGCGTCATAATCGTAATAAGTGTGACCCAGCGGTACAATTTCTAGTACCCCTAACGCCACATCACCCATCACCGCGCACGTCAATTCGCGGCCTGGTATGTAACGCTCGACCATGAGCAAATCACCATACTGCCAATCTTCGCGTGTCAATTCCTGCGGAGGATGCTCTTGCCCCTCCTTCACAATCAGCACACCGAAGGACGATCCTTCGTTGATTGGTTTGATCACATAAGGCGGTTCCATCACATGACGGCGCGCAGCATCAGCGCGGCTGGCCACAATGGCATTGGCAACCGGAACACCGGCAGCCTTCATCACGGCCTTCGCCTTTTCCTTATGCATGGCAAGCGCAGACGACATCACCCCGGAATGGGTGTAGGGAATATCGAGCACTTCCAGAATACCCTGAATAGCCCCGTCTTCGCCAAACGGCCCATGCAGCGCATTGAATGCCACGTCTGGTTTCAGTTCCTGAAGCACAGCAGAAATGTTGCGGTCAACATCCACACGCGTGATCTGATAACCAGCCGCTTCCAGAGCGTCCGCACAGTCTTTGCCTGAAGACAGAGAAACAGGCCGCTCAGCAACCCATCCACCCATCAAAACTGCAACATGCTTGGTCATCACAAAACCCAATCCTGATTTAAACGCCTAAAACAACACGTGAACGGAATTAGCCCGCTTTACCCAAAAACGGCTTAATCGCCGCTCCGTCCACAAACGTCCCAAGACGCTTGATTTCCCATTCCAGACGCGTCCCTGTCTTTGCCAGAGCATCCCGGCGAACAGTCTCGCCAAGCATTTCCAAATCGTGAGCGGTAGCGTCTGCAACGTTCAACATAAAGTTGCAGTGTAATTCCGACATTTTTGCGCCGCCGATCTGCAATCCACGACATCCAGCCGCATCAACCACCTTCCAGGCACTGTTGCCGTCAGGATTTTTGAAGGTGGAACCACCGGTTTTCTCGCGAATGGGCTGTGCTTTCTCACGATGAGCAACAACTTCAGCCATTTCCGCTCGGATCTCATCTTCACTCTGCGCAAAACCTTCAAACACCGCACTGGTAAAAATCAGGTCCTTGGAGGCAGAAGAATGGCGATACGCATAGCCCATTTCCTCATTGGAAAGAGTGAGGATTTCGCCGGATCGTGTCACCGCGTTAACGTTAACAACAAGGTCCTTTGTCTCTGTCCCGTGAGCTCCTGCATTCATGCGCAAGGCGCCACCAACAGCACCCGGAATACCGGTGTAGAATGCAAATCCACCCGTGCCCGTCTTGGCCGTTTCTTCCGCCAGCTTCTTGTCAGGAACGCACGCCCCTGCCCGCAGCTTATGGCCGCCAAGGTATTCAACCTGACCAAACCCGCGGATTGGCAGACGAATAACAACGCCTTCAATGCCACCATCACGCACCAGCAAGTTGGAACCAAGCCCAACCACAGTCACCGGCACATCCTCTGGCAGTGCTTTCATGAACACAGCCAGATCTGCCTCATCAGCAGGCTGGAACATCAACTGCGCGGGGCCGCCCACACGGAACCATGTCACAGCAGAAAGCAGCTGGTTCGGAATAAGACGACCACGAATGTCTTCGACAGCATCACCAAGAAGCGGCAGGAGATCAGGGTAGCTTACAGTTTGGCTCATACAGTCTCTCCTTTGGGAGAGAGCGCTTCCAGCTCTACAGGCAACTTGTAAGCCCACTGGGTAATGTTCCCTGCACCAAGGCAAATCACCAGATCACCCGGCTCCGCCAGCTCTGCAATCTTACCAGCCAGCTCATCAGGACCGGCAATGCTGTGAACCGAACGGTGACCACCAGCACGCAAACCAGAAATCAGGTCAGCCTGATCAGCCCCTTCAATCGGCTGCTCACCAGCCGCAAACACAGGTGTAATCACAACCTTGTCTGCATCATTGAAGCAGGCACAGAAATCTTCAAACAGGCTCTGCAAGCGCGTAAAGCGGTGGGGCTGCATCACAGCAACCACCTTGCCTTCAGCTGCCTCACGTGCCGCATGCAAGACGGACTTAATCTCAACCGGATGGTGCGCGTAGTCATCAAAGAACTCTACGTCGTTCCAGGAGCCAGTGTGCGTAAAGCGACGCTTCACTCCGCCAAAGCTTGCAAGCCCCTTGCGGATGTTCGCATCAGAAATACCGAGAGAATGCGCCAGAGCAATTGCAGCCGTCGCATTGGACACGTTGTGCAGACCCGGCATTGGCAGCACCAGATCTTTCAGCTCAGTTACCTTGTCCCCGCGACGATCATGAATGATCACGGTGAAGATGGACTTGCCACCCTTGGTGGAGACATCAGTAAAGCGAACATCTGACTGCGGGTTGGTGCCGTAAGTGATGATGCGGCGGTCTTCAATCTGACCCACAAGGCTCTGCACCTCTGGGTGATCCAGACACATAACCGCAAATCCGTAGAACGGAACATTCTCAACGAACTGGGCAAACGCAGCACGGACACCATCAAAATCGCCGTAGTGATCAAGATGCTCAGGATCAATGTTGGTCACCACAGCAATATCAGCAGGAAGCTTGACGAATGTCCCGTCGGACTCGTCCGCCTCAACCACCATCCAGTCACCCTCACCCATACGGGCATTGGTGCCGTAAGCGTTGATGATACCGCCATTGATAACAGTCGGGTCCATATGGCCAGCATCCAGCAGCGCCGCAACCATAGAGGTCGTCGTCGTCTTGCCGTGCGTACCGCCAATGGCAATCGCTTGCTTGAAGCGCATCAGCTCCGCCAGCATTTCAGCGCGGCGCACAACAGGCATGTTGTTTTCGCGTGCAGCCTTCAGCTCAACATTGCTGCCTTTGATTGCGGAAGAGATGACACAAACATCAGCGCCCTCAAGGTTCTCGGCAGCATGACCCACCATGACCTTGATGCCCTTATCACGCAAACGCTGCACATTTGCATTCTCGGACATGTCAGAGCCCTGAACACGGTAGCCAAGATTATGCAGAACTTCGGCAATACCGCTCATGCCAATGCCGCCGATACCGACGAAGTGTACTCCCCCAATGTCTACTGGCATTTTCATGAGGCAATCTCTTTCTGTTCAGTTGCCGGTGCAGCACCAACAAGTGTTTCGGTCAGATCCGCAAGGCGCTGTACAGCTTCCGGCGCGCCCTGCGCCTGTGCTGCGTGTGCTGCCTGTGCAAGACGGCCCGGATTATCCATGAGTTCTTTCAGCTCACGGGCCAGTCGTTGCGGATCAAGTTCTTTTTGTGGGATCGGCCATGCGCCACCTGCCTCAGCAAGCACATTCGCATTCATGCCCTGATCGTTATCAAGAGCACCCGGTAAAGGTACTAAAATTGAAGGACGCCCAATCGCTGCCAGCTCGCATACAGTACCAGCACCGGAACGGCTGATAACCAGATGAGCCGCCGCAATGCGCTCAGGCAAATCCGTAAAGAAAGACGCCACCTGCGCGGCAACACCCATCTCGCGATAGGAGCATTCAAGCCCTTCCAGATCTTCAGGGCGGGCCTGCTGCACAACGACCAGCTGCTCGCGATCTTCCGGCGCCATCAGCTTCAACGCAGCCGGCAAAATCTGAGAGAATACACGCGCTCCCTGCGAGCCACCAAACACCAGCAGATGAAAAGCGCCACCTTTTTCAGGTGCGTTATAAGTCTGACCACACACCGCAATCACATTGTCACGCAGTGGATTGCCGGTCATCATTGCTTTAGCAGCCAGATCAGCAGGCAGTGTTTTCAGCGGAAAACTAGTCGCAACCGCACTTGCACCCTTGGCCAGCATCCGGTTCGCCCGGCCCATCACAGCATTGGCTTCATGCAAAATGGATGGAACGCTTAAGAGACGGCCAGCAAACATTGGCGGAAAGGTCGGATACCCGCCAAAACCAACAATCGCAGCAGGTTTAGCTGCGCGGATTGCTTTCATGGCCTGCAATGTACCCAAACCAAGCTTGATCGCTGTCTTGGCAAGGGAGATCGGGTTCCTGCCGCGAATGGTATCACTCTTGACCAGATGCACGTTATCTGCCGGAAAAGCGCTGCCATACTTGTCAGCGCGACTGTCCGTGATGAGCTCAACACCATACCCACGGCGCTTCAGCTCACAGGCCAGCGCTTGTGCAGGAAACAGGTGACCACCCGTTCCTCCAGCAGTGAGCATAATCTTTGGCTTCATTTCACTCTCCGACACAGGCAAAACTCTTTTAGGCAGGCTGCACAGGGGCAGCACGGGTAACGGTAATAATCGGGTTCTTGCGCGGTTGCGGACGTTTCCGCGTCAGCGCCAGCACAAAACCCATCGTCAGGGAAATCGCCATCAACGACGACACACCTGATGAGATCAATGGAAGGGTCATTCCCTTCGCAGGCATTAGATTGAGGTTCACCGCCATGTTGATGGTGCTTTGCAGGCCAAACATGACGATAAGACCGGACGACGCCAGACGGCCAAACGGATCCTGATCCTGTGTTGCCATGTAAAGACCACGCAGCACAACGAATGCAAAAACGGTCACCAGCACCACACAAACGATGATGCCGTATTCTTCCGCAGCCACTGCAAAAATGAAGTCCGTATGACTATCGGGCAAAATTCGTTTCACCGTACCTTCACCCACACCACGACCTAACCACCCCCCGGCAATGAAGGAGTCGATCGCTTTATCGATCTGGTAGGTGTCACCGGAAGACGGATCCAGAAAACGCATGATACGCCCGCGAACGTGCGGCAGATACGTAAAGCCCGCAGCAACGCCAAGAATGCCCATGATCCCAAGCGGCACAATCGCCAGCCAGGACAACCCGTTCAGGAAGAACAGCGCAAACAGCACAATGGTCAGCAGCATGGTCTGCCCAAAGTCAGGCTGCGCCACGAGCATGGCGGCCACAATGCCAAACAGAAGAATGGAGATCAGCTGCCCCGGAATGTCCTGCGCTTTACGCCCCTCAGACAACAGAAACGCAATGATTACCACCAGCACTGGCTTGATAAACTCTGACGGCTGAATGGAAATACCAAACAAGCTCACCCAGCGCCGCGCGCCTTTAATGTCAGACCCGAAAAACAGCGTGCCCAACAACAGCACCAGCATCACGCAGAACACCACCAGTGCCACCCGGCGGATATAGCGCGGGGACAGCGCAGAAACGCCCAGCATCACGGCAGCGCTTGGAATAAGGAAAAGCGCCTGCTTCTTCACGAAGTAGAAGCTCTCAAGCCCAAGGCGTTCAGCAACAGGAGGGCTCGCGGCAAGAGACAATACCAAACCAGACACCATCAGCGTGAAGATGCCGATCAGCATGTAACGATCAATCGTCCAGAGCCATTCTGCAAATGCACTGCGATCCGTACGTGATACCATCAGCGTGCTCCCTCACCCTTCAGCATTTTGGCAGCAGCAACTGCCGCGCTCACAAATGCATCCCCGCGAACTTCAAAGCTCTTGAACTGGTCAAACGAGGCACAGGCCGGAGACAGCAAAACCACCGCCTCACTGCTCTGATCCCGCGCAGCATCTTGCGCCGCTGCCTCAACAGCCAGCTCCAAAGAGCCAAACTTGTGCGCCTCAACAGCCCCGGCAAGCTCTTGCTCAAACTCTTCCGCCGCTTCCCCAATCAGGTAAGCCTTCACGACTTTCGGGAAGTAGGCTTTAAGCGAAGAAATCCCGCCCGCCTTAGGACGGCCACCAGCAATCCAGTAAATCCGGTCAAACGCCGCCAATCCATGGGCAGCAGCTTCCGCATTGGTTGCCTTGCTGTCATTCACAAACAAAACCTTGCCTGCTTCAGCAACCAGCATCAAACGATGCGCAAGACCCGGGAAGGTCGCAAGCGCCCCCGCAATCTCCTCAAGCTCCAGCCCAAGCGCTGCACAAACCGCAACAGCAGCAGATGCATTCTGCCCGTTATGAGAGCCACGCAAAGTGTTGGAGAAAGACAGGTCAGCCACAACCACCTGCTCTTCATCAAAAACCTCGAAGACCTTACCGTCTTCAGCATAAACGCCAAACTCGACAGGCCCCAGACAAGAGATCAGCTCAACCGGCTCACCGCTTTCCGCCCGGCGCTGTGCAATGGCAGCGCTGTACTCATCGTCCACGCCGACAACAGCCAAACGCGCCGCTTTAACAATCCGCTCTTTGATGGAAGCGTAATTCTCCATGTTCCCATGCCGGTCCAGATGGTCCGGCGACAGGTTCATCATCACCCCAATATCCGGCACAAGACTTGGGGCAAGATCGATCTGGTAGGAGGAGACCTCAACCACATAGACGCGATCCTCGGAAAATTCTTCTAGGTCCAAAACCGGACGGCCAATATTGCCCCCCATCTGAACATCCATGCCGCATTCTTTGAGTACATGCGAGATCAGTGCAGTCGTGGTGGATTTGCCGTTGGTCCCAGTGATGGCAACAAACGGCGCCTCAGGACAAACCGCTTCCCGCTCATTGACGAAAAGCTCCACATCCCCAATCACCGGAATACCAGCCTGCCTCGCCCGCTCCACACTCCAGTGCGGTGTTGGATGTGTCAGCGGAACACCCGGCGCAACAACCAGTGCTGCGTAGCGGGACATATCCGCCTCTCGCAGATCGATCGCAGCAAGCCCGTATTCTTCAGCCGTGGCAACGCTGGTCTCGTTATCGTCCCACACATCAACCCGAGCCCCGCCAGCCTCAAGCGCACGCGCAGTCACAAGCCCGGACCCTCCGAGCCCGAACAACGCGACTTCTTTGCCTGCAAGATGACGGATAGGGATCATGTGTCGAACCTCCTAGCGCAGCTTCAGTGTGGCAAGACCAACAAGGGCCAGCACAACAGCAATGATCCAGAAACGAATAACCACCTGGCTCTCAGTCCAGCCCAAATGCTCAAAGTGGTGGTGAATTGGCGCCATACGGAACACACGTTTGCCAGTCAGCTTGAACGACGCCACCTGCACAATCACAGAAACCGCTTCCAGTACAAACAGACCGCCGATGATCGCCAGAACAATCTCGTGTTTGGTCGCAACAGCAATCGCGCCCAGCATACCGCCCAGAGCCAGAGAACCCGTATCACCCATAAAGATCGCTGCAGGTGGAGCGTTGAACCATAAGAACCCGAGCCCTGCCCCAATCACCGCACCACACACAACAGCAAGCTCCCCTGTGCCCGCGACATGGTGGATCTGCAAATAGCTGGAGAACACAGCATTACCAGTCAGATATGCGACCAGACCAAACGCGGCAGCAGCAATCATCACCGGCACAATCGCAAGACCGTCCAGACCATCAGTCAGGTTCACCGCATTGCCCGCGCCAACAACAACAAAGGCAGCGAATGGGATGAAGAACAGACCAAGGTTCAACGTCAGCTCTTTAAAGAACGGAAAACCGATACTGGTGGAAAATGGCTCAGCATCCAGAAGCGTCACCGCAAAAGCCGCAAGACCCGCAATCAGGAACTCAAGACCCAAACGCGCTTTACCGCCAAAGCCTTTGTGCGAAGACTTGGTGACTTTCAGATAGTCATCATAAAAACCAATGAGGCCAAAACCGACAGTCACACCCAGAACGATCCAGGTATAGGGATTGCGAAGGTCAGCCCACAACAGCGTCGCCACAATCATCCCGGAAAGGATCATCAGGCCGCCCATGGTAGGCGTACCCTTTTTTGTCAGCAGATGGCTCGCAGGCCCGTCTTCACGAATAGGCTGTCCGTGACCCTGACGCGAACGCAATGCATCAATGATGCGCGGGCCAAACAGGAACACAAACAACAAAGCAGTCATAATCGCGCCGCCGGTACGGAACGTAATGTATTTAAAAACATTCAGCGCAGACAGGGAAGGATAAACCTCTGAAAGCTCCGCCAGCAAATATAGCATTTAGTCAACCTCAGGACTTACCGGTTGCAGCCGGTTCAGGAAAACGTTTCTTCAAGGCATCCACAAGTGGACCCATACGGGTTCCAAGGGAGCCCTTTACCATCACGATGTCGTTGGGACGCACTTCCGACAACAGGTCTTTTTCCAGTTTGTCGGAGGTCTCTGAATAGGCGCCTCTGGTCTGTGCAGGCAACAGGTCCCAGAGCACCTTCATGTGAGTACCCACACAATAAACCACGTCGATCTTTGCGCGCTCCAATTCACGCGCAAGGTCTGCGTGCAACTTGTCGGAATCTGCACCTAATTCGAGCATATCTCCCAATACGGCGATGCGACGGCCATTCTTCGCAACGGGCAGACCAGCCACCAGATTGATCGCAGCGCGCATACTCGCCGGGTTGGCATTATAACTCTCGTCAACAAGCAACGCCGTGCCACCATTCACATCAAGAACGGTCTGCGCACCACGCCCTTTCGGAGCAGACATTTCCGCCAGAGCCAGACCAGCAAACGCAAGGTTGGCCCCCAGTTCCATGACCCCAGTCAGCACGCCCAAAGAGTTGATCACATGGTGTGCGCCCGGAGCGCCGATCTTGTAGGAAATCTCCTGCCCGAGAATATTGGCATTCAGACAAGAGCAATCTGGGTTTGCGGCTACTTTCTTGGCGATAGACTGAGCACCTGGCCGCATGCCAAAGCTGACAATGTTCCGTACCCCGGCCACAGCTGCCAGATAACGCAGCAGGTCATACTGGCGGTTATCCCGGTTCAGGATCGCCACGCCGCCCTTCTCAATACCACTGAAAATCTCGGCCTTTGCACGCGCAATATCTTCAACTGAGTTAAAGGCTTCCAGATGCACGGGTTCCACAGTGGTTACGATTGCCACATGCGGACGAACCATTTTCACCAGTGGAGTGATCTCACCCCGGTGGTTCATGCCAATCTCAAAGATGCCAAACTCAGTATCAGCATGCATACGCGCCAATGTCAGCGGCACGCCCCAATGGTTATTGAAGCTCGCGACAGGCGCATGGGTGATACCGGACTTGGACAGGCAAAGACGCAAAGCTTCTTTCGTGCCTGTCTTGCCTACAGAACCAGTGACCGCGATGATCCGTGCTTTAGAGCGAGCGCGAGCAGCCACACCAAGACGCTCTAACGCTTGAAGCACATCATCAACAGCCACGTATCGGCCACCTTCTGGCAGCTCCGCAAGCTTGTCACGCGCAACAACAGCGACGACGGCACCAGCCTCAACAGCTGTTCCGGCAAATGCATGACCGTCAAAGTTCTCGCCCTTGATCGCAAAGAAGGCATCTCCGGGTTGGATCACCCGACTATCGATAGAGATTCCGGTTACGTCATCGCTCAGATCACCGTAAACATCCCCATCTACTGCCTCCAGAAAATCGTTAAGCAGCCACAGCGGCCCACGGTCTATTTCAGGCAGTTCAATCATTTGCCGCTCATATTCCGACTTAATGTCCGGGTCCAATAGGTTGATATGGGGGACGATAGTCCACTCAGGCTTGTCTATCGCTGACTTGAGCTTTGGTTTTTCTTCGGTTTTGCTCTCGAAAGCAGCGGTCTCAGCCCTCTCAGCAGGCTCCTCAGAAGCAGGTAATCCACCTAATGCTTCTTTACCGTCCTGCTCATCCGGTTGAGTGGACTGCGATACATCCTCAGTGACCTTGGGAGCAACCTCTTCGAGACCTTCATCCGCAAGAAATGCATCCGCATCCGTGTTTGTCTCTTCTTCCGGCGCAGGAGCACTCTCAGCGTCTGCGTCTGCCTCAACCTTCTCCTCGGCTTCGGCTTCGGCTTCGGCTTCGTTAGCCGCTAAATCACCCAGCAGCTCGTCTTCAAGTGCATCCGGTGTGTCTTCCGCAACATTCGGAAAGCCATCCTTGCCAAAATCAGGATCATGGCTTTCAACATCAGCTAATTCTGCATCTGCCAGATCATCAGCACCCAGAACGTCTTCTTCCAGCGCCAGCCAGTCTTCTTCCTCTTGGTCCTGCGCATCATCGGGGTTTTCCGGCAGAGCAGCTTCCAGCTCCTCAACACCAGCCTGAACCGCAGCCAATAGATCATCATCATCCAGCGCGTCTGCAGCAGCAAGCTCATCACCTTCATCTGCAAGAAGATCCATCTCATCCAGATCAAGTGAGATCTCAGGGAGGTCATTCTCAACAGCAGGAGAAGCGCCATTTTCAGCAGAAGCTTCGGCCAGTGCCTTCTGGATTTCTTCATGGTCAGAGAAAGGCAGGACTTCTGTTCCAACAATCTGCCCTGTTTCATGCCCCTTACCGGCCACACAAAGCACATCGCCTTCTTGCAACATCTTCACCGCTTGGCGGATGGCAAGAGCACGATCCCCAATCTCAAGAGCAGCAGGACAGGCAGCAACAATCTCCTCACGAATTTTGTCAGGATCTTCCGTGCGCGGATTATCGTCAGTCACAATGGAAACATCCGCAAGACGATCAGAAATCTCGCCCATCAACGGACGTTTACCCGCATCACGATCACCGCCACACCCCAACACACTGATCAGGCGACCAGCCGCAAAGGGACGCAAGGCTGCAAGCACATTCTCCAGCGCTTCCGGCTTATGAGCATAATCAACGAATACCAGAGCACCGTTTTCACGTGTGCCCACATGCTCAATCCGGCCCGGCGCACCACGCAGAACAGTCAGCGCTTCAAGAACAGTTTGAAGCTCTACACCAGCAGAAATTGCCAGACCTGCAGCAATCAGCGCATTGCTCACCTGAAAATCACCAGCCAGCGGCAACGCAACAGAAAACACGCCCTCAGCCGTTTCCAGCTCAAGAACCTGACTGAACCCTTCGGGCTGAACGCTAAGCACCTTTAGATCATCGCCGAAGACACCCGTCGTAAACGTCTTAAGGCCGCGCTCCTCTGCATTCGCAAGAACGCGGTCAGCAAATTGCGTTTCCGGGTCAACGACAACCACACCATCATCCGGCAGCAAATCGCAGAACAAACGCAATTTTGCCTGAAGGTAGTCTTCCACCGTTGGGTGGTAGTCCATGTGGTCTCGGCCAAGGTTGGTAAAACCAGCTGCAACAATTTGCACACCATCAAGACGATGCTGATCCAACCCGTGACTGGACGCCTCCAAGGCCGCATGGGTAATCCCATCCTCAGCCAGACGCTTAAGGTCTTCATGCAAAGACACAGGGTCAGGCGTGGTCAATCCGCCATAGCTCTGCCCTGTCGATGTGACAGTACCAATAGTTCCAAGACTGGCAGAAACCAACCCGGCATATTCAAAGATCTGACGCACGAAAACAGCAACAGAAGTTTTGCCCGCAGTGCCAGTCACAGCAACCATCTTCTCAGGCTGTTTGCCAGAGAAAGCCGCAGCCATCAAAGCAAGTTCCCGGCGCGCATCTTGTGCAGCGATCAGCGGAACCTGTTTGGCTTGCTTGCGAATATCATCAGAAAGTCTGTCCGCATCAATCAAAATGGCAGCAGCACCCGCGTCCACGGCTTGCTCGATAAACTGCGCACCATCAACTTTCGCGCCCTTAAGGGCAGCAAAAACAAAACCGGGCTCCACTGCTCGACTATCAGCAGTAAGCCCCGAAATATTAAGAGTATCAACCCCGTCTGGCCCATCGCCCTCGGCGGAGATTATCTCTTGTTTTGTAAGGTCTTTAAGCAACATAGCGTCGATATGTCCGGCCTATGAGACATGAATGTGGCAAACCAGATTTGGAGAACAGTTGTCTTCATATTTCCCCAAAATCTCCGTGTATTGCCTCATTCAATTCTCCTGTTTAGTTTCGGTTCTGATAGGAAACCGGAATTGTTTCCGCGTCATCTGCGAAATCAGGCACCACGCCGAGCATTGGTGCAATTCTGCGGATAACAGATGCAGTGGTTGGCACAGCATTCCACCCGGCAGTAGAATAACGTTGCCCTTCCACGGCTTGTGGCTCATCCAAAACAATCAAAACGAGATACTCAGGATTGGACATCGGGAACGCCGACATAAAGGAGTTCAGATAAACACCTTCAGCATAACGGCCATTCACAACTTTCTGCGCTGTTCCAGTCTTACCGCCAACATCATAACCCGGCACAGCAGCACGCCGCCCGGATCCACGCAGGACATTTTCACGGTTGAGATACCGAAGGATCTCGCTGGTTTGTGGTTTCAGAACCTGTTTAGCAAGCTTGTCAGCTTCTTCCTCACTGCGAGGCAGGAACGTTGGTTCAAGATATTTACCGCCATTGACCAGCGTCGCACCCGCAACAGCCATCTGCAGCGGCGTGATGCCCAAGCCATGACCAAAAGAGATCGTCATTGCAGCAAGGTCATTCCACTTCGGTGGAAGCAGAGGCCGCGCAACGCCCGGTATCTCGGTCTTCATTTTCTGGGTCAGCCCAATCTTTTTCAAAAACGCCTTCTGCTCCTCAATGCCAGCTTTCTGCATGACTTTGATGGTGCCGATATTGGAGGAGTAAATGAAAACTTCAGGCACGGACAAAACACGGCGCTTCCCGTGGAAGTCATCGATCTTCTGACCTGCAACACGGATAGGTTTGGTGGCATCAAAGCCATCTTCCAACTTCACCTTGCCACTATCCAGCGCCATCGCAATGGTAATACCCTTGAAGATGGAGCCCATCTCAAACACACCACCAGTCACCCGGTTCATGCGTTCTTTTTCAAGCGCTTGCTGACGGTTGTTCGGGTCAAAATCCGGCAGCGACGTCATGGCGATCACTTCACCGGTGTCCGCTTTCAGCACCACACCCATGGCCGCTTTGGCCTTGTAGTATTCCATGGAACGGCGCAACTCATCACGCACTGCATGCTGAACACGCAGATCAACCGAAAGCTTGACGGGCTCCATGGTCCGATCCTGCGTAAAGCCAAGATCTTGCAGATCCTTCAACCACGCCTGATCGACATACTTCTCCATGCCAGAGAGGCCCTGGTTGTCGACATTCACAGTCCCCAGAATGTGACTGACCGTCTGACCACCCGGATAAAACCGCTTATTGCTCTCACGGAAGCCAACCCCCGGAAGACCCAGCGCATGTATAGCCTGACGTTGTTCAACCGAGATCTCACGCTTGAGCCAGGTAAACAGTGCATTGCTCTCAAGACGCTTCTTGATGACAGGCGTATCCAGCTCCGGCAGAATAGAGATCAGTCCATCAAAGACTTCATCCGTATCCGGGATCTTGCGCGGCTCAGCATAAAGCGCAGCACTCTTGATATCGGTCGCAAGAATTTCACCATTGCGGTCAACAATATCAGGGCGCGCCTGAGTAACAGAACTCTGCGCAGCAAGGAACCCCTCAGCAGGGTCCCTGTCCTGCAACCCAAGCAGGATCAGACGACCAGCGATAGCCCCATACACAAACACAAAGATGGTCATCGCAAAGAAAATGCGCGAGCGTCCCGGACCACGAAGCCGGATCGCACTTGTGCCATGTTTTTGGGTCACATTAGACCGCCGCAAAAAGGAACTGTCAGCTTTCCTGGCCACGAGCCCCCCCCCCCTTACTGCACGGATGTAACGCGACTGGCGTAACCGCTCATCGCATCAGCAGAGACTGGCTCCATCAGAACAGGTCTAACCGGCAACGCCTTCAGTGTCGTGATCTGCTCCGCACGCAGTGGCTCAAGCTTCAAAATATCGTTGTAACGATCAACGATACCCTGCAAACGCCCGGGCTGATTAAGCACACTCCACTGGGCTTTGTAGTAACGGATATCGTCTTTTTCCTTGGCAATCTCAGCAGAAAGCTGACGCACCTGATCGGCAAGGTTTTCGTTAGACATCTTGATGTCGTAAACGAGCGCAGCACCAATAACCACCGCAACAACAAAGAACAGATTTACGAAGCGCAGCATAGCTTAGCCTCCTAGACCATGGAATGAAGCAAGGCGCGGAACGCCTGCCGCATGAATATCTAATTCCCGCGAAGGCGTATCCAGACGCCGCCCAGCTCTCAAACGAGCAGAACGCGCGCGAGGATTATCAGTAATCTCTTCAACGCTGGCATCCTGATTGCCCTTCACGATAAATTCGAAAGTCGGAGGAGGAATATCCATCTCTGGCATATGACGAGATCCACCACCGCGGGTCTTGCAGCGATCTGCAAGGAACCGCTTCACAATACGATCTTCCAAACTATGGAACGTCACAACAACCAGACGCCCACCCGGACGCAAAATCCGCTCAGCAGCAGCAAGAGCACCAGCCGCCTGATGCAACTCACCATTCACATAGATACGCAGTGCCTGAAAGGTCCGCGTTGCTGGATGAATGCTGGCTTTCTTAGGATTACGCTTCACCACCTTTTCAATAACGCGAGCAAGCTCAAGCGTCGTCTCGAAAGGCTTCTCTTCACGCGCCTGACAAATGGCATACGAAACACTGGAAGCACGCTTTTCTTCACCAAGCATCCCGATGATGCGCGTCAAGTGCTGGCGCTCCATGGTATTCACCACGTCCGCCGCACTTGGACCATCCTGTTCCATGCGCATATCCAGCGGCCCGTCAAACCGGAACGAAAATCCACGCTCCGCCTGATCCAACTGCATGGAAGACACGCCAAGATCCATCACCACACCGTCAACGGCATCATAACCAAGCTCACGCGCATGGTCATCAAGATCAACAAACCGACCATGGACCAGCTGCAAGCGCCCATCGGACTCTTGTTCCAAAACACGACCGTCGCGGATCGCATCCGGATCCCGGTCAACGCCAATCACACTGGCTCCAGCCTCAAGAAAAGCCCTGGAGTAACCACCAGCACCGAACGTGCCGTCAATAATCACATCACCCGGCGCGGGGGCCATTGCCTCCCGCACCCGTTCCAGAAGGACTGGAATGTGACGCGCTGGTCCGCCAGCGATATCGGATTTGTCTCCGTCGCCGCCCGTCATCATAGTGCCCCTCCGGCTGCTGTCCCCGGTGCACCGCCGGAAGACAATACTGCAAGCGCCCGCTTCATGGCCTCGTCGCGGTGCTTGGCGAACCTCACAGGTTCCCAAATCTGAAACTTAAACCCCTGCCCAACAAAGGTGACTTCACCATCAATGCCGGTGTGGTTGCGAATCATCTCAGAAAGAACAATCCGGCCATCCTGATCAATCTTCAGGGTTTCACTGGCACCATAAAGCGCCGTGGACAGAGCGTCATACTCCATTGAGAGCGTCGAAAACGCATCAAGTCGTTTTTGGATTTCAGCTGTAAGTCCGTTACCACCTGCATCAACCGCCTCCTGAAAAGGAGATGGGAAGCAGTAGAGTCCCTCAAAGCCGTCTTTCGCCAACGCTGCACGAAAGGGTGCAGGGATCGATACACGACCCTTTGCATCCACCCGATTGGTGAAGTGCGAAACAAAACCAGCCATTGGTCCCCTCTTTAATGAGCCAGATCTTCTTGATCTGTCAGCGGCACATCAAACAACTCTCCACTCCTTGGAGAGCCAGCGCTCAAATCAGGCAAAAACAACAAGATTACTGAAGTACAAACCGGAATATCCCGGGAGCCTATGGGATACCATGGGATGCCATGGGACGTCAATGAACCCACCAGCCCAAACCGAAAAGAATGCCCCTTAACATCTGGTAGTTATCACCAATTATGGTAAACGAAGTATTGATAGGAGTTTACGCAGGGATTTCTGCGAGTTACACGCATCCAAATTGCGATTACAACCAGAAGCACTCACAGTTTTCACAAAGGTCGAAGAAAGAATTTCGCCGATTAGCTCTAGTGATTTTAACCTATCAGCCTTGGCAAAACTCCGTTTTTCCCATGCCGGACCATGAAATTCCATGCCCATTCAGAGGACGGTGGGGCAAATTCCCATACCTACCCACGATTGTCCTGAGTCGATAATTTCTGCCGGAAAGACACGTCACGCACCACGATCACAATTGGTTTTACTGGTTATTTTGACCGCTCAAACAAAGGAGGCCGGCAGTGCTGCCGACCTCAAACCTCATAAGAAGAAGCAAACTGAGCCGTTATCTGGCGAGACCCAGCCCAACCAGATAATCTGCGCCCTTGCGCAAAGTGGTCTCATCCATGATCTCAAGGATCAGGCGTAGGTTGCTTTTCAGTTTTGCCAGTTCCGCAAACAGCGGCTCCCACGGAATAGACCCCTCACCCGGATTCCAGTGACGGTCAGCATGGCCATCAATGTCCTGAATGTGCACGTGCTGCAAAGCATCGCCTGCTGACTTGATGAAGTAATCAACCGGAGGAGCCCCATAGCACGAGTGCATGTAGTGAGCATGGCCGGTATCAATCGAAAGCGCCAGAGCTTCGCTCTCAAAACTCTTCAGGATCTCCAATCGGTAGGAAGGATCCAGATCTTCAATGTTCTCCAACACGATGACACAACCCATGTCCTCCGCCTTGGCAACAACGTCCTTCAGGTTTGCATGGATCATTTCCAGCTTCATCTGGCGACCATTGTCATAAAGATCGAGGTTGTTGTGATCCCAGATCGTGTAAGGACTGTGCAGCACCATCTGGTCTGCACCCATCTTGGCACACAACTCAATACCCTGATCCAACCGCTTGCGGACAGCCTGCTGAAACAGCGGATCAGCCGCAGAAAGGTCCAGATTCCAGAATGGGCCATGCAGACCGAGGCGCCCCTCATGTCCATCCAGAAGCTTCTTTGCTTCTGCGACCAGGTCATCACACCCATTGTCCAGCAAGTTCCAATTATAGAAATCCTGCAGCTCAAGATCGCGAGGCAGCTCCAGCAACCATTCACGATGTTGGGGAAGATGTTTGACACACATTGCTGCGCCTAAAACCGGCAAACCACTCATGCGGATATTCCAAGATAAGGCCTCAAAAGGCACTGCTTTCAGTTATGCCTTTGCTCTTACATGTCTTGCATGTCAAAGGCATTACATCGCCTAAAGCTGCTTACCTTATTCCGGCTCGCTCTCACTGCTTTAAGCGCTCATCCCGCCGCATATAATTTGCGGCAATCGGAGCACCATGACAGCTTCGATTTGCGCGGTCTACGTACTATTCCAGAGCGATCGAGAGCATCAACAAAAAATGCGCATAACACGTTCAAACGCTGACGCTCTCGTAAGCCCGTTACACTCAGTTTTCCATCCGCACAAACGCCGTTGCCGCCTTACGAACCGAGCGCCAGATAAAGACGAGTAAGCCGATAAGCGCCATACAGGTCAGCACAGTGGCCACAATCCGAAACGTTCCGGCAAATCCAACCGCAGCAATCAAAGGAATGCTGACAAAAACAGAGAGGAACTGACCAAGGAAAACGGAGGAAGTCAGCACCCCACCTGCCATACCACGCCGGAAACTCGGAGCCACCTGAAGTGCAATCGCCGGAAAGTTCGGCATCGCAAGCGCATACCCGGCCCCCATAGAGGCCGTTCCAAGGAACACGCTCCAGGTTTCCTGCAAGGTCAGCAACATCAACCCAATCGCCATAAACCCATAGGCCAGTGTAAATGCACCACTGTAACCAACACGCGCTTTAATCCGCCCATAAAGCAGAGCCGCCGTGCCACCAGTCAACATCAACGCGCCCAGCGCAGCACCTGTCATACTCGCACTGTCATAACCTTGAGCATCCAAAAAGAACGGCAACTGTGTCGGCATGAGGAAGAAGATCATATTGGTCAGCATTTGCAGCAAAGCCAGCGCTGCCAACAACCAGACCCAAGCCGGAGATCCATCGTCTTCTGCACTTGCAACCTTCTTTGCAGCTGCTGAGTGCTTCACCGGCTCGCTGATATAACGCCACAAAAACGGCACCATGAGCAACGCAAGCCCATAAATCGCAAACGGTAACCGCGGAGAAGTGACGGCCAGCAATCCAGCCATTGAGATAAAGAGAAAACCGCCGAAGTTGCGAGCAGAAGTCTGTAATCCCATCAACGAGCTGCGCTGGTTGCCGACAAAGTAGTCACCGATCAAAGCTGTTTGCGCCGTCATCACCATGGCAACTGCAATGCCAAGTCCCAGCCGGCTCACCAATATACTCGTCAGATCCGGCAGGATCATGCCGGCGCTTCCCATCACAGCAAACAGCAAAACACCTGTAAGCAACAGTGCCCGCCGACCGTAGCGATCTGCGATCACTCCAGCCAGCGGGGCACAGATAATAACAGTCAGCGAGGGCGTTGAGACCAAAAGCCGGGACAACCAGAGAACATTTGGATCATCCCGGAACATCTCCTCCAATCCAGCAAGAGCAGGACTGATCGTTGCGTTCGCCATGACTGTTAAAGTAGCCGCCATTAAAAGAGCAATCGCTCTGGGGTCTTTCCAGACCTGTTGCTCGGGCTCCACGTGCACTTGTTTCATTTGCTTATCCTCTTGCAAAATTACCCTGTTGAGATCAGGATACGACTTCAAGTCAACTTGAGGTCAAGTATGAAACTGCTAGATATTGGAGAGATCACCGAACGCTCAGGTGTGAAGCCCTCCACACTACGATATTATGAGGAAGTCGGGCTCATTCAGTCCATAACGCGGCACGGTCTCCGACGTCAGTACGAGCCGCAAATCCTGACGAAACTCTCTCTGATCACACTCGCCAAGGCAGGTGGATTTTCACTGACAGAGATCGCAGGCATGTTTTCTGAAAAAGGACAGCTCCAGATCCCGCGAGAGCAGATCCGTGAACGTGCCGATCTGATTGATGAGCAAATCAAGGAACTCACAGCCCTGCGCGATATCCTGCACCACGTAGCCGACTGCCCTGCCCCGAGCCATATGGAATGCCCCTCCTTCCAACGTATGCTCAAGGCATCGGACAGAAGGAAACCAGCAAAGAAAAAACCGCCGACCAAGTAGCCGACGGTTTCATATTTTCAGGACGCGATTGCTAAGTTCAGTTTACTTCGCTGCACGCTCAACAAGCTTAAGGCATACCTGTGTCGCGCATGCCATATCCTGCACGCTGATCCATTCCAACGGGCCATGGATTTCCTGCATGCCGGTGAAGATGTTCGGACAGGATGTACCCTTCGCAGTCAGCACAGAACCATCGGTTCCACCACGGATCGGTTTGGAAGATACGCTCAACCCCATGTCCTCATAAGCTGCCTTAGCAAGCTCAACTGGGGTCATATCATCACGCAGCCAATGGTGCATGTTGCGATACTGCTCTCTAACCTCGCAAGAGATGGAAGCACGCGGCTCGCTCGCCTGAACAGCAGCACACACCTGCTCCAGCAAATCGGCTTTTGCTTCAAGACCTTCCAACTCAAAATCGCGCAGTACAAAATGCAACTCCGCTTCAGCTGCATTCCCCACCATGTCAGCAACGAAGATAAAGCCATCACGACCATCGGTGGTCTCAGGTGTCATCGTTGCATGTGGTAACATAGCGATGATTTTGCCTGCCAGATGCAACGCATTGACCAACTTATCCTTCGCATAACCAGGATGTACAGAAACACCAGTGATCTTTACTGTCGCACCATCAGCGCAGAAGTTTTCATAGTTCAGCTCGCCCACTTTGCCGCCATCCAGCGTGTAAGCGAAATCCGCACCCAGAGCGCTAGGCAACTTGTCATGCACACCGCGCCCGATTTCTTCATCCGGCGTAAACGCAATACGAAGCTTGCTATGAGGGATCTGCGGGTTTGCCAGCAGATGACGAGCAAGACACATGATGATCGCAACACCAGCCTTGTCATCCGCACCCAGCAACGTGCTTCCACTGGCGGTGATAATGTCATCACCGATTTTCTCGCCAAGATAACGGGAGTTCTCAGGAGACAGGGACAGCTCAGAGGCATCCGGGAAGGAAATTGCAGAACCATCATAAGCACGATGAACGCGCGGCTTCACACCTTCAGCATGGTAGGCTGGGGCGGTATCCACATGCGCAAGCAAGCCAATCACGGGCCCATTCGTCTCGATAGTCGCAGGAATGGTGGCAAGAACAACGCCGTACTCGGTCAGTTCAACGTCGCTGGCACCAATTTCCATCAGCTCAGCACGCAGCACCTTTTGTACATCAAGCTGGATCTGAGAGCTTGGGGACTCCGGGCACGTCTCATCGCTCTGGCTATCAATAGCGGCATAGCGAACGAGGCGCTCTTCCAGTTCCTGATCAAATTCTGTTCTCATAGAAGATCTCCTTGCAGTTACCTTCTATCTGCGCGAAGCTCCATCAACTTTCAAGTTGGAACACTGCCATAGGAGCAAAAGCAAACCGCTTTTACCGCACCTCACTCGCAATTTTCCCTGCAAACCCAAAAAGAACAAAGCCCGACAACACACGGAACCGGCGATACCGCGCCTGAGTAATAAAGCGCGCCCGTAACAACGAGGCCAACGCAGAATACCCGCTTAAAGATAGGACAGAGATTCCGCAAAACGTTGCAACAAGAATACTGGCCTGTGGCAGCAGGGCCAACTCAGAGCTCATAACTTGCGGGAACAGAGCAACAAAAAAACAGGATCGCTTTTGGGTTGGTCACCGCCAGCAAAAACGCTTCCCAGAACAGTGTCAATCCAGATACAGAAACGCTGACATCCCCTGATAAATCAATCTCCTCACGCTTGAAGACAAACTTAAGCCCAAGCCAGACCAGATACCCAACGCCCAACCATCGGAATAAGCTCCACAAAACCTCAGAGGTGAGCACAAAGCTCACCACACCACCTGCGCAAAATGCACCTGCAATCGCAAGCCCCAGCGTATTACCTAGGATAGTCGGGAAAACCCGGCCCATCCCCAACTGCGCAGCCCGTCGCACCGTGTTGAGGATCGCTGGCCCCGGCGTGACAATATTCGCCGCGGAAATCAGCATAAAAGAAACCCAAGCCCAAAAATCTATTTTTGTATCCCATTGTATACATAAATTAAACCTTGGGTACTTGATCGGATTGAGACAGTCAACCCAACAAGACGGTATCTGTATTTTCTTGGATCAAGGCTCACCTTCTCGGCAAGCAAAGCAAACAGCCTACTTTATTGACCGTGCAACACGAAAGGTTGGATGACTACGCCGCCTGTTGGTGACAAGGCAGCCACGCTCATCATCTGCCCAACCACCACCTTTGAACACGCGGTACTCTCCATAAACAGCTGGATCATAGAGATCCCAACACCACTCCCAAACATTGCCCAGCATGTCGTAGAGCCCAAACTCATTCGGCTCTTTGCACCCAACAATCTGCGGAGTTTCAACCGAATTTCCAGCAAACCACGCGATATCTTCAAGCGGACCATATTCTCTGGTGATTGCTGCACTCTCACGTTAGTGTACAAAGATGAGTACTGAACCCAGATTTGATATTATCGGAGCTGCACTAGCTGACCCCAACCGCTCCCGAATCCTTTGCGAAATGATGGATGGCCGAGCGTTTACCAACAAAGAACTAGCGTGCGTCGCCAATGTAACAGCTCAAACGGCGAGCGCACATCTCAAGCAACTGGAAGCAGCAGGATTGACGGCATCTCTTCGCAGCGGGCGCAATGTTTATCACCGAATTTCAAGTGCTGAGGTTGCAAGTATTTTAGAAACTCTGGCAGGCCTGTCACCCACAGATCACCTACACCGCGCTAAGAACAGAAACAAACCAGAAGTTGACGCCCTGCGCGCACGTAGCTGTTATAACCACATTGCCGGCAGGCTTGGCGTATTGATTACAAATCAGCTCATCACAAAAGGAGCTTTGCTATTACAAGGTGACTCGGCTTCAGTTACCCCTGAAGGAGTGGCATTTTTTCACGCAATCGATATCAACGTGCTGAATATAAACAACACTAAGAAACCTGCTGTAAAACTCTGCCTCGATTGGACCGAACGCCGTCACCATATATCCGGCCCCCTGGCAACAGCCATTATGGATAGGTCTTTAGAAAAGAAATGGTTAGAGCGATGCAAAGCGAGCCGAGCGCTTAAAATAACGGCTCTTGGATATGAAGCCTTTGACCGAAACTTTGGGATCAGTCACGACAGTCTTGAAGGCATATCTCTCACCTAACAGTTCGTTCGGAACCGAACTGTCTGTTCTACCTTTTGCAGTCAAATTCAGTTATCTCAAATGAGAGATAACCGGAGAACAAAATGCCCCTTCCAACCCTAAAAACCAAAAGATTTACCCATGAACATGGCTTAAGAATTACTGTTCAGGTTCCAGAACCAAGTGCCCAGAATATTATAGACCATCTATGCAAGATCACGTCATTAAAATATGGCGATTATGATAGCGTTACCTTTAAAACTGCCGGAGGAATACAGCGGTTCCGATCATTGGGAAGTGGTCGCAATGCAGCGACAACGGATGCTGTCGAAGTGCTATGTATCGAGTTGTCTTTCTTCTTAGAAAACGACGCGGCTCTGGCAGCGCAGGTAATTGAAGAAGTCTATTGCACCCACCCCTATGAAGAGCCTGTCATCTTCGTAGAAAATTGTTTGCGGACATTACACTTTCGCGGCATGGATGAGGGTAATCCAAATAGATTTTGGAATGCTGCGCCTGCCGATTGGGTCCCAGAAGAGCACAGATAAATCAGCTAAAACCAAAGCACATTATCAATGTGCTTTGGGCGGCTTTAGCGAACGCGAAGAACATAGTATTTGCTAAGATACAGGTGAAGGTAGTCCTGTAAGGGCATTTCCTCAGAACAAGGGGCGAAAACTTTGGGCGAATTCCTTTCACAGATATAGAGTAACCACTATGGAAGAAAATCTGGAACAACTTGGGAAACCAGTACACTTCGTTGTAAACGAAAATTAAAGTCGGAGCGCCTGAAGCGTGGAGTAATGCTCTGCTCCCTCCACAATGTGTAATTTTGCATCTGTCGGCAAAGCTTATTTTATTGCATACACCATTTCGATAGGTGACCATGTATCAGCAGACCCGTACCAAAGTTCTGTAGGGCAACGGATGCCATTCAGTACAGCAGACCAATCAGAGACATAGGCCTTCAAATAAGCCCAATAAGTATCAGGATGTTTAACAAGGCTGCTTGTCAGTCCTGCACGCAGCACTCCAAAAACCTCAGGTTTTTCTATGAGTTCTTTTTCCTTCGCCCCGCACTTTGCAAACAGTCGGTTCAGCAAAAGCGCTGGCCCGATACGAAAGAAAAGCCCTTGAAAGGCAACTAGAAACTTCAGCAAACGAGGTGTAGACTGCGCCACCTTAAACACAGGAGCTCCGGCAGTTTTGGGTAGGAAGTCGCCAAGACCAAGCGGAGCTGCAGCTGAAACGAATGTGAGCTTTGCCACCTTATCGGCCCGCGCACCAGCAATATGTGCAGCGGCCATCGTTCCAATCGAAAACCCAATAACGTGGATCACGGCTTGACCCCGACCAGCAGTCATCTCATCAAACTGCTGAACACAAGCCTCTTTGGGGTCCCCTTCCACATCAAGCAGATTGGGTGCAATAACCTCAACTCCTGACGGCAGGCTATCCTGAATAAAGGCAATGTCATATGCACTTCCGGGAATGCCATGGCAAAAGTAGATCACTTGGGAAGGTTTAGAATCCTGCATGATCTGACTATATAAAAACATCGTAATATTGTCGACATATGCGCCAACAATCACGTTCAGCAGACCTGTGCCAAAAACACAGGCGTCCATGATGAAGAAATAAATACCAGTCGGCCTGTAAGCCGGGTTTTGTAAGGCACAGGCTGTTACACCCATACGCGACGGCAATTCATCTGGGATGCCCATTACTGAACACCTCTAGCGACCCACCCGGGCGGTCAGGTCTGGAAACATGACTGGAAGTAAACTTCCGCGCCGCCCCTATTCGGTCTTGCTCCCGGTGGGGTTTACCATGCCGTTTTTGTTGCCAAAAACGCGGTGGGCTCTTACCCCACCCTTTCACCCTTACCAATGCATGCACTGGCGGTTTGCTTTCTGCGGCACTTTCCCTAAGGTCACCCTCGCCGGACGTTATCCGGCACCGTGTCTCCATGGAGCCCGGACTTTCCTCCACTGCGGCCTTTCGGCACTTGCAGCAGCAACCGTCCGGCCGACTGGTGCACCTGAACTACGGAGCCTAAGGAAAAAGGTCAAGCAAAGAATTACGCTTGCACACGATCTCCGCTCAGTTCCATTGCTTGCTCAAGAGCTTGAACAAAGCCACTCCGCAGCTTCTCATTCGCCTCAGCAAACCCAACAACAAGCCCCTTCTGCGGTGCGCCAAGATAAAATACAGAAAGCGGATTAACTCCAAAACCTTTCTGGTTCATCAAATCCGCAACAGCCACATCATCGCAGGTCTCCGGCAGATAAAGACAAGTCTGTAAGCCTCCGGTTGGCATGGAAACACCAACCTGATTGCCAAAACGCTCCCCGATCAATTGGCAAAGAGCCACACCGTTTTCATGGTAAGCACTGCGGATCTTGTTCAGATGCGCCCGAAAGTGCCCGCTCTCGATGAAATCAGCAAAAGCCATCTGTACATGCACATTGGCCAGTGCACCCGATGCCCGCTGCGCCAACTCCAATCCCACCACATGCTCTTTAGGAACAACAGCATAAGCAAGCCGGATCCCCGGCATGAGCGACTTTGCAGAAGTACCGATATAGATCACAGAGTGACGATCACTCAGCCCCTGAAGCGCTGCAATCGGCCGCCCTTCAAACAAGAACTCACTGTCGTAATCATCTTCTAAAATCACCGCACCTTTGTCATAAGCCTGCTTAAGCAACATAAGTCGCTCACTCATCTCCATGCGCCGGCCAGTTGGATATTGGTGTGAGGGCGTCACGTAGATCAAAGAGGCCCGCGTAACCTGATCGATCTCTGTCAAAGCTTGCACCTTCAACCCAGCAGCAAAAAAGGCTGATCGCGCACCCAGGTACCCCGGCTCCTCAAGCAGTGCCACGTCCCCTTCCTCAGAAAAGCACTGAGACATGAGCGAAAGCGCTGACTGTGTGGTTGGAAAAGCAAGAACCTGCTCGGGAGAGCAGACCACACCGCGCTCCTGCGCCAGATACTGCGCCAGTACCCGCTGCAACTCCGGCAGGCCGGAAGTGTGCTCATACCCAAGCGCATTACCGTTGAGCAGTCGCGCTGCTCGCCGCAAGCTCCGTGCCCACTGTTCTTTAGGAAACAGCTCCCGCGAAGGTTCACCCGGCTGCATGGAAACACCCCGCCCCGACGGGCTTGTGTAACGATGATTACAAGAAAACCGCTTTCCACGCGATGAAAGTGGAGGTGTCGTTTCACGAACAGGACCTGCAACAACAGCCCCTTCGACCTCAGGCAAGGCCACCACTTCAGGCCGTGCACCAGACCGCACATCCACCAGCCCTTCAGAGCGCAGCAAATCATAGGCTGTGTTCACTGTGTTGCGAGAAACGGAGAGGCTGGTCGCCAACTGACGTGAGCTGGGCAACCGCTCTCCTTCAGGAACACGCCGCTTCAGAATTGCATCCCGATACTGCTGATAAATCTGACTTGATAGCGGAGTGCTGACCTCACGATTGATCATCACAACATACTCAAACAACTGGCACCCCAAAATTAGATTAAGCGGACCTATATACAGGACCAGTTTTGCAGAGAATACGTATCAGCGCAATACTTCTTCGCCTCGCAGCGGAGGTAAGGTGCACAAATGAAACAGAAAACCCGGCAAGCAGTCAGAGCACAAACTCAAACCACTTGCCGGGCCAACTGGTCCCATATTGCCGACTTCGCTCAAAACCGGAGACCAGAAAACGGTTAAGACAATGACAGCAGAAATGACACTTGAAGCAGCACCAAGCACCAGCACTCGTGAAACCAAGCCACCTAAATTTGCTCGTGTCAGAACAAGTCTGCGCGCGGATTATGATTGGAACACAATCCTCCCAATTCTGGAGAGCTCCCTCGTCGTTCATGTTGGCTTCATGGATGAAGACCGCCCTATGGTCATTCCCATGGCTTTTGCGGTTATGGACCGCACCATCTACATTCACGGCGCGAAAGCAGCGCGGATCGTGAAGAAGATGAGCAAAGACTCCCAAGTCTGTCTCACATTCACACTTATTGACGGCATTGTTGCTGCGCGTTCAGCTTTCCACCATTCCGTCAACTACCGAACCGCCGTCATTCACGGCACTGCCCGTCTTGTTACCGACCACCAGGAAGCATGGGACTCCCTCAAGGCAATCACCGAACACCTTCTGCCTGGCAGATGGGATGAGGTCCGCCCGATGACGGAGAAGGAACAGATCTCAACTGGTGTCATTGCAATCGAGATCGAACACGCCTCAGCAAAAATCCGACAGGGCGCTCCGGTCGACGATGCGGAGGATTACGCGCTGCCCTATTGGGCTGGCGTTGTTCCGGTCACAACGTCACTCGGTCTACCTATTGATGATGGGAAACTACTGGATGGCGTGAAGGTGCCCGCTTCGCCAACAAATGCAGCTCGAAAGTTCGCCTAATTTTCGGGGAATTCGCCTAAAATTTTAAGAGTTAGGGTGGTTGACTTTGCCCGGTCAACCACCCTGATATGTCCTTGCAGACAGACTGACCGTCGGTCAGACATTCGTAAAATTCTAAGAAACTTTGAATGGGAACTTACAGTCCCCTGCCCGAATATGCAAGATGCATTTAGCTGCGTGCCATAATATCCTTAACGCGCTTGCAGTACTTGGCACTAATCCGGTTCATACGCTTGGCATAGTGGCCAGCGTTGTATCGCAAAATGGTTCCGCACAGATCTCCGCCAGCGCGCTTGTAAGCACCAGCCAGATATCGCATGCCCCATTCGATGTTGTTCTCTGGTTTATAAAGCGCTTTGGTCGAACCGCGATAACCCATACCACGTGCGGTAGATGGCTTAATCTGCATGAGACCAACTTCACCGGCACGGCCGCGCGCTCTTGCGTTGAAGTTACTTTCCACTTCAACAACAGCCTTCGCGATGTGGTGCGGGACACCGTGCTTCTTGGCTTTCTGTTCGATCAGCTTGACGTAGCTTCCCTTTTTTGTAGCTGCTTCAGCTTCATCAGAGAAGACATTGGTATTCACAACACCGCCGAGCATAACACTTGCAGCAAGAACGGGGATTACTACGTTATTTTTTATTTTTGTAAGGTTCATCTTCATTTCCTGGCAATCATGTTTTGAGCAGGAGTGTTTATCTTCAGAAGATGAGACGAAAATCAGACAGGTCTGATCACAAAAAGTTACAATTTTAATGTTTAAAAATTGGCATAAACCTTAGTTTATGGCGCAAAAAAGGCTGATACAGGGCATATCAGTCTTACTTAAGGAAACTTTTCAACAAAAAAAAGTCATTCCCCTACGTAATCAATTCGTATTTCAATTACGTATTTGCCCCTGCTTCGCTGATATTTCAATGACATCTATCACAATCAGAAGGATTTTAGCTTTTTTAGTAGGCTATGCAGTGTCGCAATGGTCTGCGCATCAGCAATTCCGTCAACTTTCGCAGGACGGAAGTGACGCTGAAACGCTTCAACTGCGTATTTGGTCTTCTCATCGAACACACCACTGACCAATACATCATATCCATAGAGCCCCAGAAGCGACTGCAGAGCTTCAATCGGCTGCCCTTCATCACCTTCCTGAAAGAAGCTCGAAGCCTCAAGCTCTACCGGCTCAATATAATGTCCAACACCAGCCTCAGCCAATCGCGCCCATGGGAAATGACGACCCGGATCCTGTTTACGGGACGGAGCCACATCAGAATGCCCGAGCACCCGCTCTGGAGAAATACTGTTGCGTTCGCAGATATCCTTGGCGAGAACGATTACAGCTTCAATCTGCACATCAGGATAGCCTTGCGTTCCCTCTTCCTGATCCCCCAGATTGGAAATCTCGATTCCAATGCTGCGGGAGTTAAGGTCATCCTCACCTTTCCAGCTGGAAACACCGGCATGCCAGGCCCGGCGACTTTCCGGCACCATCTGCGTAACCATGCCCAGTTCGTCAACCAGATAATGGCAGGAAACTTCTGAGCGCGGATCACACAGCCACGAAACAGCCTCCTCAGCACTTTCCATCGCAGTGTAATGCAAGATCAGCATATCAACGGCAGGAACGCGGCGCTCGTTGTGATTGGGAGATGGACGAAGACGCGCAGGCACTGCGCATTCAGTTTTAACGCTCATATTCCTCGTTCCGCGCAGATCTGCTCATACGCTTTATTCAATGCGACCAGCTTATCACTGGCGATCTTGACGAACTCTTCAGGGACACCTCGACCAATCAACCGATCAGGATGTGTCTCCCGGACTTGCTTGCGATAGCAGGAACGCACCTCTTCATCACTCGCCGTCACATCAATGCCAAGAACCAGATATGGATCTCCGTCACCTCTTATATGACGGGCCTTAATCTGCGAGAAGCCAACCGCATCAATTCCAAAGATTTCAGCAATCCGGCTCAGGTAGGCAACTTCTCTTTCATGAATAACGCCGTCTGCCTTGGCTATATAAAACAAGCCATCCAGCACATCCGTGCGCGTCGTCTCATCTTCAGCAAACAACACAGAGAGTTTGGAAGCATAGATCTCAAAGCCCGCTACGTCCTGCTGCGCCAGTTGGAAGAGCCGCGAAACGTTGCGCTCCTCACCCGGTGGCATCTCAAACAGATCGTAAAATGCGATCACTTCGTCATGGGTCACAACACCATCGGCTTTTGCCATTTTCGCAGACAAGGCAATCATAGCGACCGTAAAGGCAACATTCCGGCGCGCTTCACCAACTGACTGAACAAGCTGCTGCAGCCGGTCAACCAACTGGGCACCACCGGTTTGCAGTGCACCTACAATCTTGTCAAAGCTGCCCCAAAAATTCATTGGCATCCTGCTCTCTAGTTCAATCTGCTTGACAATTTCGCCGGAAAAGACAGCAAAATAATTAGTCACCGCAAATCAGGTTTATACCTAACAAATTATTTATCAATCTGAATAGTTTGTTTCCCTTGGGTTTTATTTGCCCACTGCTATCTATAAGTGCCCATTGCCAGATTTCAGTTCAAGCCTCAGTCAAGCTTGCCCTCAAAATATGACCCCATGAAACACATGGGTAATGTTTTACAGATATATTCGCTATTAATTAAGTACACATACAGGTAACAGCGCCAACTAACTTCTCAGTTGCCTGCTGCCAGCGCACATTATTTCGTGCGTTTCGGGATGGGGATTTCAAGTGGAAACGATACCTCCACATCGTAAATTACTTTACGCCGGCATAGTGTTTGCTGTGATTGGTGCCATTGCCACAAGCTTTTATGCCATTGACCAAGCGACTTTATATTATTTATTCAAGAGTGAAGCTCAAAAAGAATTCGACACTGCAAAGAATATCATCAAATTACACCACCCTCTTGAGGCACCCCCCAGTGAAGGCACAGGACAAAAGGATGTCTCTTCTCCATTAAACTTCGGCCTGCGCGGTTCCAGCGCGGCCCCAACCACCGAAATCATCTCTCCAAGTTGGAAACTGCCAGCGACCAAAGCCACAGCAGTTAAGCAGGCTCTGGTCGAGCAGTTTGAAGAATTCGAACTGCTGGTCGTCAACGTTCCTGGCCACCCATTGGCCGTGCATCCGCGGGATATGACCAGTGACCGCGTTAACGAAATTCTGTCCGACCCCTCCGCCTATGACGCATGGCACTCAGCGCTCAACTCAGGACAGCTGGTGATCTACTCCAACTTCAACTGGTTTGAATGGCGGATACCAAAATTTGGCGTCGTCATTCCTTATGTGAATGATGACAACAAAGCCCGTGGCGGCTTCATCTTCACCACAAAACCAGCACTCAACACCGTCGTGTTTATGGATGCAATCGCCTTCGGGTCGGCCTTTGCATTCCTACTGGTCCTCGTCGTAGCAATCGCCTCCATCATGTTCGCCTGGAAAGGGCTGCATGATCGCTGGAGAACCTCCAAAACAATCCGCTTCCTCGCGCATAATGACCCGCTGACTCATTTACCAAACCGCGCGGTTTTCTCGGACGAGTTGAACAAAGCACTCCGAAAAGCATCCATCACAGCCTCCAATGTCTATGTCATTGCCATTGACGTTGATAAGTTCAAGGAAGTGAACGACAACCACGGCCATGCAGCTGGCGATACGTTCCTCCAAATCATCTCGGACCGGTTGCGGCTCGTCTTCACCGATCATCTCGTCTCGCGCCTTTCTGGTGATGAGTTCGCCGTAATGATCGAAGGCGAATACACCAGCCACGACATCACCGTGCTTGCCCAGCGCGCCATGGCAACCACCAACTCCAGTTGCGTCATCGACAGCAAAGAAATCCAGATCTCCCTATCGATGGGCATCGCTCAGGCAACCGATGCTGCATGGCGGTCTTCCCGGCTCCTCCATTGCGCTGACCTGGCGCTCTACCGCTCCAAGAACGGTGGCCGCTCCACTTACACCTGGTACGAGTCCAGCATGGATGAAGAGCTGGAACGCCGCCGTGAGCTGGAAACAGAGATGATCCGTGCGCTCAAGCTAGACGGATTCTCAGTCGTGTATCAGGCTCAGGTTGGCTTGGCAGACAACAAGCTCAAAGCCTTTGAAGCCCTGCTTCGCTGGGTCCATCCTGAAAAAGGCCGCATCTCGCCAGACGTCTTCATCCCGATCGCGGAAGACACAGGCCTTATTGAAGCGCTCGGCGAATATGTGCTCAAAAAAGCTTGTACTGACGCGGCAAGTTGGGCTGACCCAAGCCTGAAAGTCGCCGTCAACTTCTCGCCTGCACAGTTCAAGACCGGATTGATCGAGCAGAAGATTTCAGAAGTCCTCGAAGAATCTGGTCTGGCACCTGAGCGCCTTGAGATCGAGATCACCGAAAGCCTTCTGATTGCCGACACCACCAGCGTGGTGAAGTCGCTCAAGAAGATCGGGAACATGGGCGTTTCCATCGCCATGGATGACTTCGGCACGGGTTATTCTTCCCTAAGCTACCTTTCTCGCTTCCCGTTCAACAAAATTAAGATCGACCGCAGCTTCATCATGAACATCGGCAAGGATGCCCACACTGATGCAATCGTTGCTGCGATTATCGGTCTTGGCCGTTCACTTGACGTATTGATCACAGCAGAAGGCGTTGAAGAAGAAATGCAGGCCCAAATTCTGCGAGCCGGCAGCTGCGATATCGTTCAAGGTTATTACTTCGGCAAACCATCCAACGTTGATCCGGCCAATCCGCACGCAAATGTCCGCTGCACGCTTGGAACACAAGAGGCCAAGCAGACCGAAGCTGCCTACGTCGGATAACCTCTCAAATAAGCCTAGCGAGAATAGCAGGATATCTCTCGCTAGGTGCAGCACGCTACCTTGACACAAATGACCCGCGCTTGGGATTCGCTGTGAGGTAGATATGGCAGACAAGAGCAATGCAAATACTGAGGACATGAGCGAAGAGGAGGATCTTGCGGAGATTGCACGGCCCTTCCACTACTTGTCTTTCTTCCAGCTGCTTCAATCCCTCATTACAGCTCTCTTGCTGGGCGTCGTAGCACTCATTTCTCTGGAAGTGCTCATGTCACCCATTCCAGAATCTGCATTACGACCCATGCTGATCTGGCTTGCATTGGCGTTCTTCTTTGTCGTGATCGTAGTGCCGAAAAACTTCACACTCGGCTTTTTGTGCATGTTGCTGTGCCAACTCGTCGCTTGGCGGATTGCCTCACTTTATTATGCATACCTGCTCAGCTGGCCTCTTGCCTTTGCCTTCTTCGTCAATCTCATCTGGTTCCTCAGCACAATCCAGCGCAATTCATTTGAGACCGCAGGCCGTGGCCTGACACTTTGGCAATGGCAACTCACCTTCTTCCGCATTCTGGTTGGCTTTGTGATGGTGCCACACTTCACCGACAAGTTGTTTGCCGGGTCTCTCCCTTACATGGAGCATGTAGAGTTCTTCTCCCTACTCGGTTATCCCGACCCTGCAATGATTATTGATGCCGCAGGCTTGGCAGAACTGGCCATTGCAATTGGTATCGGCCTCGGGCTGCTCACCCGTCTCTCTTGCTTCTTCGCAGCCGCCTATATCTTGTTTGCAGCAACATTGAGCGGGGCGCTGGAGCACGGCTTTGTCTCCTTTGCCACAGCCGTCTCATGGGAGTTGCCGCTGATCTTGTTTGCGTCTTATCTTAGCTTCACCACCACAGGAGGGGGAGAATTCTCCATAGATGGCGCATTGCGCAGAACCGGTAAGATGCCCGGATGGATCAAACTGCTCATGGGAGACACAGGCCTCGCCCACAATGAGCATGTCGATTGAGTAAGCGATAACTGGTTCCCGCTGCGATCACATTACATTGCAGCGGCAGAACGAGCGGCCTGATCGTAGTGACCTGACACACTGCGCAAAACAGATGCAAGCCGGGACAGCTCGGCTTCATCAAGCCCAAGCTCTTTCACGGGCTTCACCAGCAAGGCATCACGCAGCTGCTTGTAAGCATCACAAAGCGCACGACCTTCCTCTGTAATCTCGGCAATTTTCTCCTTACCGCGCTTACCGGATTGCACAAGGCCAGCCTTCTCCAGCTTTTTCAAAGCGTAAGACACCGTGTGCGTGTCCTCAATGTTCAGAACGAGACACAGATCAGCCAGCGTTTTTGATCGCTCACGGTGATTGACCGAGTGAAGCACAAGCGTTTCCAGAGGGGATAACCCCTCCTGTCCTGCAGCTGCCATGCATCGCACCATCCAACGATGATAGGCATTCACCATCATCGTCACCGCAAATTCCACTTCAGACAGTGCAGGCAATTCACCTGATGCAAGGTGCGATGAGGACACGACCGGTCCAACGCCCAGCCCGCCAGTATTTTTCTGCTCTAAAGCATCACTCATTTTCGACCTCACAACCATCAAGTTAGAATTGCGCAGATTCGCACCATCTCACGCAACATAATGTCGAGAGTTTACGTAGATCACACAACCTCTCTTAAAAGACCGATCCACGTAAATTTCAATACCAATCGCTGCGTTTCTCCTGACTCTCGCATATTCACATTGACAATATGTCTACATTTTGTAGATGTATCACAGAATAAGATTTCAAATCGAGGTGGGACAAAACATGACAATGGGCAAGTGGGACTTCTGGATCGACCGCGGCGGCACCTTCACAGATATCGTTGCACGCACACCTCAAGGAGAAATACGCGCCCATAAAGTTCTCTCCGAGAACCCTGAGGCCTACAAAGACGCCGCTATTCAGGGCATCCGCGATCTCATGG
Source organism: Pseudovibrio sp. Ad37 (assembly GCF_001623075.1). Lineage (GTDB taxonomy): Bacteria > Pseudomonadota > Alphaproteobacteria > Rhizobiales > Stappiaceae > Pseudovibrio. The sequence continues at coordinate 106,664 of NZ_LMCF01000218.1, forward strand.
GCGTTGCCAAAGACACCCGCATCCCATCCGACCAGATCCGGGCGGTAAAAATGGGCACCACAGTCGCGACCAACGCACTGCTGGAACGTAAGGGTGACCGCACCCTTCTGCTCATCACCAAAGGCTTCCGCGACGCTCTGGAAATCGGCTATCAGGCCCGCCCGAACATCTTCGCCAAAGAAATCATCAAACCAGAGCTTCTCTACGATCAGGTTCTGGAAGCGGATGAACGCGTCCGCGCTGATGGCACCGTTGAAGCGGCTCCAGACCTTGACCAGATCAAAGCCCAGCTCGAAGCAGCCTACGCTGATGGCACACGCTCCATCGCCATCGTCTTGATGCATGCCTACGCTTTCCCTGAGCACGAGAAGCAGCTGGCGGACATCGCCAAACAAGTCGGCTTCCCGCAGATTTCTGTCAGCCATGAAGTCTCTCCGCTCATGAAGCTGGTTGGCCGTGGTGATACAACTGTCGTTGACGCTTACCTCTCTCCAATCCTGCGCCGTTATGTGGATCAGGTTGCTAATGAGCTCAACATCCAGAACACCGACTGCCGTCTCATGTTCATGCAGTCCTCCGGCGGCTTGACCGACGCCTCCCTCTTCCAGGGCAAAGACGCCATTCTCTCCGGCCCGGCTGGCGGCGTTGTTGGCGCAGTTGAAACCTCCAAAATGGCAGGCTTTGAGAAACTCATCGGCTTCGACATGGGCGGCACCTCCACCGACGTCTCCCACTTCGACGGCGAATTTGAGCGCGCCTTTGAAACCGAAGTGGCTGGCGTGCGCATGCGCGCGCCAATGATGATGATCCACACCGTTGCGGCGGGTGGCGGTTCAATCCTCCATTACAAAGACGGTCGCTTCCAGGTTGGTCCAGATTCCGCTGGTGCAAACCCCGGACCAAAATGTTACCGCCGAGGTGGCCCACTCACCGTCACCGACGCCAACGTCATGACGTCCAAGCTCAACGCTTCCTACTTCCCTAAGATCTTCGGTCCAAATCAGGACGAGCCGCTGGCAATCGAAGAAGTCAAAGCAGCCTTCAACGCGCTCGCCGCTGAAATCGGTGATGGCCGCACTGGCGAGGAAGTCGCAGAAGGCTTCCAGAAGATCGCCGTTGAGAACATGGCCAACGCCATCAAGAAGATCTCCGTGCAGCGCGGCTATGACGTCACCGAATACGCCCTCACCTGCTTTGGCGGTGCTGGCGGCCAAAGCGCCTGCATGGTTGCCGACAGCCTCGGCATGAAAACCGTCATCGTGCACCCGCTCTCCGGCATCCTCTCTGCTTACGGCATGGGCCTTGCGGATATCCGCGCCACCCGTCAGCAAGCGGTCGTTAAAGAGCTGAACACCGACAATCTGACAGCTCTTGCAGACCTCGCTCAGCGCCTTGCAACAGACGCGAAAACAGAAGTCGAAAATCAGGGCGTTGCAGAAGACGAGCTCTCCATCCTTCCGCGTGCGCATCTGCGTTATGACGGCACCGACACCCCAATCGCGGTGGATCTGAACACCGGTGATCTCGATGCCATGGTCGCCGCTTTCACCCAGAACCACATCAAACAATTCGGCTTTGCTTACGAGAACAAGACCATCGTGGTCGAAGCTCTCGAAGTGGAAGCAATCGGCGGCGGCGCTCGCCTTCAGGAACCAGACGAAGCAGTGGCAGCAAATGCCCCGGCAATTGCAGAGCAGACCCAATTCTACGCAAACGGCAAATGGCAGGATGCGTCCATCCTCAAGCGCGATGCGTTCCAGCCGGGTATGAAGCTGCAAGGCCCTGCCCTCATCATGGAACCACACGCCACCATCGTTGTAGAACCGGGCTGGCATGCTGAGGTCAACGCCAAGAACCACATCATTCTAACACGCACCATCCCGTTGGAGAGAAAAGTCGCTCTCGGCACCACCGCCGATCCGGTGATGCTGGAAGTGTTCAACAACCTCTTCATGTCCATCGCCGAGCAGATGGGTGTAACCCTTCAAAACACCGCCTACTCCGTGAACATCAAAGAGCGTCTGGACTTCTCCTGCGCGGTCTTTGATCAGAACGGCGCGCTGGTTGCCAACGCACCGCACATGCCGGTGCATCTCGGGTCTATGGACCGTTCCGTTGAGGCGATCATCTCCCTCAACAAAGGCAAGATCAAACCGGGCGACGTGTTCGCACTCAACGCCCCTTATAATGGCGGCACCCACCTGCCGGATATCACTGTTGTCTCTCCGGTGTTTGACGACGACGGCAAAGAGATCCTGTTCTGGGCGGCCTCCCGTGGTCACCATGCTGATGTCGGCGGCTCCGCTCCGGGCTCCATGACCCCGCTCGCCACCAAGGTGGATGAAGAAGGCGTCTTAATCGACAACTTCAAGCTGGTGGACCAAGGCGACTTCCGCGAAGAAGCATTGGTCGAGCTGCTCACCAACCACAAATACCCGGTTCGCAACGTTCACCAGAACGTGGCCGATCTGAAAGCCCAGATCGCCGCTAATGAGAAGGGCGTTCAGGAACTGCGCAAGATGACAGACCACTTTGGTCTGGAAACCGTGCAGGCCTACATGGGCCACGTGCAGGACAATGCTGAAGAAAGCGTTCGCCGTGTGATCGAAGCACTCTCCGACAGTTCCTACGAATATCCAACGGATCAAGGCTCAACCATCAAAGTCAAGATCACCGTTGATAAGGACAAGCGCGAAGCAACTGTTGATTTCACCGGCACCAGCCCGATGAAAGAGAACAACTTCAACGCACCGGAACCTGTCACCCGCGCAGCCGTGCTCTACTGCTTCCGCGTCATGGTGGAAGGCCACATTCCGATGAATGCAGGCTGCCTGCGTCCAATCAACATTGTGGTGCCGGAAGGCTCCATGCTGCGTCCGCATTATCCGGCAGCAGTTGTGGCAGGCAATGTAGAAACTTCGCAGCACATCACCAACGCGCTGTTCGCAGCTCTCGGTGCCATGGCGAATTCACAAGGTTCCATGAACAACCTGACCTTCGGCAACGATACCTACCAGTACTACGAGACCCTGTGCTCCGGCTCTCCGGCAGGTCCGGGCTTCAACGGTACTGATGGCGTCCACGTCCACATGACCAATTCTCGCCTCACTGACCCTGAAGTTCTGGAGTTCCGCTATCCTGTGCTGCTGGAAGACTTCCACATCCGCAAGGAAACAGGCGGCAAAGGCAAGTGGCATGCAGGTGACGGCACCAAACGCACCATCCGCTTTCTGGAAAAGATGGACTGCGCAATCCTGGCCTCCCACAGAACCATCGCGCCAAAAGGCATGCAGGGCGGCGAAGATGGCCAGAAAGGCCGCACCTACGTGCGCCGCAATTCCGGCCAGATGGAAGAGCTGAAAGGCTGCGACCAAACAATTCTGGAAGCCGGCGAAGCCATCACAGTCGTCCCCCCAACCAGCGGCGGCTGGGGCAAGGCAGAATAGGCAAACAAGTCACTGCACCCACCAACGCCCAGCTTAAATAGCTGGGCGTTTTTAAATGTTTCTTGAAGAACAGAGCAATATAATTTTCAGGGTTTTGCGCTCTAAATCTTCACGATGTAATCATCTCCAAGATTTCTGGAGAATGATCTGTGGAACCCTTGGCGGACGTTCCGCTAACCACTCTGCATTGCAACCTCAACATGTCACAGGCAGCCCAAGGCTGTCCTGATAATTGGCGTTGACTCCCTCCCAAAATCTGACATCTATCGCACATGACATTACGCAAAGCGAATAATTCAGATGCTTCTAGCATTGCAGCGATCTCGATTGAGGTATGGATAGGCACTTACCTTAAGCGTGGTGTAAGTGCTTTTTTTGCAGACTTCGCCTTGGAGGAGTTCGCCCCCTCGAAGATCGAGAAGCTTATATCTGACCCTAATCAATTCATCCTCGTTTCCGAGAATAAAGAAGGAATCGACGGCTTCATACGGGTTTCCTCAGCAAGCAAAGCCCCTGTATCAGGCTGTTCAGAAATGGAAATTGCAACCTTCTATGTTCAGCCACGCCATCATAGGAAAGGCATCGGTAAACGCCTATTAAATGCAGGTTTCCAGCACTGTCGTGAAAAAACTGCCGATTCTGTTTGGCTAACAACCAATGCAGAAAATGACCCTGCAATCGATTTCTATCTTGCACAGGGTTTCGAGCATGTTGGAGAAACCCACTTCTGTATTGCTGACGAGGCATATCTGAACAACGTATACTCATATCGCTTGTCATGATCCAACGCCCTCACTACCACAAACACCAGTAGCACCGCATGGCCTCCCATGCGGTGTTGAACCAGAGTTCCCGAAGGTCGGGATGAGCAAGGCGGCAGGCAATACCTGCGCTACTTGTTTAAAAATGTTTCTTCAGCATTGGCTACACGCCTTGCCCGGGTTTTCTTATAATGAACAACGTCGCCTCTTTTGCCTATAAGGCACGATAGCCGGTTTCCCGGAAAGACAGTGGCTTACCCAGTCAGGTTTCCCTAAGCAGACAGTTCCTCCGTCTCTGACAGACACATCTGCAAAAGCAGGTTATCCCTGCCATTACATCGGCCTCTGTCACCGCGTGATACCCTATAGTCCTGGGCCCTTCCCCTCAAACCATGCGGTCACGTTTGAAGTTCGGTTCACCGGACCACTGAAAGGTGCGTTACGTCTTCCAATAGCCCCGCCCAACCTACGACAAACTGACGGTCGCTCCGCCAGCAGCCCGCTACGTAGGCATAGGTTCAGAGTATGGGAGGAATTCAGAAGGGGCATAAGTTTTTTGAGACAGCCCGCCTCACCTGCCAACGCCAGCACGTATAGCACTGGGTACCGGATCACCGCTTCGCTCGTCCGGCATGACGGCAGTGGCATCGCAAGCAGTGGCCCAATCAACTCCCCAAACGGGAAAAGGAAGCGGCAGAGAACCTTGATGTCGATGGGTGAAAGCCTGATCCCGGCTCGGTCGCCTGCCACTGGTCTCCCGGAAGTGCAGTTCGGGAGACCAACTCAATCCTAACACACCTCATCACTAACAATCTCGGACCCCAAGCCGTGACCCATACAATGATTGCTGCATACCGCGAATGTAGTGCTCCTCGTGAGGTGGTTAAAGGTCCCGGGTCTCCGTTACGCTCCGCACATGATGACAGTGTGTGGGGGGGGGAACAGATTGGCAGAGGAGCATTCCCCCTCGCCATCTTCCCGCACTTGATGCGGGATCCAGAGCCACACCCAACAACGCATCCATATACGCACGCAAAAACGCTGGCCTGCGGAGGGTGGTGGCTCCGCAGGCCAGCAGGGTGCCGCCCGCGAGGATGCGGGGTGTAGACGCGTCTCGCTTCCGGCACCGGAGCGGATGGCATTGCTGCCAAATGCTCTTACACAGTGCGCCAGTACATGCTCCACGAAGGTAGGTTCCCTTGCTTTATGGAGCCCATAACAGGCTTAATCAGGAAGCGGATTTTTGGTGTTTATCGGTTGCGGATGAGCGACCCGCTCTCCTGCGTATTCCCGAAAAGTACTAGCGGTTTTCGGATAGGAATACGCATTAGATAAAGTTCCGCAGCGTTTTTGGAGTGCTTCCAGTCGGTCGCGGAAGGCATGATGCAAAGTGAACAAAGCATCACGCTCGCTGCTGTGCTGTAGTCTCTCAGTCAGCAATAAGTGCTGGATATAGCTGAGATTCTGCAGGTCTGAAACAGCGATGGTGACTTCGTCTATTTCATTTTGGAAAGTATTTGTGGTGCCACAGGCACATGCAAGGTCGTTCATTTTCAAAGCCTCGTTGTTGGCTGTTGAAGGACCGCACGACAGATAGGGCTTTCTAGTGCCCGCTGGCGAGCGGGAGGCTAGAAACCTGACAACGACAGGCGAGTTTATTCCCTCCCGAAGGAGGTATTGTATTCACCGCCCTCCCGCTCATAGCAAAAGCTTGCGCCTTCAGAAAAAAGACACAAAAAATCCGCTAGTTAACGGGAGCGGGTACCGCGTTGAGAGGGTTCTAGGCCTCAAGGTTGAGTGTGGAGTGAAAACCTATGGTTGTCAAATCGGCAGGTTTGACAAGGGTGTGGATGACGAGAGAAACCCCAGGCACCATCAAACAATACCAACTGCAGCACGCAAACCGGGCGTAAGTTGAAAGACCATGTAGGCCACGTAACAGCATAGGAAAAACAGACCTTCCCGGCGGCTCACCCGCCAGCCGGTAATGCAGGCAATGGCCATCAGCACAACCGTGCCCACCATCACCCAGATATCCACCTGCGCGATCTCAGAGGGAACCGGGATTGGCACAACAAGAGCTGTTACGCCGCCAATGCCGAATATGTTGAAGATGTTACTGCCAACAATATTGCCAAACGCAACCTCAGCATGGCCCCGTACCGCAGCAATGGCCGAGGTGGCAAGCTCTGGCAAAGAGGTGCCAATCGCAACCAGCGTCAAACCAATCACCGCGTCAGAAACCCCAAAATGCTTGGCAATCACGATACTTGAGGACACAAGCAAACTCGCCCCAATGACGATGCCAACCACACCCACAATAAAGATAGCAAGGCCCCACCATATGGTAAGGTTCGGATAGCTCACCTCATCGGCTTCAGCCTCATAAATCTGAGCTGCTGCTTTTCCTGCTTTGCGTTCCGAACAGTAGCTGAAGAGTGTGTAGGACAGCAGCAGAGCAATCAGAATGAAACCAGCCGATCGGGACAAATAACCCGTCAGGATAACGCCCAGCAAAATCAAGCTGGACACAACAAGCACAACACCATCACGTTGGAACGCTTCCCGGTTCACAGCAATCGGCAGGATCAATGCCGTGACACCCAATATCAGCAGCACATTGGCAATGTTGCTGCCCACAATATTGCCGACAGCAACACCGGGGTAACCGGCAAGTGCCCCCTGCAAACTGGCCACAAGCTCCGGCATGGACGTACCAAAACCAACAAGCGTCAGGCCAATAAACAGCTTTGAAACACCCAAACGCGTCGCAACAGCCACACTGCCGCGCACAAGGGCTTCGCCGCCAACAAGCAGCAGCACAAGCCCTCCAATCAACTGAAGGATCACCATGTCAGAAAACTTTCCATAAGCACAGGTCGCGCTCGCGGTTAAGACTGCTATGCAATTGGGGATCCCTTGAGCAGTTTACAAGCATGGTGCACATCACATTACATTCAGCCAAAGCTCTTTGATGATGAGCCCCAGACCGGAGAAAAACATCATCACCAACACGCAATAGCGGAACAGTGCCGGACTGAAATGTCGACCGATATAATTGCCGCTTTTGGTGCCGATATAGACAAACACCAGCCCGGTGATGGAGATGGCAAAAGCACCCAGATGCAGCAAGCCCATATAGGTCAGACCCAGGATCATCGTGGCTGTCACAACCGTGAAGAAGCTATTGATCGTTTGGATGAAATGGCTACGCGGGAGATCCAGAGATACCAGAAACGGCGTAATCGGCATCAACTGTGAGCCCGTCATCCCTGTCAGCAACCCGGTTGAAAACCCGGAAAGCGAACATCCCATCTTCTCCCAATGCGTTCTCAACTTCAGGTTCTTGGAGAGCAGCGCATATCCCACAAACGCCATGATGACGAACCCCAGCAGGATCGTCAGCCAATGCGTGGAGGCCCACCCCAAAAACCAGAGCCCAATGACAACACCCGGCACCGAATAAAGATAAATCCGCCAGAAGCGAGAAAACGACTCCCGAAAATACCCGGCCTCATAAACCAGAATGAGATCACTGATGAGCCCCGGAACCACAATAAGCGGAATGCCCTTCTTCAAACCCACCGTGTAAGCGAGAACAGCAAGGCAGATTGTTGTAAACCCAAGCCCAGCAAGGCCTTTCACAAAAGCAGCAAAGAAGAACGTAAACATGATGATGACAATCTCAAAGGCCGTATAGCCGAGATACTCCGCCGCCATTGCCATGTCTGCATCCATGTCCATCATGAAGCAGAGCCTAGGTGCGAACTTGCAACAATCTCTAACATCCCCATCTCCAAACTGAAGGGATCCATCAACCACCAGTTAGCCTAGAGCGGAGCCACTAAAATCCTTTGACCAACAAACTCAACCCAAGCCCGAACAACAGCAGCAAAATAGACGCCCTGAAGACCGAGGGCGACATCAGCTGACGCACCGCCGAGCCCAGCTTGGTGCCCAGATACACAAACGCCAGCCCAAGCGCAGAAACACCAAGCGCACTCAGGTCAAGCAGTCCGAGATAGTAAAGACCACCCACCATCACAAAGGAGGACAAAGTAAAGGAGCAATTGATCGCCTGCACAAAACGCTCACTGTTCAGATTAAGCGACAACAGATAGGGCATCACAGGCATGATCTGCGAACCGGTAATGCCATTGACCACACCCGTAATAAAACCGCTGACAGGCCCAAGGAAGCGCTCCATCTCATGGGAGAGTTTCAGGTGCGGTGTGAAAAAAGCAAACAGGGCATAGCTGATAAGCACAAAGCCCAGCACAACAACAGCTTCCTCAGCTGGCGCCACATCCAAGAACCAGAGGCCCAACAGAATCCCCGGCACAGTTGCAAGCAACATCCAGCGAAAGCGAACCACCATCTCCCTGAAAGACCCGGCATCGACCATCACCAGAAAATTGCTGGTAATACTGGGCAGTAAGATGAGCGGAATTCCTCTTTTCAACCCCACCGCGTAAACCAGAAACGGCAGACAAGTCGTTGAAAACCCGAGGCCTGTCGCCCCTTTAACGAAAGCTGCAAAGAAAAAAGCGCCCGCAACAGCAGCAAGTTCCGTTGAGCTATACGCAATCTCCCACACAAAGAGATAACTAGAAATACCTTTAAACATCTGGCACAACACACCTGACCTATTAGGAAAGCTAATTCCCTATTGGAAAATCCATTAGATTTTTGTGAAAGCCCGTGAGCTATCACGTGGAGAAGAAATGCAACTCTGGTTTAGACTTATACTTTATTTCATTAAGTTCCCTTTTCAGGAAAAACTAGCAGACATGTTCAGCAAGTCTGTTGTCCGATTGCGCGTTCTCCCCTCTGACATTGACATGAACATCCACCTCACCAACAGCCGTTATCTGGCCATGATGGATTTTGGCCGTGTAGATCACATGAGCCGCACCAAGCTCGGCAAAGCGATTTTCCGCAATAAATGGACACCACTGGCCAACCATGCCACTGTCCGCTTTCGGCGCGAGCTCCCGTTTGGCGAGCCGTTCAAGCTGGAAAGCGAGATTGTGTACTGGACAGATGAGGCCTGTGTGATGGAACAACGCTTCATCTTCACCAAAGGCCCGAAGAAAGGCATCGTTGCCGCAACCGGTCTGGTGCGCGTCAGCATGTATGACCGCGCGCAGAAGGCTTTTGTCCCAACCACAGCGGTGCTGGAAGAGACCGAAACACTCGCGACAAAGCTCCCATTACAGCCACATATCGAAGCTTTTTTGAAAGAAGAGAAGGCAATTCAGGCCTATGAACGCAAATCTGCTGGTATTGCTCCAGTGGATTCATTAGAAATACCAGCTGCTGAAAACGATCAATCAAAGGCAGACAACAGAAAGCATGGCTGAGCAGACCTCCCTCCCGATCCTGTATTCATTTCGTCGGTGTCCCTACGCAATGCGCGCCAGACTGGGATTGGTCACAAGCCAGACAACCGTTGCCCTCCGCGAGATCGTGCTGCGCAACAAACCAGCCCACATGCTGGAAATCTCACCAAAAGGAACGGTGCCTGTCCTGCAACTGACGGATGGAACCGTTATTGAAGAAAGCCTTGAGATCATGCTCTGGGCTTTGCAGCAAAATGACCCTCAAAGCTGGCTCTCACCAGAGACGGGCACGCTGGAAGAAATGCTGCAACTGATTGAAGAGATGGACGGCGACTTCAAACGCAATCTGGACAAATACAAGTACTCCACACGCTACGAAGGCGCCGATCCAGACGAGCACTACACCCTTGCCATTCACGAACTCTCCAAGCTCTCTAAACGCCTTGAAAGCTCAACGTATCTGTTCGGAGACCGCCCGGCTCTCGCAGATCAGGCACTCTTCCCATTCGTGCGCCAGTTCGCCAATGCAGATAAAGATCGCTTTGAGAGAAAAGCCCCTGCAAGCATAAAAAAATGGCTGCTCGAACGGATCGACCAGCCGGATTTTAAAACCGTGTTCGGTATGAAATGGAAGTCATGGTCACCCGAGGATGACCTTGTACTCTTCCCGCAAGAAGCGACTACACACGCCCTTTAAACAGCGCAACTTCACCAACCACTTCAATCGTCACATCCCTGAAATACGTCTCCAGATTGGAGCGCAAATCATCAAGGTTGTCTTCAGCGTTCGAAAAGATGCCCTTGCTGTTGTAAAAGCCCATCAGCTTGCGCGCTGCCCAGTTTGGTTTCTGCCCTTCACCCAAAATGGTTGAGCCAAACAAGATCCCACCGTCATTCAGCAGCGGTCTGAGGTTCTCAAACACCATATACTTCTGCTTCATGGTTCCCGGCAGGCAGTGCAGCAGATAACCCAGATTGATGCTGTCAAACTTGGCGTCGGTCCACTCAATCGGCTCAAGCACATCAGTCTGCGCTGTACTGACATCCGCCACCACAGAGCGGGCCTTAGCATAGTCCAGACAGGTTTCATTAAGATCCATCAGCACCAGACGTGTCTTATCCGGAAAGCGCCCGTGCTCCAGAAAGTAGCCACTGCCAACACCCACATCGAGGTGATTGGCACTGACATTGCGATTGAAGAAGCTCAGCGCTTTTGAGGCGGAACAACGCCACAGAAACGTGTTGGAGAACCGCAGAACCAACAGGTCATAAATACGCAGAGTTTTGTCGGAGTAGACCTCTGCCCCTGCCGCACTATCCAAATTCTCTTTATTCATTTCCGCACCAATCCTATTTTGCTTCACGCATGCATGGTTGCCATACTAGAACAACAACATGAGAAAAACCCTACGTCATGGTTTTACACAGAACAACCAAGAGTTTGCATCAGCAATTTTTCAAGCTCCACGACTGGCACTGCTTGATCCCAGAAATGGCGGTAAACTGCCTCTCCATCAAAGAAATCAGCCCCTTCACCATCAACGCTCACCAGCCCCCATTTTGAGGCGCCAACCTTAAAGGTTTGCGAGGCAAACGCACCAATATCGTCTGCATGGCGCTCATTCATGCGGATAACAAGATCATGAGCGGTAGCCGCGAGCTGCTCGCGTCCCTCATCAGAAGACAGAACATCCTCGGTATCCAGCAAGAACGCCTTACCAAAGCCGCCGTTCACGTTCACCCGCTCAACATGCAGGCGATACCAGTCGAAATCAGCAAAATCGACATAGAGCTTGGCCTTTGGGTGCCGCATCAGATAGCGGTTGCGCAGCTCAGTGCACAACGGGTCCCCTTTGCTCAGTCGCTCAAAGCGCCCGATAACAGTCAATCGCGGATGAGCCAGTGGGTCCCCTTTACCCGGCTCACCAATCAGCAAAGACGCCCGCTGATCTTGCTCAAGGCATTGAGAATGGTTGGAAAGGCTGGAAGCAAGCATAAACGGCGCACCAACAACATCCGAGCTGACGCCAACACGGCTGACAATAGGGTAACCGGTCTCTGGCTCCAGAACAGCAAGAGAAGCAAATCTGACAGATCTGATCAGCTTCTTGGCAAGAGCGCGTGCTTCATCGGTGGTTTCACGAATTGGATCTATTTTCTTTTCCATACCAACCTCACTTTTCCCAATCTGACCCTGCTCAGATTCTTGGGTCTTGTCTATCTCCACTTAAGCCTATTCCCGAAAAGCGGTCTCCATAATCTGGAGAGGACGACATACTGATTTAAGTAAGATGAATAACGTACTCAACTTAAAATTTGGTAAGAAATCAGCGTCCTAAACATTTTTTCAAGCGCCTAATAAATTGACTTATATATCTTTTCAGAGCCATTCATCTACATGAACAGAAGATGAATGGCTCTCTCAAAGAAGGTTCAGGCCACTTCTGGTTAATTAGTCTCAACAAACACGAAATACCGTTTACGGAGACGAAAATGGCTAAAGCATCAGCAGTAATTTCAGTAGCACTTGCAGGGGCAATGATGTTGCCAGTCGTTTCTGCAGCTCAGGCAGGCCCGCGAAACAATACTTACATTGAGAACAACACTTACGTTGAAAACAACTATTACCATAAGCGTAAGAAGAGAAAGCATAAGAAGCACGGCATCAATGCGGGTGAAGCAGCTGCAATCGGCGTTATCGGTCTGGCAGCAGGTCTCATCATCGGCAATGCAGTGACACCGCAACCTCAGTACGTTGCACCACCACGCCCGGCCTACCGCCCACCAGCGCCAGCGTATCGCCCACCAGCATACCGTCCACCAGTGGTGCACCAACCAGCACCGGTTTATCACGCTCAGGCTGTAGCCCCAGCCCCGTGGTCCCCGGCTTGGTTCGCCTACTGCACCAACAAATACAGAAGCTTTAACCCGAACACCGGCACCTATCGCACGTACTCTGGCAAAAACCGTTTCTGCCAGTAAGCTCTGTCATCACAGAACACGCCCGCTTGAAAGAGATAAAGCCCCGTCTCAATCAGGTGGGCGTTCCCACATCATGCTTCTGAAAATGAATTACGAGCCCGCGCCTTTATTTGCAGACGCGATATTTGCAGCCCTTGCCGTGACAGCCCTGATCGAAGTGTAAGTGGTCTCGGTGATACTTGTCAGCCTCTGGGCCAAGTACGGTCGTGAAGCGCTCACAGGCTCCCTTATGTAAGCTGCTTAGGAAACGCACTTCAGCTGAAGACCCAGCCCAGCCCTCTTCAACAGTCACTTCCCGTCCATCAGACAAATAGAAACCTGCAATATCGATGGCGTTGCCCTTGCCATGCTCTGAGAGCTTCGCGCCGCGTTTGTTATTCCGGCCACGACAAGCATACCCCGCAGCCGTGCGAATGCGCGTGATGGATACACCAAGTTCCCGCCGTGCAGCAGGCACTGCCACATCCTGCAACCAGCCATCCAGCTTTTGTGCCAGCTCGCACTCAATCTGCACTGGCATCGTCAGGCTAATCTCTTGGCCACCACCAACCACAGACCGCAAAGAAACAGGCTGATCAATCCCACATCCATCCGGCCCGTCAACAGCGTTTGTTATCTCAACACTCCAACCACGGAGCACACACATCCTCGCATTACTTGCTGGAGGAAAAACGCGCTGGTTTTCAAGTGGCACAGGAACGAGAGAAAGCGGCTTGCCCGCAGGAACGCGCGAAGGCTGAACATCCACCTTGCTCTGAGGAAGAGGCATCGGAGGCAATAAGGTTGAATTGCCAACATAAGGACGAGCTTTTGGCATCGGTGTGGCACCAACGTGTGCAGCGCCGATGCACATACCGACAACCAAAACGGCAGACAAAAGTCTTCCGGCAGCGTTCCTACCTGTCTTGTAACCCACCTCGAAATCCCCGATTTGAACAGGCGTTTGCCCGGCGCTGTTCCTGATTCAATGCTGAATATTTCCGTTTTCCCGCCTGAATTGTCATGAATGTTTCAAACTATCCACGCCCAATTCACCCCAGGAAAAGCATGAGTATAGCCCGACGAGTATTCGCGAAGCTGCAGAAAACCTGCATATTGATTTGACAGAGGAAACGCAAGAATTCCCTTGGTCTTTCACAAAACAACCAGAAAGTATCCTCCGGCTTTACACATATTATTCGCTACAGAAATTTTCAGTGATCCTAGGTGCTTTTCTAGCAGTGCAATGAAAAATGGCATTTTTTTGCTTCCTAAGGCGGCTTCCGTCACATAAGCTTTAAACAGCTAGTGAGTAACGGGAGATAAATCCATGACTGTCACACGAAGCTTTAACGCCGTCGCAATCACACTTGCATTTGCATTTATTGGTGCTGTCGTTATCGGCTTGCTATAGTCCCCCTCCCCCACACTGACCAAGTCCTTCACAAAATAAAAATCGAAGGCAAGACTTCACCAAATGCACAAAGAAACCCACCTTGTTACCAAGGTGGGCTCAAGATGATTAATTGCTTTTGCGTATCAGTTACGCTGCCACAACTGTCAGACCAGCCATTGTGTTCTGCGCTTGTGCAATTGCTGCATCACGGTCAACAGCAACACCTTCCGCTGCAACAACTTCCACATCGCTCACACCAATAAAGCCAAGCACCTGCTTGAGGTAAGGCACAGCAAAGTCTGCTGGAGAGCCAACAGGCACGCCGCCAGCTGCTGCAACGATGTAGGCCTTCTTGCCCGTCAGAAGGCCCTGTGGGCCGTATTCGGTGTAATTGAAGGTCACACCCACACGTGCAATCTGGTCAACCCATGCCTTCAAAACAGCTGGCACAGAGAAGTTGTAGATCGGCGCACCAATCACCAGCACATCCGCCTCTTTTAGCTCCGCGATGAGCGCATCAGACAGCGCAAGGCCTTCTTTCTGATCTTCACTACGCTGCTCGTCAGGGGTGTAAGCAGCGCCGATCCACGCTTCATTGATAAAGGTAATCGGGGAGTTCAGATCACGCTCAATAACGGTGTCACCATCATTGGAGATCTTGGAGGCAAGCTCATCAGAAAGCTGACGGGTTACGGATGTAGCCGTTGCCGCTGAGCTATGGATCTTCAAAATTGTCTTCTTCATCGGTCGTCTCCTATGCCCCAAAACAGGAGCTATTGTCTTCTCCTGAACATACATAATGGAACCACAGCGAATGATTAGATCACTAATTGGAAACAGTCCTTGCACACACCAGCGACAATCCGACAAAGAAAAAGGGCTGCGAAAGATATCCGCAGCCCTTCTAAATCTCAGTTTTTCAAAAGGTTACTCAGCAGCTTCACGAGCCATCGGGTTGTAGTTCAAAATCGGAGCCAGCCAGCGCTCTGCCTTTGCCAGTTCCCAACCCTTACGCTTTGCATAATCTTCCACCTGATCCCGCTCAATCTTGCCAATGCCGAAGTAGTGGCTGTCAGGATGGGAGAAGTAGAGACCAGACACCGCAGATCCTGGCCACATTGCGTAACTCTCAGTCAATGAGATACCTGTCTGCGCTTCCGCATCAAGCAACTCCCAAAGAGTACCCTTCTCAGTATGATCAGGCTGTGCAGGGTAACCCGGTGCAGGACGGATACCATCGTAGTCCTCTGCAATCAGATCAGCATTAGACAGACCTTCATTCGGCGCATAGGCCCAAAGCTCAGTACGCACCAGTTCGTGCATCCGCTCTGCAAGTGCTTCTGCCAAACGGTCAGCAATCGCCTGACTGAGGATCTTGTTGTAGTCATCACCAGCTTCACCGTAGCGCTTGGCAATTTCATCCTCTCCAATACCTGCAGTTACAGCAAACCCGCCAACATAGTCCGGAATGCCGCTGTCAATCGGCGCAACAAAGTCCGCAAGGGCCACGTTACCGCGATCAGAGGAACTCCGATCCATCTGCTGACGAAGGGTGTAAAGACGGTTCAACTCAGTTGTTCGGCTCTCGTCGGTGTAAAGCACCAGATCATCACCATCCTGCGCACTAGGCCAGAAACCAACCACAGCATTCGCTTGCAGCAGTTTGCCGTCCACGATCTCCTTCAGCATCTCCTGCGCATCATTATAAAGCGCCTGAGCTGCCGGACCATAGCGGTCATCCGTCAACACTGCAGGATAGGCTCCCTTAATCTCCCAGGTGGAGAAGAAAGGTGTCCAGTCAATGTACCTCACCAACTCCTTCAAAGAGACATTGGTAAATGTCTTGGTGCCGATGAACTTAGGCTTGGTTGGAGCATATCCATCAAAGTTCGGCTTGAAGCGATTTTCACGAGCCTTCTCGATGGTCGCCCGAACCTTCTTGTTCCGCGACCGCGCATGCTTTTCAGCAACATCTGCATATTCAACACGCGTTGCATCATAAAGTGTCTCGCGACCACCTTCACTCACCAGACGGGACGCAACACCCACCGCGCGTCCAGCATCAGTGACGTAAATCGCCTGACCCTTGGAGTAGTTCGGATGGATCTTCACCGCTGTATGAACACGAGAGGTCGTCGCGCCGCCAATCAGCAGCGGAATATCCAGCCCCTCACGCTCCATCTCAGAAGCCACGTGGCACATCTCATCAAGCGACGGTGTGATCAGGCCGGACAAACCAATGATATCAACATCGTGCTTGCGCGCTTCATCAATGATCTTGGCTGTTGGCACCATCACCCCAAGGTCGATAACCTCAAAGTTGTTACACTGCAGAACAACGCCAACGATGTTCTTGCCAATGTCATGCACATCCCCTTTAACAGTCGCCATCAGGATCTTGCCGTTAGACGAGCTCTCATCCAAACCACTACGACGCTTTTCCTCTTCCAGGAATGGCATCAGATAGGAGACAGCTGCCTTCATCACACGAGCAGATTTCACCACCTGCGGCAGGAACATTTTACCAGCGCCAAACAGATCACCCACCACGTTCATGCCATCCATCAATGGACCTTCAATCACATGCAGCGGACGATCAAAGTTCTGGCGAGCCTCTTCCGTGTCCTCAACGATAAAGTCCGTGATACCGTGAACCAGCGAGTGCTCAAGACGCTTTGCAACTGTTGCCTCACGCCAGCGCAGGTCAACCTCACGTTTCTTTCCACCCGGACCTTTAAACTTCTCAGCAGCTTCAAGCAGGCGATCCGTGGAATCTGAACGGCGGTTCATGACCACATCTTCACACAGCTCACGCAATTCAGCAGGAAGGTCATCATAAACAGCCAGCTGACCAGCATTCACAATACCCATGTCCATGCCAACCTGAATGGCGTGGTACAGAAACACAGAGTGCATCGCTTCACGAACCGGCTCATTCCCGCGGAAGGAGAACGACAGGTTGGAAACACCACCGGAAATATGAGCGTATGGCAGGTTCTCAGAGATCCATTTGGTCGCTTCAATGAAGTCCAGACCATAGTTGTCGTGCTCTTCAATACCAGTCGCAACCGCAAAGATATTCGGATCAAAAATGATATCCTGAGGCGGGAAACCAACCTTATCTACCAGCACGTCATAGGAGCGTTTGCAGATGTTGATCTTGCGTTCAAACGTGTCAGCCTGACCCGTTTCATCAAACGCCATCACAACAACAGCAGCACCATAACGGCGGATCAACTTAGCCTGCGCGATGAAGTTCTCTTCCCCTTCTTTCAAGGAAATCGAGTTCACCACAGCCTTACCCTGCACACACTTCAGGCCAGCTTCAATGACAGTCCACTTGGAGCTGTCGATCATCACTGGAACCTTGGCAATATCCGGTTCAGCCGCAATCAGGTTGAGGAATGTAACCATGGCTTCTTCACTATCAAGAAGCCCCTCATCCATGTTGATGTCAATGATCTGCGCACCATTCTCAACCTGAGAACGGGCAACATCAAGCGCTGCATTGTAGTCATCGTTCTTGATCAGTTTGCGGAACCGCGCAGAGCCCGTCACGTTGGTGCGCTCACCCACGTTAACGAAGTTCACTTCCTTGGTGAAAGTGAACGGCTCCAGACCGGACAGACGCATCAGGCGCGGCACTTCTGGCAAAGCACGCGGCTTCAAGCCTTCCATCGCATCCGCAAGGGCCTTGATGTGATCTGGCGTCGTGCCACAACACCCGCCAACCACGTTGACCAGTCCAGACTCGGCAAACTCTTTCATGAGGCCAGCCATGTATTCCGGGCTCTCATCGTATTCACCAAACTCATTCGGCAAACCCGCATTCGGATAAGCACAAACAAGAGTATCCGCAACACGGGAAATCTCATCCACGTGCGCACGCATTTCCTTGGCACCCAGCGCACAGTTCAGGCCAACCGTAAACGGCTCCGCATGACTGACAGAGTTCCAGAATGCTTCCGGTGTCTGACCTGAAAGGGTACGACCAGACAGATCGGTAATCGTGCCGGAGATCATGACCGGCAGCTTGATGCCTTTTTCCTCAAACACCTGATCAATCGCGAACAAAGCCGCTTTTGCGTTCAGGGTATCAAAGATGGTCTCAACAAGAATGAGATCACAGCCACCATCAACCAGACCACGGGTCGCTTCAGCATAAGAATCCTTCAGATCATCAAAGGAAACTGCACGGAAGCCCGGATTGTTCACGTCCGGAGAGATCGAGGCCGTCCGGTTTGTTGGCCCAAGTCCACCGGCCACAAACCGGCGGCGGGAAGGATCAATCTCCTTCATCTGCTCAACAGCTTCACAGCAAAGGCGGGCACCTTCCTTGTTCAGCTCATAAACAATGCTCTCCATCGCGTAGTCAGCCTGCGCAATAGAAGTGGAGGAGAACGTGTTGGTCTCGATGATATCTGCACCCGCTTTCAGATACTGCAGGTGGATATCTCGAATGGCATCTGGCTGGGTCAGGATCAGAAGATCATTGTTCCCTTTCAGATCCTGATTCCAGCTCTTGAAGCGCTCACCTCGGAACTGCGCTTCATTGAACTGCAGATTCTGGATCATAGTTCCCATGGCACCATCTAAAACAAGGATACGCTCCTTGGCGGCTGCTTCTAGGGCTGCAAAAATGTCCGAACCGGTCTTTTTCACCTGCAAACTCATGGGATCCGATCTTTTCTAGTACTTTACTTTTGCGGGTCACGAATGGGGCCGTAATCCGACAAATATCTTTATATGTGCGTGGATTGGATTCAGGCAGCGACAGATGCTTTCACATCCTGTTTTGCGCGAAGACCAAGCATGTGGCAGATCGCGTAAACGAGGTCTGCTTTGTTCATTGTGTAGAAGTGGAAGTCCTCAACACCATCATCCGCCAAGCTCATCACCTGCTCGGCAGCAACAGCTGCAGCAACCAGTTCACGGGTGCGAGGGTCATCATCAAGACCGTCAAACCGGTGCGCCAACCAACCTGGAACAGAAGCTCCGGTCTTCTTCGCAAAACCAGAAATGCCCTTGAAGCTGGTCACAGGAACGATACCCGGAATGATTGGAATATTGATGCCGGCAGCCCGAACCCGATCCACATAACGGAAGTAGTGGTCATTATCGAAGAAAAACTGCGTGATCGCACGGGTCGCCCCAGCGTCCACCTTCGCCTTCAAAACATCCAGTTCACTTTCCCAGCTAGGAGATTCCGGGTGTTTCTCAGGATAGGCTGAAACAGAAACTTCAAAATCACCAATGGAACGAATGGAAGCCACCAGATCAGCGGTAGACTGGTAACCACCTTCATGTGGATGGTATGTTTCACCGAGCCCGGTAGCCGGGTCACCACGCAGTGCCACAATATGGCGAACACCGGCATCCCAATAAGAGCGAATGACTTCATTCACTTCTTCCTTGGTGGCATCCACACAGGTCAAATGGGCAGCTGGCTTCAAAGCTGTCTCATTCACAATACGCGAAACCGTAGAGTGAGTACGCTCACGGGTAGATCCGCCAGCACCATAGGTGACAGAAACAAAGCTTGGGCCCAAAGGCTCAAGCCGTTTGATTGACGACCAAAGCTGTTGCTCCATCTTCTCGCTCTTTGGAGGAAAAAACTCGAAAGAAACGGAGATGTCAGAGGCTCCATTGAGCCTAAAACGGCGATCGATACTATGTTCGCTCATAACTAAGCAAGCTCCTTGGTCTGATCCGCTACAGGCAGGTCGGTCACAACCCGACGATCCTGAGCGAGCCAAAGGGTAACGGTTAATTTGTCTTTCTCCCCCGCGCCCGGGGTAAGATCATTCGTTGAAACAAGCTCCAGATCAGCCTCGGAAAGCCAATTGCCTACTTGTCCCTGAGAAAAGCCAAGACGACGATGCGCATGCTTCTCTCGCAAAAACTCCAATTCGTGAGGAGCAAAATCTACAAGCAACAGACGCCCACCCGGCCGCAAAGCACGGGCTGCTTCCAAAATTGCCCGCCCAGGCTCCTCCAGATAATGAAGCACCTGATGAACCACAGTCAGATCAGCTGTGTCTGGCGCAACCGGCAACGCGTAAATGTCGCCCTGCCGCACCTGCGCTTTCTGCAGGCCTGCACGGTCCAGATTAGCCCGCGCAACAGAAAGCATGTTCTGGCTTGCATCAATCCCAATGCCACGCTCGTACTGTTCACTGAACAACTCCAGCAAACGGCCGGTTCCAGTCCCCAGGTCCAGGAGGGTATCAAAGGACTTGGACCCCACGAGTGCACGCATCGCAGCTTCAACGGCAACTTCCGGCACATGAAGGCTTCGCTCCTTGTCCCAGTTGTTGGCGCGTGCTGCAAAGAAAGCCGCCGCTTCCTCAGCCTTTGCACGGCGCAACGAAACCAATCGCTCATGGTCGGCAGCAAGTACCGGATCATCCTGCTCGCTCTGCGCAACAATGCGCCGCGCCAGCTCAGCCGGACCACCTTCACCAAGACGATAATAAACCCAGGCTCCTTCCGGATACCGCTTGATCACCCCTGCCTCACAAAGAAGCTTGAGATGCCGCGAAATCCGAGGCTGGCTCTGCCCAAGAATGACTGTAAGATCCTTCACGGTCAGCTCACCAAGCACAAGCAAAGCAAGCAGACGAATACGCGTCGTCTCTCCACAGGCACGCAAGCAGCCCACCAGGTCCTCTACAGGGAGTTTGCCTTCCGGTTCATTGTTCACTGTCGTTATCAAGCCTACTACCGCCACCAACTGATCGAATAATCTGATATAAAGATATCTTTATACGTATAATAACTCGATGACAAGGAGGAACATTCCCTTCTCGCACCAAAAGAGGAATAGTTTTTCTGAGTTTTCCTTGAAAATTGGCGGATCAAAAATCAACTCTGACATTCCGGAGCGGCAAACAGAGAAAAAAAGCGCGGAATTACAACAGTTAGGCTTTTGGACAGCCGTTCTGATCGTCCTCTTCAACCACAGGCAAAACAGCACCACCCACTGCCTTTTTCTGTGAGTCAGAGAAAGTTTGCCCACCAGCAGCCCCTTCATCGATCCTCACCTTCACCTCACGATGGGCAAAAGTGATGCCGTCGCGGTTGAAGATCTCCCGAATGGCCGGCCTTCTCCTCGCCCTTGACAATCTCCTCAACAAGCACCCAGCAATTTGTCAATGCTAATCGGCAGCAACCTGCACAAGTGATCTTGAGAACAGAAATCCAATCTTCTCGGCCCTACTCTCAGGCATCCCACGATAAAATCGCAAAAGCCTCTTGGCAAACAACTTGTCTGCAAACAGCTCAACCACAAAACCAAGCGTGACTGCCAACAGCGTCAGCGCAAATATCTGCCACACCCACGAAACACTCGTATCGGTCCGCGCCCGCTCCAGTGCATTATGGACGTGCCTGGGAAAGTTCCCAAGATCCTTCAAAACAGCATTCAGAGACTGGCTGGAGCGATCAATGTTCTCCAGAGAGAATAGCTCCAGTCCATTAGATAGCCCCAAAACAAGCGGTGCCCCTTCCATAGGAATTGGCTCGCTTTCCATCACCATTTCCTGAGCATCAACCATAGGAGCTGCAACAACTGGGTCCTGCGTTTCAGGCGTTTGCGCAACAACGAAACTGATGTGCAGCAAAAGCCCCATACCAACCAAAACAGCAAGTGTCAGAAAGGAGATAAGGAAATTGAGAAAGCGATCCGCCTTAGAACTGTCAGAAGAAACTTTTTTACTTTTTCTTATTTGCATCAATCCTGCTTTGGCTACACAACCCAATCAGCAGGAGTAAACACGAACAGCACCTAAAGTTGCTTTGGCAGAAACATTCGACTTTTGGACTAAATTGACCAAAGAAAAGGGCCGCACACGCGACCCTCACAAAACCACTTAAATTTTTGAATGGATCAGGCCATCCATTGCTCTTTCCAGGTAATAAATTGCTTATAGGCTTCTTGTTGGTCAAGCGCCTGATAACTCTTTAACGCAGTCTGACGCTGAGAGTTTGAAAGGCGGTAACGCCATGGCCCAATCTTCAGAAGAGCCTGAACAGTCATCATCCCAAAACCAGAGGCACGACACACCACAAGGAAAGGCTCAGTGTCATTTCGCACAGTCCAATGCTGCGCTTCTGCATGACCAATACCAGCCAGCATCGCAAACGCAGCGACCACTTCAGCAAACCGGTCTTCCTCAGCATAAGCACGCAGAGCATTCTCAGTCAGTTTGCCTTCACGGACCAACTCCATGACGCGGCCGCGACCAGTCTCAAAATCATACCGACCCAGCCAGAATTCATTAGAAAGCTTGCCAGCCGCAATCCGTGCAGCTTTCGGCAATTTCCCAGCAGCTTCGGTCGCGCCTTCTTTGATCAAAAGCTTGCGAACTTGTTCACTAGCGAAGTTTATTAGCGCTTCAATATGAGCATCTGCCAGATCTGCGCGCTGACCAAGGGCTAGCTGAAGGACTTCGTCCCCCTTCGCGTCGGTCATCAGCGAGTTCACACTGCGCTGACCAAGCACGGCACCATCATTCGCAGCAACAGTCTGTTTCACCTCGGTATTTCCAAGGTTCACCAGCACATCACTAATATTCTCAGAAATGACATCCCGCTTCGCAATCGCCAGACGATGATCATCGCTCTTGCTGCGCGCAATGCTCACCAGGTCACTTTCACGCAGCACGTTAGAGTTCCGAAGAAGCGGCTCTGCAATTTCGATTTCATCAAAGGCAAGTTTGCGAACAGTCTGCTCAGGCGCACGGCGCACTTCAGAAAGCTGTTCCGCCATGTAACTCAGCGCATGCCGCTCAACCATTTCTGAGAGCCGCAGCATCACACCATCGTAAATATCGATCTGATCGTCAGAACACCGTTCCCATGTCCGCGCAAACAAAAGCGCAACATGACGCGCAAGCTCCGAACGTCGCTCAATATTGTTCTCAAGCGCGAGAGATTTGAAATCAACGATATGAGAAGCCAAGTCAGATGACATTTAAAACACCGATGGGATACGCAAACAGATAAAAACCTATGGAACAGGATTAAACAAAACACAACTCAATCTATTCTATTTTTAATTAATTTAGAAAAAATAACATGCGATTTGCATGCTTCAAAAAGCGGAAAAACCAATAAGTTTTCTCCCGTTAGAACAGATTTCAGAAATTTAATTAAAAAGATAAGTGACAACAACGAGTTACAAAAACATCACGGAGACTTAACAAGCTTTATCTATGTTGCGAGCAGACCAACATCCGTTAACGACTTGTTTGCGACATGTGCTCTTTTTATAAAAGCGTCCCCAAATTTTGAGTAACAGCATCAACGTTTAAGACCAGTCACTCACCCAATTCCTTACCAAAAGGTCAATTTCATAAAACCAGCCGTTTTGAGTCGCACCATGCTAGCAACTATGGAGTGCAACACCCCCTCATGATTTCAAGTCAGTAATCCAGTAATAATTAGATCAGAACATGTGAATTCAATTTCCTATATTGATAAGATATCCTGATCCTTATGCTTACGTTCAAACAACTCCGCTATTTCCTCGCCGTGCAACAGCATCACCACTTTGGCAATGCCGCAGAAGAAGTCTGTGTTTCCCAGCCTGCACTCTCCATGCAGATCCGGGATCTCGAGAAAGAGTTAGGCCTTTGCCTTGTCGAGAGAAACGCACGTTCAATCCGGATCACGCCGGAGGGCGAAGAAATTGCCAGAAGAGCCAATCAGATCCTGCGAGAAATGCAGGACCTTAAGGATTATGCCAAACACGCAGCATCACCGCTAAGCGGTATCATACGCCTCGGTGTCATCCCTTCACTTGCACCATACATTCTGCCCAAGCTGCTACCCGCTCTTATCAAGCAATATCCTGATCTTCAGCTCAATCTTCGCGAGACTTTGACAGCATCTCTGGTAAGCGAGCTAAAACACGGCACACTGGATGTTGTCCTCGCAGCCCTGCCAATCGAGGAGCCAGAGCTTGAAGAAGTACCTATCTTTGAAGATCATTTCCTTTTAGCTGTGTCCAGCTCACGCAAAATAGATGAGCGTAAGAGGATGGGTCCTGATGATCTGCATGGTGAAAATCTGTTGCTGCTTGAAGAAGGGCACTGCCTCAGAGATCAAACACTGAGCTTTTGTGGAGCAATTAGTCAAAATCAATCAGCTAATGTGGGCGCAACAAGTATAGCAACTGTCCTACACATGGTCGCCGCCGGATATGGCGTCACTGTCCTGCCTGAAATTTGCGCAGATACAGAAATCGCAGACGATCGCATAACACTTTTGCGGTTTGCAGAGCCTCAACCTTCTCGTAGGATAGGTTTAATTTGGCGAAAAACCTCACCTAAAAGCGAGGATTACATGGCGCTTGCAAGGTGTTTGCGTAACGTCACCAACTAATGAAACGAGTTAATTCAACCCGTTGCTGTGAATAACCGAAAAATATACCGTGCAACTACATACGTATTATCGATTTCTCACTAAGCTATAGAATATGGATTAGAAGAACGACTCTTTTTTAGATGAACTTCCTTCCACTCAAATGCACACTATTACGCCATCAGCCGATTTTAGTTGCTTGGTGTAAAACAGGAATCCAATACCTTGAACCAAGAGACCGCCCAAATTGTAGACCAAGCATTCTGCAAGTTCCTTGCAGACAGCCTTGACCGGCTACAAAAGGGCGTGGCCATCATTCAGGGCAATGGAACCATCCTGCAATGCAACGAGTTTGCAAAGCGTCTGTTTGAGCAAACGCCCCAGATCAAGGTCAGCACCGGAAGGCTAGAGTTCACCGACCCGGGCCACCAGCGCGAGTTCCAGAACGCACAAAATCTGGCCACAGCAACAATTGATCTGGATGTACAGCAAGAGCTCGTCCTCAGAAGAGATGAAGCATTTCTGCGCCCGATCCATATCGACATACGCCTGGTCGATACTGAGTTCGACGACCTGTTTTTCCTATTCGTCACAGACTTGGAAATCCAGCAGCAAATCAACATCCAGAAAGCAACCGCCCTCTTCCGCCTGACGGATAAAGAAGCAATCGTTCTGGAACAGCTGTCTGGCACGCAAACAGAACCTCAGATTGCATCAGATCTGGACATTACGAAGAACACGCTGCGCACACACCGCAAAAACATCTACGCAAAGCTCAACGTGAGCAGCCGCGTGGAGCTGGCAATGCTTCTGTCAATTCTGGTCTAGGAAGAACGTGAGGTCGCGAGCCGCTTAGTTGGGTGAGACCTTATAGAGACAACGCCGATCGCCTTTCAGGATATGCTCAACACGCTCGACGCGCACATCATCTCCTAAAACCTCCTGAAACAAATCAAGCTCTGATCGACAAAAGTGTTGGCAGGAACGGGCTGCAGCACAAATAGAGCAATGGTTCTCTGCAAACAGATAGCCATTCTCGCCATCCTTCAGAACCTCAGCCATGTACCCTTCTTCACTGCGCTGTTCAGCAAGACAATGCAACTTGTCAGAGAGGGTCTTTGCAGACTTCATCGCAGTCAGATAGGACTTCCGGGATTGATCGGCACGCGCATCAATAAGACGCTGAAGTCCATCTTCCCCATAAAGGTCTTTGATGTTTCCAAGCAGATCGACCAGTACACCACTATGATTATCAGGAAACTTTCTGTTGCCTGTCTCAGAAAGACGCCAGGTTCTGCGAGGGCGCCCTACAGTCCCTTTCAGGTCTTCAAACTCAACAAGATCAGCTTCCAGCAACGCATCAAGATGTTGACGTACGGCCACAGCCGTCACGCCCAAATGTTTGGCCATGGTTGCAGCTGTGTTCGGTCCGCGCGATTTCAGCGCGTACATCAAACGATCTTTCGTACGGTCACTCATAGGCATCTCATAGCACAATCGAAATTATATGAAAAGTTTTAGCTTTCCTAATAAAGTAAAAGCTGTAGTGCACCAACATCAGAAAACAACGCGAAGGAATCACTGATAACTTACCCATTAAATAGTATTGTCTTTGAACTGTAAGAGATTATGCATCATAATTACTCTTCTACATATGTAATGCACAAATAAGAAATTTCACTTTTCATATAAATCAGAAAAATAGAAGGTACTTATCCCCATTTTCCTAAAACTTACCTAGTATTTTTATAATATTCACATAAAGCTTGCCCCTTAATTCTCACAGAACCCCCCGCTTTCCTTTTGCGTAAAAGCACATAATCACTATCAATAAGGGCGTGGTAAATAATTGGTTGATAGTGGTGGGAATGATGTCTGAAGCAGGCAACACAAAATACAATATCGAGTACCCGGCATGTAAAACGAACCTGCATCCAGTAGAGATGCCTCCGCAGCCATTCGCTCAGTCAGTCCTGCGCGTCTACGAGAAGTTATTCGAACTCCCCACCTTCATAATGGTCAATCACTCAGAGAAAGTGAACGGCTCAGAACTCTTCGTTTCAGATAGCATTCAGCCCTATAAGAACCAACTCAACAGTCTGCTCTCCAAGATTACGGAGCCCCCAATCTGCGGCGATGATGTCCAAATTTTCCCACATAGGTTTAAAAGCGAAGACACGCCTTCCACTGTCAGATCACCACGCCTTGCAACGCAGTTCATTGCACTCATGCCTCTTTACCTACACGCGCAAATAATCGCCATCGTAGGTATTCTCTGTAAGTCCGACGCAAACAATACGACCCACTTTCCCAGAGCACATTTCCAGCCAGATACAACCTCAGATCAACTCATAAACGCAGATCTGAGCAAGAAACTCAAAAGTTTCAGAAATCTGGCGAGAATCCTAGTTCCCGGTCTGTTACGCATCCTTTCAACAAACGACTTGAGCGGGACATTCCCAATCAATGGCACAGCAGCAACAAAATACCTGCTACCACCAGAGCAAACCACTCCGCGAGAAATCTTCACAGTCTGCAATATTGATCCGTTGACCGGCCTACGAACCAGAGAAAGCTTTGAGCAACTCATCTCGGACGCCATTGAGAGCGTGACAAACCCAGATCAACGCGTGGCTTTGTTTTATGTCGATCTAGATCATCTGAAAGTCATCAACGACGCTCACGGACATGCCGCTGGCGACGCAGCTTTGGTGGCTATTTCAGACCGTTTGAAGCAGATGGAATGTGAAAACGTCACAGCCCTCAGATTGGGCGGAGACGAGTTCGCCCTGCTCTTGGAAGACACAACATGTCATCAGATCAGAGTCCTGCTTGAAGAGTTGCCGGTCACCCTCAGCCACCCGATTTATCATGACCACAGCGAAATACGGCCAAAGGTCAGCATCGGCGCTGCGGTGTTCCCACGCCATGCAAACACTGTGAAGGAACTGCAGGATAGTGCCGACACAGCTCTGTATCATGCAAAAAAGAGAGGCCGCAATCGCGCCAGTCTGTTTAATCAGGTCATGCGTACCCGGTTGGAGCGACAGGTCACCCTCCAGCAAACCGCGAAACAGGCACTCTTGCAAAACCAGGTCGGAACGATCTTCCAGCCCATAAGGTTCGGTCAAACAAGTCAAATTCGAATGCTGGAGGCTCGCCCCGAATGGCCCTCTCAGATATTAGAAATTGCTCGGGGAAGCGACCTTTCAAACATTTTTGACAGCGCAAGCTTCAGCAATGTTCTTGGCGAGACAACAATTGCAGCTATCATTCACACCATGCGTGCCTGTCAGAACACTCCAATGCAACATTGGGAGTTCCTGTTCCGCGTCCCCGTTCCCTCATTATTGAAGGAAGGGTTCTGCGATGATCTCAGCTACCTGCTGCAGGAAAACAATGTATCACCAGACAAGTTCACACTGGAGATCCCCTCGCGTGTTCTCTTGAGAGCCAACGCTCATATCCTCATTAGCCAGCTGAATGAACTAACAAACACAGGCGTCAAGTTGTGTATCAACCACTTTGACTCCGGCGGATTGAAGGTTGAGCATTTCCAGAAGCTGAAGATCTCCTACATCAAACTACACGCAGGTTCTGTGGAACGGCTGTTTGAAGATGATAAAACAGCACGATTGCTCTCTGCTGCAACAGAGTTCGCACATGCCTTGAACATCGAGATCATCCTCTCGGAAATCAAAAATGCAAATACAGAAGAGAAACTGAGAAAGTTGGGAGCAGAATACGTTCAAGGCGCATTCTACGGCCCAGAGCAACGCTTTTCTGAGATTTACAAGAAGCACGTGCTTGGCATCTCGCCAGATCCAATCCAGAGAGTAAAAACAAACATGGCACGCAGAAGAATGTCGCGCCTGCCATCATCCATGATAAATTAGCGCACAACACCAGCGCAAAGAGATCATGTGTGAGCAAAATCAAAAGACAACGAGCAATCAGCGATGCCCTCGGCACGCTTATTCCGCATGTTCCATTTCTGGATGCTTCTGAAATCCGAATTAAAGCCAACCAACAACATCTTCGCCATCTACCAGCTCATATTGCTGTTTTTCTGGCAACCACCAGCTACGTCCGTCATCAATACACGGACTATGATGATCTGCTGAGGGAAGGATTGGATCGGGATGCCGCCCGGTATTGCGTCGCGGATGAGATGGAAGCCACCATCACATCATGGGGTGGAAGCATTACCGCTGAAGAGCTGCTTGCCGCTCCCAATGAAAGCGGCGAGCAATATCAGTCTCTATAAATTATCGGCAAACACCAATAATCCAAGTAAATGCAAGCGCTACGAAGCACAGAGCAGGGATGATGATCGCAGCATACCCGAAGAATGCAATTGCTAAACCCCATCCAACAAAGAAGTTCGCGCAGAAATAGTATTTTGCTTCACTGTTGCCATGCACAGCATCTTTGAACAACCAACCGATGATTGGAACAAGAAAAAGAAGCTTAAAGAAGAATGGATCATTATCCTGCTGAGCTTCAGCAGAAGACAGAGTTGTATCGCTCATTACAGTGCCCGTTATTGATTGATGGGGGAAGAACACAGAGTTGACTTACATCAATTTAACAGTCACGCGCATGCGTCACATCAGCACATCTACGTATGAGGCATGAATATAGATGATGGTTCGTCTCCCATCACCAGGCCGAAGTCTCACGTGTAGCTCTAAAAGCATTAACTAAAACACACTTACCAGATCACGACCTCTCCTGATTTTCGTCAGCTAAACGCGAGCTCATTGAGCACAAGAGAAAAAAAGGAAATCAGATGTCGAATAAAGAAATTGTCGGCTACGCTCTCAGCACAAATGCACAGCTCATCGCTGAAATGGCAGAGAGCGATTATACAACAGTCATTCTTTGCTTTGTCGTGAGCGATGAAGCCGGAAATCTCTCTCCAAGCACAGAACTTCAAGCCATGTTCAATGCACCGGACTTGATCAGCAATCTGAAAAAAGCTGGCAAACGTGTCTTGATTTCAATCGGCGGCGAAGTCTTTACAACCGCAGCTTGGGCCGCTCTTGCAAACAACCTCGACAACACAGTCCAACAGCTGACTAAGATGGTAACCGACCATGGCCTTGATGGTGTTGATATCGATTGGGAGGATACCAACTACTCTGGATATGACGCCCCAACTTTTCTGGTTGATCTATCCAAGGCGTTAAAATCAAAACTTCCTGAAGACCAGAACTTCTTAACACATGCACCACAAGCACCATACTTTTATGGTGGATCCGGGTACTTACAAGTGTACGTTGATGTGGCCAAGAATGCCGGAGACGCAGTCGATCTTTACAACATCCAGTACTACAACAATCAGTGGTATGTCGGTGAAACAGCTGAAGAGGAAACAGGAAAAGTCGCGGGTACTGAGCCGGTTGGCGGAAGTACGTTTCCTTCTAGCATTATCGGAATCGCATCAACCGGTGTTCCAATCTCCAAGCTTATTCTCGGCAAACCGACCACGCTGCAAAATGTCGTCGGCTCAGCCGCAGTAAACGGCTATCTGCCCGCTGATGAGATCGTAGACAACCTCATCACACCTCTACTCGCAAAAGAACCTGACTTTGCCGGCGTGATGGGTTGGCAATATCCTACTCAATACGGTTCAGATACAGGCACTGATGAATGGGCAGCAACCATGGCAAAGGCGCTTGGTAACTGATGTTGAGCAACAAAAAAGGCCCGCAAAATGCGGGCCTTAATTCTTTCAAGCAAGCTAGACTTAGCGAGTAAGTGGCTTGTACTTGATGCGGCTTGGGTCTGCAGCGTGTGCACCCAGGCGGCGAACCTTGTCTTTTTCGTAGTCTTCAAAGTTACCTTCAAACCACTCAACGTGGCTATCACCTTCAAAGGCCAGCATGTGCGTTGCAAGACGGTCAAGGAACATACGATCGTGCGAGATAACCACGGCACAACCAGCATAGTTCTCAAGCGCATCTTCCAGAGCTGCAAGTGTTTCGGTGTCAAGATCGTTGGTCGGCTCATCGAGCAGAAGAACGTTTGCGCCTGACTTCAAAACCTTAGCAAGATGCACGCGGTTACGCTGACCACCGGAAAGGTCACCAACTTTCGCCTGCTGTCCAGCACCCTTGAAGTTGAAGGAGGAGCAGTAAGCGCGTGAGTTGATCTCTTTCTTATCAAGATAGATCACTTCAGCACCTTCGGAAATTTCTTCCCAAACGGTCTTGCTGTCATCCAGTTTATCACGGGACTGATCCACATAACCAAGGTGCACACGGTCACTCACAACCACTTCACCGCTGTCTGGTTTTTCCTGACCGGACAACATCTTGAAGAGTGTCGACTTACCAGCACCGTTTGGACCGATGATACCAACAATACCACCACGTGGCAGTTTGAAGGTCAGATCATCAATCAACAAACGATCGCCAAAGCCTTTGGAAACACCTTGAACGTCGATAACATTGTTACCCAGACGCTCACCAACAGGGATCAGGATCTGCTCAATAGAAGGCATACGCTCTTCTTGAGCAGTCAACAGAGCATCATAAGCATTGATACGCGCTTTTGACTTGGTCTGACGGCCCTTCGGCGTCATGCCCATCCATTCCTGTTCACGCTTGATAGCGCGGGAACGAGCCATGTTCTCACGGCCTTCCTGCTCCATACGCTTGGTTTTCTGACCAAGGTAAGTGGAGTAGTTGCCTTCATAAGGAATGCCCTGACCGCGGTCGAGTTCCAAAATCCAGCCAGTCACGTTGTCAAGGAAGTAGCGATCGTGGGTAATGATCAGCACTGAACCCTTAAACTCACGCAGATGGCGTTCCAGCCAGTGCACGGTCTCAGCGTCAAGGTGGTTGGTTGGTTCGTCAAGCAGCATCAGGTCAGGCTCAGACAAGAGCAGCTGACACAACGCGATACGGCGACGCTCACCACCAGAAAGGTTATTTACAGGAGAGTCGGATGGAGGGCAGCGAAGCGCTTCCATTGCCATCTCAACCTGGCTTTCCAGATTCCACAGATCCTGCGCATCAATGATGTCCTGCAGCTGAGCGCCTTCATCGGCTGTCTCATCTGAGTAATTCATCATCAGTTCGTTATAACGATCCAGAAGAGCCTGCTTGTGCGCAACGCCTTCCATCACGTTTTCAAGGACGGTTTTGTCTTCATTCAGCTTTGGTTCCTGCGGCAGGTAGCCAACTTTGGCACCTTCGGCAGCCCATGCTTCACCGGTGTATTCTTTATCCAGACCAGCCATGATCTTCAAAAGAGTAGACTTACCTGCACCGTTTGGACCAAGGATACCGATTTTCGCATCCGGGTAGAAAGACAGGTGAATATTGTCGAGTACTTTTTTTGCACCGTAGGCCTTGGAGACCCCGTGCATGTGATAGATGAACTGGCGCGCCATGGACTGCCTGCATCTCCTGATCTGTGTAAACAATGAAATCTCTGGAGAGCACTCATAGTGGAAGCAGCGCCAAGGGGCAATCCATAACACTTCAGCGATGATCAAATCCGTCGCTTTTTCTCCTCAAACGAGGAATTTCACGACAACACCTGGTCACTTACACGCAAGAAAAAAGGGCAGCAGATTTACACCGCCGCCCTAATAACAAGCAAACTTGATAAAACTTATGCCAGCTTCAGCTGCGGAACCACGGTCAGATTCCGAACAATTGTATTGCCCTCAACAGCCTTAAGTCCCTTCACTGAGATGAAGGTGACCAATGGTTCACAGGCAACAAGTGCCAGATAAGACAGAGCAAACTGCGCCCAAGCTGTAAATGGCGTAGCCACATCACCAATCATTAGCCAGAAACCAACCATGCCGGTTACACCAGCATAATACATCGCATCCAACTTCAGGATCTGCGCAAAAGTCAAACGTTTGGTCAGATCCTTAGCGAACAACTGACGGCCACTCAAATAATGTACAGAGATAAGCGGCAGCATCAAAGATAGGCTGTTGACCCCCAAATGGTACATGTCCTGCGGATCAAACGCGAACGCTTGCAACAGCAAGCCGAGCGCAAACCCAAGAAGAACAGGTGTAAATCCCAGCGTCAGATACATGGCCATAGCACCGATAAAATGGAGTTCGGATGCTCCAACGGACATATGGAAGCTCTGCATGAAAATAGAAAAGAAAACCGCAGCCAACAGTGTCTTTACAGGAATCAGCGGATCTTTCATAAATTCTGAGGCCTGCTCTTTGCAGCCCCACACAAAAACACCGACTGCACCTGCATTGGCAGCAATAACCTTGGCGGCGGAAACGTAACCCGGTTCAATATGCATATAATATGCTCCTCTTCGCACCCTCCGTGCGGTCATGAGTTTATGTCGTGTCGGGCAGGTTTCCTGGCTTATGGCTTTTGCGTCCTCCGCCTTCCCAGAGATCATCTCCAGTGGCTTTTAAGAAGAACGCACCACGTAACAGTTGCGGGGGCAGCTGCGGTTCGGGCCCATCTTTGGTCATCCCTACCGCATTCCCTTTTCATCCAAGAAGCTTGGCTTCTACAGAACCCAACAGCGGGAATATCCTAAATTACAAGAGAAGACACAACTAGAAATAAGAGGTAGTTGGAATAAGCAAAAATCACAGGGATGCAACGGCCTTCGTAACCCGCCAGAGCTGCAGGCAAAAAAAGAGGCGTGTACCCGTTGGTACACGCCTTTAAGAAAGTTGACACTCCCCCATCCGAGTGCCAGCCGAAGCTGTATTTAGAAATATCAGAGTGCCCCATCTCTTCATTGATCTTCATCAAAATAAATAAAATTACCTCAGAAACATCGGATATTATTCAACATTACAAAAGCACTCAGATTTTCAATCGATTAAAACTAGAATAGATCAAATATATCTCGTGCAGCTTGCAACGAAAGTCTCAGTATTTTCTATTAGTTCTTGCTATAAGTTCTCTCCGAAGGTGCCTGCCACGAATATTTCCTTAGCCAATGCTCCTCAGGAGAAACCACAAAGCTCCAGGAGTTCTGCTGCTCTCCAGAATCATCAGGAGTCTGAGTGGAAGCATTTTGGCTGGCAGAAATTTGGATTTTAAGCACCCCCTCACCTTTTCCAGCAAGCTTCAGCAAGCCAAGATCACTGTGAGATCGTCCAAGAAAAATCTGGGGTGCTGTTCCTATCCTCTCCCAGATAGTTCGGGCAAGGTCGGTAGAAGACATCGGCGCTGCGTGGGGAGTAACCTCGATAACCCGAAATCTCGGAAGTCCGTAATTCAACTCCGCCATTGTGCGGTCTACTTCATGGTCTCCAAAGCTTAAAACCCAAATCTGAAAGTGATGCTCTTTTAAAAAGCCCACCAGCTCTTTTAGAGGTTGAAAAGCAAACTCTCTATACGTTGCACCAACAGCCTTCGGCCCGTGTAATGACAGATGAGCACGTACACTCTCAGAGTAATCAGCAAAGCTACTGAAACTGTCGCCAGCTTCAGGTGGCGTCACTTCATTGTCTGCGCCAGCCAGCGCGTCACTCCATAAAGCCCCATCGCCAACCAAAACAGCAACACGGTCATCGAGTTTCACATATTCAGGGCTCCCAGCCCGAGCCATACGCTCAATGCTTTCTACGATACCATGGCGCGCTGTGGTTGAGCTCCAACTCGGCAAGATGTTATCTCGCTCACCACCAGTTGGCTGCAAAACTGAAACCGCTGAGTATAAAAACAAGCTGGACCACTGCATCGTTCAAGACCACCTGAAAGTTGTTTCAGCAAGATGGTGAACTACAATGCACATCAATTGCCCATAAAAAATGAACTAAATGCTGTCGTGAAAAGAGAAGAGAATCATAATTGACAGCCCGTCCCTCTTTCCTCTCAACTTGAAGATAAATACGAGTATTCACGTATATAAAGAATTTCACTCAACGAAACATTTACTTACAATTTTCATAAATTTGCTTTGGAAGTGTCAGATAAACCTCATATGCACCGCACTTTTCGATACTTTTTAGAATTAAACCCGGTTCATCCCTAGAATTCTTAATAAATGCGCAATAATTTCAAACAATTATGCCGAGGAATTTCCTGGGGTACCCAAATGCATTTTCGAGCCCTCTTACTTCCTGTATTGCTCCTTTTCGTTTTAATTGGTTTATCGATACACTTCATGTCAGCGTCATCGTATGCGTCGATTTTCGATCCTGCGACAGGTGGCCTTCACAATCAGCTCAATCAAGCTGAACTGCTCACTCAGCAGCAGAACCTATGGACCATATTGTCTGTTGGATTGTTCGCGCTTGGTGTTCTTGGAATACTGATTGTCTATTCCAGCCTGTTTATTCAAGAGCGTATGCGGGCGACGCGTTTTTTCAACCGTGCCCTTCTCCTCATCGCCATCAGTTCAGCAGCATGCCTGCTCATCGACACAACGCTGAACTTGCCTGATGTAACTGCACAATTGATCCTCTGGCAGTCTCAAGTGGAGTTCAGACCACAGGGAGACATCCACGCCGCTGCAATCCACGCAGCAATGGCAGCGATGATCGCAGTTCTGGCTTATCTGCCTCTATCGCATCAGCTGACACTGCGTGCGACGATCATTCTCGCACTCTCAATCGGCGGGGTCATCTACCCTGCCTACCTGAAGGGTGTCCAAGGGTTACTGCTTCATCTGATTAGCCAAAACACCGTGCTGTCAGTTGGTTTCGAGCAGATTGGCGGCGGTACCGTAGTCACATTGCTCGCAACCTTCGTAGCCTTTTCCGGCATGCTGGTGACCGGACTAAGAAACTCACCAGCGTTACCTGAGTACATTCTGCGCAACACACAAAACTACAACGTGCTGCAGATCAAAGCAGGCGCGGCGCTGATGGCCGTTGGCGGCATTGGCTTTTCTGTCGGTAACACAAGCATTTACTCAGGAGAGCTGGGCAGCGCAATCTTCAACGTTCTTGTCGCAACCGGTGTCTCGGTACTATTGGGTGTCGCCCTCGGCTTCTTTGCACCGCGCAAGGTCATGTACCCAACCATTTTGCTGAGCATGATCGGCGGCTTGTCCTCCGTTCTCGGAAACGCCCAGCATCTGACGGTTGCAGGCGTCGCACTTATTGCTCTGACGGCCTCAGCTGCTTCTATAGCAGTCGCGCGCATTATCTATGCAAGGTCAAAGACCCACAAGGTCATCATTTACTACACCAGCCTTGGCATTGGCTCTCTGATTGGCCTTTTCGGCTTCACAACCGCACTACCAGCAGACCATGCGCTGGCTGGGTTCAGTCTGGATAACCTTATACTTCAGGCAGTTGGAGCTTTACTGACCATCCTTTGGGCCTTCTTGTCAGGTCTATTCCTGTTTACGGCCTTCAAATTTGCGAAGCAGTTTCGCCAAGCCGACGAAATTGATCTGAATGAAACGCCGATTGTCAGCACCATCAGCCAGATGGAGAACTTGATCGGCAAGTTGGTTTGGCATGACGCCAAGCTGGATGAGCGCTTGCCGGTACGGGACAGTGACCCGCAGGAACGCCTCGCTTCGCTCTTCAACACGTTCCTCGACAAGCTTCAGAGCGACGAAAAACGGCGGAAAATCAGCGAAACATCAAACAGTAAGCAGCAGGAAGAACTCAGCAAACTCGCCACATTTGCAGAAGGCGCATTCGAAGGTCTGGCCATCTCGACAGACGGTATTATCGTTGAATGTAACCACGTACTCTACGAGCTGCTGGACTATCAGGCAGGTGAGATGCGCGGGACCAGTTTGCTGTCTCATGTCGCGCCAGACTTCCGCGAAAAAGCGCGTGAGAGCATTCTGGCCAATGAGCCGACCCCGAACGAAGTCATGCTTTTGAGCAAGTCTGGCGAGCGTATTCCGATTGAAGTTCGTGGTCGCTTGATGGAAGTGGCAGACGAGAACCTTCGTGTCTCAGCTGTACGTGATATGCGTAAGCAGAAAGAAGACGAAGCGCGCATTCTCCACCTCGCTCAGCATGACATGTTGACCGGCCTGCCGAACCGAACTTACTTCCGCGAGCGCTTCCAAAAAGCAATCGAAAACCAGGCAAACGCAGAGCAAACAATCTCTGCAGTCATGCTACTGGACCTGGATCGCTTCAAAGATATCAATGACTTATATGGCCACCCAATCGGTGACAAGCTCATTCAGACAGTGGCCCGCCGCCTCAATGCATGCGTCACCCATCACGACACAGTCGCCCGTCTCGGCGGGGATGAGTTTGCGATCATTCAGGTCAATCTCAAGACAACGGCTGAAGTCGGTCTGCTGACCAACAAAATTCTAGAGGTCCTGTCAAAGCCGATTCATGTTGGCAACAATATCACGGTCAGAACGAGCGCCAGCATTGGTATCGCGTTGATTCCAGACCATGGGACGGACCCGGATGAGCTGATGTCCAAGGCGGATATCGCGCTTTATGAGGCTAAAGAAGCTGGCCGAAACACCTTCGCGTTCTTCGAAGACAAGATGGAAGAGGCCATCCTGCTGAGAAGAACAATGGAAGGCGACCTGCGTAACGCATTGGAAAATGAGGAACTTCAGCTTCACTTCCAACCGCAGGCACGCTCTGGCACCCGTTCCATTGTCGGCTTCGAGGCTCTTCTGCGTTGGAACCATCCGGAGAAGGGCCAAATTGGACCGAACAACTTCATCCCGGTTGCGGAGGAAAGTGGTCTGATCATTCCGATTGGCCGTTGGGTTCTGAATGAAGCCTGTGCACAAGCTTCTCAATGGCCGGAGCGGTATCGTGTGGGGGTGAACCTCAGTCCGGTACAGTTCTGTGATGAGTACCTCATACAGGAAGTTGAAGGTGCATTGGCACGAAGTGGGCTGTCTCCGGAGCGTCTGGAACTGGAAATCACTGAGAGTGTACTGATCCACGACGACCGCCGCGCGCTCAATACCTTGAGGCAACTCAAAGAGTTAGGCATCACCATCGCGCTTGATGACTTCGGTACCGGCTACTCTTCTCTCAGCTATCTGCGTCGCTTCCCGTTTGATCGTCTGAAGATCGATCGCAGCTTTGTCAGCGGTGTAACTCAGACGCCGGAACTGGCAGCAATCATCCGTGCTGTCATCGATCTTGGGCAGGCTCTGGGAATGGAAGTTATCGCTGAAGGTGTTGAAACTGAACCAGAATTAGAGCTGTTGCGCAATGAATCCTGCGATGAAGTGCAAGGCTTTTTGATTGGCCGTCCGCAAGTGATGGATGGCGAGATGGCAAAACATGTCAGCAATGCCAATCTGGAAATTCAGGCGTTAGATCAATATATCGCAGCCCTGCAAGAAACCTCTCTGAAGCTAAAAGAGAAGGAAAAACAAGCAGCTGACAAGGCTCTGGGCATGATAGATGCAGGTGACTAGCGCAGCATTTCAGCACTAAAACAATAGGCAGCCAGCAGGACTTATCACCATCCTGCTGGTGCATTCACAGCCACACGGCTCCGTCCAGCACCCTGCCTAACCACCTGAACCTGAACTGGAATTCTATCCTTCAGCGCTTCCACGTGGCTGATGACGCCAACTTTTCTCCCCTGCCCCTGCAGCATCTCCAGCGCATCAATGGCAAGGTCGAGGCTTTCAGCATCCAGAGAACCGAAACCTTCGTCGATAAAGAGCGTATCAACAAACGATTGGCGACCTTCTAAACCGGAGAGAGCAAGTGCCAGGCTGAGCGAAATAAGGAAGCGTTCTCCGCCACTTAGCGATCGTGTAGAGCGTGGTGTGTCGCCCATATCGCGGTCGATGACGAACAGGCCAAGGCCGAAATCAGCCCGTTTTAGCTGGTACCGCGGTTTAAGCTGATGCAGCTGTTTGTTGGCCAGCTCCACCAGCAAATCGAGAGTAACGCCCTGCGCCACCTTCTGGAACTTGGAACCATCCGCAGAGCCAATCGCTTCCGAAATCGCACCCCACGTCTTGGCAGTCTCTTTCGCTTCCAACAACAAACCCATGATTTGCTGGGCCTTTTCCCGCGCGTCCGCATCAACCCGCAGCTTTTCAGAAAGAACGCCCTTGCTCACCTGCAACTCAGCAAGCGTTTGCTTTGAGGCCTCCAACAACGAGGATAACTCCTCCTGCGGCTTCTCCGGCAAAGGTAGTGCCTCAACCGCAGCAAGCTCCTTCTCCCAGGTGGAAACAGCAGTTTGCGTTGCTAAGTAAGCGTCATCCAGCATCTTCAGCTCTGAGGCCAGTGCGTCCAGCTCCTGAGAGCACCGCTCCTGCAATCCGTCATAGGCTTCTTTCGTCAGCCCCAAGCTCGCAAGTTCTGCATTTAACCTGTCAACACAGTCGCTTAGCGCAGAAGCCGCTTTTGCTTCAGCAGCTATTGCCGCTGCCAATCCAGCCTCAATGCGCCCGAATTCTTCTCTTGCGTTGTTTTGTGCGTTGCTAGCGTTATTTTTGCGTTCTTTTGCGTTGCTGTGTTTTTCAGAAAATATCGCCCGATGCGCCCCGGTCGCCATCCCGCCCAACAACAGTTTCCGCTCTGCAGAACGCTCCTGATGCAACAGGCGCAGCTGCTCCAACTGCCTCAGCAACTCGCCGGAGGATTTGGCCAGTCCATCCCGCCGTTCACTCAAACCACTCGTTTTCTGTTCAAGCGATTGCAGCGCGGCAGAAGTTGTTCCCTCCTGCTGCTCCAGTTGCTCCCAGGTGGAGATACGCTCCTGCAAACTCGCCTTCAGTGCTGGTAACTCGGCACCAAGGGACCCGAACACCATGCCACCAGCCAGCAGCGTTTCACCAAGCCGCTGTTCCAATCGTGACTGTGTCTCAAAGTTCTCGGTATGACGACCTTCCACGCCAGAAAGCTCTACCTTGATAGATGAAACCTCTTCAGCCTTGCGAGCCTGATCACCAACTGCTTTCTGGTGCGCATCCCGCAAACCACGCAGCATGACATCCAGCTGCTCCAGCTCTTGACGCAGCACGTCTTCCTGAACAAGAACGGCACGTAGAGCATCAACCTGTGTCGCCACCTGCGCAAGCACAGCGTCCAGCAGGTCCGGCGCATCGAGCAAGCCATCAAGAGCAAACGCCACCTCAACCGGCGGCGCCAAAGCAGCCCACTGCTTTTCCGCCTCAACCCGAAGCGCATCGGCCTCACTGGCATAGCGTTCCATCAGCGCAGAAGCATTTTTCTGCGATGCCTCACAGGCTGCAAGCTGTCCGTTGATCTCGTCTAGGTTTCGCTGCGCAGCTGCGCGAGCTTCTTCCGCTTCCTTGCGCTGTAGAAACACGTCGCCGAACAGCGTGTCCAACGCAGCCCGGCCCTCCTGTGTATCTACGGGGTGATGGTCAGAACCACAGACCGGACATGGTGCATCATCTACCAGCTCGGCGCGCAACAGCTTTACCTGATCGCCTTGCGCCGCTTCAGCAAGAGTGGAAAGGCCGCGCGCTTTCTCAAGGGCTTCTCCCCGAAAAGTCAGTTCACTGGACGCTTTGCCTTTCGCCTGCTGCAACCCGGTCATCTGGTCCACCAGCTTCTTCCAGGTCTCACTCTCAGCCTGCTTGTTGCGCTTGGCTTTCAAAAAGTGGCGAGACGTCTCCTGCAGTTTTTCAGCCCGCTGACGGAACGTAGAAAGCTGCTCCATGCTTTTACGGGCACTCTCAGCACCAAGAGCGGAAATCTCGCCCTTCTTGGCAGCAAACGCGCCTTCACACCCTTCCAGATCAGAAACAAACTGCTCCAGCTGGGCAGAAAGAGTGCTCTGGATATCGCTCAACTCACTCTCGCGCTTGCGCATCTGGGCAAGGTGCGTTGCATCTTTCGTCAGCGCAACCTGAACCCGTTCAAACTCATCCAGATCTGCAATCAGGCTATCCTGACGGTCTTTCAAAATCTTGGTCGCGCTCAATCGCGCCATCTGCTCTTTCACAGTGGCTTGCAAGGCTTTTTGCTCATCCAGAGACTTGGTGTGCTCTGCCAGCGCTGCATCCGCCTGCTTGGCCTCCGCCACAGCAGTGTCAGAGCGGTCCCGCAATTGTTTGCCTTCAACCTCAAGCTCACCCAGCTTGGTGTCCAGTTGCTCAGCTGCACTCCATTCCGGTGTCAACTTGGCGAGTTCAGCTTCCAGCTCATTGAAAACCGCATCAGCCTGTTTGGCCAGCTCTTCCTTGCCAGCAAGGTCTTTGCGGGCACCTTCCAGCATCACCCGGCTTTTTTCAGCAGCAGCACGCGTGCCCGCAACATCCTTCTCGGCCTCAACCACACGGTGGTTCACAGGCTCTAAAGACTTAATGCGCTCAAACTGCGCTTTCAGATCCCGCTTGGCCTTCGCGTTTTCATGGCGGGCCTTCAAAGCTACAAACTCATCTTGCGCTGACGCCAGCTTTGTCTTCGCTTCATCCAGCTTCTGTAAATGGCCCAGCGACTTTGCAATCGCATCCATGTCCGATTGAACAGACTTGGACTGCGTTTCCAGCTCCTCTGACTGCCCCACAAGGGCAGTACGCTCTTCCTCTTCCAAAAGACCAGCCACATCAGACTTTTCTTCCAGTTTTGAGGCTACATCCTTCGCATCAGTAAAGCGCTGGAAAATCTGCTTGGAAATATCCCTGTAGCGCTGCGTGCCCGTCACTTTTTCAAGCAAGGCAGCGCGCTCGTTGTCATTGGCTTTCAGGAAGGCATCAAAATCCCCCTGCGCCAACAAAACCGTACGCTTGAACTGGTCATAGGTCAGGCCCAATCGCTCTTCGACAGCCGCATCCACCTGTTTGATGCCGCTCTCAACCGCAGCATTGTCTTCAATGCGAACCAGCGAGCGTTCCACATTTTGCAAACGTCCTGATGCTTTGTTACGGGCCCGGCGCACAGTCCAGCGCGCACGGTATCCCGTTCCATCCGCGCCAACAAAGTCCGCCTCGGCAAAGCCAGAGGCAGCACCACGTGTAAGCACGGTGCGCGGATTTGTTTCTCGCAGCTCAGCACCGGCAACATCCGGCACGCTATCGCTGCTGCCCGCAGCGCTCAAACGTGGGCATTGCCCAAACAAGGCAAGACACAAAGCATCCAGCAATGTGGATTTGCCCGCACCCGTTTCTCCGGTAATCGCGAACAAACCAGCCCCGTTCAAAGGCTCCTGTTCAAGGTCAATCTCAAACGGAGCCGCCAGACTGGCAAGGTTTTCGCCACGCACCGCTAGAATACGCATTACTCAACCTCCGCTTCTGCGATTGCGCGATAAAAATAATCCAGATGTTTGGCTTCCGGCTCAATGCCGTGCACCCGCTCAAAGGCGGACTTGAAAAGCTCATCCGGCTGAATTTCAGAAAGGCGAATGAGGCTCTCAGCCTCCGCACTTATTGGCTCCTGCGGTTTTTGCCGCAACACCGAAAC
This sequence comes from Pseudovibrio sp. Ad37, assembly GCF_001623075.1. Classification (GTDB taxonomy): domain Bacteria; phylum Pseudomonadota; class Alphaproteobacteria; order Rhizobiales; family Stappiaceae; genus Pseudovibrio. The sequence goes on from NZ_LMCF01000218.1 coordinate 148,249, forward strand.
ACCAGCACTGCGCACTGGATATTGCGCAAGGATCTGATCCACCTCAGCTTTCAAGCCACCAGCGGACACCTGCGGTCGCAAGTCCACATGCACAAACGGCTGTTGCTCCAATGGCAGGTCCGCATCCAGCTCCAACGCATCCAGCGCAGGCACCAGCTCTTCAAGCAGCAAACCACCATCGCCCTTCAAGCGATGGAATGGCACAGGCCGCGTCAACTCAAGCCTCTCAAGCGAAAGCACACCGGCATCAGAAAAGCTCAGCAGATTAACGCCGTGCTTGTAATGCTGCTCGGTGACAGAAAGAGGAAACGGGGACCCGGAATAGCGGATAGTTTCTTTGCCCACCTTCTGCGGTTTATGCAAATGCCCAAGCGCCACATAAGTCAGATCATCAGGAAACTGCTCCCACGGCATGGCATGCTCACCGCCAATCAGAATACGGCGCTCCGCCCCTTCTGACTCCAGACCACCCGCCACATGCAAGTGACCAGTCGCAATAAGCGGCATCTCACCAATCTGCTCACGAGCTTGCGAGGCTGCCGCCTCATAAAGCTCCGCAACAGCCCGCACCACAGGAGACCCTTCCTCTGAAGAAGAGAAACTCAGCCCCGGCAAATCCGTTGCCCGAGGAAACGGCAGCGCCAGCACATAGGCTTTCACTGCACCATCACTGTCATGAAGCGGTACAAGATGATGGGAAAGGTCCAGCAAGCCATCGTTTCGGCGCACCATGCCAACCGCCTGCACGCCAATCTTTTGAAACAGCACACCCGGCGCTTCCACACGTCCGGCAGGGTCATGATTGCCAGCAGTCAGCACTGTCACCAGATGCGGACGCTTCTCGCGGAACCGCGCGAGTACCTCATACAACATCTGCGTGGCATCTGCGGATGGGTTCTGGTTGTCAAACACGTCTCCTGCCACAACCAGCGCATCCACCTCATGGCGTTCAATCAACTCTTCAAGCTCTATGAAGAATTGTTGATGCTCATAGGTGCGCGACCAGCCATTCAGACTCTGGCCAATATGCCAGTCTGCTGTGTGCAGGATTTTCAACGCCATACTACCTGTTCCACGCTCCAAGCCTTGAGGGCAGCCGTTTTGAAGGACAGCTGCATCATGACTCAGAAATTTTTCATTAACCAATCCGCAAATTAGGCATAGGGTTTACACAGAAGTCTTTAAAGCGCGGCGCTAACCCACAGATTTAGGGGCTTTGGCACAAGTAGCGCACAGGAATCTGTGCCAGCACCTCCCCCTGCGAAATTTTTGAGAAATTCAGAGCCGGATTTTGCAGTTTCCGAAAACACGCCCCGAATCTATTCGTTCACTAATGGCGAACAATCAGATCACCAAAGCTTACCTTGTTCATTCCAAGCACTGGAATATCTTTAAGGGCATGACGACACCACTGTAAATATTAAGAAATCAGGAGAGCCCCATGTCTGTTACAGCATCTGATTTGAAACTGAGAGTTCGCCCTTCCCACCAGCGCGGCCATGCCGATGCAGGTTGGTTGAAATCCGCCCACTCCTTCAGCTTCGCCAGCTATTTTGACCGCAATAACATGAACTTCCACAATCTGCGGGTCATCAACGATGACTGGGTCGGCCCGGATGGCGGCTTCCCCATGCACCCCCATGAGAACTTCGAAATCTTCTCCTACATGCTGGAAGGCGCGCTGGAACACAAAGACACCATGGGCAACGGCAGCACCGTGCACAAAGGTGGCATCCAGTTCATGAGCACCGGCACCGGCGTGCAGCACTCCGAGTTCAACCCGTCCAGCACGGACGAAACGCACCTGCTCCAGATCTGGTTGATCCCGGACCGCAAGAACACCACACCGCGCTATGAAATGCTGGACCTGAGCGACGAAGCCCGCAGCGGCAAACTGCAACTGTTCCTCTCACACGATGGCCGTGACGGGTCCATCCGCACAGAAGCCGCCGCCGATATCTACTCCGGCAAGCTGGATGGCGCTGACACCATCAGCTTTGAGCTGGCAGACGAGCGCGCAGTCTACGTGCACGTAGCCCGCGGCGAAGTGCAGGTCGGTGGCCAAACGCTGAGTGATGGCGATGCCATTGAAGCAGAAGGCCGCGGCACGCTGGAACTGAGCAACGGCAACGGCGCTGAGGTCATTCTCTTCCACCTTGCACCGCGCGGCTAAACACAACACACACCCCATCTGGACCACCCAATGCCTGACAGGTTGGCATTGGCACATTGGAGGGAGGCACTCCTCAATAACAACAAAAGCCTCCCTCTCTTTTGTCCTTCAAAAGACTCACCTTGCAATACTACAAGGATATTTGTAGTATTATTGCATGACAGAGAATTCTGAGTGCAACACCTCCGCAAATCTAAAGGAAGACGAAGCCGTCGCAGCGCTGAGCGCTCTGGCACATAAAGACAGGCTCGCTGCCTTCCGTCTCATCCTGACAGCAATGCCCAAGGGCCTGCCCTCCGGACAGATCGCCAAAGATCTCTCCATCGCCCCCACACGCATGTCCTTTCACCTTGCAACGCTTGAACGCGCCGGGCTCCTCACCGCCCAGCGCGAAGGCCGTGTGGTGCGCTATGCCATTGCCCCGCACACCATGCGCGGCCTGCTTCGTTTCCTGACGCAGGATTGCTGCAGCGGCGATCCTACCCTGTGTCTGGATTTCAACCCGTTTCCTTGTCGTTGACCGCCCCCATCGGAGAGACCAAATGAACCCGATCATCTACCACAACCCAAAATGCGGCACCTCCCGCAACACCCTCGCCATGCTCAAGCAGGCAGGCAGGCATGGAACCAGAGGTTATTGAGTACCTCAAAACCCCGCCTTCCCGCGCTACACTGGAAAAGCTGATCAAAGACAGCGGCCTCACCGTGCGCGAAATCCTGCGCAAAAAAGGCACGCCCTACGAAGAACTCGGCCTCGATGATGAAAAGTGGACCGACGCGCAGCTCATCGACTTCATCGAGCAACACCCGATCCTCATGAACCGCCCATTCGTCACCACCACCAAAGGCACCCGCCTCTGCCGCCCCTCCGAAGTCCTGCTGGAAATTCTGGATGAGGAACAGATAGGCGCATTCACCAAGGAAGACGGCGAAGTCGTCATTCCGGCAAAGGGTTAAGCCGTGTCTGAGATGTCTTCTGATCTGCCAAAGGTGGAGGCCGACAGCTTCCACCCCATCAACACCAGTGCTCTACGCAAAGACGATGCGCCAGACCACGCCCCACGCATCCTGCTGCTCTACGGCTCCCTGCGCAAACGCTCCTTCTCCCGCCTCGCAGTGCTGGAAGCCCAGCGCATACTGGAGCAGCTCGGCGCCGAGACGCGCATCTTCAACCCAAGCGGCCTGCCACTGGCTGATGATGCAGAGCCTAACCACCCCAAGGTGCAGGAACTGCGTGAGCTGATGATGTGGTCCGAAGGTCAGGTCTGGTGCTCACCAGAGCGCCACGGCTCCATGACCGGCATCATGAAAACTATGATTGACTGGGTGCCCCTCTCCGTCGGCGCTGTCCGCCCAACTCAAGGCAAGACACTGGCTCTGATGCAGGTCAGCGGCGGTTCCCAAAGCTTCAACGCCGTCAACCAGATGCGCGTACTCGGCCGCTGGATGCGCATGGTCACCATTCCAAACCAGTCCTCCATCCCCAAAGCGTTTCTGGAGTTCGACGAGACCGACCGCATGAAGCCGTCCTCTCTCTACGATCGCGTGGTGGACGTTATGGAAGAACTCATGAAATTCACCCACCTCACCCGCGGCCATGCAGACTACCTGACCGACCGCTACTCCGAACGCAAAGAAACCGCAGCAGAACTCTCTGCAAGGGTGAACACGAAGTAAGAACGGCACACCTCACGGCAAGGGGCTCAGCTCTCAGCCAGCAAGCCATCACACCATAAGCGCGCTACAACCCAAAAACCTCAGCGCGCTTATGGTCTTCGAGGTCCAACACTGGCCAAGGCGCTTGCTCATCAACAAACTGGTCAGCCAACACATCCTATTCCAGCCACCGTCACCACTCCCCCTCAACCCACCGCCCGCTAAAACTGACAAGTCTCAACCATGCATTAAACACCTGCTGCCATACACAGCAGTGGGATTGGAACAAACAGAGGCAAGCTTCATGGATTACATTCTGGGTGTTGATGGCGGTGGCTCCAGTTGTCGTGCTGCAATCGCAACGGCAGATGGACGTTTGCTGGGACGCGGCAAAGCCGGATCAGCCAACATCTACAGCGACCCGACCCAGAGCCTCAGCTCCATTCTCCATGCCGCCAAAGAGGCCTGCAAGGACGCAGGGCTGACCGAAGAGGCCTTGCAACAAACATTCGCAGTGCTGGGGCTGGCAGGCGCCAACGCCCACAACGCCCACAACGACCCCATTGGCCTTGCCGAAAACCTGCCGTTCGCCGCCGTTCAGGTCGTCTCCGACAGCTTAATCGCATTGGAAGGCGCTCATGATTCTGACGACGGTGTCATCGGCATCCTCGGCACAGGGTCCAACTTCATGGCCCGCAAAGGCGAAAAGCACTATTACCTTGGCGGCTGGGGCTTCCATTGCGGGGATCAGGGCAGCGGCGCCAAAATGGGCGAACGCGCACTGGAAGAAGCCTTGCTCGCCCACGACGGCCTGCGCAGCCTCTGTCCGTTAACGGAGCACATTCTGCGCCAGTTTAACGACGATCCGCGTAAGCTTTCCGAGTTTGCCCGCACCGCAAAGCCAAAAGACTTTGGCGAGTTCATGCCCATCATCCTTGTCTATGCCAAGCAACAAAGCCGCCTTGCCCTCGACATTGTCGAGGAAGGCACCACCTATGTGGCCTCCGCCCTCCGGCTTTTAAGCGATGATGGCAAACTCCCCATCGCTTTGCTCGGCGGCCTGAGCCACGCCTACGACTCGTTTCTGCCTCCAGACCTGAAGCAGTTCATCGTGCCCGCCAAGAACGACGCCCTGCGCGGGGCTCTGGCAATGGCAGAGCGTGAGAACGCCCTGAACACCTGAAGCTCGCCTCTGCAAAAGTCTGGCCAGTCTACTGCTGATGCACCATCACAGTATTGCCTGGCGCATAGACAGTAAGCGTATTGCCAGCAGCAACATCTGAAGTTTTAAGCCCGTTCCCACGCTGTGTGTAAAGCACATTGGTCCCGTTGCTCGTCACAGCAAGCCCGGCTTCGTTGTTATTGCCATGTTGCCATAACGTGCCCTTGGAACTGCTGCCAGACACCTCCACAGCCCCCTGATTGGCATCCCCCGTCTGGAACAGGTTACCGGTTGAATTATCACCCGAAATCACAACACTCGCATCATTGCCAACACCAGCAGCAGAAGGCGCGAGAAAGCTGTTGCGCACAGCAAGCGCAGCAACATTATCTGCTGTATCCAACGTGTTTTTGGAAGCGCCAAAAATCTTGCCAACAAACCATGTTCCGCGCAAAGCCTGTTGCCCCAGACCTGCAGCAAGAGTGTCTCCACCTTGCAAAACAGTAGCCTCACTGTTGCTCGCACTTTGCGAAACCTGAACTTCGTGATTGTCCCCCACCTGCCGGATGAGAGCCGTGTTCCCATCACCTGCAAAAGCCGCAGACTGCATCAAAACAGATGCCAGAATAAAACCAGCTAATTTCCTAAACATATCCATCACCCGAAAATTCGGAGCGAGGAGCCCACTGAAGGCTATTGCCCCTGCATGATACTCAGAGAATTTCCATCTCCAAATTGATTGAAGAGCGCGCGGTTGTTGTTCCCGAACTGCCCCACCAGCGCATTGTTGTTGTGCCCATAAGTTCTGCCAGAGAGCGCATTGCCATATCCATATTGGATAAACCCAAAGCCATTCCCGGTTCCCTCAGCCTCATAAAGCACCGTATTCCCGGTCCCAATGATCAGCCCCTGCCCGGCAACCGGAGAGTTAGGTACATCACTCACAAGTTCCGGCATCACGGGAAGGATCAAAGTAGCGTAACTTTCTTCTAGCCCCCGAAGACTGATGGTGTTCCCACCAAACTCCGTCACTTGAGGAATGTTACCCGTAAACACCTTTGCGCTCTTGTCCTCCAGTAGTTGAGAGGTTGAGGCACCCTGCTGATACCCAGAGACATCAACTTGCGGAATAACCGCCATTTCCTGGGCAGAAACTCCAGAAAGAGCACCACAAACAGCACTACCAAAAACGAAAAAACCAACACGCCCAAACAACATTGCAATGCTCCGGAAGTGGACTACGCCACTCCCATCACATCACAGCGGTTTCTATTTTTTCTGGATTCAGTCACTAAAACTAAAAAGACCCCGGCCCGTAGGCCGGGGGAAAAAGACTTACCAGTTGGAACCCATCAATGTATTGAACGGAACAGAACTGTCAGTCACGATAGCTGGAACTCCCACACTGGCAGCCCCCTGATTAATGGTCGCAGAGTTGCTGTCACCCGTCTGGCTGACATTAGCAACGTTGAAGTCGCCCTTCTGGCCAACCATTGCTCTGTTGTGGCTTCCCATCACAGAGACGCCGGCTTCGTTGTAATCACCGATCTGCCCGACCTGAATGTGGTTATCATTGCTGGTAGAAGCGTCAGTCCGATTACCAACATTACCGGTGATAGAGTTGCCTGTACCGTTCTGGGTGAGGAAGATCTTGTTCTGATCACCATTAACGTCTTCAAAATCGATGTTGTTGCCATCACCACCTTTTTGAATGAACTGCAGGCGGTTATAGCTACCATCAACAACACCAACAGTTACGCCGTTGTCGCTTGTCGTCTGCAACACATAGAACTTGTTGAGGTTCGGACCATTCAAGCCATCAATGTAAACGCCGTTGTTATCACCAGACTGCTTCACAGCAATATACTGCCGATCGCCCCATGAATAACCGGAGAAGGCATTGCCAGCACCAGACTGCTGAATGGAAACTTTGCCGTTAGTACCAGCACCCACGTAGTCAACTGTGTTGGAGTCTCCAGCCTGACGCGCACGGATCATAAAGTTACTGCCGTTTAGACTGACATCAATATCCTGCATGTCACCAGTCTGGCGGTATCCAGCATCATTCATGTCACCTTCAATGACAGATTTGGTGTAGGACTGATTCGAACCAGCATCCTGAACCAGATCGACCATATTGCCGACACCTCTGGACTCAAGCCAGAAATTGTTGCGTGAACCATTCTGAAGAGCTGATGTGTCGTTGGCAGAACCAACCTGAATCAGCTTTGCACCATGGGATGGACCTTCAACGACAGGAGTACCCGTTCCCGTTGGATCTGGTGGAACATCATCGATATTGGCACCATTAAGTTCCCCACGCTGACGGATTGAAGCGGTGTTAACTCCACCAACAGCATTGGTGTTTTCTTGAGTAACCCGAGCCACAACGTTGGTATCACCGCGCTGGTCAATTGTCAGGCTGTTCTGCAAGGCAACAGCACCGACTTGACCAGTCTGGTTGACACGCCAGACACGATGATCAGGAGTACGATCAGAGGGAGAACCATTTGCACGCTGCAAGATGCTTGCAGTGTTCTGGTCACCAGACTGAGTGACATTTCTTACCATCTGATTGTTATCTTGGTTGACGGAAAGAGTGTTGCTGGCGCCATGCTGCACCATTTGACCATGATGGTTGGTGTTAGCAGTGCGGTTGTTACCTGCAATGTTGTTGCTGCCAGTCTGCAGTACAGTCGCAGTGTTTCCGCCACCTGCAGTGTTGGTCTGCACTACAATCGCATCGTTGCTGTCGCCAATCTGGGTGATTGTACCCGTGTTGCCTGCACCAGCAAGATTTACCTGGCTCAGAGAAGATGCATTACCATCTCCCGCATGAGCAGCAGCAACTGAAAATGCCAAAGCTGAACATGACAAAATAAGAATTTGCTTCATAATTACGAACCTTCACCTATAATAGTTCGGGTGAGCAAAGGAGATTGTAACCAATCACATTTGCTCCGTTGCGACATGAGGGTGTGTGAGTTTTTGCGAGGTCGCACACCCTCTATTACCGTTTTTACGGTAACCGAGATCTCTTGCCACCATTTCTCATAGTCACTTATTTTCAATGTCTTAGAGAAATTTTGGATCAAGAGGAAAAAGATGGATGTTGTTCTAGAACTGCTGAACATTTTGCAACATCCTAAGATTTCTTATTCGCCCACAGGTTTGACCGTGCTAGTGGAACACTGCCCCGATATGGACCCATATTCGATGGGGGGCGAGCCTTTTTAACCTTTACACGCTGGGTGACCTGTGCCTTCTCAGATGTGTATTCCTGATACAAAGCATTGGCTTGAGCCGGGTTCTCAAAACTCCAGGCTCCAACACGCGCCCCTTCCATGACAATGGAATAAACCGCCTTCTCAATGGCCTGCTGCACAGCAAGGGTGACAGGCTCATTCTTGGTGATGCCAGCTTCGGCTTCTAAAATTTCATCTAAAGCGATGTAGCGGAACGCGCCACCTTTCAACCCGACAGAGACAACGGATTTCTGAACCATCACGTTGGCCATGACTTCACCGGTTCGTGTGCTGACAGCACGCAGCGAAACCGTCACGTCATCCTGCCGGTAATCCGCATTTCCGCCAATGCCCAGATAACGAGCCCCTAATCCGCCTGTTCGGGTGTTGCTATCATACCCGACAACGCCACCCTCAAAAAGAACTCCCGCATAAAGCAGTGGTGGCAGGACCTTCGGATCAACTTTGTCTTCACCCAGATAGATTTTGCGGATCTGCGTAACGATCTGGCGTTCTTTCAGCAAAGCATCAAGATTGCCCCTTTCAACCACACGGAACCATTTGCGATCCCCGGCATCCTGAAGCGCACGAACCAGCATAGTGTCAGCGCCCTGCGTCACAGATCGTGACAGCGTCTGGACCTTGTCAGACGGCTTATACTGGCCTGTCAGATCCTGATAACTGTAGACAGCAGCGTAAATCGGTTCCTTCGGAGCGGGCAGCTTTTTCAGTTTGCTGGCTTGCACCGAAATCGTTGCAAGCTGAGGTCCGGGACTAAATGCCATGCGTGTTACCGGCCCGCAGGCAGACAACGACAACGCCATGGCAACAACAATGGATTTCTTCATCATATCAATAACCTGGCATTAATTTATGGGAGTACTGTCTTGCAGGACAGGAACCGTGATATCGGTAATGGCACCCGTGCTTTCATCAATAATCTGCAGCTGAATGGAATCTGTGCCGCGAACAAACGAAACCTTCTGGTCGCCAAAGCTCACAGTGCCGCTGTCTTTCGGATCATCACCAAAAATCGCCTGGGATACCTGATCCGCCAAAGCATAAATCAGTCGGTTCTGAAGCTGGCGTACAAACAAATCAGCCAGGCTACTGCCAGAACCATCAGCACCGCTACCAGACCCGGAACCATACTTGTTGCTTCCTCCGACAGTCGCAGTTTTCTGGGCATTCGCCGTTGCAAAAAGGTGAGTGGTATTAGCCGCATATCCGCCAAAGCTCGGATTAGTCGGCTGATAAACAAGTTGTTGTGCGTGAGAGGAGCCAACACTGAGGACACACCCCAGCATAAGCCCGAGAGCAGAATTTAGTCTCATAGCAACCCCTAATCTAACGAGGACTTCACGATAAATTTCTGAGAAAGAAAGTGTCAGTTGTATCGATGTAGCTTTGGTATATTAGGGGATTACAATTGTGTCATCTCACGACATATCGAGGTATTAGTTTCTTTTAACAAGGTAAGAACCAAATGATTACTTTAGTTCAATTTCACCTAGCGAATACCTGATAGAAAATATTACCTATAAATTCATGGTGTTATAAATATCAATTCTAATAGAGCCCACACGATTACATCATGCAGATAGCATAAATGCATAACTTGAATGCAAGTTACATCAAGGCAGCCGTTCTAAAAGGGAAATGAACAAGATAGGAAAGGTGGTAGGCCCGGAGGGACTTGAACCCCCAACCAGTCCGTTATGAGCGGACGGCTCTAACCAGTTGAGCTACAGGCCCTTACCGAAGACAGGTTCTACACCAACAACCACGGCTGAGTAAATTGTTTATAGCAGAGAGGGGGGCAGATCCTGTTGAAACTTGGGGATGCGCCTTTTCCCCGGCAGATCAACAGAGCATTCATCACAAAGCTTTATAAATACCTGATTTTAAGAGACTATGTGAAAACTAACAGCTTCCGGCAGCCTGATCCCTTGGAGTGCATGATGCGCCAGCCTCTTATTAAGTTCACCGCCTCTTTGTTCCTTCTTGTCATTATTGGCTGGCTACTCTTCATAGGGCGCTCCCTCATTATACCCCTGATTATCGCATTGGTGCTTTGGTACATTATCAACTCCATGTCCTCTGCCCTGCGACATTTGCCTGTGGTTGGACCGTATCTGCCGCGCCCACTCACCATTTTGCTGGCCCTGTTCGCGATCTTTTATGTCGTCGGCATCCTGTTCAACATTGTCTCAGTCAACCTGCAGCAACTGGCGTTCGACGCACCAACCTATCAGGGGCGGCTGGATGAGCTGCTGCTCAAGCTTGCCAACCAACTGAACATGGAAAAGCCGCTCCAGCTTTCAGACATCCTGCCCAACTTCTCGCTAAGCGCAGCCCTCAGCACCGGAGCATCCGTTCTCACCAGTCTGGCCGGATCCAGCTCACTGGTCTTCATCTACGTGCTCTTTATGATCTTTGAGGCGGCAACCTTTGACAAAAAGCTCGCCGCCCTCTTTGAAGATTCCGACCGCGTACAGCTTGCGTTCGCCATCCGTGGAGAGATTGGTCGTCGCATGCGTCACTACATGGGTATCAAAACCGGTGTCAGCATCATCACCGGTTTCCTCACCTACGGCATCACGTCATGGGCAGACCTGCCTTACGCGGCCCTTTTCGGGTTCATCGCCTTCCTGCTCAACTACATCCCGACCATTGGCTCTCTGATTGCCGTCATCTTCCCAAGCCTGTTGTCACTGGTCTATTTTGACACCCTCACACCATTTATCGCGATTACTCTTGGGCTGGGAGCAGTTCAGTTCATTCTCGGCAATCTGGTGGAACCACGTCTGATGGGCACACAACTTAACATTTCACCCCTCGTTATTATGATCTCATTGAGCTTTTGGGGGGCATTATGGGGCGTTATTGGAATGGTGCTGTGCGTGCCGCTTGTCGTGCTTGCCATCATCATTTGCGCCCAGTTCCCATCTTCGCGCCCCATTGCAATCCTGTTGTCGGGGGATGGCAATGTCGGCGATCCGATAAACCTGGATCATCAAAATCAAACCCGTGAATTGACATGATCACGCCTGAGAGCCGCCGCAATTGTAACTTCTAATTGCATTTCTCGATATTCGGCTGATCAAGAATGACAGTCCGCAGCACGGATCAGGCATCAGCCTCAACAAATTTGAAACTGGAGATTTTAATGCAGAGCGAACAGAAGAAATTGCGTCTTCCAAGTATAAGCGCGCTGGCAGTTGCTGGTCTTGTTGCCGCCGCCCTTGTTGTATCCAGCGGTGTCAATGCCAAGGCTGCTGAACAAACTGGCAAGATCACAATCTCCGGCCAGGGATCGGTCAACGTGGCGCCTGATATGGCGACGCTGGTCTCTCGCGTAATCACACAGGGTGATGATGCAAAGTCCGCCCTTCAGCAAAACTCCGTCACCATGCGCGCCATCCTGCAGGATGTTGAAGACGCTGGCATCGAAAAAAAGAATATCCAGACCACCGGTTTTGACATTTCACCGATCTACGACAACCGCCGCCTCAAAAACAATGAGCCAAAAGCTCCTGAGATTGTTGGCTACCGCGTGCAGAACGGCATCCGCATCAGTCTGAAGGACATCACCAAACTGGGCACCACACTGGACATGCTGGTGCAAAACGGCTCCAACGATGTTGGCCAGATCCAGTTCGGCGTATCCAATCCTGAAAAATATATTGATGAAGCCCGCGAAAGCGCCGTGCAAGACGCGCGCACCAAGGCGGAAACCTACGCGAAAGCTGCCGGTGTTAGCCTTGGCAAAATTCTCAGCATTTCCGAAGCCGGGTACAACCCACGTCCCTACCCGGAAATGATGGGCATGAGAGCTGCAAAAATGGACAGTGCCCCACCAATTGCAGCAGGTCAGGAGACCCTCTCGTCATCAGTTACAATAACCTACGAACTTGTGCAGTAACACAAGCCTCCAATGCAACCTCTCAAAACCCCGCCCCAAGCGGGGTTTTCTTTTTTAAATGCCGACAACCATCATAGCCCGGCAACATGCACGCTCCCACTAGTGCTCCTATATTGGAGTCTGATAGGCTCCACCCCAGACATTCCTCAGTGATGCATACTCTGAAGCCGCCTCACTTCAGAACACCCCACCAAGCACGCAGCATTTTTCGTTGTTTCAGCACCCCAAAACTGCGCAAAGCATCACGTGGACGACCGCCAAGTGTCCACACAAAACCAAGCTATTCAAGTTGTCTTCACATCTGCCGAAAAAAGGACCTCCTCGTGCTGTAGAAAAGCTAAGCCTGCGAAACAAAAGGAACAATCCGCCAATTTATGTTGGGCCAATTTTTGCAGAATCGATTTATCGACGACACACGGCAAAGGGATTTAATAAGAAAATACTTTACTTATTAAATCCTCCGAATTAAACAAAACATATATTTTAAAACAGGCAATACTCATGACCATTTCCAGTCCGTCACAAACAATGGCATTATCGCCCTTCAAAAAGCTAACCATGAATGGTCGCTGGCTTGCATCCCTCATCATGATTTTAGGTGTGGGTTCGGCAAGCATGAACACTTTCCTCTCCTCCGCCATCATGCCAGACATCATCCGCGACCTTGGCGGCCAGCAACGCGCCTTCTGGGTGCTCAGCCTGTTTCAGATTGGCTCCATTCTGGCAGGCACAGTCACAGGATCCCTGAAAGCCCGCATCGGCGCACGCCCTTTATTCATCGCCGCCGCCCTGTCTTTTCTGGTGGGCTCCTTCATCGCTGGCGCAGCTGGCGCGTTGGAGCACTTGCTGCTCGGCAGATTGCTACAAGGTCTGGGTGAGGGCATGATTGTCTCGCTCTGCTACACCTTGATTTCAGACCTCTACCCGGAAGACGCCGTCCCCTCAGTCTTCGCCTTGCTCTCGGGGATTTGGGCAATTTCCGCAGGCATTGGCCCGCTCGCCGCTGGCATTTTGACAGAAAGCTGGTCGTGGCGCGCAGTGTTTTACGCCAACCTGCCGCTGTCGCTCTTGTTGCTTGTGCTGGCAATCACCGTCATCCCCTCCACCACAAGAGACAAAGACCAAACCACTCAATCCACTGACAGGTTAAGCATGTTCCCCCGCCTCGGATTGCTCGCTGTCGCCGTCCTGCTCATCGCCTATGTGGGTGAGCTGCGCAGCCTTCCCCACATCAGTGGTGCTTTAGGTGTTGGCCTGATCCTGCTGTTCCTTGCTGTAAAATGGGATAAGAAAAGCACAAACCCATTCGTTCCGCGCGGCGCGTTCAGGTTCACAGGCATTTTGGGCCTTGGCATGTGGGTCACACTGCTGCTGTTTATCGCCAGCGCTGCCCGTTCTATCTATGGCGCTGCCATGGGTCAGGTTCTGTGGGGTCTTTCCGTCACCGAGGCGTCCTATGCCATGGCGATTACAGCCTTCACATGGACAACCGCTGCATGGATCGTCGCCCGCGTGCAGACACCGCACATACGAACCTATCTGATCCGTCTGGGAACGCTAAACATCATCGCAGGCATACTGCTCACCGCTGTTTCGCTCTACACCATGTCTCTTTGGATATTCTTGCTTTCCGCCGTCTTTAACGGAGCAGGCTTTGGCATGAGCAGCCAGTTCCTGAAAGTGGCAATCATTTACGCTGAAACCGACGATGAGCGCGACAGAGCCTCCGGCTTCATCGGGCCGCTGCAATCCGCAGGCACGGCCATTGGCGCAGCATTAGCAGGCCTTTTGGCAGGCCTCTCCGGTTTCTCCGTTCCCGGCGCGAAAGACTTGATCACTTTGGAAAATGCAGCGCAATCCGGTCCGCTCATGTTCCTCATTATGGCAGCCATTGCAGGCATAGCCGCCCTGCTGGCTTTCAAGATGCCAAGAATGCCCTGATCACACAGAAGGATTAAAAGCATGTGCCGTAAATGTGGAGACAACCCCGGACGCGACCCGCCAACGGTTCAGGCACTTGCCGGTGCCCTTGTTAAAGCGCAGCTGCAAAAAGTGGAATCCAGTTTTTTAGATAAAGATACGGTTAGGAAATCACCGTGGCAGCGGCTGACCCGGTGCAGGTGGCGGTGATCGGCGGAAAGGCTGATCAAAATACTTGTCATGACCACGCCAGCCAATATCGTGCATACGGTTCATCATCGCAAACATCATAATCACGGCAATCACCACAAGAACCAGCAGAGTCGTAATAATCGAAGTCGCAATCACCCACCCCCTGCTCGGCTTCTGCTCAATCGCAGCCCTCAACCCATCCAGCTCACGCCGCATATCTTCCGGTTCCATATCCCTGCTCCTTAGACTGCACATCCTTACAAGTCAGACCTCGGACAAGGACACGCATAAAATCGATACGCAATCCTCGCAGAAAACCCACAAGAGCTGATTGAGAGAAACCTTCAGTTTGAAGCCAAGAACTTCAAGACCACAAAACCAACGCATCCATATACGCACACAAAAATGCTGGCCTGCGGGCACAATTCGCCCGGCCGCAGACCAGCAGGACACTCATGAAGGGCTGTGCAAGGGTAGTTGAGGCAGCCCTTGAAGTGCCGTTCACAGTGATCTAATCAAGAGACACAGTTTTAGTATTGACCAATGTTGGAGAGGCGACGCTGCGTGTCGCGTGACCGGAAAATCCTTTAGGGAAGGACGTACCAGACAACGCATCAGTTAAAATTCCGCAGGTCTTATCAAGTGCCTCTAGGCGGTTACATAAAGCGTAGTACAAAGTGATTAAAACGTCACGTTCGCAACTGTTCTTCATCCGCTCGCTCAGCACCATATGCTGCATATAAGCAAGGTTCTGAAGATCAGAAACAGCAACGTTCACGTCGTCAATTTCATTCTGAAGAGTATTTGTGGCGCCACAGGCGCATGCAGTGTCGTCCATATTCAAAGCCTTCTTTTCTGGCTGTTGAAGATCCGCGACGACAGACGAGCTTTCGACGGCCCGCTGGCGAGCGGGAGGTTCGAAACCTGGAAAAGACAGGCGAGTTTATTCCCTCCCGAAGGAGGTGTTGTATTCACCGCCCTCCCGCTCATAGCAAAGGGTTTGCGCCTTTGGAAAAAAGGCACAAAAAATCCGCTAGTTGACGGGAGCGGTTACCGCTTTTCAGAGGTTTCGAAGCCTCACATATGAATGTGGAATGGAACCGCTCACCTGTCAACGAAAAGTTGCAACAACTCCGCACCTGTTGCCCTGAGGATACGCTAGTAAGCACCTCACCCCACACCACAGCCCTATATCCCGCAAGCCACACGTCACGCCCCCCACCGCCGTCCTCCCGCACTTGATGCGGGATCTAGAACCACACCCACCAGCGCTCCCCCCACAACTCTGGATACCGGATCTCCGCTGCACTCCGTCCGGCATGACGGAAATACCTTCTTCAGTAGCAGACAAAGCAACCATTTAACCTTGGTGAATTTAGCAGAAGGTTTAATGTCGGGAGCAGATCTCAAGGAAGGGCAATACACGTGTCAACCGTCCGTATAGCAGCAGCACAGGCTCCTGAATTTCTCAATAATCTACCAGCTGCACTACAATTTCTCAGAAAAACCTCTGATCAAGCGAATGCACAGAACGTTCACTTATTGGCTTTCCCAGAAGGGTTTTTACAAGGCTACATCCCCCAAGAAAAACAGGTACGTGAAGTAGCTATTGATCTTGGTTCACCACGTTTTCTCGAGCTGTTGGAGCAGTTTCCCGTCTCAGGGCCGATACTTGTAGTTGGTATGATCGAGAAGGAAGACGAAAAACTATTTAACACATCAATAGTCGTTAAAAATCAAGAATTTGTTGGGAAATATCGGAAACACTACCTTTTACCAAGTGAGGCAGCTTTCACAAAGGGGCTAGATGTTCCAACATTTGAAGTCCAAGGCCTCAAGTTTTCCATAAACATCTGTTATGACTTAAACTTCGCACCTCTCGCAGAACAGGTTGCCCGACAAAACGTGGATCTCATCGTTTGTTGCGCGAATAACATGCTGAAGCATGAAACAGCAGAAAAATACAAATCACTACATAATTCAGTGCGGGGGCTACGTTGCCAAGAGACTGGACTGTGGCTGATATCATCGGACGTTACTGGCAAACGCGAAGGCTATCTGGCACTAGGGCCTACAGCAGTCTTAAACCCCAAAGGTGAAGTTGTTTCACAATTGCCATTGGGACAAGTCGGGTTGCTGGTGTTTGACCTTCCCAAAGTGCTGTAACCCATCGTTTAAGGCGGCATCGGTTTGGTAGTTGGTACATATGAGAATTTCTTACACTCTTACTTCAGTGCCCACTTTCAAAAAACAAAAAAAGCCGGCCTCCTCACAGAGACCGGCTTCTTAATTCTCACATATCCGTAGCAGCTTAGCTGTCCAGGAAGCTCCGTAGTTTGCGGGAGCGGCTTGGGTGTTTCAGCTTACGCAGCGCTTTCGCCTCAATCTGACGAATACGCTCACGAGTAACGGAGAACTGCTGACCAACCTCTTCCAGAGTGTGGTCGGTGTTCATGCCGATACCAAAGCGCATACGCAGGACACGCTCTTCACGAGGTGTGAGCGATGCCAGAACGCGGGTCGTGGTCTCACGAAGGTTCGCCTGAATTGCCGCATCAATCGGCAGGATGGCGTTTTTATCCTCAATGAAATCACCAAGATGGCTGTCTTCCTCGTCACCAATCGGTGTTTCAAGGGAGATAGGCTCCTTAGCGATCTTCAGCACCTTACGGACCTTCTCAAGCGGCATCTGCAGCTTTTCAGAGAGCTCTTCCGGGGTTGGCTCACGGCCAATCTCGTGAAGCATCTGACGAGAGGTACGAACGATCTTGTTGATCGTCTCGATCATGTGCACCGGAATACGGATGGTGCGTGCCTGATCCGCGATGGACCGGGTGATCGCCTGACGAATCCACCAGGTCGCATAGGTGGAGAACTTGTAACCACGGCGGTATTCGAACTTGTCTACCGCCTTCATGAGGCCAATGTTACCTTCTTGAATAAGATCCAGGAACTGCAGGCCACGGTTGGTGTATTTCTTGGCAATGGAGATAACGAGACGAAGGTTCGCTTCCACCATTTCCTTCTTCGCGATACGCGCTTCGCGCTCACCCTTCTGCACCATGGAAACCAGGGTACGGAATTCGGTGATCTCAAGGCCAGTCTCAGTCGCAAGCGTCTGAATCTCGCCGCGCAGTTCGCGGATCATATCGCCGTCATGGGTCACAAACTTCTTCCAACCACGGCCAGACAGGTTTGCAACTTTGCGGATCCAGTTCGGGTCCAGCTCAGAACCCTGATAGTATTTGATGAAGTCAGCGCGGTTCACGCCGTTGCTGTCTGCAAGACGCAGCAAGCGACCTTCATAACCCATCAGCATTTTATTGATGGAGTAAAGCTGCTGAACCAGTGTCTCAATACGGTTGTTATTGAGGTGCAGGCTCTTCACTTCAACAATAATGTCTTCTTTGAGCTTCTTGTAACGACGCTCCTGAGACGGAGACAGAGTTTTGTTAGCCAGCTTGTTTTCAACCAGCTGGTCCTGAAGCTTGCGCAGCTTCTTGTAATCCTCTGTGATCCTGTCAAAGATCTCAACGACCATAGGCTTCAGTTCTGCTTCCATCACGGAAAGAGAAACGTTTGCCTCGTACTCGTCGTCATCGTCATCAGTGGTTTCACCACCTTCTGCAGGTGCTTCACCCGGCGCACCCGAAGCTGCATTAGCAGGCGCAGCAGCGGCAGCACCGTTAGGCTTACGGGCTTCTTCTTCCTTGCGCTTGCGGGCTTCTTCTTTTTCCTTAAGGCGCACAGCCTCAGGAACTTCACCTTCGCCAGCGTTTTCCTGCTCAGAAAGGTCATCATCAGATGGACCGTTCTTGTCATCAGGTCCGGAATATGTTGCATCCAGATCAATAATGTCACGCAGCAGAACCTTGCCTTCGGCCAGCTCCTCACCCCAGATGATAATCGCCTGGAAGGTCAGTGGGCTTTCGCAAAGACCTGAGATCATAGCCTCGCGGCCAGCCTCAATACGCTTTGCAATGGCAATTTCGCCTTCGCGGGACAACAGCTCAACAGAGCCCATCTCGCGCAGGTACATACGCACCGGATCATCGGTACGGTCTGTAGGTTCTTTAGCAGTCGTAGTTTTGGTAACAGCAGTAGAAGAAGCAACAACCAACTCACCGCCGTCTACAGCGGGTGGAGCTTCCTCTTCCTCTTTACCTTCTTCTGCATCTTCCGCCTCAACAACGTTGATGCCCATTTCAGAAAGAAGCGACATGGTGTCTTCAATCTGCTCAGAGCTCACCTGATCAGGTGGAAGAACTTCATTCAGTTCGTCATAAGTGATGTATCCGCGTTTTTTCGCGGACTTGATCATTTTCTTGACGGCGGCGACCGACAAATCCAAGAGCGGACCATCTTGTCCCTCTGCGCCTGCCGGTTCCTGCGTATCTTCAGCTTGTGTCGCCTTCGTCGCCATATTCTGCTCCAAAGTCGCTGGTCGTGCTCCAGCGAACTATCGCGTTACGCAATCAATCACCCCCGTGTTTGGACCACACAGGCGGCATTTGAATCACATTTGACTTTGGGGTTTAACGCAAAGTCCCTTAAACCTGACTTAACCCTGGTATCAAAATGTTTTCACGGAATTGAAAACCCAAAACTCATTCGGGCAAGACTGCTCACCGGCATCCCTACCGTTTTAGGCCGTATCCGGCACATTCCAGGCATCGACAGCGCTGATTATCCGATTATGATATCGCCGCTTTAAAGACATCTAAGGTCTACGGGCGCTCGTATCGACTGTCCGACTTAGTGTATGTAGCCCGCCTTTTGTGATTCGCAAGGGCGATTCGGCATGGTCAATCTGATTCTAGGGGATTTTGGACAGTTCATTGCGTGTTTTTCTGGATAACTTTGAAAAACAAGAGTTCTTCCATCACAATTCTACCTCAAGTTGCGATCACCAGATCCTCTGGGGGGAGCAGATAAACAGACCCGCAATCCCTCCTCTCAGATCAAGCCAGAACAGACCCTTTTGAGGAGCGCATTTTGGCGGCACGCTCTGCCAACTCCTGCTCATCATGAAGGCAATCCTCACGGCGACGAGCCAAATCCTGCGTAAGCGCCTGAAACCGGCCCCAGCTTTCTTCGGTCAGATCCTGCTCCATGGCTCGCGTTTCATGCTCAAGTTCCTGCTCCAACATGCGTAACTCAAGCATATCTGCATAATTCAGGAACAACATCTCCACGAAGTCCTCGGGCGGGTCTTCCTTCAAAACCTGCAGACGGTTGGTCAGCGCATCCCAGCGGCGCAAGGTACTTGCCTTGCTGCCATCGCTTTCAGAGCTCGCACTCACGATGGCTTCCTGCAGGATTTGATAGAACCGTTCATCCAGCTTGTTATAGATCTGCGTCACAGCACCTTCAGCAAGGTCCGTCGCAATCCGAACCAGCGCCGTCATGAACATGGAGTGCAGCTCGTTGGAATACGTCAGCTGCGAAATCCGTTCAAAGTGGCGGTCAAACAGCTCCGGATACATCAGGCACATGGTGCAGAAGCTGCGCTCCACCCCATAAGATGGCGTGTCGGGCGCTTCAACGCGGGCACGGGATGCCCACTCATCATCCGCGCCTTGTTTCTTGTTTCCGCGCCAGCCCTCATCGCGACCACCACCGCCTTTGCCACGGTTTCGGCGGCTCTCCTCGTAAAACAAATTGGAGAGTTTGAGGCGCAAGTCCATCCGATAACGCTTCTGAACGCGCTCATCTTTGATGGTCCCAACCAGATCTTCAACGGCCTTTTCCAGCGCAGCCTTGCGCTCAGGCGTATCAATCCGGGCTTGTTCGCTCTCACGGCGCCAAACCACTTCTGAAAGTGGCAGAGCTTTCTCAATCTCTCCGTACATGGCAGCGGTGCCACCAGCATTAATCACATCATCCGGATCCTGCCCATCAGGCAAAAACGCAAACTGGAAAGACTTACCGCTGGTCAGAACTGGAAGAATACGATCAACCGCTCGGTGGGCAGCAGAGATACCGGCGACGTCACCGTCAAAGCAGACCACTGGCTCATCAGCAAACTTCCAAAGCCGCATAATCTGGTCTTCGGTAAACGCAGTACCCAAACTCGCGACCGTCGCCTTGATGCCAACCTGCCAAAGGGCAATGGCATCCATATACCCCTCCACAACGATCGCCAGCCCGCTCTCATAAGCAGGCTGGCGCGCGCGATGCGCATTAAACAGCATCGTCCCTTTGTGAAAAACGGGCGTTTCCGGTGAGTTCAGATATTTCGGCTGGCCATCCGGGTCCATGGTCCGGCCACCAAAAGCAACCGCCCTGCCCCGATCATCATGGATCGGGATCATCAGACGATTGCGAAATCGGTCATAAGACGGACGCCGGTCCTCGGGTTTAATGAGCAAACCCACTTCAATCAGCTCAGCTTCAGTGACGTCTTTCGCCATCAAAGCCTTCTTCAGATTATCACGTCCCGGAGGCGCAAAACCAAACTGAAACTCATTCAGCGTCTCGGCACTCAAACCGCGCCGCTGCACATACTCTTGCGCAGCGCGCCCGTCAGCAGACTGGAACACATGCCGGAAATAGCGTGCCGCCATCTCACAGACATCGGTCAGAGAATTACGTTTAGCAGCTCGTTTTGCCGCCTGAGGATCGGGCGCAGGCATGGCGATTCCAGCCACACCGGCTAATTCTTCCACAGCTTCGGGGAAACTGAGGCCCTCAGTCTCCATCAGAAACTTGAAATGATCTCCACTTTCACCACAGCCAAAGCACTTGTAGCGGTTGCGGCGCTCATCAACATGAAAGCTGGGAGACTTCTCTGAATGGAAGGGACAACAGGCCCAATAATCGCCCTTTCCGGGCTGCGATTTACGCCGATCCCAGGTTACACGTCGCCCCACCACATCTGTAAGCGAGACGCGGTTGCGAATGTCATCAAGAAAGAGCTGATCGAAACGCATAGTGGTCCAATTTGTCGTAGTGGCCTGAAAGCAGCTGAGCTGGGTATTATATAGCCGTGAAGGCCCCAAGAAGCCAGCAAAACCCCCATTTACGCTGGCTTAACTCAATTTATCGCTTCAGGAAAAAAGAAAAGCCGCATCATGATGACGCGGCGGCCTGTAAGTGCTCCAAAAACGTTGACTTACTGCGGAGCACGCAGCATCTGCTTCACCATACAACTGGCTTTCGCAAAGTCCATCTGGCCCGGATAACGTTCTTTCAACTCAGCCATACAGCGGCCCATATCGCGCAGTCCGCGCGCTTCAACGCACTCGACAACTGTTTGACAAACAAGCTTCATTTCGTACTCGCTGAGCTGAGACGGCAAGAATTCACGGATCATTTCCGCTTCTTCACGCTCTTGCACAGCAAGCTCTACCTTACCGCTCGCTTCACAATGCGCCGCTTCCTGTTCACGCTGGATTAGCATGGTGTGCAGGAGGTCCATCAGCTCTTCGTCGCTTAAGCCATCACGGCCTTGCTCACGAGCAGCCATATCCCGGTCCATAATGGCAGCGGTGATGAGGCGCAACGTGGCGGCACGTCTTTTGTTAGTGTCTTCTTGCGCGGCTTTCAGCGCATTCGCTATTTTGTCTCGCAACATACTAAAGGAACCCTGACGCGGAAACTTTAAAAGAGGCTCTCCAAATCCCGGATAATACGTCTCATCCATCTGATTTGAGCTGATTTCCTGTAACTCGAGCGCTATTATTTCTACACGAGTGATATTGACCAGAGGAACCCCTTCTCCTATGGTCCCGGCCTTGATGCGACTGTGACGCGCCAAAGTCAAGTCCCTTCGGTGCGTTTCAGATGGACGCATACTGTCATCAACCGTATCAAGAAAGCAAGTGATGAAAGCTCAAGACGCGTGGTCAGCACCTAAACCTACCGCCCTCCTCGTTCTCGCAGACGGTACAGTCATTGAAGGCCGAGGCGTTGGAGCTCTTGGAACAGCGTCCGGCGAAGTCTGCTTCAATACGGCAATGACCGGGTATGAAGAGATTCTCACAGATCCTTCCTATGCAGGACAGATCATCACCTTCACGTTCCCCCATGTTGGCAATGTGGGCGCGAACGAAGACGATGTTGAAACTGTAGATATGGAAGGCACGTCTGGCGTACGAGGCGCGATTCTGCGCACCGACATCACCACCCCTTCCAACTATCGCTCTGGCAACCACTTCGATGCATGGCTCAAGGCACGAGGCATTGTGGGCCTGACCGGCGTAGACACCCGCGCATTAACAGCTCTCATCCGCGAAAAAGGCATGCAGAACGCTGTGATCGCTCATAACGCTGATGGTGAGTTTGATGTGGAAGCGCTGAAAGCAGAAGCAGCCGGCCTCCCGGATCTGGAAGGCATGGACCTTGCAAAAGGCGTGAGCACTCAGAAAACCTACGATTGGAACGAAACCACCTGGGATTGGGATGACGGGTTTGGCGCCCAGAACAAACCAAGCCATCACGTGGTTGCTCTGGACTTTGGCGTAAAGCGTAACATCCTCCGCCTTCTGGCAGATGCCGGATGCCGCGTAACTGTGGTGCCTGCAACCACTTCTGCTGAAGACGTCCTCGCTCTCAAGCCGGATGGAGTATTCCTGTCCAACGGCCCTGGCGATCCAGCTGCAACAGGTGAATATGCGGTTCCAACCATCCGTAGTCTCGTGAAGTCTGGCCTGCCGGTCTTCGGTATCTGTCTGGGTCACCAGATGCTCGCGCTTGCACTTGGTGGCACCACCACAAAGATGCATCAAGGCCATCACGGCGCAAACCATCCGGTTCACGATTACACCACCAACAAGGTTGAAATCACCAGCATGAACCATGGCTTTGCTGTGAGTGCTGGCAGCCTGCCCGACAACGTGGAAGAAACACACGTTTCCCTGTTTGACGGCACCAACTGTGGTCTGCGTGTAAAAGATGCGCCTGTCTTCTCAGTACAGCACCATCCGGAAGCGTCTCCAGGTCCACAAGACAGCCACTACCTGTTCTCTCGCTTCATTGAGCTGATTGAGAACCACAAAACACCTGCTGCCGCTTAGAACGCAACGTGCTCTAAGCAAAACGGTACAGCAGAATGAATAAAAGCGGGGTCCAGTACCCCGCTTTTCTTTTGCCTGACTGCGAGCAGAACATGGCCGGAGACACCGCTTAAGCAACGTCAGGACAACAAAAAACCCGGCACCAAGGGAGCCGGGTTCCGTAACTCTTATCAGAAGCAATTAAGCCGCTTCTGTTTCCAGCATGCTGCTCAGTGCATGAGACACACCGCGAACTTCTGCAATCTGTTCTTGAAGCGCTTGCTCCTGCTCATGAAGCAGCTGCTCCTGCGCACCACAAATTTCCTGAAGTTCTTTAAGTTGCTCAGGACGAGGGCTGGAACCCTCAACGAGCTTGATAATACGACGAACTTCTGCCAGCGTCAGACCGATCTTCTTGGCCTGCAAAATGACCCGCATGCGGCTCACATCACGACCTCTGTAGAAGCGGCGTGCTCCACGACGTACTGGGTTAAGAAGCCCCTTCTCCTCATAGAATCGTAGTGTACGCAGAGTGACGCTAAACAACTCTGACATTTCAGAGATTGCGAGCAGTTGACCGTCCCCATCGTCCTCACGAATAGGTCCAGCGATATCCGCAGCGACATCTAGCTTACTAGGAATACTGTTCATTTCCATTTGCCCGGTGGTTTGTATGTTAAACCTTAGAAGAGTTACAAAAGCTCATCATTTCAGCTCCCCACCCGGTGCCTCCATGAATTCCCCTAATAACTTTTGTACTCCCCCACTTCTGTACTAGCTTATGCAGTAGCATTTGATACCCACTCACACTGCGGAAGCTTTTCGATGTTCATTTGAACAATCTTCAATGCATCCCCAGTGAGGAATGAGTACCCCCACTTTCAAAGTCCTCAATGAAATCTATGATAATTCATATTAGACAATTGATAATCTACACAAGGAAACTGATAAAATATAGCCCGACATCGCATTTTTTACTTCGTAAATGCAACGTATACACTAGGACATCCGAGAATTAACATCATAAGTAGTTATACTAGATAAGTATTATAAAAAAATAACGGCACCTACTTTTGCAATTCCGCTGATTTATTCTACATTCTCCGGCAAATCTCCAAAGATGTTCCTGCGTTATCTGAGCTAATATACTATAGAAGCGTCAATTACATATTGTCTATAATATGTGAACATGACGAAGAGATAGCGAGAATGAGCAATATAACTTCTAACTACTCTCCTTCTTTAGATCTGCTCTGACTTTATTCTTTCTCAGTAAAACGAAAATTGGCTGACCAAATGATCACTCTGCACATTTTTTAAACAGGATGTTCATTTTTCGCGCTGCAAAACTTTGAACTGCCGTCGCGTACAGAGGGGATAATGTGGAATCTGTCACATTAAAAGGCAAGATGCCCCAAAGATTCACTAGATCAAAAGTGCCAGATTGTGCGCATTGCACAATTTTGGCCACCCATTTTCATTAATTGAAACATCTTCAGCATGTGCAAGCCATAAGAAAGACACCGCATTCAGCAGATAAACTCAATTTACCATCAAACACGTACTTGCGCTTAGCCCTTCAACAGGCCATTGACGATCCGTCTGATTAGAAATCTGAAAGTCGCATGACGATGAACATCCATCTTTTTGCCCTTCAGATTAGCCCGATACAGGATGAGTTCGTTTAACATGATTATCTCCTTGATGAGCCGCGTGAATGGAAAGCCACCTCAGTTCTATGCAAAGAAATCACACAGGCTTACGGGAGTTTTCCTGAAACGCCACAATTATAAGCGCACTATTTGCGCCTCATCAAGGTAAATAACGCAATTTTTGCGCTTTTTACATTCTGTTATATGCAATAGTACGAATGCAGATTATTATGCATCAGTCTGTACAATGAATTTTCAGTCTGGGAATCATTAGGTTAGTATCATGAAACCATCTCAGTTTCGGGCTTGGCGCAAGTCGATGGGCTATAAGCAAAAAGAGGCAGCGGAACGCCTCGGCTTAAAAAAACGAATGATTCAATATTATGAAAACGGCAATCGTGACGGTAAACCGGTAGAAATTCCGAAGTCTGTCCGGCTGGCCTGCTATGCCTTAAGCACTGGTATTGCTGACTTTGATGGTGAGAAAACCACAGAGAATGCGACTTTAGCTGAATAAACTCCCCTTAAGTCTTGAGAAAAAAAACCGGATTATTTCGGAAATAGGCGTTCGTCGGGGTTTATCATTACGCGAATATTTCTTATAACGCGCGCTCAGCCGACATACTCCTAAAGAGGGCACCACCAGAGCACCAATCGGGTGCACTGGTGCTTAAACGCGAGCATATGTGAGTCACCATGCCTAAACGCAATGACATCCAATCTATCATGATCATCGGGGCTGGCCCCATCGTGATTGGTCAAGCCTGTGAGTTCGATTATTCTGGAACTCAGGCTTGTAAGGCACTGCGAGATGAGGGCTACCGAATTATCTTGGTGAACTCAAATCCGGCAACCATCATGACAGATCCGGATCTGGCTGATGCAACCTACATCGAGCCAATCACCACGGACGCCGTTGAAAAGATCATCGCCAAGGAAAAGCCGGACGCGCTCCTGCCAACCATGGGCGGACAGACCGCACTCAACTGTGCGCTGGAACTGGACCGCAAAGGCGTGCTGAAAAAACACGGTGTCGAGATGATCGGAGCAAAAGCCGACGTCATCGACAAGGCTGAAGACCGTGAAAAATTCCGCGCGGCCATGGACAAGATCGGGCTGGAAAATCCACGCGCCGCAATCGCATCCTCTCCGCCAATCCTTGATGATGAAGGCAACATCACCGGGTATGATCGTGGAGCAGGCTATGCTGAAGCCATGCGCCAGATCGACACCATCGGCCTGCCAGCTATCATTCGCCCTGCGTTTACGCTCGGCGGCACAGGCGGCGGCGTAGCGTATAACCGTGAAGAGTTTGAACAAATTGTTCGCTCCGGCATCGATGCGTCTCCAAACGGTCAGGTGCTCGTCGACGAAAGCTTGCTCGGCTGGAAAGAATACGAGATGGAAGTGGTTCGCGACACAGCGGACAACTGCATCATCATCTGCTCCATTGAAAACATCGACCCGATGGGCGTCCACACAGGCGATTCCATCACAGTTGCCCCTGCCCTGACCCTCACCGACAAAGAATACCAGATCATGCGGAACGCCTCGATTGCGGTTCTGCGTGAGATCGGTGTTGAAACAGGCGGATCGAACGTTCAGTTCGCGGTCAACCCGGCAGATGGCCGTCTCGTTGTGATCGAGATGAACCCACGCGTCTCTCGTTCTTCCGCGCTGGCATCTAAAGCAACAGGCTTCCCGATTGCGAAAATCGCGGCAAAGCTCGCTGTTGGCTACACCCTTGATGAGTTGGAAAACGACATCACCGGCGGAGCAACACCCGCCTCTTTTGAGCCAACAATCGACTACGTCGTCACCAAGATCCCACGTTTCGCATTTGAAAAGTTCCCAGGCTCCGAACCAACCCTGACAACAGCAATGAAGTCTGTTGGTGAAGTGATGGCCATTGGCCGGACCTTCAAGGAAAGCCTGCAAAAAGCCCTGCGCGGTCTGGAAACAGGTCTGACAGGCCTCGACCCAATCGAAGTCGAAGGCCTTGGTCACGGCGAAGACTACACCGCAATCCGCAAAGCTCTGGCTGTCCCAACACCAGATCGCCTGCTCAACGTGGCTCAGGCTATGCGTCTGGGCACCTCTGCAAAAGAAATCCACGACATCTGCAAGATTGATCCATGGTTCCTGGAGCAGATGCAGGAAATCGTGGACATGGAAGCAAAGATCATCGAGCACGGCCTGCCAGACAACGCGGCGGCCATGCGCATGGTCAAAGCCATGGGCTTCTCAGACAGCCGTCTTGCGGTTCTCACCCAGACGACTGCTGACAAAGTTGCAGCTCTTCGGGCTGAGCTTGACGTGAAGCCAGTTTACAAGCGCATTGATACCTGTGCCGCAGAATTCGCTTCCCCAACGCCTTACATGTACTCCACCTACGAGACACCAACACCGGGTTTGCCGTCTTGCGAAGCAAACCCAAGCGAGAAGCAAAAGGTTGTCATTCTGGGTGGTGGTCCAAACCGGATCGGTCAGGGCATCGAGTTCGATTACTGCTGCTGTCATGCTGCGTTTGCGTTGAAAGATGCTGGCTTCGAGGCCATCATGATCAACTGTAACCCGGAAACAGTCTCAACAGACTACGATACCTCCGATCGCCTCTACTTCGAGTCTCTCACCTCTGAAGACGTGCTGGAAATCCTCCGCCTTGAAAACTCCAAGGGCACACTGAAGGGTGTTATCGTTCAGTTCGGCGGCCAGACACCTCTTAAACTGGCACAAGCGCTCGTAGAAGCTGGAATTCCAATCCTCGGCACGTCACCAGACATGATTGACCTTGCAGAAGATCGTGACCGGTTCCAGCGTCTGCTGCACAGAATTGATCTGAAACAGCCAGAAAACGGCATCGCCTATTCTGTTGAACAGGGCCGCCTCATTGCCAACCAGCTTGGCCTGCCACTTGTTGTTCGCCCGTCCTACGTGCTGGGTGGCCGCGCAATGCAGATCATTCGCGACGAGGAAGCGCTCAACAACTACCTGCTTGGCACACTGCCAGAGCTGGTTCCACATGATGTGCGCGCCAAGTACCCGAACGATAAAACCGGCCAGATCAACACCCTGCTCGGCACCAACCCGCTTCTGTTCGACCGTTATCTCGACGGCGCAATCGAAGTCGACGTGGACGCCCTGTGTGATGGCGAAGACGTCTTCATCTGTGGCATCATGGAACATATTGAGGAAGCTGGCATCCATTCCGGCGACAGCGCATGTTCCCTGCCAGCCTACACGCTGGATGATGAAACACTTGCCAGACTGGAAGAGCAAGGCCGCAAACTCGCTCTGGAGCTCAACGTTGTTGGCCTCATGAACGTTCAGTTCGCAATCAAGGACGGAGAGATCTACGTTCTGGAAGTGAACCCGCGTGCATCAAGAACAGTACCGTTCGTGGCAAAAACCATTGGCGTGCCGATTGCGAAAATCGCAGCCCGCGTCATGGCAGGTGAGAAGCTGTCAAACTTCGACCTCAAGCCGAAAAAGCTGGATCATGTCGCAGTGAAGGAAGCGGTCTTCCCGTTTGCTCGTTTCCCGGGTGTTGATACGGTTCTCGGTCCTGAGATGCGCTCTACCGGTGAAGTCATGGGTCTGGACACCGACTTCTCCTTCGCATTCGCCAAGTCACAGCTCGGCGGAGGCACCGTTATTCCGGCAGGTGGAACAGTCTTCATCTCATTGAAGGATGCAGATAAGCCGAAAATTCTTGAAGCAGCTAAAAAACTTGTAGCATCAGGGTTTTCCATTATATCCACCGAAGGCACGCAAAGATACTTGGAAAACCAAGGCATCCCATGCGCAAAGGTCAATAAGGTGCTTGAAGGGCGTCCTCATATCGTTGATGCTATCAAGAATGGAGAAGTTCAGCTCGTCTTCAATACAACCGAAGGCGCACAAGCACTTTCCGACAGTCGGTCACTTCGTCAAGCTGCGCTGATGAACAAGGTTCCTTACTACACAACTGTGGCAGGAGCCGTAGCAGCAGCTCAAGGCATCGAAGCTTTCCGAGCGAAAACGCTTGAAGTAAGGTCCCTACAATCTTACTTCTGCTAAGATAGTTTAACAGGTCCGGGTTGAGGCTTCTCAGCCCGGTCAGTTTTTTAGTGTGATGGGCCACACCACCACAACGTAAGAAAGATGTACGAGCCATGGAAAAGGTACCTATGACGCCGGAAGGTTATGTGATGCTCACAGAAGAGCTTAAGCATCGCACGACCGGAGAACGCCCGCGCATTATCGCAGCCATTTCCGAAGCACGTGCTCACGGTGATCTTTCAGAGAATGCGGAGTACCACGCAGCGAAGGAACAGCAGAGCCTGAACGAAGGCCGGATCAACGAACTGGAAGCTCTTCTGGGACTTGCAGAAATCATCGATCTGACCAAACTCAGTGGCGATACTGTCAAATTCGGTGCAACCGTATCTCTCATTGACGAAGATACCGAGGAAGAAAAGAAGTACATGATCGTTGGCGATGTTGAAGCTGACGTAAAACGTGGACGTATTTCTATCTCCTCTCCAATTGCACGCGCACTCATCGGCAAGTCTGTTGGTGACAGCGTCGAAGTGACTGCTCCAGGTGGCGCACGCGGTTACGAGATTACTGAAGTCCAATTCGGTTAAGTAAATTGTAGAGCTGAATTCAGCATTTCAAGACTTCTCATGAACTGAGATAGTCCTTGCTTAATTTCAGAGCCTGATGATTTCAAGAAATGAAAGTGCCGCTCTGAGCGGCATTTTTTATGCAACCCACACGAGTTATCCACTAATTACAGAACAAATAATAGGTTCCTCGATAAGTTAACGGATTTACTTCAAAAATCTGAAAAAGCAGCCAAACGCTGCGACAATCTGGCACGGGTCGCTGCCTAAAAAGCTCATATCTCATCACAATCCTCGCTTACCAACACAATTATAGGTATATATTCGTTATTTTGCATGGATAAATCTACTTACTGTTAACCCTTGTAAATGCAAATGAACTCGACAAATTGACGGGAAATTTGCTGCCATGACCACCAATTCATTTTCAGGTCTGAAAAGCCAGCTCGGTTTTTTCAAAATCGATAGTCAGACCATAAAAACACTTTCAGATCTCTGGCCCAGTGTTGAGGGCCACTTAACACAGATTTTGAACGATTTTTACAACCACGTTCAACGTGATCCGGAACTGAAGAAAAAGGTATCCGGTAAGGTTGATGGTTTAAAATCAGCTCAAGCAAGCCACTGGAAAATCCTGTTCACTGGCGGCTTTGACTCCACCTATATGGAGCGCGTTGACAAGATTGGCCGCGCCCACGTGTACACCGACCTTGAGCCGGATTGGTACATTGGTGGTTATACGTTTATTCTCGAAGAGCTGACCAAAGTGCTCTCCAGCAAGATGCGCTTTTCACCAGGGCGCTTGTCGCGCAGCCTGATCGCTCTTCAAAAAGCAGTGATGTTCGACATGGGACAAGCGGTCTCCGCCTACCATCGTCACTACACAGAAGAACGTGATGAGCGCACTCACCAGCTTGAAGATGCTATCAATGCGTTTGAGCGGACAATCACCAAGCGGATAGAGCAGACAGCAGAAGCCGGCAATCGCGTCGAAAACTCTGCACTCACTCTTCGCGAGACATCCGAGCAAAGCAAAATGGCTGCAGAAGCTGCGAGCCAGTCTGCTGACTACACAGCCTCTGATGTTCACTCCGGTGCGGCAGCTGTTGAAGAGATGTCCGCAAACGTCGCCGAAATCGGTTCGCAAGTGACCCGCTCTGCAGAAACAGCACAGATAGTTTCCAAAGATGCGGAACGCACCAACGATACCGTCCTCGGGTTGCAGACAGCGACCAACGAGATTGGCGCTGTGACTGAGCTCATCAGTGCAATCGCAGAGCAGACCAACCTCCTGGCCCTCAACGCAACCATTGAGGCAGCCCGTGCAGGTGATGCAGGCCGCGGCTTTGCTGTTGTGGCAAGCGAAGTGAAAGACCTTGCAAGCCAGACAGGTCAGGCAACCGACGAGATTGCCTCCAAGATCAGCGCGATCCAAAGCGAGACACGCCGCTGCGTAGAAGAAATCTCTGCAATCTCTCAGAAGATTGAGGAGGTGAGTTCGACAGCGACGGCAATTGCTGATGCAGTGGACCAACAGGCCATCGCAACCAACGAAATCTCTTCAAGCATTCAGTCCGCCTCTCAAAATGCGAAGGGCGTGACAAGCGAGTTGAGCAACATCCTGGCAACTGCAGACGAATCCAAACGCGCTGTTGCCACCGCAACATCCGCTGCGACAGAACTCAGCCAGCAAAGCGAAGCAATTTCAGAAGAAATCTCTCATTTCTTCTCAAGCATCCGCTGCCTTTAATCGTCACGGCGACAATTCAAGAACACCAGAACGGCCTTCCACGTGAGGGCCGTTTTTGTATTTGCAGTCCAGAGCAGCAGCTCACAAAATCAACCAAGGCACGTCCCTCTAACACCAAGAAGAAAAACAAAAAAAGGGAACGTCATGTCCATCAAATTCAAACTGGTTGATGAAAGTGGTCTGCCCGGCACCACAGCACATGTCTGGGTCGCAGGCTGGATCAACGGAGGGTCACAGAAACTCTTCAAGGTCTTGGAAGGAAACAATTTCACAAGACCCAGCACAACAAAAGCGCCAACCAGCGTTCCGTTTCAAAAGCTCTCGGATATCGGCGATGTAGTGCTAGAGGACAAAACCAACGGTGATGATCGCTTCCTGCTTGTTGTCTCCAAAGACAAGCCGCAGGACCTCACAGTCACAAACAACAACCCGATCCAATACACCCAGTACCCTTATGCCAACACACCCGGCGTAGAGGCTCCCGGCCCTTTTGACGTTTTCGAGTTTGGTCTGGATGCTCAGCTAAACCTGTCTGCGGTAAGCGGTTTTGGTCTCAACCTCCGTTTTGATGTTGAAGGCTCGGACGGCCCGCAATATGGCATGCGCAAAGACGTGACACGGGCTCAGATTGCCAAGGCCTTCACGAAGTTCATGAAAAACGAAGCTAAGGCTGATCCAGCCGCCGCTCACTTCCTCCCCCTGCTCTACTCCACACCGCTCACAAAAGGCGGGTTCCAGCCACCGCTGGTAGACGATCAGTTCTTTGCCATCTGTGATCCTAACGATTGGCTCGCCTCAAAATCCGGCAACTATCAGAAAACAACAGATGATCCCCTGGCAACCTATTGGGATGAGACCCTCGACCATTTCTTCTCACCGGGAAACGTATTGAGCATCAATATTGGCTCCAAAGCGGTTCCTCGTTTGTATGAAGGAAGCTGCACCACACAGGCGCGCTCAGGATCAACCGAGCAACCCCAAGTCTATACACTGACAGGCCCAGCTGGCACTTTCCACTTCTACAAGCCGGAAAGCGGTCTGACGAGCAGCCAATACGTCTTCCAGCAATCCTTTGGCGTTGGTTTAACTCCGGCGGGGGCTGCAGGAGATGCAGGCCTGCTCCAGGATAGTATCTGGGAAGCGCTGTGCCGCGGTGTAGCACTAGACGGCGTATTGACCGCCGAAACGACAGAAAGCGCACAGGCAGCCTTTAGCACCTCAAAATGGAACGATTGGAGCAAGTGGTACGAGGCAGGCAAGACATGCCACTATTACTCAAAGTTCTTGCACTACAGCGACAGTGATGGAAACGACTCACGCCCTTCCGGCAAACCATCCCTCATGCTCAATCAGGCAGCCTATGGCTTCAGCATGGATGAAAACCCGGTCGGCCCCTATGACGGCCCTGAAGTTCCCTCGAAAACGAACGAAAACATAAAGTCAGGCACAGTTACAATCACAGTCGGTAAGTGGGTGTAACCACGCATAAAAAAACGGCCTTCCTACGCGAAGGCCGTTTAAAAAGTTTCTCCCGGATAAGCCCCGTTAGAAATACTCAGGCTTATCAATCGGCACGTTCGGCTCATCCTTGATACGGCGGATGGTCAGTGCAGTGCGAACATGATCCACATTCTTTGTGGAGGTCACATCGCGAATAATGAAGTTCTGGAAGGTTTCCAGATCTTTAGCCGTACAGCGCATGATGAAGTCAACTTCACCTGACACCATGTAGCTCTCCCGAACCAACGGCCATTCCTTGACTTGCGCTTCAAATGAGACGAGGTCATTCTCTGTTTGGTTATGCAATCCAACCATGACAAAGGCGGTGACTTCATATCCCAGTTGTTTCTCATCAAGTAGCGTACGGTAGCCGCGAATGAGTCCTGCTTCTTCCAGGGCTCGAACCCTGCGCAAACATGGGGGCGCAGAAATTCCTACACGACGAGCCAGCTCCACATTGGTAATGCGGCCGTCTCCCTGCAGCTCCTTCAAAATTTGCCAGTCGATCGAATCCAGACGCGCTTTCAAGCTCGTCTCCTTTGCTTGTCCTATTGGATTAACAGTTAACCTGTTTTACAACACTGCCTAAAACACGAAGTTAGGCGAAATGCTAGTTTATTGCTTATTTGCGACAGACTATATCAACAAATAGCATTTTGCAGACACTTCCCGAAAGCTGGGGGAACAAAATGTCGCAAAACCTGTGGGTTTTAACAGATGGCAAGATCGGAGACGTAGCACAATGCATCGGTGTAGCCGACGCGTTGGGACTTCCCTACGAAATTCGATTAGTTGCCCCCCGCAAGCTTTTTACCTACGCAATGCCTTGGGGACCAATCGATCCCAAAGACGCACCACACAAGCTAGAAAGCCCGCTTGCACCCCCATATCCCGCGGTCGCGATTGCATCCGGGCGCAGAGCGGTGCCCTACTTACGCGCACTAAAGCGGCTTTCCAAGGGCCAGACCTTTACTGTTTTCCTCAAGAACCCAAAGATCAACAGCAAATTTGCTGATTTTGTCTGGGCGCCGGAACATGACGGAATTTCTGGGAAAAACATAGTAACAACACTTACATCACCTCACCGTTTTTCAGCTCAAAAGCTGCAGGACGCGCGTGACAACCCGCTTGAAGCCATCGCAGCACTGCCAAAGCCCAAAGCAGCTGTCCTGATTGGCGGCAATTCCCAGCATCACACCTTTACGCCCGACAATATCAACACGCTTCTCGCCGCACTTAAAAACCTGTCGCACACCCATTCGCTCATGATCACCTGCTCTCGCCGCACCCCAAGAGAGCTGGCAATGCAGTTGCATGACCTGGGCAGATCTGAGGGTCATCTCTTCTGGAATGGGGAAGGTGAAAACCCCATCGCTCAGTACCTGGCCAACGCAGAAATCACAGTGGTTACAACAGATTCCACCAATATGGTGGGGGAAGCTGCAGCCACTGGAAAGCCTATCTATGGCTTCCGCCCAACAGGTAGTCACAGAAAGTTTGATAGGTTTTTATCAAGAATGGAGGATTTGGGAGTACTTCATCCCTTCCCCGGAGACATATTAGCACCTACTTATGAACCGATAGACGCAACACCGGATATTGCGGATGCCATATCCAAAGCGATTGAACAAAAGCAAACGAGCGGATAGAACCCCTCCCTAACACGGCACTGGTACTATCCAAGCGCGCACGAAATTTGAGGTTCTGAGGAAATGACTGTTAAGCACACCAAACTCCTGATCGTAGGCTCCGGCCCTGCTGGCTACACCGCCGCAATCTACGGCGCACGCGCTATGCTGGAACCGCTTCTGGTCACAGGTGTGCAGACTGGCGGTCAGCTGACCATCACCACCGACGTTGAAAACTACCCGGGCTTTGCCGATCCAATTCAGGGTCCTTGGCTGGTTGAAGAAATGCGCAAGCAGGCAGAAAACGTCGGCACCAAGATCGATTACGACACCATTTTGGAAGCAGACCTCTCCAAGCGCCCGTTTGAGCTGAAAGGCGACAGCGGCACCCTTTACACCGCAGATGCCCTCGTCATCGCAACCGGTGCACAGGCAAAATGGCTCGGTCTGCCTTCTGAGGAAAAGTATCAGGCTGGTGGCGTATCCGCATGTGCAACCTGTGACGGTTTCTTCTACCGTGGCAAGGAAGTTGTTGTGGTTGGTGGCGGCAACACCGCCGTTGAAGAAGCGCTCTACCTCGCGAACCTGGCAGAAAAAGTCACGCTGGTTCACCGTCGTGATGCCCTGCGCTCCGAAAAGATCCTTCAGGAACGCCTCTTCAAAAACGAAAAGATCAACGTGGTCTGGGACAGTGAAGTGGATGAAATCCTCGGCACCGAAAATCCAGCTGTTGTAACTGGCATCCGCCTGAAAAACCGTAAGACCGGTGAAACCACAGAAATGTCCACACACGGCGTATTCATCGCTATTGGACACGCTCCGGCGGTTGACCTTGTCAAAGATCAGGTAAAGATGAAGGAATCCGGTTACATTTGGACCGAAGCCGATTCAACTCAGACATCCATTCCGGGTGTGTACGCAGCTGGCGACGTGACTGATGAGCAGTACCGTCAAGCTGTGACCGCTGCAGG
The DNA here is from genome assembly GCF_001623075.1 of Pseudovibrio sp. Ad37. Classification (GTDB taxonomy): domain Bacteria; phylum Pseudomonadota; class Alphaproteobacteria; order Rhizobiales; family Stappiaceae; genus Pseudovibrio. Next base: position 183,626 of record NZ_LMCF01000218.1, read on the forward strand.
AATGGGCTGCATGGCTGCACTGGAAGCAGAACGCTACCTGGCAGCTTTGGAAGCTGAAACCGAAGCAGCAGAATAAGAAACCGGGAAGATGGGGGGAAAGCAAATGCCAGGCCGTTCTTTGGATTGGGACAAGCTGCGAATTTTCCACGCAGCAGCACAGGCAGGAAGCTTTACCCACGCAGGCGAAGCTCTCAACATGAGCCAGTCGGCTGTCAGCCGTCAGGTCAGTGCACTTGAGGCAGAGCTGGGTGTCCCCCTCTTCCACCGTCATGCGCGCGGGCTGATTCCAACAGAACAAGGCGAGCTTCTTTACAGAACCGCCCGTGAAGTTCTGCTGAAACTGGAAACCGTTCAGTCCCGCCTGACAGACACCAAGGAAAAGCCAAGCGGCACGCTCCGTGTCACCACCACAGTGGGTCTTGGCTCAACTTGGCTCACCGCCCGTGTCAACGAGTTCGTGGATCTTTACCCGGACATGCGTCTGGAACTCATCTGCATGGATGATGAGCTGGATCTGGGCATGCGTGAGGCCGATGTCGCCATCCGCTTGCGCCAGCCAACACAGCCGGACCTCATCCAGCGCAAGCTGTTTACGGTACATTTCCACGTCTACGCTTCACCGACCTATATTGAGCGCTTTGGCAGCCCAAGCACCATCGATGATCTGGACCACCACCGTCTGATCACCATCGGTGACAACATGGCCTCCTACCTGCGCGCGATGAACTGGCTTGCAACAGCCGGTTTGCCAAACGGCGAGCGCCGCGATGTCTCCCTGCGCGTGAACAACCTGTCTGGCATCAAGAAAGCCGTACAGACCGGTGTCGGCATCGCTATTCTGCCGGATTACATGGTTGAACCAGGAGCAGGCATCAAACGCGTTATGTCTGTGACACAGGAAGAGCTGCCAAGTTTTGATACCTACTTCGTGTATCCATCCGAGCTGAAAAACACCGCTCGTGTAACCGCATTCAGAGACTTCCTCGTCTCCTATGCAGAACGTTGGACACACTAGGCTAGAACTCTGCAAAAGAGCTAAGTTGGCTTGATAAGCCAGCTCAGGAGTTTCAACCCTAAGTTTTGCACTGCAAAATAAATAATATTCCAGATCTCTTTTGAGGCCTCTCAGACCGTCTGTGAGGCCTTTTTCACGCCATCTCATCCCGAAATGACAATATCTTACGCAGAGTTAGCTTTCTGACAGTTGTCAAATCCTGCAATGAAGTTTCGAGGGTTTTGAGCCCCCTTAAAAATGCATAGCTGCAATGCAAAAATTAAGGATTGCTGTTTCGGCGCTGCACTGCATATATACACCTGCTGTTGATCAGTTGTTGTCACACCTCTCCTCCCAGTGACATCAACATCCGATCAACTGTTCCCCTCTGGAAGGTGATTGCACCCATTAGGTGCTTTATCATTCATCACTTCGAAACCGGACCGCATGGTCCGGTTTTTTTTTGCCAAATGCCAAAGATGACCAAGGGTCTCCCTAAGTCTTTTAGTCAGCAAACCTCTTCAAGCACCTCGCAGCACACAAGGCCAGCAACTCACCTGACGCGCTATAAAGCTGTTTTGAATGGCCTTTTGCTGAGCAGTTACAGCCGCTGACAAACACGCATGACATGCTCAAAATCGCCCTGCCTAAAAACAGACCTAGGGTCGCTTACTTCTTGGGCACACTAAAAAATCAACTATCCCAGATACACGTAGAGACATGCGGATTCATCAGGCTATTGCGCAGCACCACCTTGGGAAAACCCATCAGATTCAAGGTATTCCCAACTCACATAAACTAGTAGTTTCTGCAATCCTTACTCAAATTAACTATATTTTTCCTAGGTAAATCTTCAAACAGTGAAATTTCACCACCTCTAATCAGCGAAATTACAAATCAGCTTGCATCCTTTACTTATCGAATCATACCTATTGGCAAATATCCGAGGTAATGGATGTGAATGACCTGAGAAAAGCATTTTACACTCTGGTTGCCTGCGCACTTTTCGCAATCTATGGCGAAATCTCCCACGCCATAAGCGAAGCTGACAGAGCGGAACGGCTCGGCAGTCAAATCACTTTGCACATTCCGGCAGAATAACAGCGGCACACTTTGATTCCTCTTTTAACGAGGACAAGCCGCATTTCAGTTATCCACAACAACCGGCAGGTTATCCTTCCAGTTCAATCCTGCCTAATCCTACAGCTCTAAAAACCCATTGAGTGAATAGGCTAATTCGCCAAACCCAACACCACATCACAACGCGCACAAAAAAGCCTGAGTGGCTTTGTCGCTCATTCGCAACCAAACCACTCAGGCCTTTTAAAAGCTTATCAGCAAGCGTTTACCGATAAAGGTTCTGCCCTTCCAGATCCTTATAAAGGTGCGCCACCTGCTCCGCATAGCCATTGTAAAGCTGTGTTGGCACGCGCTCATCCGTACCCAGCAAACGCTCAGAAGCCTGCGACCAGCGAGCATGCGGCACTTCAGGGTTCACATTCGCCCAGAAACCGTACTCGCTCGGGCCAATCTTTTCCCAGAAGCTGACCGGACGTTGATCAGTAAAGGTGATCTTCACGATGGATTTGATGGACTTGAAGCCGTACTTCCATGGCATCACCAAGCGGATCGGCGCGCCATACTGCTTCTGCAACGGCTTGCCATAGATACCCGTCGCTACAAACGCTAGATCGTTCATGGCCTCATCCATGGTCAAGCCTTCAACGTAAGGCCACGGATACCAGAACTGACGCTGGCCGCTGGCCACGTCGGAATCTTCAAAGGTCTCAAAACGGATATACTTAGCACCATTCTGCGGGCCAGCATACTTCACCAGCTCAGACAACGGGAAACCAGTCCACGGCACAGCCATAGCCCACGCTTCAACACAACGGTGACGGTAAAGACGCTCCTGCAAAGGCATTTTACGCACCAGATCATCAAAATCGATGGTCTGAGGGTTATCGACCATACCATCAATCGTGATGGACCATGGGCGGATCTTCAACGCCTGAGCAGCACCAGAAATGCGCTTGTGCGAACCAAACTCATAGAAGTTGTTGTAAACCGAAGTCACACTCTCAGGCGTAATTGCGCGTTTAAGAGTGAAATCAGCATTCCGCTTGACTGGATAGAGATCAAGTGTTGGATCCTTACCATCCTGGGCAAACACATTGCTCACCAAGCCGGTTCCACCAGCAGCCAGACCAAGGCCAACAGCGCCCAAACCCTTCATAAACCTGCGCCGGTTGAAGAACACATCTTCAGGTGTCGCTTCTCTTTCCGGAATAATCCATTCAGGCCTATGAATAATGTTCATGCTGCCATCTCCAAGCAGGTAAGGGTTACGGTAATGTCTACCAATATTGGCCTATGACTTAGCGGCGAAACCCCTTAAACTTCAAGTAAAGCCCCCGTGATCCTGTTCGTGATCAAGAAGAGAGCCTCTCACTCCCACCACAATCTTCTGCGCCTATCAGAATACAATTCGTTAAATTCAGCGAGTTCAGGACACGCTTTCAAACACGCCTCCAACTTATCCTGAAACGCACAGCGCATGTCAGACAGGGCAAAGGAGCGACACGATGACACTAGGATTTATCGGCCTTGGCGCTATGGGTCTAGGAATGGCCCAGCGCATTAACAAAGACCATGCGCTGAAGGTCTATAACCGCTCTTCGGAGAAAGCCGCCAGCCTTGTCGCGGAGGGAGCACAGCAAGCCACATCCCTGCAAGACTTCGCAGACTGCGATATCGTTTGCTCAATGCTGTCAGACGATGCAGCTGTTGAAGCCGTCTATCTTGCCGGAGACACTCTGGCACTCCCACTCAAAGAAAACAGCATCTCCATCTCCCACAGCACCATCAGCCCACCAATGGTAGACCGTCTCGTTGCTGCCCATGAGCATGCCAATGTCCGGTTCCTGTGTGTGCCAGTACTTGGCCGACCAGACAAAGCCGCGGAAGGACAACTGGTCGCCGTCGCAGCAGGCGAACGCAGTGCAATGGACGAGGCTCGCTCTGTGCTGGAAGCCATATCCACGCGGCAGTTCTGGATGGGTCCAACTCCGCGCCAAGCTGCGGTCACCAAACTAGGCATGAATTTCATGATAGCGGCGGCAGTAGAAGCCTTGGCCGAAAGCTTCACTCTTACAAGAAAGGCTGGCATAGATCCGGAGACCTTCCTCACGCTGATAACAGAGACACTGTTCAGCGCGCCCATCTATCAAGCATACGCCCCTCTCATCGCCCGCGAGGAAAACCCCACTCCCGGCTTCAAGACCGCCTTGGGCTTGAAGGACGTCAATCTAGCGCAACAAACAGCTCGGGACCTCAGAGTACCTCTCCCCACAGCAGAAATCATCGCCAATCAACTCCGGACTGCAATCGCAGCCGGATATGCAGACGAAGACTGGTCCATCCTCGCCCGCCTCATGGCCCAAACAGCCTCCCTGCCGCCCATCAAACGAAGATGAGAGGATTGCAGGAGCACAGAAAAACCCGGAGCATTGCCCCGGGTTCTTTTTCTATCTCACTTTAGAGCGTATTCCCGAAAAGTGGTTCCGGTTTTCGGACAAGAATACGCGCGCAAGCTCTGGAGTATCAGGCTGGTGCTGTTGCACCCTCAATCACTTTGTCCGCAGCCTTGCCGGAAAGCTCGGCCAGGTGGTCAAAGTTACGAGAGAACGTCGCCACACCAGCTGTTGCAGAGCGAAGCTCTACAATAAGGTCGCTGAGTTCACTCTCAGGGATCATGGCTTCCACTTCATCCCAGCCATCCCAGTTATCGCGGGCATCAAACCCAAGGATTTGTCCACGGCGACCGGAAACAATCGCATTGATACGAGCTGTTGTATCTGACGGACAGGCCACAACAACCTTATCAACGGGCTCAAGAAGAACCGGCTTACATTCCTTCAAACCATCTTTCATGGCGAGAATACCTGCCATGCGGAACGCCTGATCAGAGCTGTCAACGGAGTGATAGGAGCCATCCTTCAGCGTCACAGCCACATCCACGACTGGGAAGCCCAAAGGCCCTTTCTCAAGAGCTTCTTTCACGCCATCACCGACAGATGGAATGTACTGTTTAGGCACCACACCACCGGTAATCGTGTCGTTAAAGCTGTGCCCTTCACCTCGTGGCATAGGCTGGATAGACAGCACCACATCGCCAAACTGACCGTGGCCACCACTTTGCTTCTTATGGCGTCCGCGCAGCTCAGTCGTACCGCGAATGGTTTCCTTGTATGGAATGCGAGGTTCAAAGCTCTTCACTGACAGACCGTAGCGTCCGGTCAGTTTCTCAAGAGCAACCCGCAGATGCATTTCGCCCTGCCCCTCCAGTACGGTCTCACCCGTGCTCTGGACCTGGGTAATGCTCAGGGATGGATCCTCATCCACCAACTTGGAAAGCGCCGTAGAGAGCCTGACTTCATCCTTCCGTTCTGTCGCCGTAATCCCCTTGGAAAGAACTGCATCCGGAGTATCAACGACAAACAGACTTTGCGAAGGCTTGGCACCAACACCAAGTGTCATGCCGGTTTCAATATTATCCAACTTGCCAAGAGCCACCAGATCACCAGCAACAGCCTCTGTAATCTTCTTCGGCTGTAAACCCTGCATCTGGAACAGACCAGATGGCCGGTACTCTTCCCCATGTCTGTCGTAAAGAAGCGCACCTTCCTTCACAGACCCACCAAACAGACGGGCAACAGAGAGCTTGCCGCCGTGTGAAGTGTGGTAGGTTTTCAGCACCTGAAGAATAGCATCATCTTCCTTGAGCCCAAGACGCTTGCGGGTCTCAACAATACCTGGTGCATCATGGCGCAAAGCCTTCAACAAGCGGCGGATGCCATTGCCTTTAATCGCGCTGCCTATGAACACAGGGCAGATTTCACCACGTTGCATTTCCTGCACAAGATCATCAAAAATGACCTCACTCTCAGGTGCTTCGTCTTCTAAAAGCTTCTCCATGAGAACGTCATCGTGATCTGCCAGCATTTCCATCATGGCATAGCGCGCTTCCACCTCACGGGCACGCTCATCATCAGGAATCTCGATAGTCTTGCTTGGCTTACCTTCCTGGTAGACAAAGGCCCGCTCCAGCGCCAGATCAATAAAGCCTGTCGCAGTGCCATTCTCCCAAATCGGGATCTGGCGCAGCACCATTGGAAGGCTCGAAGCTGGCTGCAATGCCTGAAGCATCGCGCGCACACTGCCTGTTGCCTTGTCTATTTTATTCAGGAAGAGAACATGCGGGATGTTCCGCTGTTCGAGTGATTTGAGAATGAGTTGAAGAGCTGCTGTTTTCTTTTCATCTGGCTCAGCAACCACAACAGCAATATCTACTCCGTTTAAGACACTGTTGCCTTCGTGAAGAAATTCTACGGATCCGGGGCAGTCGATAAATGTGAAGTGATCGCCCTTATAGGTGCAGGTGGCAATGTTCGCCTCAACGCTCATGCTGTGATCACGCGCTTCGTCACTGCTGTCACCCAGTGAGCTTTTCGCGTCAACACTTCCCTGTCGCCCAATAGCCCCCGTTCGTGCGAGAAGAGCTTCCAGCAGAGTGGTCTTGCCACTTGCGAAAGGTCCAATTATGGCAACCGAACGAGGGCTGCGAACCCTGCCTCCGGCAACTCCGACATGCTTGTCTCCCATGATCCATACTCCCTGTTTGGGTTTGGGAAGCAGGCACGGGCGTTTGCGCCATGGCGGCGCAAAATCACACGCGCCTTCCAGAGTATTATAAGACTCTGGATGAGTATCGTCACTCGGAAACACAGTGATATGCAAGCGCCAAAACAAGGGCGGACTGAAGCGTGACAGTCCGCCGCACAATATGAACCGGCACTATTTATAAAGATCAAAGGGTTAGGATTCTCAATCCCCCTAAGATTTAATGGATCACTGCTTGGTCAACCGCAACCCTGTAACACCCGCTGTGATGTTCGCTCCGGTCTGCCCTTGCAAGCTCAAAGGCTGCAAAGCGATGGAGCGGTTCAGACCACCCAGCAGGACGTTCGCCTGCACACCAGCACCCAATGTGACACCGGCAGACACACCGCCGTAACTCCCGGCAAGAGAACCCGGCTTCAGGTTAGCCTTCGGCGCAACAACACCCCACACCAACGTTCCAGATGTGACGGGTCCAATATCGATGCCATAGCTATTGATCGTACCGGTGTATCCTTCGATGCGCTTGCCACTTGGCGATTTAAAGACACAGGACAGTTCGTGAGAAGAGCCAACAATAAAGTTGGTCCCAGCAACCAGATCACAAGTTAAGGATCCAACTTCAACACCTGGGCGATCTTTCTTTGGCTCTTCAGCAGGAGCTGCAGGTGTGTCTGCAGAATAGGCGGAAGTGCTGAAACCAAGAGCGGCGACAGCAGCAAAAGCTAGGCATTTTCTCATTATTATTCTCCAGTGCTCAGGCTCTACGACCTTTTACAATGGGAAAGCAAAGTGTACGAACTGTCAAAGCCTTGCTTCGATCACAGTGAACACCCCGCTTAGTTACAACGTTATTTTTACCTAGTGATATACGTTAGAAATTGTGATTAGGATTTTCACCATAAACGCATCACAGACCGGCCTGCCCTGTCCGTCACCTAACCGGGTTAACCCTAAGCATCCCTTAAGCCGCTCAAAGTCATCTACGAGAAGTCCAGCATGCAGAATGACTTACAGCAAAATAATCGATAAAGCCTACATTCCTGGAAGGTTTCATAAAGCTGTAAACCAATTATTAACCATAGATGTTAAGCCTAATGATTTGACCCATTTTGGGACACTTTAGAACAATGTTTTAAATAAAACACGAGACTCTCCACTCAGAAATTGAGTACGGAGAATCAGCAATGCGCTCAAATTTGAAGACACTTTTGTTTGGCGTAACCGGTGCAATAGCCATTGCAACTCTTCCAGCGATCGCGCAGGCAAATCCTATCAATGCCCGCATTACCACTGCTTTCGGGGCACTCGAAGGCAAGATGCTGGGCCTGTTGTCAGGAACAGCTGCTTTCGGGCAGGGTCCAGGCTTTGCATCACAATTTGATGCGACCGCAGGCGGAACAAAAGACTATGGCTTTTATGCTGGCACAGGCCGCATGGGCTTCCGCACGCAGGACTACAACTACTTCGGTGTTGTTGGCTCTGCAGCGCAAATCAACGGTGGAGCCGGTTCACTCGGCTACCTAGGTGCAGAAGCACAGGTTCACTTTGAGAACTTGTCTGTTGACGGCCTCATCGGCGTTCAGATGATCGACGATACGGGCTCAGTCATGGGTGGTGCAACCGCATCTTACTACGCCAGCGAAAACGCACGCTTTTACGCGGGTTACCGCTATCTGCGCGACAGCCATATCTACGCAATGGGTATGGAGTTCAAGCCAGGCACAGAAACCGCCAACGGCATGACAATGTTCGCAGACCTGCGCTCTGAGAAGCTTGAAAACGCTTCTATCATGGCAGGCGTCCGTTTCTCCTTCGCCGATGCACAGACATTGGTTGAGGAAAGCCGCGGCACATTCGTCAACAACAGCTACATTCTGGATGCTCTCCTCCCGGACTAAACATCCAGTCTCGCGAAACACCTACAACAAAAAAGGCGCTGCGTGATGCAGCGCCTTTTTTCTATTGAAAGCTGAGCACCAAAGAGGTCTTCGGCGCTCTTTTTCCAGATAAGCTTACTTCAGGTTTCCGCAGAAGCGCTGAATACGAGTACAAGCCTCAGTCAGAGCTTCAGTAGAAGTCGCGTAGGAAACGCGGAAGTTTGGACCCAAACCGAACGCAGAGCCCGGCACAACAGCAACACCTTCAGTCTCCAGAAGCTCACCTGCAAAGTCCAGATCAGTCTCGATCACCTTGCCGGACGGCGCAGTCTTGCCAATGGTGCCAGCACAGGATGGGAACACGTAGAACGCACCCTCTGGAACCGGGCACTCAAGACCGGAAGACTGGTTCAACATAGAAACAACCAGATCACGACGATCCTGGAAGACCTTGTTGTTGACCGGGATGAAGTCTTGTGTCCCATTCAGCGCTTCAACCGCAGCTGCCTGAGAAATGGAGCATGGGTTGGAGGTGGACTGAGACTGAACCTTCGCCATCGCCTTGATCAGATCAGCAGGGCCACCCGCATAACCAATACGCCAACCGGTCATGGAATACGCTTTGGAAACGCCATTCACGGTCAAAGTGCGATCATAAAGCTGAGGCTCAACCTGCGCAGGCGTGGTGAACTCAAAGTCATCATAGACCAGGTGCTCATACATGTCGTCAGACATGACCCAGACATGCGGATGCTTCAGCAGAACGTCGGTCAGAGCTTTCAGCTCATCGCGCGTGTAGCCAGCACCAGACGGATTGGATGGTGAGTTGAAGATCAACCACTTGGTTTTAGGCGTAATCGCCGCTTCCAGCGCTTCAGGCGTGATCTTGAAGGTCTTCTGATCCGCTTCAACAACCACAGGCTCACCACCAGCCAGCAGCACCATGTCAGGGTAAGACACCCAGTATGGTGTTGGGATGAGAACTTCATCGCCTGGATTGATGGTTGCGATCAATGCATTGTAGAGCACCTGCTTGCCGCCGGTTCCAACAGTAATCTGGTTTGGCTCATACTTCAGGCCATTGTCACGCAGGAACTTGGCGCTGATTGCCTGTTTCAGCTCAGGAGTGCCATCAACCGCTGTGTATTTTGTTTTGCCTTCATTAATAGCTGTAATTGCAGCAGCTTTAATGTTGTCTGGCGTATCAAAATCTGGTTCACCAGCACCAAGGCCGATAACGTCGCGGCCTGCGGCTTTCAGTTCGCGTGCCTTCGTGGTCACTGCAATCGTTGCAGATGGTTTCACACGAGACAGCGAGTCAGCGATAAAGCCCATAATGCCCTCCAATAGAAGCGGGTACGTTCTTCGCAAAATAAGTGCGGGCAGACCCTAAGGCGCAGACCAAAGCTTGGCAAGCGCAAACACGCCAGTTTTTCTGCTCAAATTTCGCCAAAGACTGCAGATTTTTTCAAATATTACTCCCCAGATATAATCAGGGGTTCTGTGACGCTGCGTCTCTTGTATTTCCGGAGGAACAAAGCTAAGCAGCCTCTCAAGCTAAAGACCTGAAGATTTAGCTGGTCCCATCAGAAATGAGAGCCTGAATTCCGTGAAAAGCCTGCTGCGAAAACTACTCGAAAATCAGTTCATTCGCTTCGGAATGGTTGGTGGCTCTGGTCTTGTGGTCGATCTGGTAGCCCTCGCCTTTTTCTGGCAAGTGGCTGGTCTTGATCCCCTCATTGCGCGAATCCTTTCCATCTGGATTGCCATGACCAACAACTGGTTCTGGAATCGCATCTTCACCTTCCGCTCTGAAGGCAATCCGTTTGGGGAGTATGTGAGATTCGTTCTGGTCAACAGCGTGGGGGCGGTCATCAACTACAGCACCTATGGCGCGCTGATCACCCTGATCGACAGCTTCTCCACCTATCTGGCCGTTATCCTCGCCACACTGGTGTCCATGACCTTCAACTTCGTGCTTTCAAAAATCTACGCATTCAAAATCTAAGCGCAGGTATTTCAGGAAAAGGGGCTCTTTTTTGGATGTGCCGACAGGGTAAGAAACACCCCTGCCAGCACAAAGCACTCAGGTCCGCCAGCACCTAGAAACTCTAGGAGATTTGATTGTATTTTCGCCCTTACATCAAATGCTACTCGTAGGTGCAGCGCACAAACAACCCCTACCCCTGCGGTATATACTGTTTTTTTTAACCATAACGATATCCAGTATTCCGCTCGGTAGAACTACATAGGATAAGTTGCGGTCACGCACTAACCTCCATTTAACCAATTCCCTTTTCTTTTCTGCCGCTTAAATCGCCTATTACTCTCAGCAGCGCCATACTGTCACTCAGCGCGATTGGACTGCAGGCAGCTGTTCCATAAGTTCCACTTGCAGAATAATTCCGAACAGGAGTAACGTTCTGTTACAGCAATAAGCGGGGACGAACGATGGCCGTAGAACTAGCACTATCTGCAGAAACTGTTCGCTTGATCGTACAAAAAGCGCGCGCTGTTTCCGTAAGCCTGCCAGACACTTACGAGGACGGGCACGAAGGTGACTTCTCCTTCGATACGGAAAAGCTGGAAAACGTTCACCACCATGACGGACTTGCAGAAGAAGAGCATGACGACTTTTCTGAGTCTGAACTGAGAGAGATTATCGACGACCTCAACATCGACGAAGCGACAGAACTGGTCGCCATCGCATGGATAGGTCGCGGTGATTATGATCAGAACGACCTGGATATTGCCTTCTCTGAAGCACGCGAACGATCCACATCTCCAGTCTCAACGTACCTTTTGGGCCTCCCCCTCTTGCCTGATTATCTCGAGGCTGGTCTCGAAGCTCTGAATCTATAAGAAAATATGGGCAATAGCAGTTTTGCAATTGAGTGATCTGCTTAAGCTCAACCTGTGGTATCTCGAACACACCAAAATCCAGTAATATATACTTTCTGTATTCGATGTAATCCGCGTCTATTGGCCCCTACTCAGGAAAACAACTGACCTGGGCCGCAGGGGAGCACAATGAGAACCTCGCCAGTTGACTACCATCGTAAAGAGCACGTCAGTCACGCCCAATCACCATGGCCTGTTGCAGCAACAGTCATCGCCGCTTTCGTTGGCATAATGATCATGGTCTTGTTTGTCTTTTAGAGCGTTTGCCCAAAAGTCAAATGCCAGCACACGCAGCGCGAGTGCAAATGAACGCTACGTATCTGACACCGTCAAGAAGCTCAAAATCGCCTTGAGAGAAATTCAACAGAAGCGCTGACAGACCGCTTGCAGCACCTATTCGCTTGCAGTACAGCTGCGGGATGACTAGGGCATCTGCAAACATACTTCTTCTCATGGCTGGCCTCATCTGGGGCATGGCCTTTGTCGCGCAATCAACTGCAATGGAAAGTCTTGGACCCCTGCAGTTTTCTGGCCTGCGATTTCTCCTCGCCACCTTGGTGATCTTTCCATTCGCGCTGCGCGAACGCCGCGTGCACAGCACCAAGAAACTTGGCAAGGCTCACCTTCCTGCGCTGTTGATGGTTTGTGTTGCCTTCACACTGGGCACTGTCCTGCAACAGTATGGCATCGTGATAACATCCGTCACCAACGCCGGTTTTCTAACCGCTATCTATGTTGTGCTGACGCCAATCCTTGTCACACTGTTCTTTAAAGGAAGACCAAATTTCCTCGTGTGGCCTGCAAGCCTGCTCACCCTGCTCGGCATTTACCTGCTCGGCGGTGGTTTGACAGCTTTGAACGGCGGCGACTTGCTCATGCTCTTGTGCGCAGTTTTCTGGGCTTTGCAAGTGATCTTCGTTGGACGCCTCGCAACCTCCTCTGGCCGCCCGATCACCGTTGCTGTCATCCAGTTCGCCTTCCTTGGCGTTGTGTGTGTAGTAGCCTCACTCTTCTTCGAAGCCTACTCCGTGCAAGCCCTTCAGGATGCGTGGTTCGAAATCTTCTTCGCAGGCGCGTTGTCTGGAGGCGTGGCCTTCACCTTCCAGGCATTCGGCCAGCAATGGACCACACCGTCCGACGCAGCCATCATGCTGTCTTCAGAAGCCCTCTTCGCCGCTCTGGCTGCAGCAGTCATTCTGGGCGAACGCATCGCCCCAATCGGACTGATCGGCTGCGCCCTCATCTTCAGCGGTATCCTGCTTGTTGAAGTCGGACCTCACTACCTCAAATCCCGACGAAGCATGGCACAGGCCGAATAGAGCTTTAAAAAGCATCAGCACAAAACACAAAAGGCAGCCAACCGGCTGCCTTTATTTTATCTAACTTCCGCGCAAGCTCTACACGCTCACTTGCCTTCAAGCCGATCCAAAATCTGGGAGATCTTGGTACCCATCCGACCACCCGGCACCACAGAACGAGCGCCTTCCAAGTCCTCGGCACTGTCTTCACCCACCTTGATGATCATCGCCATTCCAAAACGGCCATGAATACCGCAGGTCACACCATAAATTCCCGGTGTATCAAAGGTAACATTCCGATCAGCAGACATCTTGCTGAACTTGAATTTCGGCCCGCCATCCGGCGTCATCTTCTTGATCGAAATAACCGTGTGGTTTCCATCAAAATTATCAAACTTCACAGTAGCGCCCAACGGCACCTCAAGCAGATCAGGCTCAAAGCGGAACATATGAGACGGTGTGTTCGCACTGGCATCAGTCACCTGATTAACGGAATACGTCTTGCCCTCCCCAGCAAGAGCACCACCCGCCATCAATACACTCACAAGAAGGGTTGAGAGAATTCTTTTCATCGAGAAACGTCCACCTGCAATTCGGAATTATTATCAACAATGCGTCCGTAACTGGCAGTCTGCATTGATCTAACGCAGCTTATTTCTGAAATGAATAATTTAGGCGATGACCTCGGCAAGCGAAAAGCATTTCAATCCCTAACGCAAGCGACTGAACTGCCCCCTCAGCCAAACACGCGAGGATAGACAAGCAAACCATTGCTACCGATACTCTGGAAAATCTTGGTATCTCAAGCAGGACAATCCACCATGAAAGTGAAGGAAAGAGTTCCCCTCATACCACGCCAGACATTCTTCGATCCAATTGAGCGTCGCCTGGTTAAAATCAGCCCCTGTGGTCAATGGATCGCATTTCATGCCCCCATCAACAGCGTACACAATCTCTGGCTCGCCAACATCGAAGACCCGCAGACAGCCCGCCCTCTCACAAGCTTCACAGACCGCCATCTTGGTCTCACGCTCGAGTGGGCGTTTGATGGCCAGCACATTCTGTTTTCTCGGGATCAGTCAGGCGATGAGAACTTCTGTATCATGAGCGTCTCTATTCATGGCACAGATGCCAAATGTCTGACGCCAGAGGTCGGAGCTAAAGCCTATCTTCAGGAGATTTCGAAAAATCACCCCAATGAAATCTTGATCGCCCATAATGAAAGGTCTGAAAAGCATTTCGACCTCTACAGGGTTTCTCTTTCTACTGGAGCCAGCCAGCTCATTGAACAGAACGACCAATTTGCAGGCTTCTTTACGGACAGCAACTTCAACGTCCGCCTCGCTCGCCGCTACACCGACAACGGCGAGATTGAATATCTTCATAGACCGAGCAGCAAAGACTGGCAGCGTTACGCCCTCATTCCCTTTGAAGACAGTTTGACCACCAGACCTGTTGAGTTCAGCGAAGATGGACAAACCCTGTTCTGGATCGACAGCCGCGGACGAGACAAAGCCGCAGCACTAGCAGAAAATACTCAAACACGAGCCATTGCCATTCTGGCACAGGACTCGCAGGCAGACATCAACAATCTGTTGCTCACCCCGCACACACAACGTCCTTTGGCAGCTAAGGCCACATTTGTCCGTACCAATTGGAAGGGTATAGACCCTCAGTTTGCCTCTGTTCTCTCCGCTTTCAAAGAACTCTTTGCTGGAGACATAGAAATCAGCAGCCTTTCAGAAAATGCTGAGAAACTCATTCTGACTCATGTGCAGGACAACCAACCCGTTGAATTCTACTGCTATGACAGATCAACCGGAAAAAGCACCTTCCTGTTTGTCACTCAACCCAAATTACAAGACTTACCGCTAGTCAGAATGTCACCCGCAATCGTCAAAGCAAGAGATGGGCTAGACCTTGTCTGCTACCTGTCACGACCAATCAAAGCAGAAGGGCCTCATCCCATGGTGCTGTTGGTACATGGCGGGCCTTGGATGAGAGATTCATGGGGGATACACCCAACACACCAATGGTTGGTAAACCGAGGCTATGCCGTTCTATCCGTCAACTTCAGAGGCTCTTCCGGCTTTGGCAAGGCATTCGTAAATGCTGCAAGCAACGAGTGGGGTGGAAAGATGCAAACTGACCTTCTGGATGCTGTCGATTGGGCCATTGATGAAGGAATAGCCGATCCCAACCGCATCGCCATCATGGGTGGTAGCTATGGCGGTTTTGCAGCACTCACTGGCCTGACTCAAACCCCGAAGAAGTTTGCCTGTGCAATTGATCTGGTTGGAATATCAAACCTGCTCAGTTTTCTGGGCACCATCCCTGAATACTGGAAAACGTGGAAGTCCCTCTACAGAACACGTCTTGGCGACTACACAACTGAAGAAGGTTGCGCCTTCCTGAAGGAACGCTCACCTCTCACCCATGTCGGGAAGATCGAAAAACCGTTGTTGATCGTTCAGGGTGGCAAAGACATACGCGTCAAGCCACCAGAGTCAGAGCAAATTGTCTCCGCCATGCAAGATCACGACATCCCAGTCACCTACGGCCTTTTCCCGGACGAAGGCCACGGCATTCAGAAAATGCACAACCGTCGAGCCTATCATGCCATGGTAGAACTGTTTCTCGCCAAACATCTGGGTGGCCAGCAGGAGGCAGTCGGAAACGACCTGGAAGGCTCATCCCTCCAGATTCTCGCAGGTCGTGATCTCATCGATGGTCTGTAACCATCGCTCATAATCCGTTACTTCAGCGCCTCAGCGACAGCACCCGTAAGGCTGGTGGCGACTGGGGCGCCTGTGGCGACGAGGCGGTTGTGGGAGTACATGCCGGTTGAAACCAGAACAGCAGAAGCTCCAAGACCGTTGGCCGCATCAAAATCATCAATGCTGTCACCAATCACGCAGACGCTGGAAGGCTCCACACCCAGCTCATCAAAGTGCGCTTTGAGTGCATCGATTTTGAAATGCTTCTTCAAATCCCGTGCGCCATCAACGCGGGTAAAATGCTCGTAGATACCATTGTGCCGAACAAGCGAGACCAGCTCCTCATGGGGAGCCATGGACAAGATCGACTGGCTCTTACCAGCACCGCTTATAGCCTCAAGAGCATGAAACGCATCAGGTGCCAGTGGCAAATCATACATCGCAGGCTCGTAGACTTTGCTGAAGTCACTGTAGAAGCTGGCAAGCTCGCTTTCAGTAGCGGCACGCCCCATCAGCGACTTGATATAATCCGCAAAAGGACGGGTATGATGCTGGCGAACATCCTCAAACGTCACACCGCTCAATCCAGCCTTTGCAAAATAGTCGATACCATATTGCGCAGTGATTTCGAAATCATCCAGTAGGGTACCGTTCCAGTCCCAAACAATGTGCTTTGTCATGCAACGCCAATTACTACTACAAATTCCACTATAGCTGATCAGATGCGGCTGCTATCAGTACGCACTCAAGCTGATGAGAGCACTATATGATTTATCCAAAGCAGGCCAGCGCGAAAGAACACAATCTTTGCCCGATCAGTTTCCAGGCGTCACCATTCAGTCCCTCCGAGAAGCAAACCGCACTTACTTTTCAAGATGAGCTCTGAGGAACCAGGCCATTTTCTCATGTTTGATAATGAGGTCTTCCATCAAACTGACAGTCCCCACATCATGCTCATATTCTTCAACACTGTCGTGATTAATCCGCAGCTCTCGAACAACGGACTCATGATCAGCCAGCAAACCAGCAATCATACCCATTTGATCTGGAAGAGCTACTTCGGAAGGCATTTCTTTAAGCCGTGTATGCTCATGACAATCATGCAGAGATCTCAAAGCGTTGCAATCCAGAGCCCGGACACGCTCAGCAATATCATCAACAAAATCAACAAGCGCATGATATTGCTCATCGAGCAGTTCATGCAGACTAATGAAGTTGGGACCTTTCAGATTCCAGTGACAGCTCCACGTTTTCATCAGTAACACAAATTCATCTGCGAGCAGATTGTTCAAATGCTTCGCGGTCTGTTCCCGTGCCTGTTTTGAGAGTCCAATTGATGTTGGGGCCATGTGTTTTTCCTCACAGTTACATCGGCCTTTTTGAAAGGCGGGTGTAAGGTAATCGATGACCTTTAGGTAACGTTTAGTTCTAACGCTAAAATCTTGCGCACTTAGCAAATCAGCTTGAGCAGTAAACGTGACAGTCAAAGAATGCCCGCCAAACCAAGGCTCAGCAGGCATCCATCATCAATCAAATCTGCCCTAGTTCTTCTTTCGATGGGTCCGCGTGCCTGGTCGCCCGCCTGAACTGCGCCCTGACGAAGTCCGGCGCGGTTTCTTCTCGCCGGTTGCACCAGCTGGTGTCGGCAGGTCTGTTCCCGGCCCCATCTCACCCAGCCGTG
This sequence comes from Pseudovibrio sp. Ad37, assembly GCF_001623075.1. Taxonomy (GTDB): domain Bacteria; phylum Pseudomonadota; class Alphaproteobacteria; order Rhizobiales; family Stappiaceae; genus Pseudovibrio. Next base: position 200,776 of record NZ_LMCF01000218.1, read on the forward strand.
GCTTATGCACCTTGCTGCCAGCATCAGCTTTATCCGCCTCTGCCTTTGGCAAATTGCCAGCGGCACCATATTTCTTCTTCCCACCAAACCCGCCGGTTTGCTGCGCAACAGAAGTTTGTCGTGCCATGGGGTCATCGGCAATTGCAAGCTCGGTCTCTTGCAGGCGCTTGATCTCATCGCGCAACCGCGCCGCTATCTCAAAATCAAGATCAGCTGCAGCTTCACGCATTTTCTTCTCAAGATCTTCAATATGGCCTTTAAGGTTGTGACCAATCGTGGCCCCTTCCTCGGCAAAGCCAGCATCGACAGAAACATGATCCTGCTCGTAAACGCTCTCCATGATATCGCCGATAGAGCGCTTCACACTCTCTGGCGTAATGCCATGCTCTTCGTTGTATTCTTCCTGCTTCGCCCGGCGACGGTTGGTCTCCGCAATAGCCCGCTCCATAGAGCCAGTCATTCTGTCAGCATAAAGAATGACCTTACCATCTACGTTACGCGCAGCACGACCGATGGTCTGGATCAACGAGGTTTCAGAACGCAGGAACCCTTCCTTATCAGCATCCAAAATAGCCACCAAAGCACATTCAGGAATGTCCAGCCCCTCACGCAACAGGTTGATCCCGATCAGTACATCAAACGCTCCAAGGCGCAAATCACGCAGGATTTCAATCCGCTCCAGCGTATCAATATCAGAGTGCATGTACCGCACCCGCACACCATTCTCGTGCAGATACTCGGTCAGATCCTCCGCCATGCGCTTGGTCAATGTTGTCACCAGCGTACGGAAGCCCTTGGCCGCCTTCTCCCGCACTTCGCCCAGCAGATCATCCACCTGCGTCTTGGCAGGCCGGATCTCGATATCAGGATCAGTCAGGCCGGTGGGACGGATAACCTGCTCGGCAAACACACCGCCGCTCTCATCCATCTCCCAGTTGCCCGGCGTGGCTGAAACCGCAACTGTCTGAGGCCGCATCGCGTCCCACTCTTCAAAACGCAAAGGCCGGTTGTCCATGCAGGACGGCAAACGGAAGCCGTACTCCGCCAGCGTCGCCTTACGCCTAAAGTCACCTCGGTACATCGCGCCAATCTGCGGCACGGTCACATGGCTCTCATCAATAAACACAAGCGCATTGTCAGGCAGGTATTCAAACAGCGTTGGTGGCGGTTCACCCGGTGCACGGCCAGTCAGATAACGGGAGTAGTTCTCGATGCCCGCACAGGCACCCGTTGCCTCCATCATCTCCAGATCAAACGTACACCTCTGATCCAGCCGCTGCGCTTCCAGCAAGCGGCCATGGTCATTCAGCTCCTGAAGGCGTTGCTTGAGTTCTGCCTTGATAGACTTGGTGGCTTGGTTCAGCGTCGGCTTTGGCGTCACATAGTGCGAATTCGCGTAGATTTTCACCAGCTGAAGCTCACCGGACTTCTTACCTGTCAGAGGATCAAACTCGGTGATGCTTTCAATCTCATCGCCCCAAAGGGAAATACGCCAGGCCCGGTCTTCATAGTGCGCCGGGAACACTTCAATCGTATCCCCCCGCACACGGAACGTCCCACGCTGGAAAGCTGCATCATTGCGCTTATATTGCAGCGCAACCAGATCGGCGAGCAGCTGGCGTTGCTCAATCTTCTCACCAACCTCCAGCTGGAAGGTCATGGCCGTATAGGTCTCAACCGAACCAATACCGTAGATACAGGAGACCGAAGCCACGATGATCACATCATCACGTTCCAGCAGCGAGCGGGTTGCAGAGTGGCGCATCCGGTCAATCTGCTCATTGATTGAGCTTTCTTTCTCAATGAAGGTATCCGTCCGCGCCACATAGGCTTCGGGCTGGTAGTAATCATAGTAGGAAACAAAATACTCAACCGCATTGTTCGGAAAGAAGCTTTTGAACTCCCCATACAGCTGCGCCGCCAGCGTCTTGTTGGGCGCAAGTATCAGCGCCGGGCGCTGTGTCTGCGCAATCAACTGCGCCATGGTGAAGGTCTTACCAGAACCCGTAACACCCAGCAGAACCTGCGTATTATCTCCATCCGCAAGACCGGCCTTCAGGTCCGCAATCGCCGTCGGCTGGTCTCCTTTGGGCTCAAATTCGGATTCTAGAACAATGGGAACCCCACCCTCAGACTTTGACGGACGCTCCGGTCGGTGCGGAACCCAGGCATCCTCCCCGGATTCATCAGAGCGGCCTTGCTCAATCAGCCGTGCCAGCGCCTGTACAGTCGCTGTCGCTCCGGTGATCGTGTCTTCCTTGGCCTTCTTCTTCTTTTTCTTCGTCTCTTTGACGTGACTATCAAGAAGCTTCTCAGCATCTTCCAGCGAGATATCCAGCCCCGCTACCGGGTTCAAACCACCCTTGGCCCGCTCACGCGGATCACTCGTGGCCCCCATGGACGTGCCCCGCGCAGACTTGGCAGGTGCTTTCTTCGCCTTGGCAGCAGGCTTTTTGGCCGCTGACTTCGCAGCAGCTTTCTTCTTCGGAGCAGCCTTTTCTTCGCTCGGCTGCTCTGCTTCCTTGCGAGCCTTCAGACCGGAAAGATCTTCATCAGCAATCTGGTCCGCCCAGTCAGAAACGGAACCTGACAACGGACTGCCGGAAAGTGCAGGCTGCGGAGCTTCCCCAAAGCCAGAGGAGGACCCCTCAGCTTCAGGCAATGAAGAAGAACTGGAAGATTTTGTAGGGCGCTTAGTCATGGGTGCACTATGCCGTGAGTCATTTGGAAAAGAAAGTATGTTCTTAGTTCGTTCCATCACTCTCGTGTAATCATCCTCTTAATTTCTCAGCAAAGATTTGAAAGAACCCGTTGCCTTCTCTTAACCAGACTGACCGCATTGAATTGAGTGATGCCTGAGGTTGCCGCAGACTGCACCACAACAGCCAGAGCGTGTTCCATTCAATGAAACCAACCGCAAAATCGCTCTCACACCAGCTTGACGCTCATTTCTCATACCGAGCAGGATTAATAAGAATGACAAAGCTACATTTCGGAGTTGGTACACTCACCATCATTGCCGCCTCTCTTTTCCTCACCACAGCGTCCCAAGCCGCGCCTTCCAAAAACGTCAGTGGCGAAGTCCTCGTCCCGCTCAATTTCATCATTGGCCTAAAGGAAGACGGCTCATCAGACCCGGCTGTGACAGAGGCCTGCGAGAAAAAGTACGAGTTCGGTATGGGCAAGGAAGTTTTCGTCGAATATCAGATCAGCCCAACCCAAAACAGAGCAGTGGCACTGGTGGAAAGCACTGAAGTCAGGCTCACCCCTCTCGGCATACCGGAAACCTATTCCTTCACCTCAGACAAGATGCCAGATATCTTGAAAAGCAAAGGGTTTCTAAGGGTCATCTTTACAATGGAAGACGACTTCGACGATGAAGTGGTGCACATCATCGCAGCTGGAGACCAACCAACAGACAAATGCTTTTTGAGCACTGAAGCCTTCAAGCTGAGACAGTAAGGCAAATGCCTTTCCCAGCAATCGCCTGTCACAACAAACCACTTCGCGAAAAAGCGGTGGTGCTGTGCATAGCTGCTGCAGTCCACTTGGGCTCAGCTGGCATGGCAAATGCACGACTGATCACAGAAGAACTCATGCTACCCATCGCCCACTTTGGAACAGCAGTGAGTGCCGGGGCAGCCTCCTCAGCAATGACCGACCATTGTCAGGAAATTTATGATGAGTTTCGTGGAACGGCAGTGTTTATCGATTATGAAATCGACACCACCTCAACCTACACATTTGTTGAAATCGCTGTTGCCGGTGAAGTCATCAAAATGACAGCCCACCCAATCAAAGCTCACTACAAATTCTTCAGCAACAAACTACCCGACCATCTTTCAAGCCTCGGCGCTCAAGCCGTGATCTTTCGCATCAACAGTAAGTTTAAACAACCATCTGTCGAAATCCGCTTCAGCAGCAACAACCGCTACGAATGCCACCTCATCGCCTCAGTCCCAAAATAAAAAAGGGCCAGAGATCACCATCCCCGGCCCCATAATTCTCAAAGATACAAAAGCTTAGAACGCTACGCGGAGTTTAGAGGAAACCGCAAAGTTCCAGGAGGAGTCGTATTCGTAATCGGTGTTAACCTGAGAGTTCACAGCTCCAGTCTTAGCAATGTCATAGCTACCTTCACCTGAGGTTTTGAAGATTGCTCGACCACCGAGTGTAAACTTCACGTTCTTCGCGAAGTCATAACTACCACCCAGGCTAAGCGAATATGTATCAGAGTAAGGGCCTCCGATACCCTTGTCCCAAGTAACACTGCTTCCGAGGCTCAGTTTGTCTGTCAACTGATGACCAATACCAGCTTCAACAATCCAACCATCAGAATAACCAAGATCACGAACTACTTTTGTTGGTACTGGGCCACCTGGAGAAGCCACATCAACAGCAAGCTCATTAAGTACGCTCCAATCAGTCCACTTAACACCGAGGGACGCCAACCATTTAGGAGCGATACCGGTCTGAACCTTCGCTTCAATTGACTGAGGAAGCGTCGCTTCTGCATTTGAACCAAAACTTCCAACATTCTGAATGGAAAGCGCGCCATCAAGCTCCACATCAATTGCGGACTCATACGCGATCATCGCACGTAACGCGATCTCTGGTTTTTCGAATGCTGCACCAATACGAAAGCCGTATTCTCGTTTTGAATCCACATTAATATCTGTATCCAGATCAACAGTACCAATAGGAAGGCCAGTACCAGGATCGATAACAGGAGCCAGTGTCTTGGACAACTGCTCATAATCAACCGTAACAGAGCGTAGACCACCAAATACACGCACGAAGTTACCCTTGCTCACTTCGTGCTTGTAGCTCAGCATTGCATCGAAGCCCAAGGCATCTGCATTTGTTTCACCAATGGCATAACGGCCGTTCCAATCAAATCCAGGTTGCTCGCGGATTAGATAAGGTTGGTTGAGACGAGCGTACAGGTCTAGATTTTCCAGCAGCTCTACTTTTACGGCACCAGAAAACACTGCGATGTTCGGTGCAATGTCATCAGCGGATGAGTTAGTTGTGTCTTCTGGCCGACCAGTCTGGTTTGTCTTCGCATTCTTGAAGTCAACGTTACGGTCTGCATAAGTCGCCTGAGTTTCAACAACGAACTTGCCGTCAGCAAACAGCAAATCGTAGTCTGCAATGCCTTCAGTGGACCAACCGCCTGCAAATGCAGCAGCAGGAATCATGGATACCGCGCAGCCCAGAACGGTTGTCTGAGCCAATGTCTTGAGAACACGCATGCCCTCTCCCCCTTATGTTTCCCCGTACACAGTGTTTAAAACACCGATTTTAGGTTCATTCAGTTGGGAGCACTTGCTTAAGATGCGGAATGCAGTGCGTTTCGCCCCAATGCGATAATCCTGCAATCCGCACTCAACGAGCATCAACGTGTCTCGCGCCAGTGCAATCCCACCAATTTGCAGAGCAAACTGATATAGTTCTGACTGCATGCATAACGCATCGGGAGAAATAATCACCCCTCCCATAGTATAAATACTACACTATTTCGCTTGGGTAAGCTTTTCTAGACTTTAATATGACCTAAGGTAAATTATGATGTTATATTACTATTCTCAAACAAAGGCCAGTTAATCGCAAAGAGCGACTAAGCATTAGACGATAGTCAAACTTACCTATACGTAAGTTACTTAAGAGTTTTGGGATAGGTTTTCCAACAATCCAACATGCTCATTTCTCCACAAAACTGTTGCATAAACAGCACAAATTGAGCTGCATCTTGCACAAATCACACACAATGAAGGATTCCCCTAAAATCCCGGCACGAGCACCCAAAACAAAAAAAGCCGGAGACAACGCCCCCGGCTTTGTATTTGAGTTTTTTGAACTTATTTAGAACGCTATGCGCAATTTTGTATTCAGCGCGTAATTCCAAGAAGAATCATACTCATAGTTATTTTCAGCCCCACTAGCCAGATTGTTAGCATCACCCGCACCAGAGGTTTTATAGATTGCCGCACCACCGAGAATGACCTTGACCTTATCATTGAGTGCATAAGACCCACCAAGCCCTAGTGTGTAGGTATCAGAATAACTCCCCCCGACACCGCGGTCCCATTGCACTGAGCTGCCAAGACTCAATTTTTCATTGAGCTTGTGGCCGACACCTGCCTTAACAGTCCATCCGTCTTTGAAGTTCAGAGCCCGATCAGTCTTTTTGTCGCCCTTTGCATCCGTCAAAACAAGACTATCAATGACAGACCAATCCATCCATTTGACACCGAAAGTTGCCAACCACCCAGGCGCTATGCCTGACTGAACATTCAATTCAACTGATTGAGGCAACGTCAGAGAAGCAAAAGCAGTTCCAGGAATATTGGTCGTTCCTCCACCAGCAATAGGTTTCAACGGAACATCATTGACGTAGGTTTCACCTTCAAGGTCAAATTCAATTTCTGAATCGTATACAAGGCTGGCTCTCATTGCGTATTGAGGAATTTCATAAGCAACGCCTGCACGCCATCCCCAACTCATACCCTTGGATTTTAAAGAAGCACCAGAGACAAAATCACTATATGTATTTCCATTTGGAGCTGTACGGCTTCCAAGATCGTGAGCAGTTTCTAGAGGTGTCCCAACAAGACCACTTGCTAAAGCAACACCAAGGACCACTCCATCAGAATCGTAAGTTAAGTCCAAAGCCTTAACACCAATAATCGCCCTGAAATTACTACTGCCATCAATTTGAAACTTATACGCGCAAGTTGCATCTAATCCGAATGTACCTGCCTCAGTCTTATACCCCCCATAACGGCCCGCCCAGGTAGGATCCATTTCTTCTGTAATCCCAAATGGATTATATGTGCGCCCAAGACAATCCAGATTTTCCATCAAAGTAGCCTTTACGCCGACCTGATAGTTCCAAATATTTGGAGTGGTACGTTCGTTGGTCGAATTGGAAGCGATAGGGCCAACGCCAACATCAGCCCCGCCTTGCGCCTTTGCACTCTTCACCTTGTAATCAACATTCCGGTCAAAGTAGGTCGCCCCACCTTCAACCACAAATTTTTCTGGCGCGAACAGCAGATCAAGGGATCCAACTCCCATATTATCCCACGCACCCGCAAAGGCAGCACTTGATCCGGCCAGCACAAAGCAGCCTGCTGCAAGGCCTCGGCCTGCATTCTTCAAAACCCGCATTCTCTTCCCCCATACTCGTGAGCTTCCGGTAATTCCCCAAAACCGGTCTCACTCCTGAAGGGATGCGAAGATATGTCGTGAAAGAAGAGCTCACCTCATGGAGGTACGCTATGTTTAAAACATTATTTGAGCATAGATTACGACTATACTCCCCCCCACAAGCACGAAAATCTCAACATCACTTCATAATAACTGCGTATATTTACCGAGTGATATATTATCCGTACATTTATTGTGGTCAATACCATCTATCTGTAGTTTTGAGTATTTTTCTTCTGAAGATAACTTTATGTCAGCTACACAATTGAGCAAACTATGACTTACTCATAGAAACGACATCTCAGCTCAGATTGTGAAAATCTCATTCAATTCCAAAACTTACGTATAGGTAAGAGCGCAAAAACACAGCCTTTTAGGAAAGGAAGACCTCATGAATGCCCCCTTGAGATTTCAGCGGCCAGAAAATGTATATTTTTTCAGAGGAATAGCTGCGCACCAGAATAGTTGATGCCCAACTCTCCGAAATTTCAGAGAGCTCTGCCTGACTGATTCACAAACAGATCGGCTAAATCAGCTTAACGCGGGCATATCTTCCTTGAAGCAGGGGGATAAAATCATATCGCAAAGGGATGCCGAACTTACCGGCGCAGACACACCTGAAAGACCTGCTGCGCGATTTCACGCACATCCGCATCATTCGGTCTTGTCAGCAAGTCCTCCCACATGCCTCGCTCTTTTATTTCAGAGGAGGTACACCGACACGCCTGCTCACACTGCCTGGCATCCACGGTCTGACTACAAGCCATCACGCAAGATTGCTGAAAGCTCCTGACCTGAACATCGCCACTGGTACCAATCACTCCAGCAGTCACACCAGCCCAAACGATCCCGAACAGGACCGGCTGGTGCAGAAGGTAGGTCGCAAGGGAATGTCGACCGAACCACGCAAAACAACGCGAAATAACGCTCGGAAACGCAGAACCGCGCAAAAACCGCAAAAGATTATAGCGATGCAGGATATCCCCGCACCCGATGCCCAAAAGCACTGGCCCAAACCAAGGAATAAGTGGCACATAATCAACGGAAACTTCAGGTAAGGAGTTGAGCCCAAGCCAGAAAAACTGCCGGTATGGCAGCACATAATCCCCGAGCCAGTGGTAGAGAAGGATCACCCCTGCCCCACATAGCAACGCAAACACGTAATGAACACGCAAAAACGGCAGGGCAAGAAGGCTCGACACCACGATTGAATGTAAAATTCCAAATCTAACCCACTGATCCTGAAAGATAAAATAAGTCGCAACCGAAACCGCAAGCGCAGCAACTGCCACCTTTATCTCTCGACGCCAGAAACTCTCCCAGCGGATACCGCTTTTATGCGCCAGCACCAGACTGAACCCAACCAGAAACAGAAAACTGCCCGCAATCAATTGCGCGAACAACCGCCAACCTGGCGAACCGGAAACATCCCAGTCGACAACACCAAACCAAGAAAGATCCCAGGAGAAATGATAGATTGCCATTGTCAGGAGCGCGAGGCCGCGGGCGACATCCGCGAGGATAAGTCTTCCAGTCAATAGCTTTTGCTGCACTTTATTCCCCTATCCGGAATATGTTCGCGCGGTACGCACCGCTACAAACGTGATCATTTTTTTCAATCTACATAAACCAACTCAACAACACAGAAAATCTCTCTGGTCCCTAAAACAAGGGAAACCCTGTATAATTGACGTAGCTAAATTGCCAATAGGCTTCAGAATGTCTTGGAACAATAAAGGCTTAACCCATCGCGGTAGTCGCATCTCTGCTCTCCTTCTGTTCATCGCCGCTATCTTGATAGTGTCTGTCGCCTTCATCTTGCGCCCTCATCAGGTGGAAATAAAAAGAACCGCCCAATGCGGAGAAGCATCCTGGTATGCCCTCAACTCTCAAACAGCGAATGGGGAAAAGATGGACCCAGCAAAGCTCACAGCTGCTCATCTGACATTGCCGATGGGTACAAGAGTGCTTGTAACCAATCTGTCAAACGGCAAGTCTTTGACGGTCCGGATCAATGATCGCGGCCCATATGCCCAAAACCGCCTGATTGATATTTCCAAAGCTGCTGCAGCAGAACTCGGCTTTATTCAAAGCGGCGTAATACAAGTGCGCATCTCTGTCGCCAATGAATTCAAGCAATACCTAAGTGGCCACAGTTGTAAAAAGCAACAACTTACTTACGCTAGAAAGCAAAACATAGAATCTGAATAGATTTTTAGGACAATTCAGATACGTATCAAGCAATCAAAATCAACAGCGATTAATAGTGCAGAGTTCGATTGCTATGATAATACCTATAAAAGCAAGTGCATTCTTTTTAGTAACGGCCCTAGTCTTATCTTCACCTGACTTATTGTTAAGCTCAGCACAGGCAAATGTTCCGCTTGTGGTTCCCTCTGGCAATCGCCTCCAAAGTCAGCCGACCATCCCCAGCGCTTCTGCAACGCGTACCAAAGCCTTCAAGCGAACCTATGAAAAAAAGTTTCAGCGCATTCTTAAAGTGCTTAAACGAGAAGGCCGCCTGATCAAGAACATCAAGAAGGTCGCCAGTCTGTACAACATAGACCCGGTCCACATCCTGGGTGCGATCGTTGGAGAGCATACCTACAATTATGATAGCCTCGACAGCGCTCAGGGCTATTACATGAAGGCTCTGCAATACGCGCGAATTCCCATTTCTTTCCAACATGACGGCGAGAAAGTCTGGAGTTTTGTAAAGCGCCCGCAATTCAACACATGCCGCCGCCAGGAAACCAGCAACAGCCGGTGGAGATGCTACGAACTCATTTGGAACACAAGGTTTATGGGCAAAACAATCGGCTCGATCCGCTATCCGCGAGAGCCTTTTCACAGAGCTTTTTTCAGACCAATGTTCGCAGGCCAAAGCTTCGGTTTAGGTCAGATAACGCCACTTACGGCCCTAAAGATGAATGACATGGTCAGCAGCATCAGCGGCCTGCCAAAACTCAGCTCAAAAGATGCCTCTGGCCTTTATAAAACGGTGATGGATCCAAACAAATCAATTCACTACACTGCAGCAGTGCTAAGGGACGCCATCAACGCTTACAAAAAGGTCGCTAACGTCGATATCTCCGAAAACCCTGGCATCACATCGACCCTATATAATCTCGGAAACCCTTGGGAACGCGCTATTTCCTATCGGAACAAGCGCAGAATAACACCAGCACATTTGCCACGAGAAAATTACTACGGCTGGCTCATCAACGAGCGCATCGACGAACTCCAGGCAATCCTTCGATAAAAAAGGGGAACTCAAACTCTCAAATAGCCGCCGACTACTTCAGATATGGATTGTTCAGCCTTTCGTGGCCAAGCGAAGAAGCTGGTCCATGTCCTGGCAGGAACGTAATGTCATCACCCAGCGGCAAAAGCTTTTCCTTGATTGAGGCGATAAGCGTATCATGATCACCACCCGGCAGATCAGTTCGCCCAATCGACCCTGCAAACAACACATCACCCGAAATCGCCAGCTTCAGATCCTTGTTGTAAAACACAACATGCCCCGGCGCATGGCCTGGGCAGTGTAGAACCTGAAATTCAGCTCCCGCAGCAGTGACGACATCACCTTCAACAAGCCATTGATCTGGCTCTACTTTCTTGACTGCATCTAATCCAAACTGCTTGGCCTGATCTTCAACACGATCAATCAGCGGATGATCATCTTCATGCGGGCCAATCACTTTAACATCCAGCGTCTCTGCCAGTTCAGCAGCACCGCCGATATGGTCGATATGCCCATGAGTGATGAGGATATGCTCTACAGTCACATCCAGCTCTTTAAGCGCAGCAAGAATGTGATCCACATCTCCACCCGGATCAACAACAACAGCTTTGCGCGTATTCTTGTTCCACACGATGCTACAGTTCTGCTGGAAGGCAGTGACCGGAACAACAGTTATCTGAATTCCCGTCAGATCTGCTTTATTGCTGGCATCACTCATAAGTGCTTCATCTCCAAATTCCGAGTTCTTCGCACCATACAGTAATCAGATATGCTGAGCTACTCTCAGCCCTTTCAGAAACCTGCTAATATTACGGTTTTTAAATACAACCCCAAAACTAACCCTATGCAAATACCATTTATAATTGCAGCGACAATCAAACATGCAAATATCATTTGTCTTCGCAAAATTATTCGATATTTTAGATGTAAATAATAGGCTTTTATCCTCCCATTTCTGGCTATACCCCCAATTTCATAGGGTTTTACCTCCACCTTCCCTAGGAAAAGCTTGCCCTATTACCAAACTGAACCCTATGATATGCCGCGCATACGTAAAGACTGCCTATGTTGAACTGGCCACTATTATTACCCGGCCAAGCAATTAGGGATTGTTTGCGATGCAAGGCAGGTAGGAGCTCTTAACCAAAGCCCCACTAAGACATTTGATTATTACTTTGTGTGTTTTCGGACGGGCAATTGGCTTTGAGAAAGCGAGTACATGCGGATACTGGCAGGTTTAAATCCGCAGGAAAGGCGATATTGTAATGCATAATGGGAATTCGGGTCGTCGTCCACGCAGCAAGCGAGGCGGCAAGCGCGAATTTGGGGATTCGCAGAATTTCGGCCCGGAGTTTGGGGCACCAGCATATTTTCCTGGAGATTCTGAGCGAGGCGCCTACGCGCCTCCTGTGGTGGAAAATGAACGCAGGGGTCCCTACGGTAACCGCAGTCCGGGAGGATACGGCGGAGACCGGAATAACGACCATCGCGCGAGCGGGCATGGCGACAATGATCGTGGTGGCGGGTATGGCAACCGTGATGGCGGAGGCGGTGGCTTCCGGGACGGACCAAACGGTGGTGGAGGCGGACGACGCAGCTACCCACCAGTTGAACGGGGACCTCGCCAGTCTGGCACTGTCAAGTTCTTCAAGTTGGATAAAGGCTTCGGTTTCATCACACCAGATAATGGCGAAAGCGATGTATTCGTCCATATCTCAGCTGTTGAGCGCTCCGGTCTGACAACCCTTGATAGTGGGCAGCGGATTTCCTTTGAGACAGAACCTGATCGCCGGGGCAAAGGTCCAAAGGCAGTTGAACTGCGACTGGAAGACGGCACTGCAGTTTCATCTGAAACAGCTGAATCTCAGCCAGAGATGCGCGACGACTTTGACAGCATAGGCCAGGACTAACCACCTTGGACTTGCACTGTTGATTTACTAAAGGCAGCACTTTGCTGCCTTTAGTTTTGGGCTCAGTAGAGAGCTTTGCGGCTTGTGTCCCTGCCCACCATCAGACTATAAGGCCGACAACAAACCTATTAACAAGAGCGCCTCTAGAGAACTCCACCCTGGCAGCAGCGCACGATAAAGGCCAACAGGCGCCCACCATGAACTACCGGCACATTTACCACGCAGGCAACATTGGCGATGTACTCAAACATATCGTCCTCGCCAACATCTTGAAGTACCTCCAGAAAAAAGATGGAGCCTACAGAGTACTGGACACGCATGCCGGAATTGGCCTGTATGATCTGACCTCTGAAGAGGCCCAGAAAACCGGAGAGTGGCAGCAAGGCATCGGCAAAGTGCTGGAAAATCTTGGCGATGCGCCAGTTCCTGTGAAGGAAGTTCTCGCTCCCTGGCTGGAGACAGTCGAGACTCTCAACCCGGGTGGCGGCGTAAAATTTTACCCCGGCTCCCCTGAAATTGCCTGTATGCTCGCCAGAAAACAGGACCGTCTGACACTCACAGAACTTCATCCAGAAGATTTTGAAGAGCTGAAGAACAATTACGGCGGGGACAAAAAGGTCAAGGTGATTGCACTGGATGCCTGGCTCGCATTGGGTAGCTTCCTCCCCCCAAAAGAAAGACGCGGTGTCGTCCTGATCGATCCGGCGTTCGAAGTGGAAGATGAATTCGCACGCGTTGCAGATGGCGTTATCCGCGGTTGGAAGAGATGGCCAACTGGAACATTTGCCATTTGGTATCCAGTCAAAAACTTCAGTGCAGTTCGACAACTCATTGCTACGCTTGACGAAGCTGGCATCCGCAACACTGTGAAAATCGAATTGTCGGCAGGTAAAGTCAGCAAGGACGTGCCAATGAAGGCCAGCGGGATGATGGTCATCAATCCTCCTTGGACACTCACAAAAGACATGAACACCGCTCTGCCATGGCTCTGCAAAACTCTGACGCAAGGCATCAACCCGTCATGGAACGTGGAACAGGTTATTCCTGAGTAACCCCTCAGAACCTTTGATTGACCCAAAACAGCAAATCACTGATTGCTAGAAGCGCAGGGCCAAAGCTCATGCGCTTTTTAGTATCTCGTCGCGCCTCACAAAGAGGCTGGTGCATAAACGCTTCCTGCAGGCAGCTGTCCGCTGCTTCAGACCAGCCAGCCTTTCCGTGGAGAGTGTTAATGCGCGCGAGATCAATCCTGACCCTACTGACTGCAACTGTACTGAGTGTTGCCACCGGAACGACATTTGCTGCTGATCTCGTTCCTCCGGGGAGCTATGACACAACCATCCCGCAGATAGACGAAGAGGATTTCATCGATCCTAATGAGAAAGTCTATTTCGGTTGGTCCGGCGACTATCTGCCAGCCTGTGACTCAGGCAAGGCGCAAAGAGCCGTCGCACGGCAAATCGCACGTGCTGTTCCAAGTTATTATGACGGATTAGAGATCAAGCTGATCGAAGAAATTCGCGAGTCAGATTTCACAATCAGACGCCCAAGCCCAGTGGGCCGCCGCTATTGCAATGGCGTAGCAACACTAAGCGACGACACCCGCCACCGCATCTATTACGCACTGGTGCAGTATGATGGCTTCCTTGGCCTTTCATGGGGCGTCAAAGCTTGCCTTGACGGCCTCGACAAGTTCAGGGTCTACGATGGCGAATGCCGGACAGTTCGACCAGAGCAGGAAATCATACCCCGCTAACGCAACGCCTTGCTACATCATGCCTCCTAGGACTGTGTGCACATGAGATTTATATTCGATCTCAGCACAGTCCTACGGGTTCACAACTGATGAAATACTATCTCGCCTACGCCAGTCATGACGGCCAGACTAAAAAAATAATTGGCAAGATCTCAGAGTTTCTTGAAAAGAATGGAGAAAAGATCGTCTTCCTCCCTCTTGTAACAGGGGTGGAACAGCTCCCAACTGATTTGAAGGACAACCGAATTCTCATTGGAGCCCCTATCCGCTATGGCTTCCACTTACGTCCGGTTCGCCAGTTTGTCAGCCGCAATTTGGCCGAACTGAATCAGGCACATACAGCTTTCTTTTCAGTCAACCTGACGGCCCGAAAGCCGGAGAAGAGCACCCCGCAAACCAACGCATACCTCAGGAAATACTTGGAGAAATCGAAGTTTGAGCCAAAGAAGGTTGCTGTCTTTGCAGGTGCTCTCAACTATCCTGACTACAAGCCGTGGGATCGAGTGATGATCCAACTCATCATGAAGATGACCAATGGCCCGACAGACCCCAAACTCACTGTCGAATTTACCGATTGGAATGCTGTCGAGCATTTTGCGAAGGAGCTCGCCCAGTAACCGCAAGCTCTGACACAATCAAATCGAAGTCCCTTGCATTATTGGAAGAAACACGGATATCGTGCAGACCACTCAATTCTCCTAGAGCGTATCACCGAATGCACCTCCGGGTTTCGGATAAGGATGCGCGTTGCAACATGATCTAGTGTTTTACAGGTGGCTGCCATGCAAACTCTCCGTTCCTCCAGCGCTTCTCCCTTTGGTCGCAAAATCAAGCTCGCACTGTACGTGCTAGGCTTCGCAGACAAAGTGAATATTGAAGTCGCGCAGACACTCGATCCCAATGACACGCTCCGCCAGCAAAACCCGCTCGGCAAAATCCCGTGTCTTGTCCTTGAAGACGGCAACGTACTCTACGACAGCCGCGTCATCACTGAATATCTGGACTATACGGCTGGTGGCGAAAAGCTGTTTCCAGCAGGTGCTGAACGATTTGAAATTCTGACCAAACAAGCCCTTGCAGATGGTATCTGCGATGCGGCAATCCAAATCGTTTATGAAAGCCGTATGCGCCCGGAAGAAAAGAAGCATCAGGACTGGGTGGACTACCAGCAGGCAAAGGTTGATCGCGCACTGACAGCCTTCGAAAACAACCCTCTGCCAAAGGTCCAGCATAATTCTCCGGATGCAGCTCAGATAGCCCTGGCCTGTGCTCTTGGATACCTTGATCTTCGTTTCGCAGGTGAATGGCGTAAATCCTATCCGACACTCGTTGCTTGGCTGGATGACTTCGCTTCTAGCGTACCTTCATTCGACAAAACCAAAGCTGAGCCGGGAGTTTAGGCAGAATGGTCATCCTCCGCACGTCACCAACCTCCCCTTATGGACGCAAAGCGCGTATCGCTGCTGCTGTTCTGGAACTTCAGGAACAGGTGAAAGTCGATTGGGCTGACACAAGAGCATCCGAAGGCTCTTTGTACGAACAAAACCCACTTGCAAAAGTCCCAACACTTCTGCTGGAAAATGGCGATGTAGTCTACGACAGCCGCGTCGCATTGGAGCTGCTCGACACTCTGGCTGGTGGAGGCAAGATCATCCCGCCAGACGGCACCCGCATCTCAGTCCTTACGAAACAGGCAATGGCAGATGGCATCACTGATGCCGCCATTCAAGCTCAGATTGAAACAAGGAACCACCCGGAAGAACACTGGAACCGGACCTGGATCGACCGTCAGCAAGGAAAAGTTGATCGCACATTGAAAGCCTTCAATGACCATCCTTTGCCAACTCCAACAGAAACCAACGGCATTCCGGACTGTGCCCAGATCGCACTTGCTTGCTCATTAGGTTATCTCGATTTACGAGCGAATGGGGAATGGCGACAGAACAACCCGAAACTGGTTCGCTGGCATGATGCTTTTGTTGCGCAGGTTCCGGCCTACAACGAAACACAGACACCAGAAATGCTTGAGAGAAGCTAAAAACGAAAAAGGCGCATGCCGGAAGCATGCGCCTTTAAAGCAGAAAATCAGTTCAATTAGAACTTCATGGAAACGCCTGCGCGTACCAGATTTTCATCAATCTTAGTTTTCTCAGTGTTGCCACCGAAGTCAAACTTCTGATCGCCGAAGTCCTGATAGAGGTATTCAAGGCGAGCAGTCAGAGTGTCGGTTACTGCGTGTTCAACACCAGCACCTACAACGTAACCAATTGCGATTGTGTCATCTTTGCCTGCAGAGGATTTTGCAGTCAGATCTTTGAATGCAGCACCACCTGTACCGTATACAAGCGTACGGTCGAGAGCGTAACCTGCACGAGCGCGAACGGTTGCATTCCAGTCGGACTGCAGCTCTACGCCAGCGCTTTTCTCTTCAAGGTCGTTGTACTGAATGTCAGCTTCAGCACCCAGGACAACACTTGGAGCAACCATGAAGTTGTAACCGGCATGAACGCCCGCAGTTACACCATTCTGGTCGTCATCCAATGCACCGGATGCACCGCTTTTGCCATCAGCGCCGAGGAATCCCCAACCAGCGTTGGCACCAATGTAAGCACCAGACCAGTCATACGCAGAAAAGGTCGCTGGTGTTTCATAAGAAATTTCTGGCTGACTTGGCTGTACTGGCTGAGGGAGGTCAGCAGCAAGGGAAGTGCCGGCCATCAGACCGAAAGCGATAGCGGTACAAGACGCAATACGCAGCATGTATCATTCTCCAACAAATTATAAACGGAGCGCATGAAACGCATCCGCTGGGGGAAGGCGATCAAATGAGACCGCCCCAGGATGGAGAAAGGTATGATTTGACTTTGTGGCTGGATCTGACACGAATTCTGGTTAATTCAAGGCAAACTACAGAAAGAATATGGCACCTTTGACAACCTGTTGTTTACGCTAGGTAATGCATACTATTTGAGTGGCCATTTTACTATACACAAGCTGTGATCAATTCTACCGACTGAAATTTTTGCAGAGATCTGGTGTCAAAAGTGATCTGAGACACTTCAAGAACGCGGCAAACCTGTCTATATACCCGGTCAGACTCCTGTATGCCCCCTTTGGCGTAGCAAATAACCTTACATAATTGGAATTTCAGCCTATGCTTTTCTCATATGCTGCCCTCCTCGGAGGTCTCGCACTATTGATTTTTGCCGGTGACTTGCTTGTACGCGGCGCTGTGTCAATTGCTCAGGCTCTGGGAATTCCAACTCTCATCATCGGTTTGACCATTGTCGCCTTTGGTACCTCTGCACCAGAACTCTTTATCTCTTTAAAAGCTGCTCTCGACGGTGTCAGCGGTGTTGCAATCGGTAACGTTGTCGGCTCCAACATCGCAAACGTACTGCTGGTTCTTGGTGTACCTGCTCTGATCGCAACAACGCCATGCGATGAAAATGGAGCTCACAGAAACGCTCTGTTCATGCTTGTGGTCTCCGTCATTTTTGCAGCACTCTGCTTCATGGGTACGCTAACCCATTATGCAGGTATCGGCCTTCTTGTTTTGCTTCTAATCTTTCTGGGAGATTCAGTCCGCGCAACCAAGAAGCATAAAAAAGAGAACGACTCTTGCTGTGTAACGGCTTCTGAAGGAGATGAAGAAGACGATCTCGACGTCGATTCCGTTCCAGAAAATAAAGCGATTGCAGCACTCTTCCTCGTTCTGGGCCTGATCGGCCTGCCGCTTGGAGCTCAACTGACGATCTCCGGGGCAACTGATGTGGCATCATCCTGGGGCGTGTCCGATGCCGTCATCGGTCTAACTGTCGTTGCACTTGGCACCTCGCTGCCAGAGCTTGCAACAACCGTCATGGCAGCCCTCCGTCAGCATTCAGCAGTGGCTCTCGGCAACGTCATTGGCTCAAATGTATTTAATCTGCTGGCGATCATGGGCATCACGGTCACAATCATTCCAATCCCGATCCCAGAACAAATCCTCGTCTACGACATCTGGGTCATGCTAGCCTGTGCCGTACTGCTGTATATCTTTGCCGCCAAGCGTCTGTGCCTCGGCAAAGCATGGGGCATATTCCTTAGCGTTGCCTATGTCGCTTACATCTACGGCGTATTTGCTCTGGATTTCATCTAGGACACACAACTAAAACACTTCTGAGAGACCGCACCTGCCGTTGAATCGGATAAGGTGCGTTTCCATATTTTATTTCAGCATACACCGAGAGTAATTGGATCATGGCTAAAGACACATCTGACATGCCTGCTCAAGCAGAAGACAATGTCGATGTGCCCCAAAGCAATCCAGACATCCAGTTTGAAAGCAATGCCGCGCCACGCAAACCTGGCGTAAAGGGTGTTGAAGTCATTGCAGACTTCGTAAAACGCTTGCCCCTTGGCCCCGGCGTCTACCGCATGTTTGATGAGGACGGCGAAGTCCTCTATGTGGGCAAAGCCCGGTCACTGAAGAAGCGCGTCACAAGTTACACTCGGCTTCAGGGCCAATCCAACCGCATTATGCGGATGATCATGGCAACCGCTGCCATGGAGTTTGTTGAAACCCGCACAGAACCAGAAGCCTTGCTGCTGGAAGCAAACCTCATCAAGCGTTTGCGCCCTCGCTTCAACGTACTTCTACGCGACGACAAGTCCTTTCCATACATTCTGATCAGTGCCGACCATGAAGCCCCTGCCCTGATCAAACACCGCGGTGCTCGGGCCCGCAAAGGTGATTACTTCGGACCATTTGCATCCGCTGGCGCTGTCAACGACACCATCAATGCCATGCAAAAAGCGTTTCTCATCCGCAACTGCTCCGACAGCTACTATTCCAATCGCTCACGCCCTTGCCTGCTTTATCAAATCAAGCGTTGTGCAGCACCATGCACTGGCGAGATCTCCATTGAGGACTACAAAGGACTTGTTGCTGAAGCAAAGTCCTTCCTCTCAGGCAAAAGCCAGCTCATCAAACAAGACCTGGCAGTCGCTATGGAAAAAGCCTCAGAGAACCTCGACTTTGAACAGGCGGCTGTCTATCGCGACCGCATCTCTGCACTGTCACATGTTCAGAGTCATCAGGGCATCAATCCGCAGAGCATTGAAGAAGCAGATGTTTTCGCCACCTATCAGGAAGGTGGCCAGACATGCGTACAAGTCTTCTTCTTTCGCACAGGACAAAACTGGGGCAACCGTGCATACTTCCCTAAAGCGGATAAAAGCTACGAACCCTCGGAAATTCTGGAGAGCTTCCTCTCCCAGTTCTACGAGGATAAACCACCACCACGTATGGTCTTGCTCTCTCATGAATTGGAAGAGCAAGAACTACTGGCAGAAGCCCTCTCTGCAAGGGCCAATCGCAAGGTCGAAGTTGCAATACCAAAGCGCGGCGAAAAACGCGAATTGGTGGAGCATGCGCTCACGAATGCCAAGGGCGCTCTTGGCCGTAGGCTTGCTGAGACATCCAGCCAGCTGAAACTCTTGAAGGGCGTCGCTGAAGCCTTTGATCTGGACCGTACGCCACGTCGCATCGATGTTTTCGACAACTCCCACATCTCAGGCACCAATGCTGTTGGCGGAATGATTGTTGCGGGCTCTGATGGCTTTGCGAAAGGTCAGTACAGAAAATTCAACATCAAGTCAGAAGACCTGATCCCGGGCGACGACTACGGCATGATGCGAGAAGTGCTCTCACGCCGTTTCGCCCGCCTGATGAAGGAAAACCCGGAAGGTTACGAACAAGCCGCCCGTTTCACCGCACAATCAAAAACTGAGCCAAAAGCCGGTGAAGAAGAGCAGGATGTCGCACCATCCAATGCTGACATCCCTGCATGGCCTGATTTGGTGCTGATCGATGGCGGGAAAGGCCAGCTCAGCGCCGTTCGCGAAACACTCGAAGAGATGGGCATCACGGACATCCCATTGGTCGGCATCGCAAAAGGTCCTGATCGCGATGCAGGACGCGAGAAGTTCTTCGTCACGGGCAAACAAAGTTTCATGTTACCTGAACGTGATCCGGTCCTGTACTTTGTGCAACGCATGCGAGATGAGGCACACCGCTTCGCGATCGGCTCCCACAGAGCTCGCCGCAAGAAGGCAATCGTCGCAAATCCACTGGACGAAATCGCAGGTATTGGCCCGACAAGAAAGCGCGTTCTGCTTCGTCACTTCGGCACAGCAAAAGCAGTTTCAAAAGCTGGCATCGAAGACTTGCGAGCTGTTTCGGGAATCTCTGAAAGCATTGCAAAACTGATCTACAACCACTTCCACGAATAATCACGGGATAACGCATTGTTTTCACAAATAGAAAACGACTATACGCTATTCTCATCAAAACTTAACAACCAAAGGTGAGAGCAGTGCGTTCAGACAGGGTATTATCAAAGAAAAAACCAAATACCCCGATCTTGCTTCATCTGGTGCGCGCAGGAACACTTGCAGTCACCTTCTTGCTCCTCGCCTCTTTATTCGCTCCCGGAAACCTGTTGAGCGAAGCGGTAGCTTTCTTCATCCCTCAGCTTATCGCAGTAGGTTTTGTCGGTCTCCTTCTCTGGCTCGTACTGGCCAGAAAGCTGCACTGGCTCCATTTACTCTGCCTCTTAGGATTGATCATCTCCAGCTTCTGGATGGTCACCAGCATCCGTCTCGTCACTCAACCTGTCGCAATTCTGGATAACCACCCCAAGAGCAAGTCGTTCAACGTCATGAGCCTCAATCTCCTGCATATGCAGTTCGAGAAGGAGGCCTTGCAAGAGCTGATTGAAAAACGTCAACCAGACCTGATCGTGTTTCAGGAAACCGCAAGCGCAACTCCTCGCCTGAAAACATTCCTTACAGAGAATTATCAATACGCTATCCTGCCCCCAGCAAAGCGCGACACTGATCTCACAGTCTTCAGCAAATTTCCGCTAAAGAACTCAAAACGGGTTCATATACCTGGCCTTGGGCAAAACGGGTACATCCCGCGCGAGTTCCTGAGCGCAGATATCGACATCAACGGCACCCTGATCCAGCTCTATGCAATCCACCCGGCAAGTCCACGCAGTCAACGTCGCCTGGACGGACGGACGACCTACATGAATTACGTGTCAAATTACATCCGGGAACAGCGGACAGATTCACCCATTATGGTTTTAGGGGACTGGAACACCCCTGTCTGGTCAGATACCTTTCAGAAACTGCTTTCAGATTTGAAGCTGAAAACAACGTTCACCAGCCTCATTCCGCAGACAACTCGATATTTTATCAATCCATTTCTTGGAAAAGTGTTGGGATCAAAAGTCGATCACATCACCTCTTCTGAAGAAATTATAATCAAAGACCTCATAATTGACGAAGATGTCGGCTCAGACCATTTTCCAATCTTCGCGACACTTCACATATTACCCTAAAGTAAGCATATAATAACTTTATAGGGACCGGTTCGGAGGGAAATTTGGAATGCCACGAGAATTGCTTATATCCTTCGATGCAGACCAAACCCTCTTTGATTTTCAACGAATTCTGGACGAAGCCCTCATCACCACCGCCAGTTTTTTAAGCCATTACTCTGACAAACCCATCACGCCCAAACGCCTCAAAAAAGTACATAAATCCCTCGTTGAAGACGCAGACCCCAGCAACATTCGCTATCTGGAAATTCGAAGAGCTTCATTTGAACAAGCACTTAATCCACTGAGCAATGCTAAGGATTTGTCCGAGCAGGCGCTGGAGATCTTCAAGAAAGTCCGCTTCGGAGACCCTTACTTTTACCCTCATGTCAAAGAAACGCTCGCAACACTGAAGCGAAACTACAAGACAGCACTTATCACCAATGGCAACTCTTGCCCTAAAAGCACAGGTATCGCCCACCTCTTCGACTTCGTGGTGATGGCAGAAGAGTATCCCTACAAAAAACCGGACCCCCGTCTCTTTGATGCTATGCTTTCAATGGCTGGCATGAGCCCCGACAAGCTCATCCACGTAGGCGACTCATTGGAACACGACATCGCAGGTGCAAACAATATCGGCGCCACGTCCGTCTGGTTTAACCCTCTGCAGCATAACAACCAATCCCCTGTTCTGCCAGATCATTCCATAGCCTGCATGCGTGAATTACCAAGTTTGGTCGCTGGATACGCCTCACGTTAAAAGTTTGCCGTGGAACCTTGTGAGTAACCTCCCAGGGTTCTGGCCTCTCCCACGAATCCATGTATGAAGACCTGATCAGATTGAACGCGATGAGGCGCGCCGCGCCGCGAAGGGCCAATGGCAAAACTATATTTCAATTTCTCCGCAATGAATGCTGGTAAGTCCACTCTGCTATTGCAGGCCTCCTATAACTATCAGGAACGCGGCATGCGCAGTTTGCTGTTCACAGCAGCCCTCGACAATCGCACCAAGGTCGGAGAGATTTCATCACGTATAGGTTTGAAATCAGACGCCCTCATCTACGACACAAAGCTTGATCTGTTCGCTTGTATTGAGGAACAACTCAAAGAACACCAGTTCAATGCCGTTTTCATCGATGAAGCGCAATTCCTGACAGAGGAACAGGTCTGGCAGCTGGCCAATGTTGCTGATCATCTTCGTATTCCTGTAATGGCTTACGGTTTGAGAACCGATTTTCAGGGCAAGATGTTCCCAGGCAGTGCCGCACTCCTCGCCATTGCAGATATCCTCCGCGAAGTGAGAACCATCTGCTGGTGCGGATCCAAAGCAACAATGGTGGCCCGCGTGGATGAAAGCGGAAACATTGTCGAAGAAGGTGATCAGGTTGTCATCGGCGGTGAGGAATCCTACATCTCGCTTTGCAGAAAACACTGGTCCATGCGCAAACTTGGGGAACCCACCGGTGAAAACAAGGATGCACTCTCCGACATGATGTGCGAACCTGTAGACCAATAAAACTACGTTTAGTCTGGGAGAATAAACATGGGCTTTTTCTCAAATCTGTTTGGCGGCAAAAAAGATGAAAACTCAGCGCCAACTGCGAAAGCAGAAGAATTTGAAGGCTATCTGATTTACTCTGAGCCTTCGCGCCGTGGAGGACAGTGGCAAACTGCGGGCCGCATCACCAAGCAATTTGGTGAAGAGACCAAGCAACACACCTTTATCCGCGCAGACACACATGGCTCTGAGGATGAAGCAAAAGAGTTCTCTTCACGCAAGGCAAAGCAGATCATTAACGAAATGGGTGACAGGATGTTTACATAATCCCGTATACTCCCCTGAAGTCCTGCACAAATAAGCGTGCTACAATTGACAGGACGCACTTGGATGTGCACACCCTGCCTATGAGCGCTTGTTAGCCGCGTAAACTTGAAGGTTCATATGTCCCGTAAGCTTATATTTTCTCTTCCAAATATTCTTACTTACGGCCGTATTGCTGCTGTGCCAGCTCTGGCTGTGTGTTTCTATTTCCCAACCCACACCGCCCGTTGGATTGCATTAAGTATCTTCTTCATAGCTGCAATCACGGATTTCTTTGACGGCTACCTCGCCAGAATTTGGCAGCAACAGTCCGCTCTTGGCCGTATGCTGGACCCAATTGCCGACAAACTTCTTGTTTCTGTTTGCCTACTTATATTGGCATGGGATCAAACAATCGGAAACTGGTCTATCTTTGCCGCTATCATCATTCTTTGCCGAGAAATCCTTGTTTCTGGCTTGCGTGAGTTCCTTGCTGAGCTTCGTGTTTCGGTCCCTGTTACCAAACTGGCTAAATGGAAAACCACTGTTCAACTCGTTGCCCTAGGCTTTTTGCTCGCAGGTGATGCTGGCGATGTTGTTTTCCCCTACACTACATCGACTGGTATAGTGCTACTTTGGGTCGCAGCGATTTTGACCCTATATACGGGGTATGACTACTTTCGCGCCGGAATTGGCCATCTGATTGAAGACTAATTCCTGTAAAAGACAAGGCTTCCATGAAAAGGAAGCCACACAATACCGGGGCTCAATCTCATGAAAATTCGTTACTTCGCTTGGCTGCGTGAGCGCACTGGAACTTCTGAGGAAACCATTGAGCTTCCGGAAACTGTTAAAACCGCTGGCGAATTGATAAGTTGGCTCGCAGCTCGTGATGAAGGTTATGCGTTTGCCTTCGAACAACCAGAAACCATTCGCATCGCAGTCAATCAGGAACATGTGGAAGAAGATCACGTATTGTCTGGAACTGAAGAAGTTGCATTCTTCCCGCCGATGACAGGCGGTTGAGGAACACCTTCCCTCCAGCATATCTCAAAGTCTGCGAGTACCATGTCAAACAGCACCACCACAGAATTTACAGTCCGCGTTCAGGCTGAAGATTTCGACGTTTTAGCGGAAACCGAAATCCTCACCAAAGGCCGTAAGGATGTCGGAGC
The DNA here is from genome assembly GCF_001623075.1 of Pseudovibrio sp. Ad37. Classification (GTDB taxonomy): domain Bacteria; phylum Pseudomonadota; class Alphaproteobacteria; order Rhizobiales; family Stappiaceae; genus Pseudovibrio. The sequence goes on from NZ_LMCF01000218.1 coordinate 225,244, forward strand.
TATCGTTACCTTCACCGGCCTCTGCCGCGATGAAGGCGGTACACTTGAAGCTCTAGAGCTAGAACATTACCCAGGCATGGCCGAAGCTCAAATTTCAAAGTTTGCACAGCAAGCCGTTGAACGTTGGCCTCTGACAGGCCTCACTATCATTCATCGCTTTGGCAAAATTCCTCCAGGCGACAATATTGTATTAGTCATAGCAACCAGCTCACATCGTCGCGCAGCCTTCGAAGCCTCTGACTTTCTAATGGACTTCCTAAAAACTCAGGCGCCATTCTGGAAGAAGGAGCATCTCAAAGAGACATCTGAAGGAACTTGGGTCGAGGCCAAAGCAGTTGATGATGCCGATGCAGCACGCTGGAGAAACTCCAGACATTAAGGCAAACTAGAAAATTTATGCATGTTAAGCGCATATATTATACTTATCTTGCCTTGATATAGCCTTTTTTTTGCGTAAATTCGACTAGAAATTTGTGGTAGTGTCAACTACCCTTTACCATTCTTACACCCAACACATAGGTCCCTTATGCCCGCAGGCACATCTCTGCGGCACGAGCGAGTACCTCATCCTGGGCTTTCCTTTGTGGAAATTGTCAGCCTTGTTGCGGCGCTTATGGCGCTAAACGCGGTTGCGACGTCTATGATGCTTCCGGCTCTTCCAGCCATGAGCAAAGCATTATCCGTCTCTGACAACGATCGCCAATTGGTGATCACAGCCTATATGCTTGGTCTCGCTTTTGCTTCTCTCTTTTTCGGGCCGCTTTCAGATATGATCGGTCGCCGAACCACATTGTTAATTGGTCTTAGCCTGTACATCATTGGCGGAATATATTCGACATTTGCTGTAAGTTATGAGCACATGCTCGCAGCTCGCGTCCTTCAGGGTATAGGCGCAGCTGCACCACGTGTTGCTTCCATCTCAATGATCCGGGACTGGTACAGCGGTCGTCAAATGGGCAAGGTCATGTCCTTGGTCATGGTAGCGTTCCAGATTGCACCGGTGATAGCACCATTCCTCGGGCAAGTTGTTCTGTGGTTCGCTCCATGGCAGGGCGTATTCGCTGCTCTCACCCTATTTGGTGTAATTCTGTTAATCTGGTGCGTCATGCGACTTCCCGAAAGCCTCGCCCTTGTGAATCAGCGGCCTTTGGAACTACGGTCTGTTCTCAGTTCTTACCGATTAGCTCTTACAACACGCGTGACCGTTGGCTACATGATGGCAATGACATTTATCTTTGCTTGCCTGTTTGCGTTCATTAATTCCGCGCAACAGGTCTTCATGGAGCACTTTGCGCTTGCTGAACTGTTTCCAATCGTGTTTGCAGCAATATCAATCGCGATGGCCCTCTCCTCCTACCTGAACTCTCAGATGGTCGAGAAGTACGGCCTGAGAAAAATGTCACACATGGCGATCCTTGGTTTTGCAGCAACATCGGTGCTCCTCGCGGCGATTGCCTTCAGCGGAACGCTATCCATCGTCTCCTTCATTGCAATCCAGTCGTTGGCAATGTTCTTCTTTGGCTTCATTGGCCCAAACTTCAACACCATGGCGATGGAACCACTAGGGCGGGTTGCTGGCGCAGGCTCAGCGATGATCGGCTTCGTCACCACACTAATCGGTGCGTTACTTGGCGCTGGCATTGGAAAACTGTATGACGGGACTGAACTACCGCTCGTCTATGGGACTGCATTGTTCTCGGTCCTTGGTTTGATCTGCGTCTTAGTAACTGAAAACGGCAAGCTCTTCAGGCAGCAGAAAGAGCAACAACTCGCAACCTAATAAGACAAGAAAGCCCGCTACTTAGTCAAAGCAGCGGGTTTTGAATTATTATGCAGCGAAGAAATCAGCTAGCAACAAGCAACTCTTCTTTCGCTGGCTGCACCGCAGCCATGTAGTCCTCAATCATCAGCTTAGTGATATCGCCCGGAGCAAAACTGTGCGGTCCGATTTCAGAAACCGGTGTCACTTCAGCAGCTGATCCAGTCAGGAAGCACTGTTCAAAGCCTTCCATCTCTTCAGGCATGATACGACGCTCAATCACTTCGATACCGCGAGCACGTGCCAAATCAATCACAGTGCGGCGTGTGATACCATCAAGGAAACAATCTGCAATCGGAGTGTGGATTGCCCCGTCTTTGATGAAGAAGACGTTGGCACCAGTTGCTTCAGCAACACGGCCCTGCCAGTCCAGCATCAAAGCATCAGAATAACCTTTTGCTTCTGCAGCGTGCTTGGAGATTGTGCAGATCATGTACAAACCAGCTGCCTTCGACTTGAACGGCGCAGTCTTTGGATCAGGGCGGCGATATTCCGCCAGATCCAGACGAATACCCTTCAAACGCTCTTCTGGAGAGAAGTAGCTTGGCCACTCCCAGGCAGAAATCGCCAGGTGGATGGTGTTGGACTGAGCGGAAATGCCCATCATCTCACTGCCGCGCCAGGCAACCGGACGCAGGTAAGCGTCTGTCAAGTTGTTTTCTGCAAGCATCTGTTTACACGCACCGTTAATCTGCTCTTCGCCCCACGGAATAGTGAAGCCCAGAACCTCAGCAGAAGCATGCAAGCGCTTAGTGTGTTCTTCCAGCTTGAAGATCTCGCCACCATAGGCGCGTTGACCTTCGAACACACTGCTTCCGTAGTGCAAACCGTGCGTGAGCACGTGCACCTTGGCCTCTGACCACGGAACAATTTTTCCATCCAACCAGATTGAGCCTTCTAGTTGATCAAAGGGTATACCCGCCATTTCTCTTCTCCATATGGCGAACAATTCACGGTGCAGGCAAGGCAAGGACTTGCCAGTCAAGGTGTGTTCTAGCTAAATCAATGAGTTTATAAAGGACAGGTATACAGAGCAGCCGTATTACAACTACAGATGATCAATACCTACCCACGACGTAAAACCGACGAAGAAATTAATTTTTCAACTATTGCGCACATGCGACGTGTTGAGTTCTTTCCTTTCTTCAGCGATGAGTAACTTGTAACTATCATTCTGAAATAAGTCAACATGACTGACGTATTTTTTGTAAGATTAAAAAATAGGCAGTTATCCGGGACAGGAAATGAATAAAAAAGACAGCGATTCACCACGGTTTGACCTTATTGAACTGTTTTTCTTCGCTTATCGCGATTTTACGGGTGATCCGGATGTGCTTCTCGATGAGCTGGGTTTTGGTCGTGCCCATCACCGTGTTCTTCATTTTGTGCACAGAAACCCCGGAATCAGAGTCTCTGACCTGCTCGACATTTTAAAAATCACGAAGCAAAGTTTGGGACGTGTTTTGAAACAGTTGGTGGATGATGACTTCATTTGTCAGGAACCAGGAGCGTTGGACCGCCGTCAGCGCCTGCTATATACCACTGAAAAAGGTACAGAATTTTGTGCCCGACTATCCAAACTCCAGTCCCAACGTATTAATAAGGCGATCTCCATGATGCCAGATGGCAGTGATGAGATTGTCCGCCAGTTTTTATATCTTATGATTGATGAGAATGATCGCAGCGAAGTTGCCCGTCTCATCACCAAACAAACAGATTGAGGAATTACCGTGGCCCGCTCTGCTCTTCTGGAAGATGATGCACCTCACATTCTCCTGATTGATGATGACAGCCGTATCCGCGACCTGCTCCAAAGGTTTCTCGGAGAAAGCGGTTTTCGGGTAACCGTCGCAAGAGACGCAGAAGAAGCCCGCCGCAGATTATCCGGCCTGGAGTTCGACCTGCTCATTCTGGACGTCATGATGCCGGGCGAAAGCGGAATCGAGCTCGCAAAAGACCTGCGCCGTTCCAAAGCTGTCCCCATCCTCATGCTCACAGCCCGCTCCGATATTGAAGATCGGATTGAAGGACTGGAAGCTGGCGTCGATGATTATGTTTCAAAACCGTTTGAACCACGCGAATTGCTCCTTAGAATTTCTGCCATCCTCCGCAGAGGTGGCCCAAAGCCAAAAATGAAGCTCGAAGTCTTGGCGTTCGGCCCGTTCCAATACAACGCAGAACGCGGAGAACTAAAACGCAATGACGAGCATGTCCGCCTGACAGACCGTGAAAAGCAGATCCTCAACACCTTTGCAGAAAAGCCTGGTCAAACTGTAGCACGAACTGATCTGGTGGGAGCAGATGCTGCACTTGGCGAACGCACAATCGACGTTCAGGTGAACCGCTTGAGAAGAAAGATTGAGGAAGACCCCGGCAATCCCCTATACCTGCAGACCGTGCGTGGGATAGGTTATCGGCTTATTACCAACTAGCTGCCATTATAGCAGCCAGCGCACAGGCGAGCAGCGAGAGGACAATGGGCTTATCAGACCGGTTCACACTTCCACAATGGATCAGAACGCTTTTAAAGCCCTACTTCGCGGTGACCAGCTGGCTGCATTATCGGCTTCCGAAGGGCCTTTATGTCCGCGCTCTGCTGATCATCGTCATCCCCTTCCTCATCCTGCAATCAGTCCTCGCTTTCGTTTTCATGGAGCGCCACTACGATCTGGTAACACGCCGCCTGTCTGAGGCTGTCGTTCGGCAAATTGCTGCTGTTGTCGACATGACAGAAACTTATAATCACGACGACAACTACGCGACACTTAAGCAAATCAGCGCAGGTGCGCTGGGTCTGTCCGTTACGGTTCTTCCCAAGGAGCCTCTCCCACCACCAAAATCAAAACCACTATTTGATCTGGTGGATCGGTATATGACCCGCGAGATTGCTGCGCGCATAGGCAAGCCATTTTGGATTGACACTGTCGGCGCTTCAAAATACGTCGAAATCCGCATCCAGCTTGAGGACAAGACGCTCCGCATCATTGCCCGTCGCAGCCAGACATATGCGTCAAACTCTCACATCTTCATCGTCTGGATGGTCGCCACCTCGCTGGTTCTGATCATTATCGCGGTCTTGTTCCTCAGAAACCAAATCCGGCCAATCGAGCAACTGGCAGATGCTGCCGAGGAGTTCGGCAAAGGTCGGCAAGTCTCCAACTTCCGCCCACATGGGGCTCGTGAAGTCCGCCGTGCCGCTCTTGCCTTCGTTGACATGCGCCGCAGAATTGAGCGCCATGTTGATCAGCGCACGACCATGCTTGCAGGCGTCAGCCATGACTTGCGAACCATCCTCACGCGGTTCCGTCTTGAGCTTGCTCTTCTTCCTCAGTCCCCTGAGGCAGATGCTCTGCGTAAAGACGTTGACGAAATGAACCGCATGTTGGAGGACTATCTTTCCTTCTCCAAAGGCTATGGTGACGAGCCGCCTGCTCCGGTCGATATCTCGCTCATGCTGGAGGATCTGGAGGTCGAGGCAGAGGTTGTTGGCGCTGATGTTGCATCCTCCTTCGACGGAGATCCCCTTGTCATCGTCAAAGGCCGGGCCTTCCGGCGCTGTCTTCTGAACGTGATTTCCAATGCGGCACGCTATGGCAAGACGCTGCGCATCAAGGGCAATCGAACACCCGACTGGCTAATCATCACAGTTGATGATGACGGTCCGGGTATCCCTCGTGAAGAGCGGGAGAACGTCTTCCGTCCCTTCCACAGGCTTGATACGGCCCGCAATCAGGACAGCGGTGGCTCAGGCCTCGGCCTGGCGATTGCAAGGGATATTGTAAGAAGTCATGGGGGGGAAATCTTCTTGCGCCAGTCTCCACTGGGCGGCCTGCGCGTTCGCATTCGCATTCCGATCTAGCTCACAGTGTGCACAAACACCAACAGCACCACATGGCATCCCATGCAGTGTTGAACCAGAATTCCCGGAAGTCGGGATGAGCAAGGCGGCAGGCAATACCTGCGCTACTTGTTAGTAATGAGTCTTCGGCATTGGCTACACGCCTTGCCCGGGCTTTCTTTTAGAGCTTGTCGCGTTTAATCGGTCATGTATCCAGCTGTTTTGAAGAAGTTGTTGCACTCTTGCTTTGTGAAGAGGTCGCAGACTTGGCCTACGGCCTGCCACAGTGCTTGATAACTTCTTGCTGCG